>NZ_CP019650.1:725000-1450000 GCF_001999945.1 Microbulbifer agarilyticus
GCCAAGCCGTCCGATATCGTGCAGCCGGGCCACATCTTCCCGATCAAGGCCCAGCCCGGTGGTGTACTGAGCCGCGCCGGCCACACCGAAGCCGGTTGTGATCTGGCTCGCCTGGCCGGTTTCGAGCCCGCTGCCGCCATCGTCGAGATCATGAACGAAGACGGCACCATGGCCCGCCGCCCGGACTTGGAAAAATTCGCCAAGCAGCACAATCTCAAGATTGGCACCATCGCCGACCTGATTAACTACCGCGCCCTTAATGAAAAAACCGTTGAGTGCGTGAACGAGCGTCGTGTACACACCGAGTTCGGTGAATTCAAGCTGCGCACTTACCTCGACAAAGCGCGCCGCGAACGCCACTTCGCCTTCAGCCTCGGTGACTTCAATCCGGAAGAACCGACCCTGGTGCGTGTACATGTGGCCAGTACCCTGCGCGATGTATTTAGCCTGCGCCGCGGTGACGAAAAGTACGAACCCTGGACGTTCCGCAGTGCGCTGAAAAAGGTCAAGGAAGAGGGCAAGGGTGTCGTGGTGGTGATTTGCCACAACGAAACCACCGATGAGATTGAAGAGAGCATCGACTGGTTGATCAGCGGCAAGCAACAGCGCCCGAGCCAGGATCTGGTGTACAAGCAGGTAGGTACCGGCTCGCAAATTTTGCGCGATCTGAAAGTGCGCAAAATGCGTTTGATGAGTGCGCCGTTCAAGTTCAGCGCAATTTCCGGTTTTGACCTGGAAGTTGAAGAGTACCTGAACGCGGAAGAAATTTAGGAAAACATGGGGTGTAAGACCCCGTATTTTTGAATCGAAGGCGGAGGGCCGGGTATAAGTTTTCAGGAGCGTCGCAAACAGGAAGTTTGCGCCGCAGCGCCCAGGGATGGGTTCACAGCGGTCCTGAAAACTTATACCCGGTGCTCCGCCGCCACTGCTCTAGGGCCAAAGAGATACCAAGGGCTCAAAGTGGAAAACAGAAACGGAAAGAGACCATGAGCAAGATCAAAGTTATCGAAGGGGATTTCGTAGGCAGCACCGGTAAGTACGCACTGCTGGTGAGCCGCTGGAACAGCTTCGTTGTGGAGAGCCTGAAAGACGGCGCGCTGGACACCCTGCGTCGCAAAGGCATCAAAGAAGAAGACATCACCATTTACTACGCCCCGGGTGCTTTCGAATTCCCGCTGGCCGCGCAAAAAATTGCCCAGAGCAAAAAATTTGACGCCGTCATTGCACTGGGTGCAGTGATCCGCGGCGGCACCCCGCACTTCGAATACGTAGCTGGTGAATGTACCAAAGGCCTGGCCCAGGTATCCATGGATACCGGCATCCCTGTGACCTTCGGTGTCCTCACCGTAGACTCTATCGAGCAGGCCATCGAACGCTCCGGCACCAAAGCCGGCAACAAAGGCTGTGAAGCCGCGGAAACCGCCCTCGAAATGGTTTCCCTGCTGGGCAAAATCTAAACCGGACTGAATTGAAATGACCGTAACCGCATCTGCCCGCCGCAAGGCTCGCCACTACGCCATGCAGGCCCTGTATCAGTGGCAAATGGCTGGCTCTAACCTGAATGCCATCGAAGCCGAGTTTCGTACCGACAACGATATGAGCAAAACCGACGTGCCGTACTTTCACGAGTTGCTGCACGGCGTGGCGAAAAATCTCGACGAGGTTGAAGGTATCTACACCGAATACCTGGATCGCGACGTCGAAGAGCTCGACCCGGTGTCTCGCGCGCTGCTGCGCATGTCCACCTTCGAGCTGAAAAACCGTATCGACGTCCCCTATAAAGTCGTGATCAACGAAGCCGTTGCGCTGGCGAAAAAGTTCGGCCCTACCGATGCCTTCAAGTTTATTAACGGCATTCTCGACAAGGTTGCAGTGAAAGAGCGCAGCGTCGAAGTAAAAGCCGACAAAGGCTAAACCGCGCATGCCTGGCCCCGGTGAATTTGAACTGATTCGGGAGTACTTTTCCTCTCGCTTTCAAACCGAGGGCCAGTCCAATTCTGGGGGCAGGGTTATGCCAACCAGGGTGTAGAACTGGGCATTGGCGACGACTGCGCGCTGCTGAATCCACCCACCGGTAAAACGCTCGCCACCAGTGTCGATACCCTGGTGGCGGATGTGCACTTTCCTGCAAACGCCGACCCCTATCGTATTGCCAGCCGCGCGCTGCGTGTCAACCTTTCGGATCTCGCGGCGATGAATGCGGACCCCCTGTGGTTTACGCTTGCGCTGACGTTGCCCGAGAGCAATCCCGACTGGTTAGAACCGTTCGCGCGCGGGCTTGCTGAGACCGCCCACCTGCATGGCATAACGCTGATCGGTGGTGATACAACCAAGGGGCCGCTGTCGATCACGATTCAAGTCACCGGTGCCTGTGATGCGCCACTAAGGCGCGATGGCGCGAGTGCTGGCGATCACATTTTTGTTTCCAACACACTGGGTGCCGGCGCCGCCGCATTGCCCATTGTGCTGGGTGATATCGAAGGCAGTGCGGAACAGCAACAGCAAACCGAGGCGGCCTATTATTTCCCGGAGCCGCAATTCGCGGTGGCCCGAGCCATTGGCAAATATGCCAGTGCCGCACTGGATATTTCTGACGGCCTGCTCGGGGATCTCGCGCATATCTGTGAGGCCAGTGATCTCGGTGCCGAGCTGGATGTGGAGCGTTTGCCGATAGCGCCACTGGCACAGAGTGTAAAAGGCGAGGGCGCCCTGGAAACCGCGCTTACCGGCGGTGATGATTACCAGCTCTGTTTTACTGTCCCCGAGCAGCATTTGCATGCATTGGGGGAGCTGCAGTTACCGATTGCGGCCATCGGTCGTATGACTGCGGAAAGCGGCGTGCGGTGTCGATTACACGGGGTCGACTGGCAGCCGAGCGGCACCAGCTTCCGACACTTTTAAGCGGTGGAGAATAACAACAGCATGAGCACCAACTCGACAACGAATTCAGGTCCCACCCCGAAGCCCACGCCAACCATGGCCGAGCTTTTGCGCAGCCCGGTGCTGTTTCTCGCGTTTGGCTTTGGTTCTGGTTTAGCCAAAAAGGCGCCGGGAACTTTCGGGACTCTCGCGGCGGTACCTCTCTGGTACGGACTGCAGTTTCTGTCGCCGCTGGCCTATCTGGCGGTTCTTGTTATCACCTTTGTCGTGGGTTGCTACCTGTGCGGTGCCGCGTCCAAGAAGCTCGGTGTGCACGACCACGGCGGCATCGTGTGGGACGAATTTGTCGGCTACTGGCTCACCATGTTTATGGCCCCGGTGGGCTGGCTGTGGGCCCTGTACGGATTTGTCCTGTTTAGAATTTTCGATATCGCCAAGCCCCCGCCCATCGGCTGGGCTGACCGCCGTGTGCACGGTGGTCTGGGGATCATGCTGGACGATATACTGGCAGGAATTTACGCCGCGCTGGTGTTGCAGGGCACGGCTTATCTGATTCACACACTCTGAGGCCGGATGCCCATGAAGCTGCGCGGTTTATTCATACTCGCTGTCACGCTGTTAGTGCCAGCCATTGCCAGTGCACAGGAAGTGCGTTTGCAGGCCATTTTCGGCAGCAGTGCCATGTTTGAGGTGGACGGCAAGCAGCGCCTGCTGAAGTCCGGTAAAACCTCACCTGAGGGCGTGACACTGGTGTCGGTAACCAATGACCATGCACTGGTGCGTATTGATGGGCGCGAACAGAAGTTGACCCTGGCGGCGCCGGTAGCGGCAAATTATGCCAAGGCCGAGCGTGCTGAAGTACGCCTGAATCCGGACAGCCGCGGCCATTACAGCACCACTGCGTGGATAAATGGGCGCCGTGTGAATGTGATGGTGGATACTGGAGCCACGAGTATTGCGTTTAATTACCCCACGGCCAAAAGCCTGGGGCTGGACCTGTCGCGGGCAAGGCCCATGACGGTCTCTACCGCCAGCGGCGTCGAAAAAGCGTACAGGCTGCAGCTGGCGAGTGTCACCATCGGTGGTATCACGGTACACAACGTGGAGGCTACCGTACTGGGTAGTGATTTCCCCACTGTGACACTGCTGGGCAATAGTTTTTTGAGTCGTGTGGACATGCAGCAGCAGGATGGACTGTTACTGCTGCGCGCGCGCAATTGATGACGATTTTGATGGATCGCGAGGTATCAGCTTGACCATTCGCTATGTGGAATCTTCCAAACTGCCAACGTCTTGGGGCATGTTTGAGATGCACGGTTTCGAGGAAGTGGAGAACGGCAAGGAACACGTTGTTCTGAGCATGGGAGATCTCGACACAGATGCGCCGGTGCTGGCTCGTATCCACTCCGAGTGCCTGACTGGGGATGCGCTGTTCTCCCTGCGCTGTGACTGCGGCGCGCAGTTGCAATATGCATTGCATCGCATTGCCACCGAGGGCCGCGGTGCGGTGTTTTACTTGCGTCAGGAAGGGCGCGGCATCGGTCTGTTGAATAAGATCCGCGCGTACCACCTGCAGGACGCGGGCGCCGATACCGTAGAGGCGAATGAACAGCTTGGCTTCGGCGCAGATATACGGGATTACTCGATCCTGAAACCGATGATCGATCACCTGGGTATCAAGTCGATTCGCCTGATGACAAACAACCCGCGCAAAGTAAAAGCACTGCAGGATCTCGGTGTACAAGTGGCCGAGCGACTGCCCCATCAGTCCGGTCGCAATCCGCACAACCTTAATTACCTTTCTACCAAGAAAGGCAAGCTGGGGCACCTGTTCGACGGCGATGAAAACCCTGACAAGTGATTGCTCTCGCTGACCTGCCGATGGAAGTAGCTGACTGCGAGCGGTTTTCGTTGTCACAAACCTTTCATAAAAGCGTCATGTAAAGGAAACGGGAAAACGCCAATCTATAGGCGAGCAAGATACTGATTCTGCAAAAAGCTCAGGAAGAGCAAGCGAAGTACTTTAGGACTGCGGAATCGCCAGTGGTGTCTATACTCGTAGTTATCTGATCGCTGAAGGTCGAGAAAGGTGATGTACCGTCAGCGCTAGGATATAGAAAGCCGGCTTTTGCCGGCTTTCGTTCGTTCTGTCCCTAGGAAAATATTTCTGCCGCCAACGTTACAATTTTGGCGCGTAAACGGGCCTGTTTATCCGCGGTTATTGCAGTCGCGCTGCAAGGCTGTTAAGTTGTACGAAATTTCACCAGTGGAGAATGGTTCATGAGTGTATCCAGTTTCCGCCGGGCCAGCTGCGACTGACGTTTCCGTTTTCAGTCTCTCTGCCCGGCAAGTCCTATTGCCGGGTTTCGTCTATTCCATCGAAACCCCAACTGATCGTGCCCAGACATTGTGTTCTGTGGCCAAATCATCCGTGCCCGCAGCCTTTCCCAAAGTGAGGAAAAGTCATGTGGCGGGCACCCCTGAGGGTTTAGGACATTGAGTAAATCCCTGATTTCACGTCGCCCAACTTTTCGACGTGGCGCCTCCGCAGCGGGCGCAAAAACACCTTTGAATAGCGTATCTCCACTCAAGCAACTCGGCTGGAAACCATTTTTTCAGCAACAGCTGAGTCTGGATGAGTTAAACGACTGCCAGCCGGTAAAGGTCATGGCGGTGCACCGCAGCCAGATCGAAGTATCCGGCGAGTCGGGAGAGGAGAGCGTATTGGTCAGTGGCGCCCTGTTCGAGGATGCCGCAGAGCGCCCTACCGTGGGCGACTGGCTGCTGCTGGCACGCGAGAGCCGCAAGCCTGTACGCCGGCTGGAGCGCAGCAGTCTGTTCAAGCGCATGGCACCGGGTGCCAAGCAGGTTCAGCTGATCGCCGCCAATGTGGATAACGTGCTGATCGTTTCCTCCTGTAACCAGGACTTCAACCTGTCGCGGGTGGAGCGCTATCTGGCACTGGTGAAGGAAGCGGGTTGTCGCGCCTGTCTGGTATTGACCAAGGCTGACCTGGACGAGAATCATGCGCCGTTTCACGATGCGCTCAAGGGGCACCGCGATCTGCCAGTCGTATTGGTGAATGCCCTTGACACAGAAAGCGTAGCGCCATTGCGGGATTATTGCCGCAGTGGCGAAACACTGGCGTTGCTTGGCTCGTCCGGTGTGGGTAAGTCCACCTTGCTGAATAGCCTTGCGGGAACCGAATTAGCCGCAACCGGCGGTATTCGTGAAGACGACAGCAAGGGGCGCCATACCACCCGTCATCGTGCGCTTTATCCGATTGTGGATGGAGGTCTGATTCTAGATAGTCCGGGTATGCGGGAGCTGGCGCTCGCGGATATTCGTGAGGGGTTGGAGGCAACTTTTGCGGACATCTCGGCGTTGTCGGAGAAGTGTCGTTTCGCGGATTGTGTCCACGAGTCAGAGCCCGGCTGTGCTGTGCAAGCGGCAATCGAGGCCGGTGAGCTGGATGAGCGTCGCCTGCACAACTGGCGCAAACTGGAAAGGGAAGTGGCGCGCAACAGCAAAACACTGGCGGAGTCGCGTGCCTCAGACCGCTCGTTGAGTCAGCTGTACCGTTCGGTGCAAAACCATGCACGGGCTAATAAAAACCGCACGTGATTTGGCACTCAATTTTGACCGCCATTAAAAAGGGCCGCGTTTGCGGCCCTTTTTTGTCTGAGAAATTAGTTAAGTGCTGCCTGCCCCGCCGAATCATCTGCAGGGGCGGTCCGACTCAGGCTGCCCCCTTGAGATTCGATCCAGCGGTTCATGCGCGCCTCAAGTAAATTGAGCGGCAATGCACCGGCGCCCAACAACGCGTCGTGGAAATACCGAATATCAAAGTTATTGCCGAGGGCTTCTTCCGAGCGGGCGCGGATTTCCAGAATCTTCAGCTGTCCAACCTTGTAGGCCAGTGCCTGGCCCGGCCACACCAGGTAGCGGTCGATTTCCACTACCACATCATGCTCCGGCTTGGCGCTGTTATTCATGAAATAGCGAATGGCTTCGTCACGGCTCCAGCCCAGCTGATGCATACCGGTATCCACCACCAAGCGCACCGCGCGCCACATATCGTAGGTCAGTGCACCAAACTCGCTGTAAGGGTCCTGGTACAGGCCCAGATCATAGCCGAGGCTTTCGGAGTAGAGTCCCCAGCCTTCCACGTAACCGGTGTACATCTTGGTGCGACGCAGTGGGTGAATATCCTGCTGCTCCTGGGCCAGTGCAATTTGCAGATGATGCCCGGGGACGGCTTCGTGCACGGTCAGGGCTTCCATTTCCCAGATGGGACGGCTTTTCAAGTTGTAGGTATTGGCAAAGAACACCCCGGCACGCCCGGTTTCCATCGACCCCGGCTGGTAGTAAGCGGTGGTCTGGGATTTCTCCGAGTACTCGGGGATTCGCTTGATACCGTAGGGCAATCTTGGCAGCGTGCGGAACAGCGCGGGAATTTCGCCATCAATACGCTTGGCAATATCCCGGTACTGCTTCAGCAGGTCTTCACGACTCTGGTGATAAAACTGCGGGTCGTTGCGCAGGAAATCGGTGAACGCTTTGAAGTCGCCGTCGAAGCCGGTCTTTTCAATAATCGCATCCATCTGTGCGCGAATACGGCGCACCTCTTCGAGGCCGATCTGGTGAATCTCTTCCGGGCTCAGGTCCGTGGTGGTCTGCTTGCGCACCTTGTGCGCATACCAGCGGATACCGTCGGCGTTTTTGGTGAACGCGGTTTCGGTGCTCGCCTGCGGGATGTATTCCCGCTCCACAAATTCGGCGAGGCGCTGCCAGTTTGGCACCAGTGACTTGCGGTAAATATTATGTGCCCGTGCACGCAGTCTATTCTTGCGCGCCTCGGCAATGCTCGCAGGAATGTTATTAAATGCCTTGAGCAGTGGGCTCTGTGCCGGGTCTTGCGGAATCAGTGCGCGAATCTGGCCGGGCAGGTCACGCAGGGTGATTTGTGGCGGTGTCAGTTTCTGCTCAAGCCCAAGCTCCATCAGAATCTTGGTCTGCTCGATCAAGCCCGGCAGTTTGTCGAGGCGCGCGAGTATATCTTCATAGTCCGCAGCGGTGCGCTTGGGCATCGCGTTCAAGACTGCCGGCACACTGCGCTGGATGCCGCTCATGTGGTTGATAGGTAGCAGGTGCTCGGGAAACTGGTAGCCGCGTACATCCAACAACAGGTCTTGGTACAGCAGCTGGTAATCGAGCCGTTCGCTATCGCTGAGCTTGTCTTCGTTTAGCTGGCGACTGGTGGCGAGCAGTTTGCGTGTCTGGTCTTTGCGGCGCTCGATACTCTTCAGGGATTGATCGGTCCAGTCACGCTCTACGCCGGGGTAGCCTTGGTAGGTGGCATTTTCTGGATAGCTTTCCATGATCCAGCGGTAGCGAAGATCCTGCAGGGCGCTCAACTTTTCACTGGCACCAGTTTTCGGCAGCGCCTTCATGGCTTTGTCGAAGTCACGTTGCTCCATAGCCTGTGAGTTTGCACTGGCAAGTATTATGGCGGCCGATAGTGTTACGAACTTAGGCTTTAAGATATTTTTGAATGCTTGGCGTAAGGACATTGTACTGCCTGTCTCTTATTGTCTTTGATGTGTTCCGCGCGGTAGCTACAGCGCGAAAATATAAGAAGTTAAGGCGGGGTGCAGAGCAACTCTTTTCGGAAGCGTCGGCGACAGGGACGTCGCCGACGCAGCTTACAGGGATGTATGTACAGCGGTTCCGAAAAGAGTTGCTCTGTGGCCCGGCGCCACTGCGGTCATGTTCGGAGCTCTTAATTGGAGCTTTGTTTGACGCGTAGTGGCGGCCGAGAATCGGGTGCGGATTTTCAGGACCGCTGTAAACCCATCCCTGGGCGCTTCGGCGCAAACATCCTGTTTGCGACGATCCTGAAAATCCGCACCCGACCCTCAGCCTTCGTTTTAAAGTTCTCTGCTTCGTTAGCGGTCAATGTTGTTGTAACTTTTAAATCGCAGCAGCCTGGCCGTTTGACTGCGCCTGATGCATCTGGTTCTGGCGTTCGCGAATTTGTTCTTCGATACCTTTGGCGTCGAGGCCAATTTCTTTGAGCAGTTTCGGGTGCTTGCCGTGCTCAATAATTTTATCGGGCAAGCCCAGCTGCAGAAGCGGTACCGGGATGATGCGTTGATTCAGGTATTCCGATACTGCACTGCCGGCACCGCCAGCGATGGTGTTTTCTTCCAGCGTGACCAGCAAATCGTGGCTGTCCGCCAGCCGGTCGATCAACTCTTCGTCCAGCGGTTTTACCCAGCGCATATCTACCAGAGTCGCACCGAGTTTTTCTGCCGCTTCACGGGCCGGCGCCAACAACGTACCGAAACTCAGGATCGCTACATTGCTGCCTTCCTGAACAACGCGCCCTTTGCCAACAGGCAGAGCGGTCATGTCTTTTTCGATCTCGATGCCGGGGCCGGTACCGCGCGGGTAGCGCACGGCGGATGGGCCATTGTGCTGATAGGCGGTGTAGAGCAGCTGGCGGCACTCATTCTCGTCAGACGGCGCTGCGATGACCAGATTTGGCAGGCAGCGCATAAAGGTTAGGTCAAAGCTACCCGCATGGGTCGGGCCGTCTTCACCGACGAGGCCGGCGCGATCGATGGCAAAGGTCACGTCCAGGTCCTGGATCGCCACGTCGTGCACCATTTGGTCGTAACCGCGCTGCAGGAAGGTCGAGTAGATCGCCACCACCGGCTTCTGCTCTTCACAGGCGAGACCGGCGGCCAGGGTGACAGCGTGTTGCTCGGCAATGGCAACATCGTGGTAGCGCTCAGGGAAGCGCTCGGCAAATTCCACCATGCCGGAGCCTTCACACATAGCGGGGGTGATACCCACCAGCTTGTCGTCCTGCTCGGCCATATCACACAGCCACTGGCCGAAGATATCCTGGTACTTGGGACCTTTCTTCTTGGCGGTTGCGGCCGCTTCGGGCGACACCGCTACCTGCACCTTGGGCTCCGGTTCGAGCTTGTTCAGCGCGTGGTAACCCACCGGGTCTTCTTCCGCGGGGCCAAAGCCCTTGCCCTTGGTAGTGACTACGTGCAGCAGTTGCGGCCCTGGTTGATTGCGCAGGTTACGCAGGGTGTGCACTAGGTCCTGCATGTTGTGGCCGTCCAGCGGGCCCACATAGTTAAAGCCCAGCTCCTCAAACAGCGTGCCGGGCGTAATCATGCCCTTTACGTGTTCTTCGGTACGGCGTGCCAGCTGCCATGCCTTGGGGATAGCAGACAGGATCTTGCGGCTGCCCTCGCGCATGTTCAGGTACGTCTTGCTGGCGAGAATACGCGCGAAGTAGGTGGCGAGACCGCCCACGTTCTTGGAGATCGACATGCGGTTGTCATTCAGCACCACAAGCATGTCTTTGCCGGTGTGTGCGGCGTGGTTCAGCGCTTCAAATGCCATACCCGCGGTCATGGCGCCATCGCCAATCACGGCGACAACCTTGCGCTCATCCGGGGAGCCCAGCGCCATACCCAGTGCGGCACTGATGGAGGTACTGGAGTGCCCGACACCGAAGGTGTCGTAGGGGCTTTCGCTGCGCTTGGGGAAGCCGGACAGGCCGCCCTGCTGACGCATGCTGAGCATCTGCTCACGGCGGCCGGTGAGAATCTTGTGTGGATAAGTCTGATGGCCCACATCCCACACCACCCGGTCTTCCGGGGTGTTGTAGATGTAGTGCAGGGCGATGGTGAGCTCGACCACGCCGAGACCGGCACCAAAGTGGCCGCCAGTCTGGCCTACACAGTAGAGTAGGTATTCACGTAATTCCGTTGCCAGTTCTGGCAGCTGTTTTTCCGACAGGGCGCGCAGCTGGGCTGGCTCGTCAATCTGGTCGAGCAGCGGAGTCTGCGGGCGTTGGCGGGGGATCTCGTCGAACATCAAGGGTCCTGAATCGGGCAGCCCCAGGCGCCGCATGCTTCCGTGAAGACGAAACGGCGGCCTAAGGTATCAATTGCAACTGATATAAGAAGGGAATTGTATGCCCCTCGCGGGGAGATTGCATCCTGCGCGGCGCACGGCTCCCCGGTCAATCGTCACTTCACAATTCCACAGAGCCCTCAAGACCCCTGTAGCGCCTTACATCCATCCCAGTACCAGGTAGATACCCAGCAACAGCACCACACCGGCCACCATGCTGCCGGTAAGCCAGTTGCGGGCCATGATGCCATCGGCGCGGTGGTGGCTGGCTACCCCTTCCACCAGTCGTGCCACACCGCCAACCGCGGCATTGCGCAGGCGGTTGTCCAGAGCGAATAGGCAGTTGAACAGGCCGCGCATGGCATCCGGTACCAGCCGGCGGTAAACCCACTCCACATCCAGGTTCACCGATGGCAGCTCCGGCGGATACAGGTGGCGCAGGTTCAGCCATACGAACGCGAGTGCGGAGAAGAACAGCAGCTGCAGCTGGGTCAGCACGTGGGTGACATCGTAAGGGGTGTACGAAATCTCGTAAGGCAGCAGGTTATATAGCGCCTGTGGGTAAATACCGATGATCAGGCACAGCGCCGCCGCGATACTCATGGCAATCAACATATTCACCGGAGGCTCGCGCGCCGGCAGCTTGGCGTCGTGAGCGAAGAAGGCGAAGTAGGGGATCTTGATGCCCGCGTGGTGGAACACGCCCGCGGATGCGAACAGCAGGATAAGCCAAACCCAGTCGTAGCCGTTCTTGATTGCCGCACTCATCACCATGGATTTACTGACGAAACCGCTGAACAGGGGGAAGGCGGAGATGGAGGCAGCACCGATGATGCACAGCACCGTGGTTTTGGGCATCTTCTTGTAGAGGCCGCCCAGTTCCGAGCCGTTGATCTTGCCGGTGACATGCAGCACCGCGCCCATGGACATAAACAGCAGTCCCTTGAAGATCACGTCATTAAACGCGTGGGCCACGGCGCCATTGATGGCGAGTGAGGTGCCGATACCAATGCCCACTACCATAAAGCCCAGCTGGTTAATCAGGCTGTAGGCCAGTACCCGGCGCAGGTCGTTTTCGATCACCGCATAGAAAATTGGGAAGCAGGCCATGGTAGCGCCGATGTAAACCAGTAACTCGGTGCCGGGGTAGGCCCGTGCCAGTGCATACACCGCCACCTTGGTGGTGAACGCGCTCAGGAACACGGTACCGGTGGGGGTCGATTCCGGGTAGGCGTCGGTAAGCCAGTTGTGGAAAAACGGGAAGGCGCACTTGATGCCGAACGCGAGGAAGATCATCCAGCTGTAGGCGCTGCCATCGAGCCCGATCTGGCCAAATTCGAGGGTGCCGTGAGTCTGGCCGTAAAAGATGATTCCGCCGAGTAGCAGCAACCCGGAAAGGATGTGCAGGGTGAAGTAGCGCAGCCCCGCCACATAGGCGCGGCCACTGCGGCGCGCCCACACCAGGAATACCGAGGTCAGCGCCAGCAGTTCCCAGAAAATAAACAAGGTCAGCAGGTCGCCGGCAAACACCGCCCCGAGGGCACTGCCCGCATAGAGCATGCTGGCCACCTGTTGCAGGGTGTCGCGTATATGTAGGGCATAGATTACCGAGATGAGTGCGGCAATATGGAACAGGTAACCAAACAGCAGGCTCAGCTTATCGGCTTTAAACAGCAGTAAATTGAAATCGAGGATGGCGTAGTGGCCAAATTCAATACCTGCTCCGCCGGCGCCCAGCAGCCACAAATTGGCGAGGCCAAGTACAGGAACCGCAATAAACAGCAGTGCCCGCATCCAACCGCGCAGAAACAGCCCGAGCGCAGCAGCGATAAAGAACGGAATAAACGGGGCAATTTCAAACACGCTGATGCCCTCCGCTCACAGGGGTGTTGCTGTCTTCATGTGATGGCGTATCACCGTCATCGCTGTTGAAGTCGGTCAGCTCCCGCTTGTCGTAATAGTCTTCCGGGCGCATCAGGAAGGTACGCATCCATTTTGCTGCAAATACCAGAATCACACAGCCCACAAAACCGTAGATGGGATAGAAGCCGGGGAGGCCCTCAAAGCGGAACTCTGTGTGACGATGCACGACAAAATCCGCCGCAAACAGTAGGGCACAGATAACGTAGAACACCCGCAGCATATTGCGGATGTTGTTTGGATTGTCGAAGAAATCCTGTTTTTCACCACTCATATCAGATTCCGGCTTTGATTAGCTGATAGAACGCATCGGGGAACAGCAGCAAGTAAATACAGCCCGTCGCAGTGATACCGAGGGCGATCAGGGAGGGCAAAGGGGCCTCCTTGATGACGCTCGTTGCAGTTGCGTCAGGACCACCAGTGACGTCTGCGTCCTGTTCACTACGGGAGAAAAATGCGCGCAGCGGGATTGGTAACAGATAGGCGATGCTGAGCAGCGAGCTGATCATCAGTAGACCCATCAAAATCCATTGCTGCGCTTCAAAAGTACCCAGCATCAGATACCACTTGCTCCAGGTACCGCCGGTGGGCGGGATTCCGATAATGCACAGGCTGGCTACCAAGAACGCGGTCATGGTTACCGGCATCTGCCGACCCAGTCCGCGCAGCTGGTGTACTTCGGTTTTGTGTGCGGCCACCAGGATGGCGCCCGCGCAGAAGAACAGAGTGATCTTGCCAAAGGCGTGCATCACGATATGCAGTGCACTGCCGGTCATACCCGCACTGGTGGCGAGCAGGGCGCCCAGAGTGATGTAACCCAGCTGGCTAACGGTGGAATAGGCCAGGCGCTTTTTCAGGTTTTGCTGGCGCAGGGCAATGATGGACGCGAGCAGGATGGAAATGCCGGCTAGATACAGCAGCCACTCGGTGGCCGGTATTGCCTGCAGTGTATCGAGCCCAAAAATCAGCAGGCAGATTTTCAGCAGCACAAACACACCAGCTTTCACCACGGCCACTGCGTGCAACAGCGCACTTACCGGTGTCGGCGCCACCATGGCCGCGGGGAGCCAGCGGTGGAAAGGCATGATGGCCGCCTTGCCGACGCCAAAGACAAATAGCCCCAACAGCACAGACAGCAGTGTAAGCGAAGTACCCGGTGAGAAAATGCCGCCTTCTTTAAACGAAAGCGTGCCAGCCAGCAGCCAGGTAGTGATGATGGCCAGCAGGAAGAAACCAACCGAGGTACCCAGCAGAATACCCAGATAAACACGTCCCCCGGCACGAGCCTTGTCGGTACCCGCATGGGTGACCAGCGGATAGGTACACAGGGTCAATACTTCGTAGAAAATAAACAGGGTGAACAGGTTTTCCGCGAAGGCGATACCCATCACCGCGCCGATGGAAACCGCAAACAGGCCAAAAAAACGTGCCTGATTTTTTTCGCCGTGCCCACGCATATAACCGATGGCATAGAGGGTGGTGATGATCCACAGGAAACTCGCCACCAGTGCGAACATCAGGCCAAGAGGCTCTACGCGGAAAGACAGTGCCAGTCCGGGCAGAATATCCAGCCAGTAGGCCCCAATCACCTGGCCGTCGAGCATCGGCTGATACAGCTGGGTGACGGTGAAAAACAGGGTGCTTGCGGCAATTAATGAAATCGCTTCGCGCACATTTTCCCAGCGGGCGGTGAGTTGAATACCCACCAATGCCAGTACCGGGATGAGCAGGGTCAATTGCAGAAGGTTGGATGTACTCATTGCGCGCTACCTCCCAGCAGGAATTGCGAGGCTGCAGCACTCACTTCAACCGGCAGGCGGGTGTCGATGCCGAAATAGATATTTGCCGCAATTAACAGCCAGGCAGGAAGCAGAATACCCAGCGGTGCTTCCCGTTTTGCAGCCGCACCGGTGTCAGTTTGCGGGGCCTGAAAATAGGCCGCTTCTACCAGCTTCCAGATATAGGCCACCGCCAGGAGCGAGCCGAGTATTACGAGTACCGCTACCCCCCAGAATTGCTGTTCGATGGCTGCGGCAATCAGGTACCACTTACTGACAAAACCGACGGTCAGTGGCATGCCGATCAGGCTGATACCACCGACCACGATGGCGGCCATGGTCCAGGGCATGGTGCGTCCGAGACCGCGGAAGTGTTCGATGCGGCAGCCGCCGATTTGATAAACCAGCCCCGCCAGGGCCAGGAACAGGCCGCCTTTCATCAACGCGTGGTTAAACAGGTGCAACAGCGTGGCCTGCAGCGCTGTTGCTGTGCCAATACCGATACCTACAACCATGTAGCCGATCTGCGCCACGCTGGAAAACGCCAGCATACGTTTGATATTGGCCTGATAGATAGCGACGATGGATGCGGCAAATACCCCCACCAGACCGAGCCCAATCAGCACTGAATCCAGTGGCAGGTGCGACAGCGAAAAGTCGACCCCGAATACGGTAAAGGTAAAGCGCAGTAACAGATAGAGCGCGACCTTGGTGGCGGTTGCGGCGAGAAATGCGGTAACGATAGAAGGCGCACAGCTGTAGGCGTTCGGCAGCCACAGGTGCAGCGGGAACAGCGCCAGCTTCAGGCAGATACCCACAAAAATAAACGCAAAGGCGGCGAGCACCGTGGTGGATTCACTGAGTGGCGGAATACGCGCAGCCAGGTCCGCCATATTCAGGGTGCCGGTCATCATGTACAGGAAGCCAATACCGATCAGGATAAAGGTGGCCCCGATGGTCCCCATGATCAGGTATTGGAATGCCGCCCACAACGCGCGCCGGTCTTTGCCCAACGCGATTAATGCATACGTAGACAGGGAAGAAATTTCCAAGAAAACGAATACGTTAAATGCATCGCCCGTAGCCACAATACCGAGCAGACCGGCAAAACACAGCAGGTACAGTGCGTAAAAGACGGTTTGCTTTGTGGGTTCCAGTTCCTTTTGCACACTGGTATGGGCTGCACTCAACACCACACTACTGAGTGCGGTGACAATAAACAACACCCAGGCATTCAGCAGGTCAATACGGTATTCGATACCCCACGGGGCTTTCCAGCCACCCAGTTCGTAGGTGATCGGGCCAGTGGCATACACCTGTTGCAGCAGCAACACGCTTACCACCAGTGCCGCAATACTGACGGCCAGGGTAAACAGCCACACCAGTGTGGCCTTGCGAATCAACAGGCAGGACGGTGCCGCCATCAGCGGCAGGATTACCTGCAAAATAGGAAGATGTGCCAGCATGGCTTACTTCTCCTTACCGGCTGGAGCTTGAGACGTGACTTCGGCCGAGGCCTGTTCCTGCAGCGCTTCCGCAGCCTGAATATCCCGTTCTTCGATGGAACCGTAGGCGCGCTTGATGCGAATGGTGAGCGCCAGCGCCAATGCCGTGGTAGCAATCCCCACAACAATGGCGGTGAGAATCAATACATGGGGCAGCGGGTTCGAGTAGAGGGTTTCGCCTTCACTCAGAATCGGCGCGCCGCCGCCATCCACCTTGCCCACACTGATGTAAAAAATAAAAACCGAGGTCTGGAAAATGTTCAGGCCAATGATCTTCTTCACCAGGTTGCCCTGGGCGATGACCATATACAGGCCGATCATCATCAGTGCGATAACGATCCAGTAGTTGTAGTGCGATGCCAGTAACACCTTATCCGGCCCCCTGTTCCTGAGTTTGCAAAGAGGGCAGCGCAGAGTTGGCTTGCCCTTCTGGCGTGTTGCCTGTTGTTGGCAGGATACCCTTTGCGGAAAGTTCTGTTTCGCGACCGCGCAGCTGTGCGGTAAACAAATAGGAAATCATGATCATTACCGCGGCCACGGTAATACCGACGCCCAACTCGATCGCGATAATACCGATGTGTTGTCCAGTCACCGCGTCGCCTGCCAGCGCGCTGTAATCCAGAAAGTTTTTGCCGTTGGCCAGGCTCAGTAAGCCGGTACAGCCGAACACCAAAACACCAACTGCCGACAGTAGTTGGACCAGTCCGTGGCTTGCGACCTTGCGCACTGCATCCAGTCCAAATACCAAGCCGTAAAGAATAAAGCCGACGGCGAAGATCACTCCGGCCTGGAAACCTCCACCGGGGCCGTATTCACCATGAAATTGCACGTAGAGTGCGTACAGCATGATGGGAGCGATCAGTACCTTGGCCACCACGCGCAGCACGATATCCCGCGACTGCTGTTGTACCAGGGAATGCCCGGGAGCCTGCTGTGGCGCGGGTGCACTGCCCATCAGCAGTGACAACACTCCGAGCCCGGCGGTAAAGATCACCACGACTTCACCAAACGTATCGAAGCCACGGTAGCTGGCAAGCACCGAGGTCACGATGTTGGGGATACCAATTTCTTCCTGAGAACCCTGAATGTAGTGCGGGGCCACGTGCGCCTGTGCCGGCGCATTCGCATCGCCGAAAGAGGGCATGTCGACGGTGGCGGTAATTAACAGCGCGCCCACAGTGACGACCAGCGCGACGGCCAGACGTGCGCGGTCGCGGTCGGCGCGCTGGTAGCGTCCGCACAGGGCCAGGGTCAGTACAATCAGTAGCGGGGATATGCCCGCACCCACCGCGGCTTCGGTAAAGGCGACGTCCACCGCACCCATGGTCATGAAGAAGCCCGCAGATAACAGACCGTAAATGCCCGCGAGCATCGCCGCAGCAAACAGGTCCTTGATCCAGGCAATAGAAACGGCGGTCACTAGTAGTAGCGCCAATAATGCGATATCCAGCAACAGGTCCATCAATATTTCCCCCTGGCTGCTTTATGTATTTTTTTCATTGATCTTAAGTGCCCTCGGCGGTTTCCATCTTGGAAACCGGTGCGCTTGCTTGTGCTACCGGGCGGGGTTCCTCTGCGGGGTGTTTCTCCACAGGAGTGTGCGTCAGGCGCAGAGCGCAGAGCTGAGCGGAGCGCGCCAACGCATGACTGGCCGTGGGGCTGGTGAAGAAAATAAACAGCATGATCAGTGCCAGCTTGAACAGCGCCAGACTCCAGCCGGCAGTGAGCATCAGGCCAGCGATGATCAGAATGGTTGCGAGAGTGTCGGTAACACCCGCCGCATGCATGCGCGAATAAAAATCGGGGAAGCGCAGCAGGCCGATAGCGCCAGTCAGCATAAAAAAACAGCCGAGAAAAAGTAGCAGGCCGCTTGCATAGTCAAGTAACAAATCAATCACTTGCTAACTCCTCTGAAGCGTTCTGGGTACCGGTCTGGTTTCTGTTGCGAAATTCAAAATAACGCAGAACCCCGATCACACTAACAAAGTTGATCAGTGCATAGACCAGCGCAATATCCAGAAACTCTGGCTTGCCGAGGGTAAAGCAGATAACGGCGATCAGCAGTACGGTTTTTGTTCCAAACATATTCACCGCGAGAATGCGGTCGTGAATAGACGGGCCCTTGATTGCGCGGACTAATGCCAGAGACATCACCACGAGCAGGGCAATCAGAGTTGCATTCAACATTCGTTCTTCTGCCCTGTGGTAGTGCTTGAACCTGAATTTTTTTCTGTCAGTGCGAGGATTTGGTTTTCCATGTCTCCCTGCTTGAGCTCATCTAGCCCGCTGCGAGTCAGGGCGTGGATGAGCACCGAGTCGTCATCCACATCGATGGCCACGGTACCGGGGGTCAGGGTGATTGAGTTGGCATAGAGGACCTTGCCAAGATCTGTATTTAGTTTGGTGGGAATACGTTCGCTGCAAGGCGAAATCGTTTCATTGCGTGAAAACAAACCTCCCCATACGCAAGCCACTACTTCCAGATTGCTGGCAACGATTTTTCGCCACAGCCACAGGTAATAGCCCGGTAGGGTAGCCCACAGCTCAAGCGGCAGGGATTCCCCATCCACGACTTTCATGCGCCGGGCAATCAGGATCACGAAAACAACGGAGATGAGTCCGAAGGAGAGTAGTAGTGGCGTGTACAGGCCGGAGTTGGTAAGCCAGATAAACGCGAGAACGGCAAAAAGACAAAAGGTGTAACGCATGAATGATTTATTACAGGATCTTTATAAATACCTTTGCGGTAGCTGCCGGCTGAGAAGCGTGGCAGCGAAACCGGTTCAGGGGTTAAGTACATCTTTGCAGCGATAGTGATTTTCCAAAACCGACAGCATTGCGGATTCTGCCGTTGCATCTTCTGCAAACGGCTGGGGTATTTCTGCCACCTTGGTAATTAGAGTATCGAGGCTTGCGCTGGACGGCAGGCAGTAACGGCTGCTGAGGCGTTGTTCCGCTTCATCGGAAAGTCGACTGGCACGGGTTTTAATGGCCCGGGCCACAAATTCGGAGGGGCGCTCTTCTGCGGCAACAATATCTTTGCTCGCAGACAGATAACCATGGATAAACGCGCGGCAGCTGGTCGCGTGCGCGCTTTCCTGATCGGCTTTGTAGGCCTTACATGCTTCTATCAGCTTCGTTGCCGTTAGAGATTCAGCTAGTACATCGTTTGTCAGGCCAATTGTCAATGCGACAACGACCATCGGGACAATTACTGTGCGCTGTTTACGCTTCATACTCGTCACCTTTTATTCTTATCTATATGCGCAGGTCTGTGCTGGTGAGGGCTCCGGTCCTTCTTGTTCTTTCACTTGTTCACTAAGGAGCGCTCTAGCTTACCTGCGGCGGCTACTAAATCTTGCAGAGTTTTTGACTCTCGTCAAATGTGCACAAGTGTCAAAAGGGTTGATGTTTTTGGTTGTCGCTTACGGTTTTCGTGTTTTGGAGCCCGGCTTTATTGCTCAGGAGTGCGGTCAGTGTGCAATGTTTCACAAGTTTTAAGTGAAAATCATCCACGCGCACTACCGCCAGTCGAGGGCGAGCGCTGGGGTGTTTGAGAGGGTAGATGGTGCAATCTAGAGGGGGCTGGCCGCGAACCGGTAGAGAGGATCGGTCACGGCACATCGTACGGGAGTTGGCGCCTCCAGCCTCTTTTGGTCAGGCCGCCCCCGGTCTGTTGAATCGAGTCGACGACCGGGGGGCGACTAAGAGGACTGTAAGAAGATTAGTAAGAGGCTCAGTAGTCTCTATTGACGATGTAATCCGCCAGTTGTTGCAGAACACTGAAATTTAGGCTGCCTGCCTGAGGAGAGAGTTCCTGCAAAGCCTGATGGGCTTCCCTATGCAACTCTTTCGCCTTTGCCTTGGCGCCTTCCAGTCCCAGCAGGGAAACATAAGTGGGTTTGTTGCGGGCCGCATCGGCACCCTGGGTTTTCCCCAGCGTCTCGGTGTTCGCGGTCACATCCAGAATGTCATCCTGCACCTGAAATGCCAGGCCAATGGCTTCGGCATAGCGGGTGATCGCCATCAGTTGCGCCTCGTCGGCACCGCCGATCAAGGCACCGATGCGGGCACTGGCAATGATCAGAGCACCGGTCTTAAGGCGGTGCATATGCTTGAGCTGCTCCAGTGTCAGCGATTGGTCCACCGCGGCGAGGTCGATGGCCTGGCCGGCCACCATGCCACGGGCACCGGAGGCCTGGGCCAGCTCGGCAATCAGTTGCACTTTGAGACCCGCCGCCAGCGGGGCAGCGGCGAGCAACTCGAAAGCCTGGCACTGCAGGGCATCACCGGCGAGGATCGCGGTGGCCTCGTCAAACTGAATATGGCAGGTCGGGCGGCCGCGGCGCAAGGCGTCGTCGTCCATCGCCGGCAGATCGTCGTGGACCAGGGAGTAGGCGTGTATGCATTCCAGTGCTGCAGCGGCGGCATGGCAGTTAGCTGCACAGGCCTCACCGCCGAGGGCGAGTGCCGAGGCATAAACCAGCGCAGGGCGCAGGCGCTTACCGGGGCCCAGGGCCGCGTATTGCATGGCGGCGAACAGGGCTTCGGCCCTGCTCTCATCGGCCAGAGCGGTCTTCAGGGTCTGTTCGACCTGGAGGCTTGAGGACTGCAGGAAGGCTTTCAGTTTGGCGGGCATCGGCGCCGGAGTGGAAATGGGGGCAGGGCTACTCACTTACTTGCTCACTTATTCCGGCTCTCCGGGGCGTTGGTCAGCGGCATCAAACGGCAGTTCCTGTACCTGGCCGTTCTCTTCCATCAGTATTTTGACCTTCTGTTCGGCGCTGGCCAGCTTTTGCTGGCATTCGCGGGTGAGCTTCACCCCGCGTTCAAAATCCGCCAGGGCCTCGTCCAGTGGCAAATCGCCGCTTTCCAGGCGCTCCACCAGCTGTTCCAGTTCTTCCAGTGCACTCTCGAAAGTAGCGGCTTTCTTTTTTGCGGCCATGGCGAATTCTCTGATAGGACTTGCAAGTGCGGGCAACCTTAGCGGCTCGTGATAACGCGGTCAACGCCACACCCCCTGCGACAATATGGCGCAGTTGCGCACAGGGGATTTCCGATAGCATTCCCTTATTCAAATATACCGCTACACAAGGAAATCACCGTGCGCGCCCCTGCTGCTTTTTTAGCCTGCCCTCTGGCCCTGGCCGTAAACTTCTCACCATTGTTGACCCCATCTGCACAGGCGGAAATGGGCGCTCTGGCAGACGGTGCACTGGAACAGGTGGTAGTCACCGCGACGCGGGAAGCCAAGGCGCGCTCGGAGCTGGCGGAGTCTGTGGGTGTGGTGACCGAGGAGCAGCTGGAGCACATCGCACCCGCGCATCCCGCCGATGCCCTGAATCGGGTGGCCGGGGTGCATGTGAATAACCTGGGTGGGGAGGGGCACATGACCTCGATTCGCCAACCCATCTCCACCGCCGGGGTCTATCTGTTTCTCGAAGATGGTATTCCCACCCGTCCTACCGGCTTTTTCAACCACAACGGCCTGTATGAGATCAATGTGCCGCAAAGTGCACAGCTGGAAGTCACCAAGGGGCCGGCTTCGGCACTGTATGGCAGCGATGCCATCGGTGGGGTAATCAATGCGGTTACCAAGGCCGCGCCCGAAGAAGCCGAGATTTCCCTCAATGGCGAGCTGGGCGCTGACGGTTGGCAGCGGGCGTTGATTTCTGGTGGTAATAAAGTTGGTGAAAGCAGCGCGTTTCGCCTGGACTTGAACAGCACCGCCAGCGATGGCTTCCGCGAGGAGGCGGACTACACCCGTACTTCCATGAGCGGTCGGCTCGACAGCAAATCCGCCGAGGGCTGGGATAGCAAGACGGTGCTGTCCTATTCCACCATCGACCAGAGCGGCGTATCCGGTCTAGAAGAAGCCGATTACCGCAACGATGTAGAGAAGAACCGCTACCACGGCGATATCGGTTACCGCGAGGTGGAGGCCCTGCGCCTTTCTTCCGAGCTGGCGTACACCCCGGATGAATACAGCTTGGTGACGGTAACTCCCTTCTATCGTCACAACAGCACAGTAATGATGCCCAGCTGGATGGTGACCTACGATCCAAATATCCGCGACACCGAGTTCAGTTCCTACGGCCTGCTGCTCAAGTATCGCCGCGACTTTGATCGCGGTGAGGTTATTGTGGGGATGGATGCGGATTACACACCATCCGAATACCGCGAAGAGCGCATCACGGTAACCCGTGAGGGCGATATCTACAGCGACTATGCCCGCACCGACGAGTTCACCTACAACTTTGCTGCAGAGCAGACTTCCGTTTCTCCCTATGTGCACGCGGAGTATGCGCCCACAGAGCAATTGAGGTTGTCTGCGGGACTGCGCTATGACGTATTTGATGTGGAGTATGAGGATCGGCTGGATACCCCCAACGAGGATCCTTCGCACTTTCGCCCGGCATCGCAGGGTCGCGACTACGACAACCTGAGCCCAAAACTGGGGGCCGTGTACAAGTTGAGCGACAATCATCAGCTCTACGCCAGCTATCGCCACGCCTTCCGCGCGCCCACGGTGGGTACCCTGTTCCGTCCGGGCTCCTCAACCGGCACCACCGAGCTAGAGCCGGTGACCAGTGTCAGCCAGGAAATTGGTCTGCGCGGTGTTGTTGCCGAGGCCGTGAACTATGAGCTGGCGGTTTACGACATGACCACTGAAAACGATATTGTCAGTTATATCGAGGGTGACACGCGCAAGACCACCAACGCGGGGGAAACCAGTCACAAGGGTGTGGAGCTGAGTGTACAGGCCCCCCTCGGTGAGGAGTGGCAGCTGGCCCTGTCTTACGCCGCCATGCAGCAGGAATACAAGGATTACTCCTACGTATTCAGCCAGTTCAGTTTCGCCTGCTTCTGCATGGTCAGTGAAAACCTGAATTTTGCCGGCAACGACATCGGCAAGGCACCGCGTACTCTGGGCAACCTTGCGCTGGCCTATACCCCGACGTGGCTGAGTGGCCTGCGAGTAGAGCTGGAGTGGTCCCACACCGGCGGTTATTACACCGATGAAACCAACACACAGGAGTACGCAGGTCACGACCTGTTGAACCTCCGCGCTACCCACGATTTCAGCAATGACCTATCTGTGTACGCGCGCCTGTCCAATGTCACCGATGAACGCTACTCCACCTACACCTCCAACCAGGTAGGCGATTCGGACCTGAGCTATCGCCCGGGCCTGCCGCGCTCCATGTTTGCCGGTGTGCGATATCGCTTCTGACTTTTTCCGGAATAAGTGGAAAACATAGAAGCGCAATTAATAGAAGCGTAATTAACAGAAGCTGTTCAGAAAAACTGATTTAAAAGAACCGACATAAAAGAACTGTTATGAATCTGAAAAAGCAGTGGCTCGCCTGGCACAACAAACTCGGTTGGTACGCGCTCGCCGGCATTCTGGTGTGGGCGCTCTCGGGCATTAGTCATCCGATGATGGCCTGGTTTGGCCCCAAGGCCGCCAAATTTTTCCCGCCGTCGGTGAGCCTGCAGGCAGAAGACCTGGGCAATTTGCCGCAATTGCTCGCCGATGAATCCCGCGTGCAGGGCGCGCGGGTGGTGAAGGTGGTGCCCTCTCAGAATGGGCCGCTGCTGCAGGTTACCGAGAGCGAGACGGCACCGCGCAACTACTATGCCTTGAGTGACGGTCGTGAAATTGTGGGGGGTGACCTGGCGCAGGCCCGTTGGCTCGCCGGCTACTACAGTGGCCGTAGCGACGAGCAGATCGCCGACATGCAGCTACAGACCGAGTTCGACAACGCCTATCCCTCGGTAAACCGCCTGCTGCCGGTGTACCGGATTGAATACGCCGGTGACGATGGCCTGACCCTGTTTGTGCACACCGAAACCGCAGCGCTTGCCTCGATCACCAATAACAGCAAATCGTTTATGCAGGGCATTTTTCGCCAGCTGCATACCTTTGCGTGGTTGGATGGACTGGAGTACGGGCGGCTGGTACTGATTGGCCTGCTGATGCTGACCTTGTTTGCGTTCGCGGCCACCGGCATTGCCCTGGTATTCGCGTTGCGTCCGCCCAAGGGTAAGTCCCGCAAAATCAAAGATGGCAAGCGCCGCTACCATCGCTGGCTGGGTTATGCCCTCTGGCTACCGCTATTGGGCTGGTCTGCCAGTGGCTTCTACCACCTGTTACAGCAGTCCCTGGTTGAACAGGTGCAGGGCCTGCGTCTTGGTGAAGTGGGGGAGTTTCGCAACCTGAATGCAGACTTCAGCTGGGTCAGTCAGCTGGATGGCCGTGCCATCAACAGCCTTTCGTTGATCAGTGGCGCCGGTGACGAACCCCTGTATCGCGTTGGCTTTGCCCCGCAGAACTCGTCCGCCCCGGGAAGTCGCAACCAGCGTTTTGACGGTCGACCCAGCGAGGCGGGTGCGCTGTTTGTGAATGCGCGCACCGGCGAGCCGCTGCAAACCTTTGCCGACCGTGAGCAGGCGCAATTACTGGCCGGGCGCATTGGTAATATTGAGCCACAGGACATCGCCGACATGCAGCTGGTGACTCGCTACGGCCCCGGTTATGACTTCCGCAATAAACGCCTGCCGGTGTGGCAGGTCACGGTGGCAGATGCAGACAAAACCACGCTGTTTGTGGACCCGGCCACCGGCGTGCTGGTGGACCAGTCCCGCGGTATTGACCGCGCCGAGCGCCTGTCATTTTCGCTGTTGCATAAATGGAGCCACCTGACCCCGCTCACCGGGCGTCAGGGTCGCGATCTGCTGATTGTATTTACCTTGCTGCTATTGCTGGTGAGCAGCGCCATCGGCGGGGTGATGCTGGCAAAACGCAAAAAGCGCGGGGCAAAAGCGCAGCTGCAGCCGGCTGCCGCTGGCTCTATCGGCGCGGTGGCGACACAATAGGCGTGTATGCCTAACCGAGCCCGTTGACCGTGTCATCTGTCGCACCTGTAGCCTCCGTAGTACCTCAGCCGCTGGGCGGGGATAAAACCATCATCGTCAACCTGCGGCGCCTGACCGCGCTGCGGGCCATCGCCCTGAGCGCCTATATCGGCGTCAGCCTGTGGTTAGCGGATGCCCTGAGTGCCGGTGCGCTGGTGTTTGTCCTGCTGGGGGTGGTGACTACCCTGATCAGCGGCTGGCGCGCCCGCGGCAGTGTTGCGGTAGGGCGCCTGGAATTCTTCGGCCATTTGCTGATGGACTGGCTGTGGCTGCCACCCCTGCTCGCCCTGAGCGGTGGGGCCTCCAATCCGTTCGTGATTTATCTGCTGGTTCCCCTCACCATCGCCGCGGCAACCCAACCGCGATTTTTCGCCTGGCTGATGGCGGCGATCAGCATTGCCACCTACACCGCACTGATGGCGTTCTTCCCCGGTGTTGACGGCGGCCACAGTGCGCATATGGGGCATGGCGCGGGGCACGACATGGCCGCCAGCCAGAGCGGGGACTTCTATCGCCACCTCATCGGTATGTGGGCCACCTTCACCTTTTCCGCAGTACTGATCGCCGGCTTTGTAAACAGCATGGCCGAAGGCCTGCGCAGTCGCGACCGCCACCTGCACCGGTTGCGACAGGAGCAGGCGCGGCGGGACCAGGTGCTGTCCCTCGGCACCCTGGCCGCCGGTACCGCCCATGAGCTTGCCTCACCGCTACAGACCATTGGTTTATTAGTAGAAGAGTTGCAGGCGCAGCAGGACCTGCCGGAGTTTGTCGAAGAGGACCTTGTGCTGCTGCAGCAACAGGTGAACCTGTGCAAGCAGGCGCTGGAGCAGCTCAAAAGCCGCGCGCGCGATCCGGCGGGTAACGAGGAATACCAGTCGGTGGCGGGTTTTATCGACCGCAGCCTGGAGCGCTGGCAGTTGTTGCGCCCGGAAGCGCGTTTCCAGCTGCAGCAGAGTGGCCCGCAATCAATGCACGCGCGCTTGCCACTGACTCTTGAACAGACGCTGATTAACGTATTGAACAATGCACTGGATGCTTCCCAGGCGAGCGGCTCATCCGAGCCAGTCGCGCTCAAAGTAGCGTGGGGGCCGGAGCATTTACGTATTGAGGTAGCGGACAACGGTCAGGGTTTTGGCGCTGATGCCGAAGCGGAAAATGAACAGCAATCGGACGGCTTCGGGATCGGTTTGATTCTGAGTAAAACCACGCTGGCCCAACTTGGGGGCAGCCTGACACTTGCGGCCCGGCGCGATTGCCCGGGGACTGTGGCCACCATTGAACTGCCTCTTGAAAGTGACATGGCGGAGGTGTCGTGAGTAGCTCCCGGTTGCGCCTGCTAATCGTCGACGATGAGACCGGTACCCGCAATATGCTGGAGCGGGCCATGTCCCGGCGTGGCTTTGACACGCGCGTGGCAGAGTCCGTTGATGAGGCGTTAGGGCTTATTGCACGGGAACGGTTTGATTGCGCGCTGCTGGATTTGAAAATTCATCACGACAGTGGTTTGGAATTGATTGCGCCGCTGCGCGCAGAGAACCCTCGCGCGCGCATTATTCTCCTTACCGGTTACTCGAGTATTCCCACCGCAGTCGCCGCGATCAAGCTGGGCGCCGACGACTACCTGTGCAAACCGGCCGGAGGCGAACAGCTGGTGGCTGCGCTCACCGGTGAACAAGCCAACTCCAGCGATGCTACCGAATTACCAGAGATCTCCAGCGCCCCACCATCGGTGAACCGTTTGGCATGGGAGCATATTCAGCGCGTGCTGGCGGAGAATGATGGCAATATCTCGGCCACGGCGCGGGCACTGGGAATGCACCGGCGCACGTTGCAGAGAAAGCTGCAGAAGCGGCCCAAGGGCCAGTGATCCCGTAAGCAGCCAAGACTCACGGCAACATTTTCTCCAGTTGCCCGCTTCCCTGAATTTCCCGCTCCATCAAATAATGTGCAAGCGCGCGTTTCTGGCCGTTGCTGAATCCGTAATTCGGCATCGGTGGCGTTGGCGTGTCGAAGTAATCGGCCAGTTGTTTCAGTGTGTAGCGGCGGCTCAGGCCTTTCAGGGGCAGCTGCTGGTGACAGCGCATACAGTCGCGGCGGACAAAAATCTGCTCTCCCTGACGGGCGGCATCGCCATCGATGGCGAGGGGTTTTTTCGGGGCGCTGATCGGTGGGCGTTTACTGGTCACCGTGCTGGCAGCACCTCGATCCGCCACACCCGCCTTTACCCGATATACCGCGCCCGCGTAATCGTCGGAGACATAAATGGTCCCGCGTGCATCCTCGGCAATATCCACTGGGCGACCGTAAACCGTTTCGCGGTCTTCAGAAAGAAAGCCCCACAGAAAGTCCTCAGCGCGAATGCGACCGCTGGCATTCCAGTGCAGGGCCACCACCTTATAGCCGTCTTTTACATCGCGGTTCCACGATCCGTGCAGCGCAACCAATGCCGCCCCCCGGTACGTACGAGGCTGCTCGGGACTGGTTAAAAAGCGCATGCCAAGGGGGGCATTGTGCGCGGGGAATTCGAATACCGGGGGGATCGAGTCGCGAATAATCTGCTGCAGTGCGGCGTCGCCATTTACGCCAAAGTCCGGGTCGGGAACACGATCGCCGTTGGCGAAAGGCCAGCCGTAAAAGCCATCTTGCTGTATCCGATTCAATTCGCAGGGGGGGAAGTCGTTGCCGAGCCAGTCGCGCCCGTTGTCGGTGGCATACATTGCGCCGTCTTTTGGCGACCAGTCGAAGCCGACGCTGTTGCGCAGGCCGGTGGCGTATACATGGAAATTGCTGCCGTCCGGGCGGAAACGCATGATCGTTGCGCGTTGCGGGTCTTCCTCTATACACACATTGCAGGTTGAACCGCTCGATAGGTACATCCAGCCATCCGGGCCCATGCCTATGGTCTTGGTCCAGTGATTGCCGGTGTCGCCGAGCCCGGTGATCACGCGTTGGTAGCTGCCGGCAATACGTCCATCGGAGTGATCAAATGGCACGCGCCCCACAGCATCGCTCTCGGCGATGTATAACCAGTCTTCAAATAGCGTCAATCCGTGTGGGCGCTTTAGCTGGTCGATGAGGACGCGCTGGCCATCGGACTCGCCGTCGCCGTTGCGGTCCGCGAGCAGCAGGCTGACTTGGCCAAGCTTCGGCTGCGAAACCAGTAGATCGCCATTGCGCGTAACCGCCATAAAGCGCGCATTGGGCACATCGTCGTTGAATAGCGTTACTTGGAAACCGCCGGCAACTTTAATTTGGTGCTGCACGGTTTTTTCGTCGGTGCTGACACCAAACATTTGCCCCCAGGGCACATTAACACCGGGTACCAGACCGAATGCCAGGGCAACGATCAGCGCTAGAATTGAAATTACGCCAGTTGCGGCGAGCAGAGAAAAAACTAGCGCCTTTTTCGACATATGTCCCCCATCGTCCTTGATCTCGTAACAAAAGTAACTATAGTAAGCCGCTGAATGTCGCACAGGAGTACCAGTTGCGATACGCGCCAAGCCTTTCCAAGCAGCCTGTTCAGGTTAAATGTGACGTACGTCACGTGCGTGTAAGACATCTCTTACAACAAGTTCAGCACTTTCCCACTACCGCATCTTTCTTAAAAGACCATAATGTATTTGCAAGGACGGAGAACGGATTGCAACGGCGGCAAGGATAGATCCCCAAGGAATGGAGATCGCGCTGCCAGCCCGAAAGGATTTGGGCACCATCCTGTGAGACGCACCGCTTGGGCCGGATTGCTCAAGCGGTGTTTTACGTTTAGGGCCAGCGTAAATCGTTTTCTTCCCGCCCTGGCGCCTCAATAATCTTGAACTTCCCTTTTCCTGTCTATACAAGTTTGCCGTTCAGTTAACCTGTCTGTCCGCGCGCACACAATTTCTGCAGTAGTTTATTTTCTTTGTCTGGAAATCGTAACAAACCTCCGCTTTAATCAGGTCAAGCCGGTCAAATTTTTATGACCGTGGAGGATGATGCATTCAGTAATCTAGTGCTCTACCCGTTTGTCGTGCAACCACCTTGTCACCACTGGTGGTCGAGCCTCCATCGCCTCCAAATTTCGCCCCTTTCTTCCGATTCGCCCAGTTTACTCCGCGCACTCTCTTCAAGAATCGTCAAATTCTTCATCCAACTTCAAAGCCCCGTCGGTCTGCCCGCGGGGCTTTGTTGCTTTTCAGGCTCGCATAAACAGGAGGTGAACTCGTGCAAGCACAAATCCTGAGGTTGAATCTCGCCGGGCAACCCCTGGAATGGCTGAGCTGGGAAGAGGCCGCCTGTCTGTATGTGCGGGAGTTAGTCACCTGGACCCTGGGTGGTGTGGTGCAGACGGTGCACGGCGGTATTAACCGCCAGGGCGAGCGGTCCACGCTGGATCTGGCGGCGATTATTGCCTGCGGTGGTGATCGTATGGCGCGACCGCGCAATCGACCGCCGCTGAATAATCGCGCGCTGTTCGCCCGCGATCAGCACACCTGCCTGTACTGCGGCAGCTGGTTTCCAATACGGGATCTCACCCGGGATCACGTTCACCCGGTTTCCAAAGGTGGCCGCGACACTTGGGAGAATGTGGTCACCGCCTGCCGCCGCTGTAATCAACACAAGGGCAGCCGGCTGCTGGAGCATATCGATATGGAATTGCTTGCCCTGCCATTTGTGCCCAACGCCGCAGAGTATCTGGCGCTTACCAATAGCGCGCGAATTCGCGGTGACCAGATGGAGTTCCTGCGCGGGCAGTTTTCGCGCAAACGGCAGGATGGCTGGCTATCGGAAGCCCTACAACAGGTGGGTTAGTGAAAGTAGCTCCTGCAAACTTCTAAGCTTGCTACCAAGCACGTCGACTGAGTAAGTGAATCTGTCATGAAAGTTTACCTGGGTATGTTGCTCGCGGTGTTTGTACTCATTGCGTGCACGGTAGAAGCTGCCGATACACCGGCCAAGACTGCCGACACCATTTATACCGGCGGGCCAATCCTCACAATGGATGATAAGCAGCCCAAAGCCGACGCGGTGGCGGTAAAAGATGGAAGGATCATCGCGGTAGGCCGCCTGGCGGATCTTGAGAAATATAAAGGCACTAATACCAAAGAATTTGATTTAAACGGCAGGGCGATGGTGCCCGGGTTTGTGGATAGTCACGGTCATGTTGTATTTGGCGGCCTGCAGGCGCTTTCCGCGAACCTGCTTTCGCCGCCAGACGGCAAAGTGACGGATATTGCCTCGTTAAAGAGCACTCTCTCTCAATGGGCGAAAGACAACGCGGATGCCGTCGCTGCAACAAAGATGATCATCGGCTTCGGGTATGACAACGCCCAGCTGAAGGAGCTGCGCCACCCGACGCGAGAAGACCTCGATGAAGTTTCACAGGATATCCCCGTGCTTATTGTGCATCAGTCGGGGCACCTCGGGGTTGCGAATTCCAAAGCGCTGGAAATGGCGGGGATCAACAAGGATTCCAAAGCGCCCGCCGGTGGCGTTATCCAGCGCGATGACAGCGGTGAGCCGAACGGCGTACTGGAAGAGTACGCTTTTTTCTCGGTATTTGTGCCGCTGCTGGGCCAGCTGGGGGATGAGGGCCTGGTGACCTTTGCCCGCGCTGGGAGCAATCTGTGGGCCAAGTTCGGCTATACCACGGGGCAGGACGGCCGTTCATCGGAGGCGGCAGTCAAAGCGCTGAAAAAGGCCGCCGCGGATGGCGATATTCTGATTGATGTGGTGGCCTTCCCGGATGTTCTGGAGGGGCGGGATTTTATCAAGCAAAGTATGTCCAGGGATTACGTCGATAACGTGCGAGTAGGTGGCTGCAAGTTAACAATCGACGGCTCACCACAAGGATTTACCGCGCTGCGAGACCGCCCCTACTACGACCCGGTAGGTAAATATCCCAAAGGTTACAAAGGCTACTCCGCAATTACTCAGGAGCAGCTGCAAGATGCGGTCAATTGGTGTTTTGAACACGGCTTGCAGATTATCGTGCATTCCAATGGTGAAGGTGCGTCAGATATGTTGATCGCCGCGTTCAAAAAAGCGCGCGAGAAATATGGTGACCCGGGTAATCGTCCTGTTCTGGTTCACGGTCAGTTTCAGCGCGAAGACCAGGTGGACAGCTTTAAAGATCTGGGCGTCTTCCAGTCGGTATTTCCCATGCACACCTTTTATTGGGGTGACTGGCATCGCGAGCATACGGTCGGGCCAAAAGCTGCAGAAAATATTTCTCCTACCGGATGGATTCGCAAGCGCGGCCTGATGTTCGGTACCCATCACGATGCACCAGTGGCCTTTCCCGACAGTATGCGGGTACTCGATGCCACGGTGAATCGCCGCACACGCTCCGGCTATATTCTCGGCCCGGAGCAGCGGGTCGATGTGAATACCGCGTTAAAAGCCATGACGATCTGGCCCGCGTGGCAGCACTTTGAAGAGGATGACAAAGGCTCTATCGAAGTGGGGAAATTGGCGGACTTCGTTGTACTGTCCGAAGATCCAACGGCTGTGCCATCGGAGAAGCTTGCTGACCTCAAGGTGCTTAAGACGATCAAGAAAGATAAGGTTATTTTTGAGAGCAAGCCTGGTGAGCCAAGCGCACGCCTGCGATATGCGCCATTCTCCAATAGCCCCGAGGCCGGACATCATGTACTCGACGCATTGGTTTCTGGAATGTCCAAGGACTGAACCAGCTAAGGCGTTTTCATTCACGAGCCAGTATGAACTTTGCCGCTATCTTCAGTGGCAAAGCTCGTATTGTTGGTGTGGAAGGGCATCTGCTTATGGAGGGAGTCCTGTTGCCAAGCTGCTATAGCAGCTCCGGGATCAATGACGGAGAAAACTCCAATCCTGTCAGTTGGTGCGCTTGAATAAGCTCCACTAGAGTTGCGTCGCAATACAGCTCTGTACACCGGTTAAATTTGGTTTTGAATATGCGCTTATTGCGTATTTCTGCCTCGGGGAACGCCAGAGATTTTACACCCTGCCAGTGGCCATCAACGGTCAATGCCTCACTTCTAGCCTCATCGACGTCCGCCAGCGTCAGGCAGTTGAAAAGGTGCCAGGAGTCACCCTCGACACTGAACGGCAACAATTCGCCGTAAGGAGCCAGTAAAGGTGCTAAGGCCTTATTGGCCTTGGGCGATAGCATAAGGTAGGGGCCAGACCACATAGCGAGTTCAGGTCTTGGCTTATTCTTGCTGCCCGGCATAAAGTCGCCACCGATATCGATCCAGTCCTGACCAAATACTTTATTGTCCCACGAGAATCGCTCGAACTCTGAATAGGTGAGCCCATTCTTGTGTGCCATCGCCTCCACGAAATCGAACGGGTCAATGTCCAGATCCTGAAAATCGTTGGTATTGTCGGTGATTCTATAGATCATGGTTTCAGGCCAAATTTTTTATTGCACGCATCGGTAGTGCAGTTAAGTGGTTGGCGCCCTTCATGCAGAGCCGTTCTAATAAGGCCCAGTCGAAAGCGAATCGATTGCTCATCGTGCAGTGGCTGTATGGACTTCCACACCCACCTTTCATAATTTTCAGTATGAATGCGGGCGTGTGGTACGCATTTTCGCATTCCCCAATGTCCCATATCCTTATCTGTCATTGGCATCCATATGCCGTTATCAGGATCGTTGATTCGGATGTTATGGGTAAAGATGCGCATGCGAGCGCGCTTGGTATCCGATGTTTTGAGCTTGCCAACGCCTTCAACAATATGATGTGCAGAACAGCGTCGGCTGGGCTGGGGCCTGCCCGCTCTTCGCAGATTGTTTTCCAGTGTGGTTGTTGGATGATGCTCCTCTTTACGACAGAGGTTCACCCGTTCGGCTTCTGATTTATTCCGAAATTCATCTTGATATTCGCGGAGTTTGATTTGCTCCTCTACCGAGATCATCGCCTGGATTCGGCTCGCTTCCAGATCGAGTAGTTTCTTCGTTTTTTTAAGTTCATCTAGGCGGCTTTGACGCTGCTCCGGAGTTTCTCCAGGCTGTTTTTTGATCCTGTAAAAATAATCTTTGCAGCGTTTTTCGTATAGATCAATGCTGAGATCCAGGGGGCTCAGTTCCCAGACTTCTGTCGATACACGCTTACCTTTAACGATCTGTGTCAACTTTGGTTCCTTCCAAATGATTAACGCTCGATGCGAGTGTATGAAAATTGGATTCGAGAACCAACCGGAGATTTCTAAATATTGTCGGCCGAACTGACCTTTTTAATTTTTGTTCTGATAGTTTGCACTCTCGTACAAATACGGAGTGCAGTTTAATATCAAGTCAATTTCACAGCGTTGTGAATTAATGTGCCAAGATATTCCGAAAAATCATGCCCCTGATTCTTCAGCATCTTCGGAAACATGGAGATCGAGGTCATACCGGGGAAGGTATTCACTTCGTTCAGGTAGATCTCGCCTTCATCGGTGAGGAAGAAGTCGATGCGGGAAAGGTCTTTTAGCTGCAGGCCGACAAACGCGCGTCTCGATGCTTCGCGAATCCAGTCCAGTTGGCCCTCGGACAACCCCTCAGCTTCCACAAAGGTTTCTGCGCGGCTGTCTTCTGCATATTTTTCATCGTAGCTGTAGAAGGTGTCCGACGGCGCGCGCACTTCGCCCGGTGGGGTTACCACCAGTTCGCCATGGTATTCGTAGGCCGCAACTTCCAGCTCGCGCACATTCAGGCACTTTTCTACCAGTACGTAGGGAGAGAGTTTGAATGCATCCTTCAATGCTTCATTGAGAGCTTCCGGAGTGCTCACCTGATAGCAGCCCACCGATGAGCCCTGATTGGAGGCTTTCACAAAGACCGAGCCCCACTGGCTCAGCGCATCCTGGGCCTTGGCAAACTCCTCTGCGGTTTCCGCACACAGGAACTTGTAGGGGGTATTGTCGATGCCCAGTGCGGTCAGCCACAGTTTGGTGGTGACCTTGTTGAAACAATTCTTGCTGGCCTCGGGGCCGCAGCCGTAATAGGGCAGGCCGAGAATTTCCAGTTGTGACTGTAGGTCGCCGGTTTCACCGGGGTAGCCGTGGATGGCCGGGATTACATAGTCCACAGGCTGCGCACTGCCACCGGCGTTGTACAGCAGTTTGTCCGAGCGCAATTCGCGCAGCTGGCCGTCCGCATCGATAAAGCGGCCATCCGCATCCATGGTCACCCGTGTCAGTTGAAATTCTGCTGACTTGCCCAGCTCCTGTTGAATAAAATCCGCGGTGCGCAGGGATACATCGTGTTCGCTGCTGCCGCCGCCGCAGATCAGCAGGACGTTGATGGGATTGGCAGACTCGTTTGTCATCGGTCTCTCATTTGTTTGTTGTCGTACGTTAGCGCTTACTTTCGCCAGCGGGCGCACTCAATACCTGGGCACACTGGGCGGGCATTGGCGGCTTCTCGGCCGGCTTTTCCGGCTCTTTGGAAGGCGGACGGTTAAGGATGGCGTAAAACTCATCACTAAACCACCAGTCCAGACCACCGCCACAAGGGTCGCCCTTAACCTTCGCCTGCGGTTTACAGCTGTTGTCCCCGGGCGGGCAATTCAGGCGCACGTGAAAGTGATAGTTGTGCCCCCACCAGGGGCGCACCTTGCGCAGCCATTCGTTATCGCTCCCTGCAATATCGCACATTTTCCGCTTGATGGTGGGGTGCACGAAGATGCGCGCGACACGGGGGTCTTCCGAGGCGAGGCGCACGATACCCGGGATGCGCTCATCCCAGTTTTTTTCCAGCAAAACATGTTTTTTGGCATCGGCCATGGGGATGGCGGCGATATTGTCGCGCTCCCAGGGAGACAGCGGGCGCTCGGCAGCGCGGCGGTCCTGGGAAAACCAGATGTCGGCATCCAACCCCATCTGGTGGCTGGTATGGCCGCTACTGAAGGGCCCGCCGCGGGCCATGGACATATCCCCAATCTGCAGGCGCCCCAGATTGTTCTTTTCCACACTACTGGAAAAGTCCTTGAGGAATTTCACCAGGTACGGATTGCCGTAGTGGCGGTCGCGCCCGGTGCGGACCAGTTGAAAACCGTCGCCGCGTAGGGGCATTTGTTCGGCGCCACTCAGGCAGCCATTGGTGTAGGCGCCGATACTTTCCGGCGACTGCTTGGAAGGGGTTTTCACATCCTCCCAGGGGTTTTGCGCGGCTGCATCCGTTGCTGCGAGCAGCAGACTCAGGGGCAGGGTGGCGATAAGAAGTCGGGCGAAGAGTGATTTGGTCAGCGGCATAACAACGGCGGATGCGTCCGGTTGAGGCTTAAAGTGGGGCCTGTTTAGGCATTAGTGCTCGGGGAATTATAGAGGTTCCCCGAGCCGCTTCTGTGGACGTATCCGCTATTGTGGAAAGTGGCGACGTGGGCGCTTACTGCAGAATTTCCTGGCAAGCGCTCACCAGTGCCTGCATCTCCTCATCGGTGCCGATGCTGATGCGCAAGTACTCACTAATCCGCGGCTTGTTGAAATAGCGCACGATGATGTTGCGCTCGCGCAGGGCGAGAAACAGTGCCTCGGCAGAAGTCTTCGTCGGTTTGGCGAAGATAAAGTTCGCTGTGGATGGGACTATGTCGAAGCCCAGCTTCGTCAGTTGTTCACAGGTCCACTCGCGAGTGGCGATTACCTTGGCGCAGTTGTCGGCCAGCCACGCGCGGTCGGCGATCGCTGCGGTGGCCACCTTCTGTGCAATCCCGTCGATGGGGTAGGAATTGAAGGAATTCTTCGCCCGGTTCAGTCCCTCGATCAGGTGTGCCTGACCCATGGCATAGCCCAGGCGCAAACCGGCCAGTGCGTGGGATTTCGACAGGGTGTGGATAACCAGCAGGTTGGGGTAGCGGTCGATCAGGCTTACCGCGCTCTCGCCACCGAAATCGATATAGGCCTCGTCGATGACGACCACACGCTCCGGGTGCAGCTGCAGCAGCTTTTCGATCTCTGCCAGCGGCAGGTAGCGGCCGGTGGGCGCGTTGGGGTTGGGGATAATCACCCCGCCGGCATTCTCTACCGCGTAGTCCTCGACGCCGATGGAGAAGTCCTCGCGCAGGGGCAGGGTGCGGGATTCAATACCGTAGAACTGGCAGTACACCGGGTAAAAGCTGTAGGTGATATCCGGGAACAGCAGTGGTTCCGGGCGCTGGAAGAAGCTGTAGAAGGCATGTGCCAGTACCTCGTCGGAACCGTTGCCGACGAATACCTGCTCGGGGGTAAGGTCGAACTCCGCGGCGATGGTTTCACGCAGCTGGGTAGATTCCGGGTCCGGGTACAGGCGCAGATGTGCGGCCAGGCCGTCTTCCTGTAGTACCGCCTGTGCCTTGGGCGAGGGCGGGTAGGGGCTCTCGTTGGTGTTGAGCTTGATCAGGCGCTCGGTGCTCTTGGGCTGTTCGCCGGGCACGTATGGCTTCAGCTGGGCAACAGCCGGGCTCCAGAATACGCTCTGTTCGGTGGTGGACTCGGTCATGGCATCTACTCCTGATTCGCGCCGCTACGGCGTCGGCGCGGGGGAGATTTTATGCGTTCGCGGCACAGAGTTCGACCGTGTGGTGATAATTAGCCGAGGCCAATAACCTGTCTGCTCATTCGCCTTCGGCGCTCGCCGGTGTTTTTGACTCGGTGCTTTTCTCGGCCTTTTTATCGTCCTTATCCTTTTTAATGGGGATATCGAACAGGGCCGGAGTAGCCGCGAGGAACTCGTCCATGGGCACCGGCTTGCGCCACAGCAGGGTCTTCGACTTCAGTTCCTTGGACACTTCCGGTGAGCCACTGAACTCGTCCATGCGGCCAATCTCCACCGCGGCCAGAAAGCCGAGGAAACACCAGGGCAGCACAATGGAGGCCACCAGGCGCCAGTGCGGCGCAATATTCAGGGCCAGGTAGGCCGCGCACCACAGCATCACCGGCAGGATCACTGCCAGCGCCAGGATGTTGAGCAGCGGTATCGCGTGGTGAATGGAATAGTTGAAATTGAGCAGCGAGCCGAACCACTGCCAGGCGGCGTACACCAGGGCCGCCGTAGCGGCGATGGAAAAGTGGGCGAGGAAGTGCGATTCGTGCTTCACCACCTTGCCGATAAATGCCCAAGCAGCGGCGTAGATCAGTAGGCCGAAGATCACATCGGTCAGCACTTCCACCACGCGGGTCCAGGGGAATTCACTGGTGCTGCCGAGGAACGCGAGCCATAGGCTGATACCGGCGACCAGCAGGCACAGCAGCGTGGCGACCAGTGGTGTTGCCAGGCGGTCGAACACGTTTTCCGCCGAATGCAGCGGGATGGCCGGCGATACGCTCATGGCCGAATCGATAAAACGCACCCGGCTCTTGCCCAGCTGTACCTCATCGCCGCACTGGATCTGGTAGGCATCCACATCCATCGGCTTTACCGACTTGTCACGGAAGTTGCGCATCAAGCGCATGCCGTTGAGGCTCTTCAGGTCGTGCAGGACGTAACAACCGTCGTCGTCCTTCAGTACTTCTGCGTGCACCGGGTCCACATGCGGGTCTTCCAGCATCACCTCGTTGCTGTAACAGCGGCCGAGGGTCGCGCGGTCGCCCTCCATCCGGAAGCGGTTACACACCCGGTGGGCACGATCTATGGTCTCGATAATCAGTGCCATTGGATTTCGCTCACAAACTTCTGGGTAAAGGCGGTGGCCGATTCCTGGGTGAATCCGGACAGGGTGAAGTGGCTCACCAGCGCGCGATTCTCATGGTCCACGGTGAGGCTCACAAAGAACACATCGAACAGGTCCGGGAAGTTCTTGTAGCGGCGCACGCAGTAGGTGGTGCGGGCAATCACCGGCTCATGGTTGCCATTGGCCTTGGGTGGTTTCTGTTCGTCACCGGACGCTTCTTTGTCGCCTTCCTTATCCGCGCCATTGGTTTTGGCGGCATCGCCATTGCGCGGCTGGGTGGTGAACTGCTGTTTGCAGTTGAAGTCGGTGACATCCTCTTCACTGGCGCTGTTACCGGGGAAGAAGCCGCTCATGTTTTCTTCATAGGCGGCGTAAAAGCGCGATGACAGGAAGTCGTCTGCGGATTCCAGCCAGAAGAATTCGTATTCCACCCGCCCGGTGTCGAAGTCTTCCGACAGGTACACCACATCCTGCCCGGTGCAGCCCTTAGCTACCTGCTTGATCATTTCGTCTTCGTCGTCGCTGGTGTTCCCCCAGCACTGGATCGACGGCACGATTTCGCCCACTACCATGGCGTCGCCCAGTGGGCGCAGCTTCCAGTCGGCGCTGAGTATCTCGTCGATAATGCGTTGCTGGTTTTTATGTAGCTGCCGGTCGATGATCGGTTGCAGCTCCGGGGTGCCGTTGCCGTTCTTCAGGTCGTTTTTGAAGTCTTCCAGCAGGTTGATCAGCTTGTCTACCGGCACCAGAAAACTGATTTGGTTACCGGCGGTGGCCACATTGATACCTACCACCTCGCCGTTGCGATTAATCACCGGGCCGCCGCTCATACCGGGGTTGATGGAGCCGGAGAAATGAATGCGGTCGTAAAAACTGCCGCTGGCAATCCCGTTATAGGTACCGGGCACAATGGTCATGCCCAGGTCCAGTGGGTTGCCCATGGAGACGATGGTTTCACCGCGGCTTGGCGGCTGCTGTGCCAGCCGCAGGTAATCCGGCCCCGGTTCGCCTTTTTGCCGCAGGATGGCCAGATCATTGATGACATCCACATCCAGCAATTCCAGGTCACCTTCCTTGCCATCCACTGATAAGTATTTGAGCGCGTACTTGTCTTCATCGTGCACCGCGGCGGATACCACGTGGTAGTTGGTGGCAATCAACCCATCACTGGAAATCTGGAAGCCGGAGCCGAGGCCGGATTTGGAATTGGAGGAGAGCTCGATCAGGCGGATCTGGTACAGGCTGCCGCGGTAATCGCTGTATAGCTGTTCGTAACTTTGTGCCTGGCTGAAGCTGCCATATAGAAGCAGCGAGAAGACAGCCAAATAGCTCAGAAGATTCAGGCGCGTAAACATTCTCGGCATTGTGGATAAATCAGCGCTGTTTAATTTGTGGGCGAAATGACCGCCGAGTTTACGGGAAGGCCCGGTGCCCAACAAGCAAGCAACAGGCGCCACACAGAGTACCCGCGAAGCGCGGGCACCGATTTCACAGTGTAGTGAATGGTTTCACATTACGCGGTGCTTCCATGTGCCCCAGTCGTTTACGTAGTTTCAACAAGAGGCACAGAGTTCTACAGGCCGCATAATTGCTTAATTTGCAGTTTAAATGCACGCCAAAATGGCGCGACGCAACTGTCGTGTAATTTCGTGTAATGGCGTGTGATCGACCTGTAATAGAGAAATCCGTAAATTTCACTCCAAGGTTGAAGGGGACGCGATGCCCGGCCCTCACAGGAGCCGCGGCAAGGTGGATTGCAGACACCCTGTTTCCGGTGTCCGTTACGGAAAACGGATCTACGGATAAGGATTATCGGGCGCTCAGGATGAGCACCCGTCATCGGCAAGCAGTACAGCGCCTTTCAACCATTTTGCCAATGGATTGGTAGTTGACCGTCACCACAGAGCCCAATTGGGTGCGGTCAGCAATTCAGGAAGACTTCAGCGCAAGCTGAACCGTCAGGCCGGCCCGGCAACCACAGAGCCTAGGAAGCCGGGATTGTGGAAGGGCCTGACAGAGGCACGGATGCCTCATTTCGCTCTTGATAGTGTTGTTGTAACCGTAGATGGCTGGGACCATCTTTTTACTACCGGCAGTAAGCGTGCTTACTGCCGGTTTTTTTTCGCCAAATTTTGATGGCATTCCCTGTATCGGTTGCATTAAGCTGTGTGACGCAGTTCTCGTTCTGAGTCTGTGTATGTTTTTCAAAACGTTTCAAGACCATTGATCACCCTGGCGGTTTGCAGGGAAGGTGAGTCGTACTCACTGTATACAACTATAGGGATGACAACATGAATAAAGCTGAAGTGGATAATTACTGCGACTCGCTGCCGTCATTGGATATTCAGGTGCCGGCAGATGATATCGATATCAGTATGGTTCTTCGTCCGGTAGAGCCTGTGGATGGCGTGCCGCAGTATTGGCCTTTTTATGAGGCAGATAACCCGGAAGAGTTGTTTGGCAACATGGATTTCCACTTCGGTGGTCGCGGAGGGAAGGTAAAAATCAAGTTAACGTTGGATTTATCCTCGGTTCCGGGGAGGGATATCGAATTTGCATTGAGTACAAGTCGTAAGTTGGACGGTATCTTGGCTCTGAGTCCAGATTTTAAACACCAATTCAAGACCACCGCGCAGCGAATAAATGGGCGTTATACGGAGTTGAGTATTGTTGTTAAAGATAAAGAGCATATCCCGGATAATTTTTCATTTTTATGGCTCTGTGAAACCGTAGGGGAAGGGATGCACTTTGTTTCTGGTGATCCTAGGATCATCATAATTCCAGATTGATTTGTGAGCAAATAGCTGTGCCTGCAGCACCTGGCGCAGCTGCTTTTTCGCAAAAATCCTTATATACCGGGAGTAGAAACCAGTCTTTACTCATGCCTTGATTTAGCAGTTGTTTTATTTGATATCCTGCGGAGTTGTATTCGCCCCCTAAGATGTAAACTTGCGATGATATATATTTAACATCGGAGTTTTCTGGGTAATTTGAATTTAGCTGATGAATTATTTCGATCGCCTCCCCAGGGCTTCCCAGGTATGCAATTGCTTGAGCGTAATAGCTGCGATTTTCTGGTGAGTTCTTATTCGCAGTTAGTTTTTTCAGCTGTTCGAAGTAATTTTTTGCTTCTGATTTTTTGTTTAATAAAAGCAACGTCTCGGCAATGTTTCCAATTATGGTGATGTTGTTTGGAGATTTTGAGAGTGCGTTTCGGTATTCTTGGAGAGCTTCTTCATATCTTTTCTGTAAAAGAAAGGCTGTCCCCAAGTTTGTCTGCAAGTACCAATCCAAGTCGGTTTTTGGGATTGATTTTATTATTTTTTCCGATTCTATATATTCCCCTTTCTCTATAAGAATTCCGGAAAGCAAGGATAGTGGTTTTATACTCTTTTGGTTTTTTTCAATAGCCAGATAAAGTTTTCTTATTGCCTTCTCATAGTCGCCAGTTAGATAGAGATTTATTGCAGATATGTAGTAGGATTCTGATGATGGATGGATTTTTATTGCTTCGTCGAGATATTTTTGGCTGTCTTCGTAGTTGCCTTGAGATTGAAGGAATTTCGCATATTGCGTTAAAAGAGAAGAGCTTGGGAAGTTAAGTTCTTTCATTTTCTGGGCCAAGCCATCAATGTCGGCTGATTGGTCTAACTGGCTTCGCAATCTAAATTCGAGTTCTAAAATAATTTCTTGAGGGACTTTTCTTTGTTTGGCTTTGCGTAATTGCTGTAGTCCTTCTATTAAAAATTCTTTTTTTCCTGTTCTGGTGAAAAGGTCGAAGCTGATCTGAGTGTGTAGTTTGTAGAGTGAAGTGTTTTGTGAGTGCGTTTCTAGTAGTTTCTCCAGAAGCTCGAGGTCAAATTTGGTTGTTGAATCTTGGTTTGCTTTAGATGCTATAGCGAGATAAGTGTTGTAATTCTCGGGATTCATTTGTAGCGAAGCATATTTCTTATTTCGATATTTTTCGTCAAATAGGCTTGCTGTGACACTGCTGATTTTGAATTCTGATTCCTGAATAAGAGATAGTGGAGAGCTAAAGCTTATCTGGTTAGTGAGAGTCACGGAGTTGGGGTCGATTAATTCAATATTCACCTGGCAATTACTTGCCTCGCAGAGTAATTGTGCGCTAATGGCATGTGTTGCCCCCAAGTTTACAAGCTCGTTGAAATTATTTTTCCTCTCTGAGGAGTTGTCGGGTTTGAATCGTAGTAGTGCACTTCCCTTTAAGTGCGAAATCGAATTCATCAATGCCTGCCGCACCATAGTTTTGGTCAGCGCCTTGGCATTCTCCTCCCCGCGAATTTCCCCGTTAATTTCCACCGGCATTACCGCAATATATTGTGGCTCCAGTCGGGTAATTTCCTTCCAGCCCCAGTAGCTTCCAGTACCCAGTACCAGTGTGGCGGCAACACCGGTAGTAATCCGCTGCCAGCGCCGACGGCTTTTGACTTTCTGTTGAGTAAACAAATCGGTCAGAGTTGCGGTGAAATCTTCTGCTTCCGCTTCCATCCCCTGTTTGTGCAGCAGGGCAAAGCCCTGATACACAATCTGCGCGCTTTCCGGGCGCTGCGCGGGTTCTTTGGCGAGGAGCTTGTCCAGCAGTACCGCAAGCGGATCGGGAATATTTCGCCATGCCTGCTGCGGCGGGATATGCGGTTCGCTGGTAATGCGGTTGGCCATGGCCAGCGCGCCGGCTTCGTGCTTTTCAAACGGACGGCTGCCGCACAGTAACTCAAATGCTATCGCACCGAGGCTAAACAGGTCGCTGCGTGCGGTGAGTGTTTTACCGAGGATCTGCTCCGGCGACATGGCGGTGATGGTGCCGGCCAGCTGGTTTTCCGCGGTGAGGGTCTTCTCGTCCAGCTGCTGGGATTTGGCGATGCCGAAATCGGTGATTTTGGCCACCGGCTCGCCCTTGGCGTTTTCCGCAATCAGGATGTTGTCGGCCTTGAGGTCGCGGTGAATGATGCCGAGGTCGTGGGCCTGCTGCAGGCCCAGGCAGATCTGCATCAGTAGGCTGAGCTTCTGCTGCAGGCTGGGGCTGCGCTCGCGCATCCACGCGCGCAGTGTGGTGCCCTCGATATATTCCATTACCAGGGCGACGCTGGTGTCACTGCCGGCGGTTTCTTCCAGCACATCGTGCAGGGCGACAATATTCGGGTGATTGAGTTGGGCGAGCAGGCGGGCTTCCTGCTGGATGCGTTCGCGGGCGTTTTGGCTGGCGATATCGTCGCGGAGCTTCTTAACCGCCACTTTGCGGTGCAGCTTCAGGTCTTCAGCGAGGTAGACAACTCCCATGCCGCCCGCACCTAGCGTGCTGAGTACACGGTAGCGGTCGCTGCCTAACTGTGGCGTCTCCTCGCGAGCATCGGTTGCGTTGCTTTTTTGTACAACGTCGGGGTCTGCAATATCCATCTGCGTGCTTTCTTGTAGTGGTTGAGCCCGAACCCGTTACTCCTGGGTCCCATTGAGGGCAAGCTGGGAATTGCCCTCTTTTTTCTTCTTTCCCTTGCCGCCACAGAGACCCGGATATTGCTGTCGCAGGTCGTCGAAGCTGGGGATAGTGCAGATTTTGGCAAACCGCGGCGTGTAATACCAGATGGGGGATATCCCATGCTCCAGGGTTTTGCGCATATGCGCCTTCGCGGAGAGCAGGTCTCCGGTGGTGATATACACCTGTGCGCGCAGGTAATTGGTATACAGATCGTCCGGCGCGTCGCGGCGGATCTTGATCAGGTTCTCTACCGCCTTCTCTGGCTGGCCGAGCTCGGCATAGGCGCGGGCCTGCATCAGCAGCCCTTCCCAGTCGTCGCGGTCGCGGGAGACGCGCAGTGCGCGGCGGGCAAAGTTCAGTGCGGCTTTGTGTTCCTTGAGTTCGTAGGCAATTTCCGCCTGATACAGATAGGCTTCGGCATCTTTGGGGGAGAGCTGGTTTACGCGGTCGAAACAGCCGCGCGCCTCGCCGTACTGTTTCTCGATGTAGTAGGCCAGGCACAGGTTGTACAGATCCAGTGGCCCGATGCTGTCCACGCCGGCCTCGGTCAGCAGGCGCACGGTTTCCCCGGTTTCTCCCAGGTCGAGCTGGTTGCTGGCGAGTAGCGATACCGCCGCGATGTGATCGCTGTTCAGTGCGATGGCTTCGCGCAGGGTCTGGTTGGCGGAGGTCATATCGCCGCCGCGAGTCTCTGCCAGGGCTTTCTGGATCAGGTAGCCGTAGCTGGTGCGCAGCTGCAGGGCCTTGTTGATTTCCTGCAGGGCCTGGTCATAGTGGCCGCGCTGGTCCTGATACATGGCGCTCAGCTGGTAGTAGCTGGCCTTGTCCGGCAGGATCAGTTCCAGGCGCGCGAGCAGCGCTTCCGCACGGCCCGGGTCGTTAGCGTGAATGGCGAGGCGCAGTTTGCTGATCAGCAGCTGGGGCGTATTTTCCAGTGAGGCCGGCGCGCGCTGTAAAAAGCTTTGTAGGCGCTCGACGGCTTCGGCGGCGCGGCTGTTGAGGTCGCGGTCAATCACAATATGCGCGTAGAGCTCATACAGTGGCGCAAAGTTGTTTGCTGTCTGCTGCAGTGCATCCATTTCGTCCAGTAGCTCGGGCTGGCGCAGCTCGTCCGCACGACGCTCGTAGATCTCCAGGTAGCGCTGGTAATCCTCGGCGCTGATATGCAGTGCCTGGTCGGCACCACTGGAAGGGAAGTCGGGCAGTAGGTTATTGAGCTGGTGCAGTGTCCGCGCGCGGCTTTCCAATCCTTCGTCCAGTGCCAGGCGGGTGCTGCGGTTGCCGATCACTGCCAGCGATTTACTGTCGAGCAGCTCAATGGAGAGTTCGCAGCTGTGACGGATACAGTCCAGCGTGGGGACCAGCAGCAGGTCGGCATTGAGGCTCTTGGCCTGCGCCGCAATGGGCTGGCCGTGCAATTTGTGGGATTCCGCAAAGGAAATCAGGCTGAGCCCCTCGCGGTTAGACAGCCCCTGTTTGAGCGCGTTGTGCACATTGTTGAGCAGCAGGCGCTGCTCGCGCGAGATGCTCTCGTCTTCGTGGTTGTCTTCAACCTCGAGCACGGCAATGTATTGGTTCTGTACGCGCTTTTCTGCTGCGGGTAGCCAGTTCATCGATGACCCGGCAAACAGGGCGGCAGCACCCAGCGCGCCACCCACGACGATGCCTGTTGCAATTTGCAGGCGGCGCCAGAGCGAGGGTTTCTCCATTGGGTGTTGGTAAAAAGTATCCGCGGAGATGGTGGCGGTCAGGCTGTGGGTGCGGGTAAAGCTGGTATTGCTGCCGCGCAGTTGCGAGAGCAGGGCTTCCAGTTCGGTGGCCACCGCAGCCGCGTTGATCGGGCGCTGCTCGGGCTTCTTCGCCAGCAACAGGTCCAGCAGTTGACACAGCTGCGGCGGCAGTTCGGGGGCCAGGCGCGCGGGCGGCACGTGCGGCTGTTTTACGATACGGTCGGCAACCACATAGGGGCTGCTGTTATCGCCAAACGGGCTCTGCCCACACAGCAGGCGGTAGGCGAGTACCCCGAGGGAGAAGAGGTCGCTGCGGTTGTCGAGGGGTTTACCCTGGGCCTGTTCCGGCGACATGGCGCCCCAGCTCCCGGCCACATGCTGTTCGCGGGTGAGGCCGCTGTCTTCCTGCCAGTTTTTGGCAATACCGAAGTCGGTAATCTTGATGGTGCCACTGTTGTCCACCAGGATGTTTTCGGCTTTTAGGTCCCGGTGAATAATGCCGGCGCTATGCGCGCGGGTAAGGCCGCTGCAGATTTGCTTGATCAGTTGCAGTTTCTGGATCAGGTCCGGCGAGCGCTCTCTTTGCCAGCGGTCGAGGCTGCAGCCATCGACGTATTCCATCACCAGCGCGATGCCATTGTCTGTGTCTACCACATCGTAGAGCTGGACAATATTGCTGTGGTTGAGCTGCGCGAGCAGTAGCGCCTCGCGGCGGATGCGTTCGTCGGCGTTGCTGCTGTTGGGATTGCGGAGCAGTTTTTTGATCGCCACCTGGCGGTTGAGGCGTTCGTCGGTAGCCAGGTAAACCACACCCATGCCGCCGGACCCGAGTCTGGCGGTGGCGTGGTAACGGCCGATATAAAACGGTAACTGCTCAGATTGCATGTGATGACTGCGGTAAACAAATCTACGGGAAAAACCGCCGTCCGTGGATTCCAACTTGCTCCCTGCAAGGCGCCCTCTGCTCGAGGCTGGGCCGGCGATCAGGCCGGCGTCAGGTCGCTCTCCTGTGCAGGTTCTTTTACAAGAGGGTATTCACCGGTAGAGGCTTCCAGTTCTTCCCTCTGGGAGCCTTTGAAAATATCCAGCTGGGTGCAGCCGAGGCGCATTTCATAGGCGCGGCGCTCTACCAGCTGTGAGGTATCAATGGCATCCGGCAGGCTGTCCGCGATTTGTTTACGCGCGCGGAAAATCTGCGTATTCAGGTGGTTGATGGTGATGCCCAGCTCGCGGGTGGCGAGGTCCACCGCGACCCAACCCTGGTCGGCGGGGTCGACGCCGCGCTTGATGTCGCTGATGCGCGCACGGGCCAGGTAAAGCAGCAGGTAGTTATGCGAACGCGCAGGCAAGTCCTGCTTCATGTCGTCCTTCACCAGTTGCAGCTGCACGTGTTCCTCATGATGGCTCACGGTGTAGCGCAGGCGGAAGTCGGCGATGCACAGGTTTTTAAGGGAGAGCTCGGTGGTGGTGCCCTGACTGTTGCCAAGGAACAGTTGCCAGCTGTTGCGCGCACAATCGACACGCGCACCGTGGCTCACCACTTTGGCGTTATCGCTGTTTTCTTCGCAGTCGAGGAACTCGTAAATCCACACCCCATTGGTGGGGTTGAAGTGCAGGCTGGCGATGGGGTCGTGTTCGTCCGGCAGCAGGTGGTAGGACTCGAGGGTGGTGGCTTCGCCGGTTTCCAGGTCGATCAGCAGGTTTTCCGGCGGGTCGAGGTTTTCTACCTTCCACTCGGGGTTGGTGGCGCGGCCAAAGGTAATCTTGTCACCCAGCTGTAATTGCTGGTTTTTGGCGGGGATAAGTTGCTGGCCATTGACCCAGGTACCGTTGCGGCTGACGTCGCGAATAATCCAGTGGCTGCCAGTCCATTGGATGGCAGCGTGAATACCGGAAATTTCCGGCAAGGTGATACGCGTGTCCGCGACTCCCTGGCGGCGGCCAACGGTGTGATGGGCCAACAGGTAGACGGGTTGATCCCGGTCCGGGTGCTGCAAGCAAGCCATGATTTGTCCTTTCCCCTAAGAGCTGCACAAAAAAACGGCGCGGTGCAGCTGTCAAAACGGCTGCAGTTGCCGAAAATCTGAACAGAAATTGCAAGACAGGGTGGCCGGAATTTGTTGTGCCGGGCACGGCCTTGTGCACGGTTGGGCGAATGGGTTTACCACTCTGTTTTTAGCCCCGGGGTGCGGTCGCGGATATAGACAATCAGAACGATCTACGGAAAGGGTGCACCTGTCCGAAGCGTTGTCGTCTATCGATATACGAAAGTATTGCGGATTCGTTTGTTTTCGCCGCGACAGCTGTTCACCGCTGTCTTGTATTAGTGATCACAAGTCTGTTGCTGACTTCTTCCTAGTCAACAGACCTGCAGCCACTCTAGTGTTGCCCGTCCTTTATACCCGACTTCGCTTTGAATGCAACGACCTTGGGGGCAAATTAGGGGAAATAGCACCCTAATTGCACGGCCGTACAATTTGATGGCGAGTTTTTGCGTTTTTAGCGGAATTCGTGAGGTGGCTGGTTCGGCATAATTGCACTGATTTTGTGCTGGAGCGCCCGGCGATGTGTCGGGGCCCTTTAGCTTTCCTCAGAATTGCCGGGTGGTTTTGTTGCGTCTTGCGCGGGTAGTTTGCGGCTATCCTTGCGGTCGAGTTCTCCTACATCCAACACCGGGGAAGCATCGATATGCTCAGCGTCCATCATTAGTGCCACTCGTTGCAGAGAGGAGATGATCATGGATTGTTCCCATTCGCGCAGGTCGCGGAACTGTTTGACGAAGTGTTCCTGCAGTGGGGTTGGTGCATCGCGAATAATATCTGCGCCTTTGTCGGTGAGGTAGGCGTGCACTTTGCGCTTGTCTTCCTGTGAACGCTCCCGGTACACCAGGCCGCGCTTTTCCAGGCGGTCGAGTACCGTAGTAACCGTAGCCTGACTTAGGCTGATTTCTTTGGCCAGCGCGCCGATGGTGACCTGTCCCTGTTCTCGAATTGCCTGTAGCAGCAACAGTTGCGGCGCAGTGAGTCCGGCAGTTTTCACCAGTTGCTTGGAGTGTAGGTCGGTGGCGCGAATCAGGCGGCGCAGAGTGGTCAATACTTCTTCGATTTTATCCATCGGCAGCACATTCTCGGATTAGTGATGGGTTTCTACACGTGGCCGATTTTGGGTTCTGCTGTCGGTTTGTCAATCGGTCAGTAAATCTATTGGTGTTTGGGCTGCCCGTAGAATGTGTATTCCACCGGTTAGGGCCGGGTTGGTGCGCGCTATTTGGGTGCGTCACAAGGCCGCTCATACGCCCTACTCCCTCGATTCTGTTCAAGATTTCACCTTGTCTACGCAATAATATTTAGAGTACTATGGATATAAATGTTTAGAGTCGTAAATATTTTTTTACGAAATTGAATGGATTTCAAACGGAATCCCACCATTTTGGCTGGATTCCGTTTTTTTTGATGTCATGTACATACTGCTCTAACAGTTTGATGACTAAATATTTATAGGGCGGTATTGGTTTGAGTACAGTAGATGGATGCGACGTGGAGCTGGGTGGTGACAGCGCACCGCAAGAGGGCGTTGCTGTGCAAAACAAGGCCACTTCGGTTCAGTTGCGCCTCCCGCAGAGTCAAGATGGGGCCCGCGTACACTCGTTGGTCGCGAATTGTCCGCCGCTGGATACCAACTCCCTATACTGCAATTTGTTGCAGGCTACCCACTTTTCCCAGACCAGTGTTGCCGCGGAGCGCGATGGTGAGCTGGTTGGGTTCATCTCCGGTTACATCCTTCCCGACCGTTCTGACACCTTGTTTATTTGGCAGGTGGCGGTAGCAGAGAGCGGTCGCGGAGAGGGCCTAGCTGGCCGCATGCTCCGAGAAATCCTGTCGCGCACCGCCTGTGCTTCGGTCACTCACCTGGAAACCACCATTACGCCAGACAATGCCGCCTCTTGGGCGTTATTTCGTAGTCTCGCAGCCAAGCTGCAGGCGAGTTTGTGCGATTCAGTGATGTTTGACCGCGATCGCCACTTCAACGGTGCGCATGACAGTGAGCTGTTGGTACGCATCGGCCCCATTGCGCCAGCAGAATCCATGCGCTGAGTGCTCCTCCCGAATTTCTGTTCCTGTATTTAAAACCAACCACCAAATAAAGGTTGCCTTGTGAAAATCTTTGATGAGATTGAGTCCGAAGTCATGAGCTATGCCCGCGCTTTCCCGCGGGTGTTTAATAAGGCTCAAGGGGAGTACCTGTACGATGAGGAGGGCAATCAGTATCTGGACTTCCTCGCCGGTGCAGGCACCCTGAATTATGGCCACAACAATCCTGTGTTTAAGGAAGCACTGCTGGATTACATTCAGCAAGACGGTATTACTCACGGACTGGACCTGCATACCAAGGCCAAGCGTGAGTTTCTGGAGGTGTTCTCCGAGAAAATTTTGCAGCCACGTAACCTGAGCTATGTGGTGCAGTTCACTGGCCCTACTGGTACCAATGCGGTAGAAGCAGCGCTGAAGATTGCGCGCAAATACAAAGGCCGCGAAAATATAATCTCCTTTACCAACGGTTTTCACGGATGCAGTTTGGCTGCTCTGGCTGCTACCGGTAATTCCCATCATCGCGGCGCCTCGGGTGTGAGTATGAGCGGTGTTACCCGTATGCCTTACGAGGGCTATTTGGGTGACGGCATCGATACCACCGCATATCTGGATAAGGTCCTGAGTGACTCTTCTAGCGGTATTGACCACCCCGCAGCAGTGCTGGTGGAGACGGTGCAGGGTGAGGGCGGCATCAATGCGGCCAGTATCGAGTGGCTGCGTAACCTGCAGGATGTATGTACCAAGCACGATGTACTACTGATCGTTGATGACATTCAGGCGGGCTGTGGCCGTACCGGCAGTTACTTCAGTTTTGAAGAGGCCGGTATTGTCCCGGACATCGTCACCATGTCCAAATCGCTTAGTGGCTATGGCTTACCGTTTGCGGTTGTGTTGATGAAACCGGATCTGGATCAATGGAAGCCCGGTGAGCATAACGGTACATTTCGTGGCAACAACCTGGCCTTCGTTACTGCTACGGCTGCCATCAATCATTACTGGAGTGACGATACTTTTGCGCGCGATGTGCTGCGTAAGGGTGAGTACATTGAGCAGCGCCTGGAGCGCATTGTCGATAAGTACGGTGATGGCAACATGACCACGCGCGGCCGCGGCATGTTCCGCGGACTGAACTGCGTCAGTGGCGACTTGGCGGACAAAATCACCTCGGAAGCCTTCCGCAACGGTCTGGTGATCGAAACCAGTGGCGCTGATGACCATGTGGTGAAAACCCTTTGCCCACTGACTATTACCGATGCCAACCTGACCCGAGCATTGGATATCATCGAGGCCGCCGTGTCCAAGGCCGTGAAAGGCGAAGGTGTGCCGGTAGAGCGTAATTTCTTTGCCACTGAGTTCGAAGAGCAAACACTGGCCGGTGCAGCTTAAATCCGAATATTAGATTCGATCAAAGAATTGAGACAGAGATAGAAATGATTGTAAGAAAGCTACAAGAAGCCGAACAGACAGACCGCCGCGTTGTATCTGAAGGTTGGGAAAGCACCCGCCTTCTACTGAAGAACGACAATATGGGTTTTTCTTTCCACATCACCACGATTTACGAAGGTGCGAACCTGAACCTGCATTACCAGAACCATCTGGAATCGGTTTACTGTATCTCCGGCGAGGGTTCGGTTATGGCGGAAGCCGATGGCGTGGTACATGAAATTACCCCGGGCACGATCTACATATTGGATAAGAATGACAAGCATGTGCTCAAGGCAAAGTCGGAGATGAAAATGGCCTGTGTGTTTAACCCGCCACTCAACGGTAAGGAAGTACACAATGCAGAAGGTGCATATGAGCTGCAAGCGGAAGAGGTGATGGACGTAAAATAGACGCCCTGTTATCCACTGGCTATGCAGAATACAGCAGCGGAGTTTTGGTGCGACGGCCGAGACTCCACCTTCGCAAATGACATTGGCTTAAATCGGAAGTTTGAACGCGGTAAAAGCAAGGAATCCATGAAGGCACATACGGTTGAAAAAATCGGTGGTACGTCCATGAGCGACTACCCCGCAGTACGTGACAACATCATTTTAAAAAACGGCAAGGCAGAAACGGAAGGTTTGTACGGGCGTGTGTTCGTGGTATCTGCGTACGGCGGTATTACCGATATGCTGCTGGAACATAAGAAATCCGGCCGCCCGGGAATTTTTGCGTTGTTTGCCGGCGCCGATGATGAGCGCGAATGGTCTGATGCGATAGCCGCCTTGCGCGTACATATGGAAGAGCTGAACGCTCAGCTGTTCACTGATGAAGTGACCCTGGCTAAGGCCAACGGGTTTATTGCTGAGCGTTTGAATGACACCGCCAATTGTCTTGGTGACCTGGAGCGAGTCTGCCAGCACGGCCACTTTGCCCTTGAGGGCCACCTGGATGTGGTTCGGGAAATGCTTGCCAGTCTGGGTGAGGCGCACAGTGCCTGGAACATGGCACAGCTGCTACGGCAGGAAGGTGTGAATGCCCGCTTTGTAGACCTGACCGGTTGGCGCGACGGCGAGCACCTGACTCTCGATCAGCGCATCGAGCGAGCCTTTGCGGGTGTGGACTTCGATAATGAACTTCCCATAGCGACTGGTTATGCACACACTGCTGAGGGGCTGATGAAAACCTTCGCCCGTGGCTATAGTGAAATGACTTTCAGCCGTATCGCGGCTATTACCGGTGCCAGTGAAGCAATTATCCACAAAGAGTATCACCTCAGTAGTGCCGACCCCCGTCTGGTCGGTGAAGAGCAGGCGGTACCCATTGGCCGCACCAATTACGATGTGGCCGATCAACTGGCCAACCTGGGTATGGAGGCCATCCACCCGCGCGCTGCCAAGGGGCTGCGCCAGAAGGAAATCCCGCTGCGCGTCATGAATACCTTTGAGCCGGAACACCGCGGCACGTTGGTGACCGGTGATTACGTTAGTGATACACCGCGGGTGGAAATCATCGCCGGGCGTAAAGGCATTTACGCGGTGGAGTGCTTCGACCAGGACATGATGGGTAGCCTCACTAGCTACGACGGTGTGATTAACGACATTATCGCCCGATTTAAGGGTGCAGTAGTGACCAAAGATACCAACGCCAACACCATCACATATTATCTGAGCAGTAACCTGAAGACCGTAAAGCGAATTAAAAAGGTGATTGGTGAACAATTCCCGGACTGCGATCTGCAGGTACGTAAAGTTGCAGTGGTTTCTGCCATCGGCAGTGACATGAAAGTGCCCGGCATGCTGTCCGGCGCCGTTGGTACATTGGCGCAATCCGGTATCAGCATTCTCGCGGTGCACCAGTCCATGCGTCAGGTTGATATGCAGTTCGTGATTGACGAGAGTCATTACGAGGTTGCGGTTAAGAGTTTGCACGCCGCACTGGTGGAAGTGCATGAGCATGGCGAAGCCATCTGCGCAGCCTGATTCTCTCGTTTTTGTTTGGCCGCCAGTGCTGCTGGCGGCGCTTTCCTAGAACGGCTTGTCCAAGCAGTGTTTAACAGCCGCAATAATAACCACTAGCGATCGTATTGCTGTTTTAAGAGGCTAGCCGTGCTAATCAGTTTTTTGTTCTTTCTTTCCCTGTTTGCCGCAGTGGGAATTAGCTCTTACCGGAAAAGTCGCGGTACCAAAAGTGACTATTATCTGGCAAGCCACGATGTGTCACCAATGCTGGTGGGGCTGTCAGCCGTGGCCACCAATAACAGCGGCTACATGTTTATCGGTGTCATCGGCTACACCTATGTCACCGGCCTTGCCTCTATTTGGTTAATGGTTGGCTGGATTCTCGGTGATTTCCTCGGTTCCCTATGGATACATCGCAACCTGCGTCAGGCGGCAAAGCGCAGTGGTGAATCAAGCTATGCCGGTGTGCTTGCTTGCTGGCAGGGTACACGCTTTGGTGCCTGGCAGAGACTGGCCGGCATACTTTCTCTGCTATTTCTGCTTGCCTATGCCAGTGCGCAGCTGGTGGCTGGTAGCAAGGCACTGTATGTGGTGCTGGACTTGCCCATCTGGAGTGGTGCGGTTATCGGCGGTGTGATTGTCGCGGCTTACTGTCTTGCCGGCGGCATCCGCGCGTCTATTTGGACTGACGTGGCCCAGTCGCTAGTGATGGTGCTGGCGATGGCTACATTGCTGGTTGTGGCAACCCAATCCGTTGGCGGTGTTGGTGCCGCTTGGAGTGCCATGGGGCAGGTGCCGGGGTTCTTAAACTGGTACCCCAGCGACTTGTTAATACCCGGCATTGGGGGGGCTGCGTTGTTTGTAATGAGCTGGGTATTTGCGGGTATTTCTGTGGTGGGGCAACCTCATGTCATGGTGCGTTTTATGGCGTTGGATGATGTGGGTAACATGGTGCGCGCACGCTGTTGGTATTACCTGTGGTTCATCTTATTTTATGGGATGGCCACCGGTGTGGGCATGTTATCGCGAATTCTTCTCAGTGAGTCGGGTGCATTTGATGCGGAACTAGCGCTTCCGATGATGGCGATGGAATTACTGTCGCCGGTATTGGTTGGATTGATTCTGGCAGGTATTTTTGCTGCCACCATGTCCACCGCCGACTCACTTGTTCTGAGTTGCTCTGCAGCACTGACCCACGATCTCCTTCCTGAGCGCACGGAGAGCACGCGGATCCTTAAGTTGGCGACGGTCGCCATTACTTCGCTGGCGGTGGCTTGGGCGCTGTTAAACGAACAAAGTGTATTTAGCCTGGTGGTGATGAGCTGGTCTGCGCTGGCTTCCGCTTTTGCACCGTTGTTGATGGTTCTGGCCGCCGGTGGTCGCCCTTCACAGAAGCTGGCCATCATAATGAGTTTATTGGGACTGGCGACGGCACTGGGTTGGCGTTGGCTTGGTTGGCACGCACACATCTATGAAGGGATGCCCGGTATTTTAATGGGTCTTGTCGTGTATGGGGTGGGCCAGCTGTTGGCCCGAGCGACGGTTACACGCACAGTAAATGCATAAAGAAAAAGCCCGGCATTAAGCCGGGCTTTTTTGTATTTGGTTGAGGCGGGTGGTTAAAGACGAATACCTTCAACATCCAGAATCATCTCTACGGTTTGAGACGCAGGGCCCAGGTCGTAGTCGATACCGAAGTCTTTCAGTTTGAATTCGGTGGTGCCGGTGAAGCCCTGACGGTAGCCGCCCCACGGGTCCTGGCCGCCGCCGATCTCGGTCACGTCGATGGTGATCGGCTTGGTAACACCGTGCAGGGTCAGGTCGCCCTTCAGCAGCGCTTTGCCGTCGCCATTGGGTTCAAAGCTGGTGCTCTTGAAGGTGGCGGTGGGGAAGTCCGCAACATTCAGAAAGTCTTTACCGCGCAGGTGCTTGTCGCGCTCGGCGTGGTTGCTGTTCAGGCTGGTAGTGTCCACGGTTACCTGCACAGTAGACGCTTCGGGCTTGGCTTCGTCGTAGACGAAGTTACCGTCGAACTTGTCGAAGCGGCCATACAGCCAGCTGTAACCCAGATGCTTGATGCGGAACTGTACAAATGCGTGGGCGCCCTTGGTGTCGAACTTGTACTCGGCGGCGTTAGCGGTGGTGCTGATGGAGCCGGCTACCAGCGCGGCAAACAAAAAGGTTGCGATTTTTTTCATTGAGCGGGTTTCCTGTTTCAGGGTTATTACTGGGTTAACAAGATTTATATGATGATTTAGCGGCTAAATTATCAAGGTGTTTGGGTCAGGTGCTTTCCGTTTGTCGCATGCTGCGGGGTATCTGTCTCGGTCTCGGCCTCGGTCTTGCCGGGTTGCTTCCCCAGCATTTTGCGCAGCGTGTTGTCTTTGTTTACGAAGTGGTGTTTGAACGCGGCCAGCGCATGCACTGCCACCAGTCCAATCAGCGTCCAGGCTAGCCACTCGTGTACTACGCCGGCAATGTCTTCCTGGTTTTCTAATCCCTGAAGCGTGGCGGGTACGCTGAACCAGTTGAATACCTCAATGGCGCGGCCATCGGCGGTAGAGATCAGATAGCCGGTGATACAAATGGCAATCAGCAGCAGATACAAAACACCGTGGGCAATGCCCGCGGCTTGCTGTTGCCAGCGGGGGGCCGGTTCTGGAGCTGGGGACTCGTTCAGCCAACGCCAGGCGAGACGCGCAATCAGCAGAATCAACAGCAGAATACCAACGGACTTGTGGATGCTCGGGCCCTGGCGGTACCAAGGATCGTAATAGGAGAGGTCCACCATCCACCAGCCAAGGGCAAACATGCCGATGATGACCGGTGCCATCAGCCAGTGCAGGGTGACGGCCACCCAGCCGTAATGGGTTTTACTGTTGCGGGACTGCACGCTCCGACGCCTCCGTATGAGCAGGTTTGTATTCGATAGGGAGGATTATAAAAAGCTGAGGTGCGGTGAATAGCGCAAAAAGATGGAGCTAAGTTTCGAAAAAATCGCACTTGCCCCGGGGCGGGTTATTTTTTGTGCGATTTATGCGCTCTGAACGCTAGTGCGAAGAGAGTAAGGGCGGGGCGAAGGCTTCGATCAGTAATGCGTCGCGTGCTGGCGCTCGGCTGCGTTCAATACCTTACCCAGCAGCCTGGGATCGAGCTTGGTGCGGTCGCTCAGTTCGTCGGTCAGCCAGTTCAGATCGTGTGGGTGTTCGTGGGCTTGGCCGTTTTCCATGGCCATCTGTTCCAGTTGCCAGATAACGTCCAGCAGCAGGCCCGCTTCCAGGGGCTGCTCCCCCTCTTCGGTCAGCATCTGGCTTTCCAGGTTATCCAGGTCCCGGCGTCTAACCACCAGCTCGGAATAGTTTGGGTACCAGCGGCCGCTGAACGGCTCGGGGCGATCGTGGAAGCCAAAGGTGATGCGCAGGCGATTACCTTCGGCATCCAGCAGAGTGGGGGTGTCATTTTCAGTCGCAGGCAAGGCGGGTTGGTGGCGCAAAATGCCGACAATTGCACGCCAGTCTCCCTGGTTTGTGGGGGACAGGCGCAGCGGTTCGCTGAGCTCGATATTGCTCCAGCCGGTTTTGTCGATGAATTTGAGTTGCTGGCCGGGACGGTACCAGTAGAGGTCGAGTTTCTGGTCTTCCGCAAGGCGCGCCAGATCGTCGCCGGTGAGCTGTTCTTCCGTCAGCACGTTGAGGTGGTCTACGGCCTGTTGCGCACTGAGCCAGCGTCGCAAGTGGAAGGGTTTGTGCGTGAATTGCTCTGAAATGTTACCGCCCGCCGTCGCCATTATCGTCCTGCTTCCCTGTTATGGCTTTCCAACGCATTAAGGTTAGCAGGTGGTGGCCTAGAGCCACCCTTTCTTTTTGAAATACAGGTAGGGTGCCATGCCCGCCAGTAGCATCAGCAGTAGTGCCCAGGGGTACCCCAGTAGCCATTGCAGTTCCGGCATGTTTTCAAAGTTCATGCCGTAAATACTCGCCACCATGGTTGGCGGGAGGAAAACCACCGCGGCGATGGAGAAAATCTTGATGATTTTGTTCTGCTCGATACTGATAAAGCCCTGGGTGGAGTCCATCAGGAAGTTGATCTTTTCGAACAGGAAGGTGGTGTGTGACATCAGCGTGTCGATGTCGCGCAAAATCCCCCAACAATCTTCGCGCAGCTCCTGGTCGTCTTTGAGGTGGCGCTGCAGGAAGGCGATGGAGCGCTGGGTATCCATCAGGCACAGGCGGATTTTTCCGTTGGAGTCTTCCAGTTTGGCCAGGTGATCGATGGCGTCTTCGAGGTTGCCTTCCTCTTCTTCCAGCACCAGGTGGCTGACTTCACCGAGCTTGAGGTAGTTGTCTTCCAGGGCGTCGGCGAGGTTTTCTACCTTCTGCTCAAACAGCTGGATCAGCAGCTCCTGGGCATTGTGTGCCTCCACCTGATTGCGGCGGGCGCGCATGCGCAGCAGGCGGAAGTCTGCCAGTTCGGTATCGCGTACGGTGATCAGGCGCTTGGGCTGCAGGATGAATGCGGCGGTCGCGGTGTCGTGCCGGCCCTCGCTCTGGGTGAGGTAGAGGGAGTGGACGTGAATACCTGCGGAGTCTACGAAGTAGCGTGCGGAAGACTCCAGCTCGTCTACGTCATCGGATTCCGGGAGTTCGGTGCGCAGCAGCTGCTCCAGCAGGTCGCGCTCTTCTTCTTCCGGTTCCTGCAGGTCAATCCAGGCGGCGTCCTCAAGTGGCTGACTGCGGTAGTCGCTACCGGAGTAGGTTTCATTGATCTTGCCGTGCTGGATTTGAAACAGTCGTAGCATGCCGCTTCCTTGGGGGTGTGACTTGTGCGCGGGCCCGGGCCTCAGGCTGGTTGGGAGGCATGGTCTCAGGGTGGCGATAACAAATCAATTGCCGCCACCGGGCATCTGGGCCCGGTGGTGGGTAAGGTTTTCCGTAACCATTTTAGGTGCTAGACGCTGCAGGAGCGAAAGCGAGAGCGGCTGCCAGGTAAGCTGACGGTTATAGCCACATTGGCAACTGTGCGCGAATTTCCTCTGTATCGCTTTTCGTCAGATTCTTGCGCGCCTCACCGGCAATGCTCGCCAGGCACGGGGAACTCATAGAAAGGCGCAGGTTACCGGCCATGGATGGGTCGGCGACGATGTAGAGGCGGTCAAAGCGGCCTTGCTGGCGGCCTTTTTCCAGGGTGTGAGCAATGTCTTTGGCGAAGCGCTTGGCACCTCGTTTCCGCACATTGGTCCCTTCCATGGCGTGGCGGCCTTCGCCGCGACTGTCGAAGGTGCGCCCGGGGGCATCGCTGAGCAATTCCTGCCCCTTCATCCGCCCTTCCGGGTACACCAGTGTTTCTATCTCGTTGAGGGTCCCCGCGCGTTTTTCCGCCTCAAACAGGCGGGCGTGAGTATGATTGGCTACCAGAACCCAGGCTTTTGACATGGCGGCTACCTCTGTTTTTCTCGGTTTTACCGCTGAATATTAGGGCCGGTGGGGGCCGGTTCCTAATGGTCGCTCGTCAGCTGCTGACTGCGCGCCCACGGTACATCTTCACCGGGGTATCCGGCTTCTTGTCCTGCCCGCCGTGTAGCGCAAGTTCGTCGCCATAAATCATCTCGTAGATGTCTCGTTTTTTCTCTTCTTCAACCAGCACTTGGCGCCCGCGATACAGGCGAGGTGCCCCTTCATTATCGACCTGGAATGGGCTGCCGCGCAGGCCTTCCAGTTCGGCAATTAGCGCGCGGCTCTGCTCGTCCTGGGTGCGGTGTTTTAACGCGGCGAGGTGTGACTCGAAGTCGAAATCGGAAAAGCGCAGGGTAATGTCAAACTCCGCCTGAATACGCTTGCGCAGTTTGCGCAGGGTGTTCAGCGCTTGAGAGGTCATTAGCCACTGGTGGTCGGTCATCATCGTTAAGCCTTATTGGTTCTTGTTTTCATTACACTTGCACCAGCAAGGAACGGGCCAAGTTAATTGTTAACGAATACCGCGCCATTCAGGCACTTTTATATATCGCCAGCACTGACATGGTGCGCTAAATGTGTGCGGGTAATAAGTTGGTGCGCACCTTTGCACTATTTGAATGCGTTGTGCGGCGCAGATTCTTCATGCAGATCTGATAAGCTGGATGCGATTGTCAGGACGATACACCCATAGCCCAGGAGAAAAGGTATGTCAGCAGAGCCCATAACGTGTAAGGCAGCGGTTGCGTGGAAGGCTGGAGAGCCGTTGTCGATTGAGGAAGTTGTGGTGGCGCCGCCCAAGGCGGGCGAGGTGCGTATTCGACTGTTGGCTACCGGGGTTTGTCATACCGACGCGTTTACGCTGTCTGGCGCTGACCCGGAAGGCGTGTTTCCGGCGATTCTTGGCCACGAGGGTGGTGGCATTGTGGAGTCTGTGGGTGAAGGGGTTACCAGTGTCGCCGTGGGCGACCATGTTATTCCGCTGTATACCCCCGAGTGCGGTGAGTGCAAATTCTGCCTGTCGGGAAAAACCAATCTGTGTCAGAAGATCCGTGCCACTCAAGGCAAAGGCCTGATGCCGGATGGCACGTCGCGTTTTACCGTCAACGGTAAGCCCGTGTTCCATTACATGGGGACTTCTACCTTCTCTGAATACACGGTGCTGCCGGAAATTTCCGTCGCCAAGGTGAATAAGAGTGCGCCGCTGGAGGAAATTTGCCTGCTGGGTTGTGGCGTTACCACCGGTATGGGCGCGGTGGCCAACACCGCGAAGGTGGAAGAAGGGGCAAGTGTTGCCGTATTTGGCCTTGGAGGTATTGGCCTGGCCACGATTATTGGTGCAAGAATGGCGAAAGCCGGGCGGATTATTGCCATCGATATTAATGAAGGAAAATTTGAGCTGGCGAAAAAGCTCGGTGCCACTGACTGTATCAATCCAAAGAACTACGATAAGCCGATTCAGGATGTGATCGTTGAGCTTACCGATGGTGGTGTGGACTATTCCTTCGAGTGTATCGGTAATGTGGATGTGATGCGCTCGGCGCTGGAGTGCTGCCACAAGGGTTGGGGCGAGTCAGTGATTATCGGCGTTGCCGGGGCTGGCAAGGAAATTTGCACCCGTCCGTTCCAGCTGGTTACCGGGCGCGTCTGGCGCGGCACGGCCTTTGGCGGTGTGAAGGGGCGCTCACAGTTACCCGACTATGTTGAGCGTTATCTGGCCGGTGAATTCAAGCTCGATGATTTTATTACCCACACCATGCCGCTGGAAAAAATTAACGAAGCTTTTGACCTGATGCACGAGGGTAAAAGTATCCGCAGTGTTATCCACTACGCGTGAGGATTGTCGATGACCCTAGAACTTGTCAGCAAGACGCAGTGTTTCGACGGCAGTCAGTGCCAGTACACGCATCGCTCTAGCGTGTTGGACTGTGCCATGCGCTTTTCGGTTTTTCTGCCCTCACAGGCGGAAAAGGATCAGCGCTTTCCGGTGCTGTATTGGTTGTCTGGCCTCACCTGTAGCGACGAAAACTTCTCGCAGAAGGCCGGTGCACAGCGTATGGCGGCGGAGCTCGGTATTGTGCTGGTGATTCCTGACACCAGCCCCCGTGGGGACGAGGTGATGGATGACCCCGGTTACGACCTCGGGCAGGGCGCCGGGTTTTATGTGAACGCCACTGAGGAACCCTGGCGCGCGCACTACCGCATGTACGACTATGTGGTGGATGAGTTGCCGAGCCTGATCGAGGCGCATTTGCCAGTGAGCGAGCGCCGTGCAATCTGTGGGCACTCCATGGGTGGGCACGGAGCACTAACCATCGCGCTGAAAAATCCGGCGCGCTACACCTCGGTGTCCGCATTCAGCCCGATTTGTAATCCCATGGCGTGTCCGTGGGGCGAGAAGGCGTTGGGGGCTTATCTGGGGCCAGAAAAATCCGCGTGGGAAGAATACGATACAACGGTGCTGATGGGCCGGGCGAGTGAGCAACTGCCGATACTGGTATCCCAGGGCGAAGATGACCCGTTTCTCGAAGAGCAGCTGAAGCCGGAGGCCCTGGAGGCGGCGGCAAGTGCGGTCCAGTACCCGGTGCGTATCGAGTATCACGCGGGATACGACCACAGTTACTTTTTCATTGCGTCGTTTATCGAGCAACACCTGCGTTTTCACGCGGATTTGTTGCTAGCCCACGAATAGTGGTGTTCGAGCTCTTGGTGTTTGCCAAGAGCTCTCCCCTGACTTTTCCACTTTATTTTTTTATCTTGCCCGGCACTCCCCGCGGATTTCCACAGAACCCGGTAAGTTGGTTTGTTCAATCACAAACCAGCCATGGGGGCAGTAGTGGGTTTCTGCGAGAATTTCCTCAAGCCGCTCACGTGCCGCCTTCTCCGGGTTTTCCCGACCTTTACGTTGCATTCCGCCACCGCCCGGGCCGCCCATGCCGCCGCCATTCATACCTCCTTTCCCGCCGCCTTTACCACCCCCTTTGCCGCCACGCCGACTATCGGCTGGGCCACCTCCAGGACTGCCCCGCCGATCGCCGGCATTCACCTTGGCGGTGTAGGTGAACATGCGGTTGCCCTGTTCGGTGATATTGGTGATGAAGGTTTCCGAAAATACGGGCGGAGCTTTCGGTGCGGAAGCGCAGCCGGCAAGGGTTCCAAGAGCGGCCAGCGCGGCCACGGCGTAAGGGTGTTTCATGGTGTCTCCTGAATTGTGAGACCTTTATGACCATGAATGGGTGGCAAGAGTTGGCACCCGGCGGGTAAAGATGCGTAAACGAATGTTAACCCGAAGGGTGTGCAGTTTGGTTAGTTACCGGCTTCTGCGAGCTGCTGCAGCTGGGCTTCAAATACACTGGTTTCCTCGGCTCCGCTGATGGCGTAGTCATGGTTGAACATGAATAGGGGAACACCACTAATACCCTGCATCAGTAATTGCTCTTCGCGGGCAAGTGTTTGTCGTTTGATGGCGGCGTCGTGCAGTGCAGCCGAGGCTTCTTCGCGGTTCAGGCCGACGCTGTCGACCGCATCCAGCAGTACACGTTCGTGGTTGAGGTTTTTACCGTGGGTGAAGTAATCCTCAAACAGGCGCATTTGAAGCTCGGTCTGGCGCCCGGTGGGCTCGGCCCAATGCAGTAACCTGTGGGCATGGTTTGTGTTGTAGATCCGCATCTCGTCGGAGAAATTGAAGTCGAAGCCGAGCGCTGAGCCAATTTCTTTCAGGCGTTCCCTGCTTTCGAGGCTTTCTTCCGGAGAAATCTGGTACTTGGCGACCATATGCTCGCGCAGGTTCTCACCGGCCTCAGGCATTTGTGGGTTCAGCTCGAACGGGTGCCAGACGAAGTTGGGTTCAAACTGCCCGGGGAACTTGGCAAGGGCCTGTTCCAGGCGCTTGAATCCGATGACACACCAGGGACAGACAACATCGGAGACTATGTCGATTCGCAGGTAAGTTTTTGCCATCAATGACGGTCTTCTTGTTCGCTATGGTCTTGTTTTTCGCAAATAATGACTAAGGATTCTTGGCATGTAAACGATCTTTGTCAAATGTCCAGTCTGATTGATGCCTTCATCTGTGACTCAATTCAGGGTTGGTTGGCGCTTACACATCGCCCAGCGGCCCGGTACCCGTGCTGGCCCAGTTACCTCAATAACTCTTCGGCGGGAAGGCTGCCAAGCACAATTGCCAGTATAGAAGTGATTGCTGAGACCCTCAGACATCGCTGGCAGTATGTGCTCAAAGCTACAAATCACGCCGGTTTTGTGTCATTTTGCTGACACAAATTCGTTTATGTTGAAGTGGTTATGAAGCGTCTCGTCCTGTCTCTACTGATCGCCGGTTTCCCCGGATATTCGTCCGCGGAAAAGCTAACTATTGATCGAATATTCTCCGACCCCGCTCTGAGCGGAACCAGCCCCCGCGCCCTGCAGTATTCCCCGGACGGCAGCCGCGTGACATTCCTGAAAGGCCGCGAGAACGACTACAACCGCTATGACCTGTGGGAGTACAGCCTGCAGGATGGCGAAACCCGTGTGCTGGTCGACTCTGACACGCTGCACCAGGGTGAGGAAAAGCTTTCCGACGAAGAGAAGGCCCGCCGTGAGCGCCAACGCATCTTCGGCAGCGGCATCATGGAGTACAGCTGGTCAAAAGATGGCAAGTCCCTGCTATTCCCGCTGGCGGGTGATGTTTTCTACTACGCATTGAACGACGGCAAGTCCAAGCGCCTGACCGAGACCGAGGCTTTTGAAACCGATGTGCGGGTTTCTCCGAAAGGTAACTTTGTTTCGTTTATTCGCGACCAGAATATTTATGTGGTTGATCTGGAAACCGGTAAAGAGCGCCAGCTGACAACTGACGGTAAGGGTCCGATCAAAAACGGCATGGCCGAATTTGTGGCGCAGGAAGAAATGGGCCGCATGACCGGCTACTGGTGGTCACCGGATGAAAAGCGTATTGCGTATTTGCAGGTGGACGAGAGCCCGGTCGATGAGGTGACGCGCAGCGAAATATATGCGGACCGTATCGAAATGATCAGCCAGCGCTACCCTGCGGCCGGCCGCCCCAATGTGACCGTCAAGCTGGGGGTACTGGAACTCGCCAGCGGCAAGACCCAGTGGCTGGATCTTGGCAAGGATCAGGATATTTATATCCCGCGGGTAAAGTGGGCCCGTGACAACCTGCTGTCGTACCAGTGGCAGAACCGCAGCCAGCAACAACTTGCACTGCGTTTTGTGGATATCCCCAGCGGCAATACCCGCGACGTGCTGACGGAGTCCAGCGATACCTGGGTGAACCTGTTTGATGACCTGCGCTTCCTGAAAAACAGTGAGCGTTTTATCTGGTCCTCGGAAAAGGATGGTTTCAAGCACCTTTACCTGTACGACTTTGATGGCAAGGAATTGGCCCAGCTGACCCGTGGTGAGTGGGCAATCGATGAGCTGGAAGCGCTGGATGAAAAGTCCCGCGAGGTGTATTTCTCCGGGCGTAAAGATACGCCGCTGGAGCGTCACCTGTATTTGACCGACCTGGAAGGCAGCGGCAAGATCGAAAAGGTTTCTTCCCGCGCTGGCATGCACAAGTTTGCGTTTGCTGGTGATGCCTCTGGTTATATCGACACTTATTCCAATCCCACCACGCCGCCACAGGTAAGTCTGCACGGTGCCGATGGCAAGCGCGTGACCTGGCTGCAGGAAAACAAGGTGGAAAAGGGGCACCCGTTGCACCCGTATATGTCCGACTGGATCGAGCCCGAGTTTGGCGAGATTACTGCACCTGAAGGACACGCTCTGTACTACCGGATGTACAAGCCGGCGGACTTTGACCCGAAGAAAACCTACCCGACCATGGTGTTCCTGTATGGCGGCCCGCATGCGCAGCTGGTAACCAACAGCTGGGACAGACCGTTTAACCAGTTCATGGCGCAGCAGGGCTACGTGGTATTTACCCTGGATAACCGTGGCTCTGCCAATCGGGGCAAGAAATTTGAAGACCCGATCTTCCAGAAAATGGGCGGCGTAGAAGTGGAAGACCAGGTTACCGGTGTGAAGTTCCTGCGCACATTGCCGTTTATCGATTCTGAGCGCATCGGTGTGTTCGGCCACAGTTACGGTGGCTATATGGCCTTGATGACCATGTTCAAGGCCGGTGACTATTTCAAAGCGGGCATCTCCGGTGCGCCGGTAACCGACTGGGGCCTTTACGACACCCACTATACCGAGCGCTATATGGGTAACCCGAATCAGGTTCCGGAAGCGTACGAGGCCTCCTCGGTCTTCCCATACGCGGAAAACCTGAAGGGCCCACTGCTGATTTATCACGGTATGGCGGACGACAACGTCCTGTTCACCAACACTACCAAGCTAATCAAACAGCTACAGGACAATGGCCAGCAGTTTGAACTGATGACCTACCCGGGTAAAAAGCACAGCCTGCGTGGCAAGGAAACCCGCAAGCATTGGTATCAGATGATGAAGGACTTTTTTGATCGCACGCTTGAGACAGGTAACTAAGCCTGTTAACAGCGGTAACGAAAAAGGGGCTTCCGCTGGAAGCCCCTTTTTTAATGCGCGAAGATCGTGGCGTAAATCAATTGCCACACAGCGCTTGCAGCCGCAACAGCGGACCCTGACCCGTTTCTTTCGAGGTCATATCCACACCGTTACTGCCATTTTGAGATGCAATCACCAGGCCGGTATTGGTACCGCTCAGCCAGGTCTCCACAATGCCGGAAGGCAACAGGTCCACCTGATGAGTGCCGGTGGAGCCGGGCACAAACGTCGCCAGCTGGTTGCCGAGTATCGCGCTGCCGCCCAGGCTATTCCAGGTGGCAGAACCTTCTTGCCAGTCGGTACCTGCCTGGTAAACGCCATAGGTGTTACCCGAGCGATCGGTGACGTTCAATTCGAGGGTCGCCTCAGAGAAATTATTGCAGTTCTCCGCACCAGCCAAGTCAAATTTAATCAGCGTGTACAACTCGCCATACTGGCGATCACTGCCGTCCGCCAACAAGCCGTCGCTGTCTCCGTCAAAATTACTGCCGCTCTGGCTGGAGCCCACAAAGACATCATCGGATGCGGCCTGTACCAGTTGCTGGAGGCTGCCGGAGCCGGAGGAGCCGCCCGAGCTGGAGGAGCTTGATGAGCTACTGGAAGAACTTGAGGAGCCGCTGCCGCTGCAATCCGCATCCACAGACAGAACCGGCGCGGTGCCAGTCTCTTTTGAGGTCATATCGACACCATCGCTGCCACCGAGAGAGGCGATCACCAGACCGTTATTGGTACCGCTGAGCCAACCCTCAATAACGCCACTGGCCAGAGCAATCTGACGCAGGCCGGTTGTGGATGGGGTGAAGCTTGCTACCTGGCTGCCCAGTACGCCGCTGCCTCCAACGCTGTTCCATGTCGCAGAGCCTTCCTGCCAGCTGTTATTGGCAGCGTACACACCGAATGCGCTGTTGGAATAGTTGGTGACATTCACCTGCAGGGTGACATTGTTGAAGCTGCTGCAGTTGGCCACTTCGTCGAGATCAAACTTTACCAGCGTCATCATTTGCCCATAGGCGGAGTCCGCTGCATCCGCCAGCAAACCTTCGTTACTGCTGTCGTAATTGGTACTGGTTTGATTCGCGGTAACGAATACGTCATCGGTAACCGCCAGTGTTGTGGTGCCGCCACTTGAGGAGCCTCCGGAAGAACCACCAGAGGAACTGCTGGACGAGCTACTGGATGAACCTCCGCTGGAGCCGCCACTGATGACACTGCGGTTGTTGCCGTTGCGGGTGAGGGCCATGGCTTCGCCCACCTGGTTGGCGCTCCACCAATTTACGTTGCTTGGTAACACCAGTGAATCGGCGGCGCGCTCACTGCGGCTAAGGGTATTGGCTGATGTGTCGAACTGAGCTGTGCGCACGCTCAGCTCGCTTCCACTTACCTGAATGACTTTAAATTGCTGAATACTGGCAAGGTCGATGGTCCAGGATTTTGGGTCGTTGGCGGAACGCGCCGGTGCACCCCAGCTGCCTTCACCCACGTACACGGTGCCGCCGTTGGACGCGGTGGTAAAACCGTTACCGCTCGGCTCCACGGCCTGGGTGAGTTTGGTCATGTGCGTGTCGGACTCGACCACCAGGTTCACTGCGTAGTCGTAAAAGTTTTGTGCCCACCAGGTGTGCAGTGTTTGGTTTTCAGACTTGCCGGTGTAGTGTGGGAACATTGGCTTGTGATACTGGGCGAATCGCCACTCGGCACTGCTGCCGTAGCTTGCCAGATCGCTCTGCAGCCAGTTGTTCATAGCAGATGCGTACGAGGACCAGCCGCTGCTCTGGAACTGGCTGTTTAATGTATATACACGCAGCAGGGGCGAAACCTGCACTGCGCCGTAGGTATCGCTCGGGTTACAGTTACCGTCGCTGTTGTAATCCACACCGAATACTTCACACAGCGTAGAGTAATTGTCGTCTTCGTGATTGCCGTGGGTAGGAATCAGCGGGTAAATCCGTTTGTAATCCAGGCCGTCGATCAGGTCAGTGGAATAGGTCAATTCCCAATCATTCAGAAAGGCATTCATCTGCGAAGCGCTGTTGGCGTCGGTGAAGTCACCGCCATGCATGACTGCGAGTGGGCGGATTTTTGCCAGTAGCTGATTGCCCAGTCGGCGGGTGGTGTGGCCGGTGCGGGTATCGCCGCCGGCGATCATCACGAAAGGGGAGTTATCGTTGGGCGCGGTTTTGAACCAGAAACGATCGCCACAGCCGTCCTGGTCGCAAACGCGGAAGAACACTTCAGAGTCGGCGCTCAGGTTGTCCAGGCGCACGAAGTGGCTGGTGATACTCCCATCAAATGTGTAAGTCGCGTCCACACCAGCGCTGATCCAGCTACCTTCACTGGTAGAGTAGCCATAGCTCACATAAGGATTGGAGCTGCTTCCATCTGGCGAGAAACCGATAACCGCACTGTTGCGGCCGTCGCTGTCCCAAACCAGGCGGTGATGTTTGGTTGCCGCGCTCGCGTCTGTTGCGCATAAACCGATGATAAGGCTGGCGGTACCGGCCAGGCGAAATGCATTACTTCCCTGAATGTTTTTCATGGGGAATTCCTGAGTGAGGATTATTGACAAAGTTTTATAAAAAGGTTTCAAAAATAAGAACGGGCGAAGTAACAAGAACTATTTTCTTGATCAATACTGCGCGGAACAGTGTGCGGGCTATTGGTGACAGCTTTTTGAACTTGAAGTGACTAATCGAACAAAGGCGGCGTTGCGGTGTGGAATTGTGATGGGCTGCCCATCTACGAAGCTGATTGCGAGTGCACCTTCGTTCAAGTAACTGTAAACGTTCTGTAAAGAATGATTTTGTTCAGCGGTCCAGTAATCACCGCGTTTGGTTTTTGGGAAGTATGCAGCGTCGATGGTGGGTTGGCCCGGTTTCGCATCCTTGTAAACCAGCGAGCGCAGTTCTTCTGCGGTAGGTAACCGCCAGTCATCCTGACCACATAATCGTTGCTGACGGGTGTGTCGAATTAAATCTTCGGTATCACAGCGCTCCGCTTCAAAGTAGCAGTCGCCCTGGTTGGGGGTGCCCTGTGCCGGGTGTTCAAGCTCCAAATTCGACTCGCGGTACCAGGAATAGGTCCATTGGCCCTCGTGAATACTCTCACTATCAGTTTTTACTTCCCACAGCAGCCCACTGCGTCGATCACATATGCAGGCCCAAGGTCCGGCCCATGCCGGCATCGCACTGCCGCTGGAATCGATCTTAACGAAGTGGTGTGGATTGGGTTGCGGGTGGGGCGGTCGGTACAGGGCTGCAGCGACCAGCGTTGTCGCCGGTATCGCGACTAGGATAAATGCTCGTTGCCAGACTCTCATTGTGAGGCCTCCACGGTGTAGGCTGGCGAAAAAGTCAGGCGGATGGCGCGCGTGTGGCGAGTATGCGCCACTTGGGCTCGATCGAAGGCTGAGACCCACAGGCAGGTACCGTCGGTGATAGGTACATCCAAAGCGGAACCGGTGACAAGCTTGCGTACGAGCTCGAGATGCCAGTAACCCTCGTGCCAACGACCGCGTGCGCGGACATCGGCACGGTCGCCTTCAAAACGATTGGAGTTATACATCACCGATGGCATCACGGTGCCAATCGGATAGCTTGCGTCTTGTTCAGAAGAGTAGGGCTCGAAGTCAAACCAGGGGATTACCCATTCTTCTTCATCCTGATTTTCCGCGCTCTGCACCTGTGCCAAATCAACTTGTTGCAGTGCGGCCAGTTGGGCTGGCGCAGAGGGCAATCGCTTGGGGGTAATGGTGTTTGGGTTGTACCACTGCCAGTTCATCACATAAGCGCCGGACTCTTTGCCATCCTGTTGGTAGCCCGCAGTGTAGCGCCGCTCCCCTGCACGGACCTTATCCGGAGGTCCGATAAAATTGTCATCCGCCAGATACATGTCGTTGGTGCGCACTGCTTTCCAGTGCCAAAGGTCGTGCAGCTGGTTGTCGCTGCTGTAGTGGTATCCCTTGCCGTGCCAGTTTGGCGGATGGTTTGGCAAAGGATTGCGCCCAAGATGGGCGGTGCCGGCGGCGCTGAAAGTGCAGCTGGAGGAAAGCAGCACAGCAAACTTGTCTTCGTAGTAACGTGTCTCGTCGAAGTTATGGAAACCCTTCTGCTGAACCTCCCATCCTTGCCCTGTTTTTACAAGTGGCAGATGTAACAGACTTTTGGTTGCGTCGCGCCAGCGGGCAAACAGGTAAAACTCTTCGCCATTGGAGAGGGCGCGCAAGGTGACTTCCGTTTCGCCATTGTCAAAGTTGGCCCCGCCATCGGTATGTACCCGAATGGCAGTAGCCTTCCGCCACTGGATCTCATCTGCCACGCCATCAATTTCAATCGGGGGCAGCCTGTCATCCAACAGGAGCATCCTATTTACATGAAGTTGATAATGACTTTTTGTACCGAGTAAATACCAGCCGAGCGCAAGCGAGAGAGAAGTCGTTAATACCAGTGCGCCACTTAATACCAGACTTCGTAATTTGCGCCGGTCCCGGTGCGGTACAACGATGAGCCATATCGATTGACGCCCCCAGCGAACAAGGTATAAGCCCGCGTGCGCTACAAGATATAGAGCGATGGCAATCGCTCCGCCTAAGTGTGCCGCGCGAATTAACGTACCTGTGGATATCCCCCAAAAAAGCATCCATCCACTCACTAGTGAAAGGACCAGTAGTGGGTAGCCAGCACGAATGATGACCCGATGCCACCCGGGCCAGCGGCACTTATTCACCCAGTAAGAGGCGGTGGGCCACTTGCGACAATCACTGTTATTCAGGCGGTGGGCTAAGTAAATCCCACCGATAAGCGTGATCATCACAGCGCTGAAGAAGTGCCATTGAATGACGTTGCCCTGGGGGAGCAATTCTTCAAATTGGATCAATTGTGGATAGCTCAGGCTGGCGATACGCAACCCTGTGAGCAGGCTGCAAAGAACCGCGACCGCGACAGCACTATGTAGCCATATCCAGCTCAAGCCCTTGCGAGTCGCCATGCCTTCCCCCGGTTCCATTGGTTAAGCGGGGCAGCTTAGGTGACAGAGGTGGCAGTTTCGTGACACCTAAATCGACCAATGCGTATGATCAACTAAATATAAATGCGAATTACTTGCATTTACGAATGGGTAAACCTAGACTCCCGCTCCAAATTCAATGGATCGATCTGGGGATTCGCATATGCACAGCAATCAACACCTGTTTGCCAGCTCTTTGCTGGCTGTAGCTCTCACTGCCGCAAATAGCGCCATCGCTCAAGAAGCGAATAACTCGGGGCAGCTCGAAAACGTCGAAGTGGTGGGGGAGCAGGCAGACTCCTACCTGTTGGAAGACCTGGACACGGCCACCGGCCTTGGTCTGTCCATCATGGAAACGCCGCAATCGGTTTCAGCGATTGGCAGTGCGCTGATTGAAGACTTCGGTATGCACAACCTGAACGATGCTTTGTTGGCCGTCCCTGGGATTCAGATCGAGAGTGTCGAAACCGACCGCACCTACTACTCCTCGCGTGGCTTCGATGTCACCAACTTTCAGGTAGACGGTGTCGGCCTGCCATCCACCTATGGCAGCCGCAGCGGAGAAACCGACCTCTCTCTGTATGAACGCATTGAAGTTGTGCGCGGCGCCAATGGCCTAATGAGTGGCGCCGGCAACCCATCGGCGACGGTCAATATGGTGCGCAAGCGTCCAACTGATGAACTGCAAATGTCATTCCTCGCTACCGCAGGTTCCTGGAGCAAGCTGCGTTTGGAAACCGATGTTGCTGGCACCATGAGTGATGGTCTGCGCGGTCGTCTGGTAATGGCCAAGGAAGACAAAGAATCCTATCTCGATTTCTATGGGATGGATAAATCCTTGGTGTATGGCGCGCTGGAAAAAGATCTCAGTGAATCCACTCTATTGACCCTGGGCGCCAGCTACCAGAGTAGCCTGGCCGACAGTCCACTGTGGGGTGCTCTTCCATTGGTATACACCGATGGCTCGCGCACCGATTACGACGTCTCAGCATCCACTTCCGCCGAGTGGTCATACTGGGACAACGTCGAGACAGAAGTGTTTGTTGAAATCAAACACGAGCTGGCCAATGGCTGGAATGTTAAGGGTTACCTGAGCGCCGCCAAGATCGAGGGCGACAGTGAGTTGCTGTATATGTACAGCCTGCCGGACCCGGAAACGGACGTAGGCCTGATTGGCTACGCCAGCGAATACACCGAAGAAGCCGATCGCGATGTCTTCGACCTGCGTGTAAGTGGCACCTATGACTTGTTGGGGCGTGAACATGATCTGTTGTTCGGAGTGAACTGGGGGCAAAACGACACCGCTGAAACTTCTCTGTATGACTACACCAATGGTTTCCCCTGGATCGGCGATTTTACTCAGTGGAACGGTCAGACCCCGGTTCAACCAGTATTTACCGATGGATTAACTGGCAGCCAATTTGAAGAGCAGCAGAGCGCAGTGTTTGCTGCAACTCGCTTCCGTATCTCTGATGCCATTAGCCTGGTCGGTGGTGCTCGTGTGGTGAACTGGGAAGCAAATGGTGAAGGCTACGGCACCAGTAAGGTGACAGAAGTAAATGGTAAAATTCTGCCTTATGCGGGTGTCGTGTATCGCTTGAACGACAACTACTCTGTGTATGCGAGCCACACCGAAACGTTCCGGGCGCAGGACGAAATCGCAGAAGACTTTAGCTTTATTGACCCCACCGAAGGCGTGAACGACGAGATCGGTGTGAAAGCACAATTCCTGGACGGCAAGCTGGTGGCGACCCTGGCTTACTACGAAACCCAACAAAATAATGTTGCGGAATACGCAGGTCAGATCACCGATCCAAATAATGATCAGGTGCTCATCGACTACTACGAAGGGCGTGACTACGATAGCAGCGGCTACGATCTCACCGTCAGTGGTGAACTTGTTGATGGCCTGAATATGGAGTTCAGTTATGCCAAGGTCGATATCGACAATAAAGCCGGTAATGGTTTAAACCGCGACTATATTCCCGCACAAACCGTGCGACTTTATGCGAGCTACCGCCCGGTCTCCCTCGATCAGCTAAAAGTGGGTGGCGGCCTGAACTGGCAGGACGATATTTCACGGGTACACGCGGCGGGCTTTACCATTGAGCAAGAGGCTTATGCCACGGTTCAGTTGTTTGCCAACTACAAGATTACCGAGCAGTTGAGCTTCACCATCAACGGTGAAAATCTGACGGATGAGAAGTACATCAGCAGCCTGTACTGGGATCAGGGATTCTATGCTGCACCGCGTAGCTACAGCGCTTCCGTGAATTGGCGTTATTGATACTGCGGAGAAGGTAAGAATAACTTTCTGACATCATCGAGGGGGCGGCGGTATTCAACACCGTCGCCCCATTTATGTTTTTGCAAACTGTGAAAAATCATGAATAAAACTCTATTCAAAGTGCATAGCTGGATGGCTCTTGCTGCCTTTATCCCGCTACTGGTCATTTGCATTACCGGCAGTATTCTGGTGTTTAAGCATGAAATAGACTCGGTACTGCTTGCGGATAAGGTGCGGGTGGAATCTGCCGGTCGCGAGCGCCTTAGCCTGGATGCACTGGAAGACGCCATGCGCCGGAACTTTTCTGACTATGAACCGGTCGGTTGGGTATTGTTTCAGGATTCGAATCGTGCGGATTTGGTATACACCATCCAGCATGGTACGGATGAGTGGACCTATGCGCTGCTCGATCAGTACACTGGGGAGCCATTACGCCCACCAATGGCGTTGACACACCACCTTACAGACTGGCTGCTGGAGCTGCATTTTACATTTCTCCTCGGAGATTGGGGGATGCTGGTCACAAGCCTGTTTTCGATCCTGTTGTGTTTGTTAGGTATTTCCGGCTTTATCCTGTATCGAAAATTTTGGAAAAATTTTTTCACCTTGCGCTGGAATGCGCGCATGATCGTGTACTTCTCCGATCTGCATAAGATGACCGGCATTATCGGCGCGCCCATATTACTGATACTCGGTTTCACCGGAGCATGGTGGAATATCGCGCACTTTGCCCACGAAGTGGCGGAGCATGCTGACGGGCATGAGCATCATCATATGGTAGACCGCTTATACAGCGAGGAGCTTTCATTGCAAGGCTTGCTGGATAATACAGGCGAGCGTATCCAAAATTTTGAGGCGACGTACATCTCTCTGCCTTGGGAGCCCGGTGCCAACATTACTTTCTGGGGCGATGTCCCCACGGCCAACCCCCTGACCTCTCAATATGCCAGCAATATCACTTATAACGCACAAAGTGGCGAGCATATGCTTAGCTACGATATTCGCGATGCGACTATTGGGGCGACGATTGTGGATACTTATCGGCGCCTGCACTTCGGCGATTTTGCGGGGCTTGTGAGTAAAGTAGTTTGGTGCGTGGTTGGGCTATCCCCACTACTACTATCGATAACGGGTATCTACATTTGGTATCAGCGCAGAGATAAACGTCGTAAGGCGCGAAAAAAGCGGCAGGAGCGGAGCGCCGGAGTACTTACCGGCAGCACGGTTTAAATTGGTTAGCAAAAACGGCCCGAGATGGGCCGTTTTCAATTGAGGCTGTTCAGGTATTAGTGGTAGTCGAGCTGTGTCGCTTTACCTCTGAATACATGATAGGAAAAGGCGGTGTACAGCAAAATCATCGGTATAACGATAAGTGCACCGACGAGGATAAACTGCAGTGAGTTACGCGCGCTAGCGGCTTCCCAAATTGTCAGTTCACCGGGCACGATATACGGGTAAAAGCTGAAACCGATTCCACTGAAACACATCGTAAAGATAGCGGTGGTGATGAAAAACGGTAGCGCGCTGTGTCGGTCATTGTCCTTCGGCAGGCGCTTGAGCAGGATGTCGTTAAAGATAAAGCCCAGAAAGCATACCGCGGGAATCAACAGTACAAACATCACCAGCGGATAGTTAAACCAGCGGTCAAATACACCGGGGTTTACCAGCGGGTTGATGATGCTAACGGAAATAACTCCGAGCAGTGCGGCGCGGCCTGCGCGGCGTGCCCAACGTATTACGCGTGTTTGCAATTCTCCCTCGGTTTTCAATACCAGCCAGGTGGCACCGATGTAGCTGTAAGCCGCGGTGACCCCCAATGCTGAGAGCAGGCAGAACAGCAGCGAAGACACGCTGTAGTCAAAGCCCATAACGTACTGCCCGAGCATATAGCCCTGGGTAAGGGTTGTGATTAGCGAGCCGATTTTGAAAGTGCGGTCCCAGGTGAGCTTGTGATCCACTGCGGCCTTGGCGCGGAAGTCGAACGCAACACCGCGCATAATCAATCCGACCAGCATCAATGCTACTGGAATATACAGGTGCATCAGGATCAGGCTGTGAGCCGGGGGGAAGGCAATGAGTAGAATCCCTACGGCGAGTACCAGCCAGGTTTCGTTGGCGTCCCAGAAGGGCCCGATGGAGGCGATCATCGTGTCGCGCTCGGGCTCATCTTGCTCGCCCATGGGCAGCAGAATACCAACACCCAGGTCATACCCGTCAAGGATCGCATAGGCCAGGACCGCAATACCCATCAAGCCAATAAACACGACAGGTAGCCAGTCACTCCCATTATTGACGATCTCGTTCATGCGGTACCTCCACTGCTATCGATTTTTGTCTTGGGAACGTTCGGCAGGTTGCCGTGCGCTCTGGGTTCTGCGGTTTCAAATTCCTCCACGGTGACGGCCTTGAGTGCCATACGTTTCAGTGTGTGGATATACGCCCACATCAACACTGCGTAGGTAGTTAGATATAGCGCGAGCGACAGCGCGACGTTGTTTGGTGCAATCGGTGTCACCGCATCTGCAGTTCTCAATATTCCGGTGACCAGCCACGGTTGCCGACCGATCTCGGTAACGTACCAGCCCGCAAGGGTCGCTACCCAGCCGGCAAAGGTCATCACCACAAGCCATTTCAAATAGGTTCGCGGCAGGGTTTTCTTGCGGTACAAGAAGTAGCAGCCTGTCCACGCGGTGATGAGCATAAGAACTCCCATGCCGACCATAATTCGGAAGCCAAAGAACATCGGCGCTACCGGGGGATGGTCGTTGGGGAATTCGTTGAGGCCCAGAATCTTGCCGTCGGGATCGTGAGTGAGAATCAGGCTGGCGAGCTTCGGAATGCCAATGGCGAAGTCATTGCTGCGGGTTTCTTCATTGGGGATGGCGAACAGCAGTAATGGTGCGCCGTCTTCTGTCTCCCACACCCCTTCCATCGCTGCAATCTTTTGCGGCTGGTATTTGAAGGTGTTGAGCCCATGGGCATCACCGACAAAGGCTTGAATCGGGGCAAGTATGGCGGCGACGATCAGGCCGGTTTTCAGCGCCAGCCGGGGGGCCAGTTTCGGGTCGCCCTTGAGGATGCGATAGGCGGAGATACCGCAGACAAAAAAGGACGCAGTAAGGCCCGAGGCCAGCAGCATATGCGTCAGCCGGTAGGGGAAAGAGGGATTGAAAATAATCTCCATCCAACTGACGGCATGGGCAACGCCGTCGCGCATCTCATGCCCGGTAGGTGTCTGCATCCAGGAATTGAGGGCGAGAATCCAGAAGGCCGAGAGCGTGGTGCCCACGGCCACCATGAGTGCGGAAAATGTATGGACCTTGCTGGGAACGCGCTTGATGCCGAACAGCATGATGCCGAGAAAGGTTGCTTCGAGGAAGAATGCGGTCAGGACTTCATAGCCCAGTAGCGGCCCAGCGATATTACCTACGGTTTCCATATAGCCCGGCCAGTTAGTGCCGAACTGGAATGACATGGTAATCCCGCTTACCACGCCGAGTGCGAAGGTCAGGGCAAACACTTTCACCCAGAAGCGATAGGCGCGCATCCATACCGGGTCGTTGGTGAAGTCGAAACGAAGCTTGAAAAAAACCAGAATCCAACACAGCGCGATGGTGATGGTGGGAAATAGAATGTGAAAGCTGATGTTGGCAGCGAACTGTATTCGGGAGAGCAGCAGTGTATCCAGCATGGGCACCTCTAGAGAGCAGCCGCGACCGGGGTGACCGCAGCCTGTAACAGCGTGCGGCGATATTTAGCCCGGTGCCGCACGCCCGGGTTGTGAAACTGGCGAGCTTGGCAGTGACTATTTGCGTGTTGAATTTTTCTTTGCGCCGGACCCGGTGGCTTTGGATTTAAGGTCCAGCAACTTGTTCAGCCCAGATCCGAGTTTCATGAGCTTCAGCAAGTCTTTTTCATCCAGCTTGCTGAGCGTATTGGCAAACTGGTCGAGCATTTCCAGCAGGCTGTACACCTCCTGGATTTTTTCTTGTGCGACGCTTTCCTGTTCGTCCCGCGGTTCGGTGAGCAGAAGCTGGCGCAGGAGGGTGAGGGTCGGGTCCAGCTCCCGCTTGCGCCGTTCCTCGAAGACGGTCCGCGCCAGATCCCAGATACTCCCCGCGGCGGTAAAGTAGTCCTTGCGGTCACCGGGCTGGTGGTGCAGTTCTATCAAGCGCCAGGCCTGCAGCTCCTTGAGCCCCATGCTCACATTGCCGCGGCTGATCTTCAGCGCCTCCGCCAGTTGATCGGCATTTACCGGCTCGTTGTGGATGGTTAGCAGGGCGAACATCTGGCCGACGGTGCGATTGAATCCCCAGCGGCTTCCCATCTCACCAAAATGTAGTACAAAGGCCTGCGCTTGATTGGAAAGCTTCATCGTTTTTGATTTCTTCTTAACTTTCAGAAATTTCTGAAAATTGTAAATATAAATTGATCTGTGTCAAGCGGGATTGTGAGGGCGTGTCTGTCAGACCGGCGGGAGGTGTGTCGCTTTGCGTGTTATGGGGGCTGCTTGGATGGCAGTTAAGAGGCTTGGCGGGGGATCGATGCCAGCGCGCGCGTGTGCCAGTCTGCCGGAACCAGAAAGCCGCGGCTCAGTTCTCCCGCGGGAGAGGAGCGGGCCACACAGATGGGGCCGCGAGACAACAGCGCTTCGCCAAGTTCGGGCGCTGTCTCAGTACTAGCCGGTGTGCTTTCGGTTGCACCCAGTGAACAGGGAGCGAGCCAGCAGGGCTTGGGCAGCTGGAGCCAGGTATTGTCCCTGCGGGATGTGGGGAAATGGGCGTGAAAGGTGGCGAGGTCCGCCCACCAGTATGCGCCTGGTAATGGGGCCGGTGCGGCCAGCGACGCCAGGGGCTGAAACAGGCGGCCGGGCATCAGCGCCCACTGCCGGTCCAATTGAATGCCCTGGTTACCTAAAACAGCGCGGGCGGTATCGCCGAGAGCTACCGGTAACTGGTGGTCATGCATACGCTGCAGCTTGATATCGAGGCGGTCCTTGAGACCAGGGCCTACCCAATAGTCGTCTATCTGCAGGTAGAACTTGAGTGCCAGCTCCCAGTGTTCCACTGTGCTATCCGGATGATGGCGCACCACGAAGTCCAGTTCACCCAGAGTTTTGCCCTCCGCGCGAATGGGCAGGTTGCGGGCAAGCAGTGTGTAGTCCGGGTGATGCGTAAAGGCGAAGCCCCAGAGCTGTTCGAAGTAAATGCCGAGGCGACGGCTGCTGCACTGCTGCAGGGTTTCCTGCAGGGGGGCCTCAAGTTGCGCGCGTACTCCAGAGCTTGAGAAGTAATCTGCCAGTGCCCGGTGCCGCGTCTGTGGCAACCACGGTAGCGGAAACCCCGGAGCGATGTCGATGGCATCCAACATCCACAGGAAGTTATCCCAGTGATCCGGGGTAGCGGTGGGTAGTAGGGCAGTCATGGGGCGAGTATAGGGAATTCGGCTGGCGCTCGATACTCGCGCTTCTCGCGGCTTTCGTGGCTCTCACGACGTAGGGTTCAAAAGGCGGAGCGGATTACCACTTGTAGCGGAAGCCGAAGGTCAGCTGCACGCTGTAGCTATCCCCCAGGTTGTTCAGGCTGGTTGCGTAGTCCAGTTCGCCATAAACCGAGCAACCGTCACCGCACTCGTCGTAGGTAAAGCCCGCACCAACTTGTCCCCACCACTGGTCCCGTTCCTGAAATAGCGAAGTGCCCGACACCTTCACTTCGGTCTGGTCGTCAAAATAGAAGTAGGTATTGGCGATGGCGTAAAAGCCCATGCGTTCGAGCAACAGGTTGCCGTACATATTGCGGTTGACCCGCTGGCTCAGGCGTTGCTCGAAGGCGACGCCCATACGGGCAAAGCCCCCCTGATTTTCTGCGTCCGTCATGCTGGCGCCGTAGGGATCTTGGTTATCGTCGATGTCTTCAGCGGTGAACGCGAGTTGCAATTGCGGGGTGAGGGAGTAGAAGTCACACAGTTTGAAACTGTGCCCGCCTTCGACGGAAAAATTAAATCCGACAGCGTCATTATCTCTGTCCAGATACCAGAGCTCGCTGGAATACAGGTCTGAGTCAAACCAGTTGAACTGCGCCTGTATATCTGCGTAACTGCCCTGGCTGCCATGCCAGGTCAGGGAAGCGCCGACACCGAAATAATCGGTATCGATATCGCCGCGGCCAAAGAAACTGTCCAGCTCGGTGCTGCCGCTGCCGTACTGCGCGAACACACCAAGCATCATGCGGCCGTAGTACACCGCAGGGTCAAAAGAAAAGTCGCTACCGATTTGTACCTGGCCGAAATCCTGCTGCCACTCGGCGTGCGCGGTAGAGCCCTCTGGCGCATTGTCGTTGTACTCGGTGTTCAAACGCATCCACCAGCCGCCGCCGTCGATGGTGCGTTCTACCGCTTCGCCGTAACAGCAGGTGCCGCGGTCCCTGAAGCTGGTGCCGGCCCAGAAGCGATTGCCTACGCGCTTGCGCAATGTGGTTGGTGTATTCATGCGGCGAATGGACTGGGCGTAAGTTTCGTAGAGCACGGCGCCCGGTTGCCAGCGCGGGATTAAGCTACCGCTGCCATTGAAAGGGTTGGTGATCGTGGAGCGCAGGAACCAGGTGTCATTGCTGCCGCCATCGATGCCGCCCCGGTGCAATGTGTAACCATAGGCACCGCCGACAATCGCTGAGCGCCCGTCAAATCCGGTGTAGTCCGGCGCGAGGGTAAAGGCATTCCGCGGGTTATTGCCCTCAACCTGGATAATAGGAATGCCGTTGCCAACAGTGAGCGCGCCATTTCCACCCAGGTTGAAGATACCGACGAAGGTGCGCCCACTCGCATCACCGGCGATGGAAAGAAAATCACTAGGGGCGTTGTCGCCGGCGAGTTGCGCATCCATCCACAGGCGCCCGTCGCGGCCGTGGTAAGAGCCAAAACGTCCATCATCATGGGTGGCGATATTGAGTTGATTGAACGCACCGCTTTCCAGATCCAGGGTGCCTGCATTTTGCACGTCGCCAAAGATGGAAAACTCCGTATCGGTCGGTTCCAGAATACCGCCGAAACGAATGTCCAAGCCAAGTGATTCACCCCCGCTGCGTCCACCGCCGACGGTAAGGTTGTTGAACATGCGCAGCTTGGAGCTGCCATTGATAATCAGGTTTTCCCAATTCAACAGCTTGCTGCCGTCAAGCAGGTGATCGAGCTTGAAGCGCAGGGTATCGATATCGCCGTCGTCGGCGGTGGCGTCGTCGCCACCATCGAGAATGGTGTCTTCCTCGTCGTATGCGCGGGCATCGATCTCAACATAGTCTGAGCCGGTGCCGCCGATAAAGTGGCTGATGAGGCCCTCATCGTAGTAAAAGGTATCGTCCCCAGCGCCCATGTCCGCAGTGTCGAAAATGAAACCGCCATCGAGTAGCAGTGAGTCGTCGCCGGCACCCGCGTTTAGGCGAAAGGTCAGGCCGTCGTAAATCTCTATACGGTCGTCTCCATTGCCGGTATCCAGGCCGCCGTTGAAGAAGTTACCGATCCGTGATTCGCGGTTTTCCACGATCACGGTATCGTCGCCATCGCCCGCAAACAGGTTGGTATCGATCACCGCGCCATTGACGTTGACCTCGTCGTTGTCAGCGCCCGCATCTGCGATGCCAATCGTACCGCCATTTAGGTTGAGTACATCGTCACCACCGAGTGCATTGACGTCGGCACCGGCCGCATCATTGTCTGTGTCGCACAGGATGGTATCCGGGCCTTCGGTACCAATATTTGCCGGTGTACATTCGGCTTTGGTTGAGGTTGGCAACAGCAATAAGGCGACGAAATTTACTGCCCAGAATACGACGGCGGCTATTGGCGCGGAGCGCTGTGGCCGGGTGTCAGAACTCATAGGTGACGCCCAGGTTGAATGTCCATGGGTCGGTATTGAAGTCTGAATAGAGCCGCTCGTAGCCGAGCGTTGTCGGGAAGGTAACCTCGGCGTCGACACTGGAGTCGACGTAGATCACCGCGGCATTAATGAGCCAGGAGCGCATCTTGCCCCACCCCAGGCGCCAGTCCACACCCAGTTGCGCCGTGGCGCCCCAGGAGTGGCCGACGCCGAAGTGGCCAGGGCCTGTTGCCATGCCGCTGTTAATCAGGTAGTTCTGAAACTCCGGGTACAGATGGTCGTCATGGTAATCGGAATAGTTCACGCCGATGCCCAGGTAGGGTTGCCCCAGGCAATCCAGATCCGTCATGTACCAGTTGACGAGCAGGTTGGTGGACGAGAGGCTGAATCGGCCGAAGTGGATATTGTCCCGGCCCGGGCGTGCGCGGAAGTTTCCCAAAGAGAGCGGGTGGCCGGAGTCGCCAACATGCATTAGTTCCACACCGAGGTATGGCAGCGGCCGCCATACCCCAGAAATATTCCAGGTGGTGTCGTCATCGGTTTCCCAGGAAGTACGGTAAAGCTCCCAGTCCTGAAACAGGTAGTATTTCAGTGACGTGTGGCTGTCGTCGGGGTGTACCGAGCTGGCGCCGATGCGCAGGTAAAATCGGGTGAGGTCGACATCGGAAACAGGAATCTGGGCAGTTGCGAAAATCGGGAACAGAATTGCCAAGCAAGCGGCCAGCCTGAGTCTTTTCATGGTTAACTCCATGTCACACCGGTTGATGCAGGCGATCTGTTTATCTTGATGGATCGCACGCCGGGTCTTGAGAAAACGACGAGCCTGATTGTGTTTAGGTGGCCCGAAAAGCAGTGCGCGCAAGTTACCTCTTGAATAAAAGGGCCGCACGCGAGAGCAACACTAAAAGTAGCATGGCGTACGGAAGTTGCCGGGGTGTTTGTGACTCATTGCGGCGGCCCGTTTCAGGGAGCGCGGGGAAGGTTTTCTAGAGGGGGTATCGCAGGCTGGTTGCGACGTTCATCACTGACCGATGGGTAACAAATAGCGGTGGGACTTACGTCGGTCCAATGTGTAAAATCTCGCCGTTTCCCGTTACGGAAAAGTGACAGTAATTCCGCTCACTGCGAAGTCTATGAATTCCAATAGCTATACCCGCCTGCGCGACCAGGAACTGGCGAAATCCACCAAACCTTTCCAGGCCAAAGGCAAAAGCGTCAAGCGTTGCCCAGAGTGCCAGATGGGTGAGTTTGCCTGTATGTGTGCCTGGCGGCCTCAGGCGCAAAGTGATTTGGACTTCGTGTTGCTGATGCATCGCAAGGAGCTGTTCAAGCCCACCAATACCGGGCGCCTGATCGTGGATGTGTTCCCCGATACGCCTGCCTTCCTGTGGAACAGGCTGGAGGCGCCAGCAGAGCTAAAGCAGCTGCTACAAGATCCAGAGCGAAACTGCTTTGTGGTTTTCCCTGCAGATGGCACAGAAAACTGTTCCCGCAAGGTGGTGCACAGCGTGCGGGCCAACAGTAAAAAGACCACGCTGATTATTTTGGATGGCACCTGGAAGCAGTGCAGCCGCATGATCGGTCTCAGCCGTTGGCTGGATGATGTTCCGTGTTTGAGTTTGCCGGAAACGCTGGTGCGTTCCTACTCGGTGCGTGACTCGGGCAGAAGCCATCGTTTTTCCACCGCTGAAGCCGCCATCAGTTGCCTGTTACTTGCCGGTGAGGAACAGCCGGCGCTCACCCTCCAGCATTACTTCAGGGTGTTCAACCAGCATTACCTGGCCACGCGGGGTTGTTGCTTACCGGAGATTGGTGAAAGCCACGAGTTTTTAGACGCGACTAGCTGAATGTTGCGGCGCTCAATGAGCGCCTGCCGGGCTACTAACTAGCTGTTTGGCAGCTGACATTGCATCAGCTGCGCTTCCCATTCGTCTTCCAACTGCTGTGCAATGATTTCGATACGGCTTTCGGCACAGTCGTCCAGCTCTACCTCGGTAAGGGTGTCTGGAGTCAGGTTGTAGCCGAGTACACCTTCATCGGTAATAAACACCGCTTTCATGCGCTCCACCGTCAGGCCACTCAAGAAATTGAACAGCTTTTTCTGGTCGAACACGATGTCGGGTGCAAAGCGCCAACCAATGCTCTGATAACTCTCGCCCTGATTGACTGCCTTGAGGAAGCCCGCCTGCGGAATTTCGGCTTCTTCTTGTGCTGAGGGTGAGCCATGGCTTTCGTGATAGTGTGGGGAGACGCGGGTAGCGGTTGGTCCCGACAGGATGGAAAAGTCTATTTGGCCCTGCTCGGCAAAAAGCACCTCGGTTGCATTTGGGCTGTGCGATTTGACGTAATCTCGCAGTGCCGCCTTATCCTTGTCGCCGTAGAGGTCCTGCTTATTGCCCACCACTATGTCCGCAATCGCGATTTGCTGATTGAAGGTTTGGTGGCTGGTGTAGCGTTCGTCCGCCAGCTTGCGCGCGTCTACCAAGGTGAGAATCTTTTGAATGGAGAGCACGTCTTTGTAGTGCTCTGCCGAGAGTGTTTCCAGAACCTCAATCGGGTGGCCGAGGCCGGTGGGTTCAATGAGCAGGCGGTCGGGATTAGCGCGGGTCAGCAGCTGGTTCAGGGCAATTTGCATGGGCAGGCCAGCGGCACAACACATGCAACCCCCGGGCACTTCGCGAATAAATACTCCGTCTTCTTCCCGGTGTGTGCCTTGAAACAGACTGCCGTCGATTCCGATTTCCCCAAACTCATTCACCAGTACTGCCCAGCGCTCATTGGCGGGCTTACTTTTTAGCAGGTGCAGAATAGTGGAGGTTTTACCGGCTCCCAGGAACCCGGTAATGATGTTGGTTGGAACGGCAGAAATCTTTGTCTTCTCGGCGCCCATGCAATATTCCTTCGCAAAGTGCAGATACCCAACACTACCTGTGGTAGCTCCTGTGGTAGTTATGGGTAGCTGTTCAAATAGGGAGCAAATCTGTGGAGCGTGAACTCAGTGGCAGCCGCAGTTGCTGTGTTGCTGCTGGCAGCGACGATAATTCTGGATGTGGGCGAATGCCAGCAGTGTAGCGCCGGCCAGGGTGAGCCCCTTCTCTACCAGTTCACCAGCATTCTCGCCCAGGACTAAGGCGAGCACCAGCAGCGCCAGCCCGGCAATCCCCATTGCGGCAAAACGATACTGCTTGTGGACCTTACAGCCCATAGCTAATGCATAGATACTAGTTGGCAGCACGGCCGCTACCATCCACTGATGGAATTGTTCGCCAGCAATGCTCAAGGTGGCAATACTCGGCACAAATAGGATCAATAGCGGCATCATAAGGCAATGCGCCGTACAAAGAATCGACAAGCCGATTGCGGCTTTATCGGTGGAGTACTGAAGTGTTGTCATTTGTCAGCTTGAATTTGGTTGGGTCACATCCGGGCGTGTGGCGCATCGATGTTGGGGCTGTTGTAATGCGGTGCTATCCAGTGGGCAGGCACTGCTGTGTCTGGGGGAGGTCTACAATGATATCATGATGATATGTTGCAGCATAACTTTTGTGTGTTTTTACTGAGCTGGATCGTGGGTTGCGTATCGGTAGACATCCCGTTTTCGAGCAATCGCGGGGCCCGGAAAGAAACTAGACTGAAAGGCGATCTCCCAATTTTTCTGTCATTTTGTTTAAAGGGATGCCGCGGAAATGCAGAGATTCCTGCTTGTCGCATTGAGTTTGTTCGCTTTTGGCCTGCTTTTCGCGGAAAGCAGTCACGCGGAGAAAAGCGTATTCGACCTGAGTGTGGTGGAGCGCAAGAACTTCGAACCGGCGATTCCCCGGCCCCATCAGGAAGAACTTGCGGCGAAAAAGCTGGAAGAGTTTGAACAGCGCGCCGGGCAGAAGCCGAATATCCTTATCTTTCTTGTGGATGATATGGGCTGGGGGGACCCGGGCGCCTTTGGTGGTGGCATCGCCATTGGTGCGCCCACGCCGAATATCGACAAGCTAGCACGCGAAGGCCTGAAGCTTACCTCGATGTACTCCCAGCCGACCTGTACCTCCTCTCGTGCCGCTTTGATGACCGGGCGCTTGCCGGTGCGCAGTGGTCTGGTACGCCCAATTCTCACCGGTGATGTTGTCACCAAAAACCCGTGGCGAATCGAGCAATCCAGCGGCAAGATGCTCACCTCCGCCGGCTACAAGACCGCGGTAATTGGCAAGTGGCATATTGGTGAGGCAGAAGGGATGCTGCCCCATGAAGTGGGCTTCGATTACTTCTTTGGCTTGCCGTCGGTACAGTCGGATTACACCCAGTTCCTGTTAAAGCGCCAGTACTCCGACATGATCAATAACCCGGAGCTGCACGAACTGGCGTTTACCCTGCGCCCGGAAGGGTTGATCGAGGGGGAAAAGGGTGGCCGGCGCAAGGTCGCGTACCCGATCAATACCGTCGACGATATGCGTATGGTTGACCAGGTGCTGAGGGATAAATCACTCAAATTTTTGAAGGACGCCAAAGCGAAAGGCACACCATTCTATCTGGTCCACTCTTTCTCAAAAATTCACAACGACTCTCTGGTGGCGCCCTCATACATTGGCAAAAGCCCGGCCGCCATGCCGGTGCGTGATGCGATGGTTGAGGTCGACGACATTGTCGGTGAGATCATGCAGGCATTGGAAGAGAATGGGCAGCTGGAGAACACCATTGTGTATTTCACCTCGGACAACGGCGCCAATGAAGACGTCTGGCCGGACTCCGGTTACCACCCATGGCGTGGCGGCAAAGGCACCACCTGGGAGGGTGGCGTCAGAGTGCCCGGTATTGTGTTTTGGAAAGGCATGATTGAGCCGGGGCAGGTCAGCAATGAACTGGTGGACCTCACCGACCTGTATATGACGTCCCTGCGCATGGCAGGTGTCCTCGATAATTTACCCAATGATCTCTATTTCGATGGCATAGACCAGACTGCATTTTTCCTGGCGCCCAACGGCCATTCGCGGCGCCAAGTAGTCTACATGTGGAACCGCTACGACTTCTGCGCGCTGCGCTGGCGCGACTACAAAGTGCACTTCAAAATCTTCGATGTAAAAGTACCACGGCGTAACCTCGATGCCAGCGTATTGTCCGACGTGGGTACTGCGCTCTGGGTGTTTAACCTCAATGTCGACCCCAAGGAGATGTCCAGCACCGGACATCAGTTCTTCGAGTGGGGAATGCCCCAGGCAGTGAAGTTTTCCAAACAGCACCAGGCGACCATGAAGGAATATCGCAACACGGATATCGGCCTCGGTTTGTAAGCAGCTGTTTACTACTCTTCCTGTTGCATCTGTTCATACATCCCGGGGCGCCAATCTTCTTTCTGCAGGTTGTGCTTCTCCATATATTTATCAAGCGCTGGGTCCTGGGCCTCGAAGCCAGGCCGCCAGCGTCCGGCGTTCATCGATTCACTGAGCGGGTTTGGCTGCCCTTTTTCCGGCGGCGGCTGCTGGGCGGTGCCGGGTACCGACCAGGCGTCGTCAGTTGAAACTGCCATGCGCTCGACGATGTCATCCTTCGTCACATTCCATACCATCATATCGGTAGCCATGGACAGCGGCCCGTCATAGGTCTCGCGGATACTCTGGTAAATCTGATAGCGGGTATCCGGCTCATTAAAAAAGTGAAAGGCCACCGCGTGCCGCGGCTGGATGGTGCTCATGATCTTGCCGAATGCCTGAGGGGAAGTATGAAATTCGCAACAGGTGCGCCAGCCCAATTGTGGTGGTTGGTTGTACAGGCGGACGAACTGTTCGGGGGTGTGCATGGATTCGTGTATTGCCAGATCCACATCTTTTCCGTGTTCGATAAACCAACGGTTCGGCACCGTGTCGCCACTGAAGAACACGCTTAGACCGGCATATTCGAGCTTGTAACTTACCGGCCCGTCGCCGGCATGCACCGCCGGATAGGAGCGAATCGTTACCCCGTTGTGCTGATACACCACCTGGTCCACCACCGCATAGTCAAACTCGGTCACGTCCAGTTGACCGGGAATCGGACTGATCTTGTACTCGCGCGTGACCTTGTCCCAGTTCACGAACTTAAGGAAATGCTCCATGGCATAAGCCGTGCCCATTTCCGGGTCTGCCCCACTTGGACCCCAAATACGCAATGCATTTGGCCGGCCCGCGGTCCAGCCGCCCGCCCACAAACTCAGGAGGTCACCCATATGGTCGGTGTGTAAATGGGAGAGAAAAACCTTGTCGAGGTACTGGTAGGGAATCATCAGGCTGGCCACATTGGCCATAGAGCCGGTGCCAATATCAAACAGAAATTTGTCTCCGTTTCCCACTTCAATCAGAAAGCAGCTTGCGGCTTGCCCACGCCGTGCTGCCGGCATTCCGGTGCCGCATGCCACTACGCGGATTTCGTCTTTCGATAGTGCTTCAGTGCCTGGGTAATAGACGTAGCGGTCCGGAGCAGTACCGGTTGGCGATGTGACTTCACCACCTGCGGCTTCGGCGGAGGGGATCGTAGTCAATGAATAGATACTGCTCAGCCAGAACGCCAAGGCGCCGAATGTTGCACCCAGCAGAAATATAAGAAGAGTCGGACGAAGAGATGAGTGAATATGAGAACGCTGCGCCATCCCGATATCCTTGCGGAGTCATGCTAATTAGCAACAAGCGTAGTGGAATGATTGCGGCACTTTTTGAAAACGATGACTACTTGTGGAGGAGTATGTAAGAGTCTTCCTCCAGTACTGACTCTGATCTGCCGAGGTCGTGATCTGGCGTGTAGTGCTTGGCCAACTCAAAATAGTTGTAGTGGGCCGTCAGTTGGTAGTGAGGTAGGTTTTCGTAGAATGATCTCGGCAGTGCCGTTGGCTGAAAATTGGGATTGTTGAATTGGCGCTGAAAATAGATCGCGAGATCTCGGTAGGCTGCCTTGCGAGATTCTTCCGGCCGAAATGACATGGCAGCGAGAGTGTCGCCTTTTTTCTGGATTTCCCCCAACCCTTTAAACAGTGTGTTTACCGCAGGCTGTGGCAAATAATAAAGCAGCCCCTCCATCAAAATAAATGAGGGTCTTCCCGCAATCCACTGATCGAGTTGTGCGGTCAGCTTTTGGATAGCTTGCGGTACCGCAAGATCACTGGCGATAAAAGTGATATCGCGCTTTGGCAGTGCACCGCTGTCTTCTAATTCCTGTAGTTTTTTCTGCTTATACTCTCCCATAAATCGCTGGTCGACTTCGCAGGTCGCGATAGGGGTGGGAAGCAGGTAGGGGTAATTGGTGAAGCCCGCACCGAGGTTCACAAAAACACCCTGTGGGTGTTGTGTTGAAAACCCACTGAGCAAGTCCAGAAATAGGCGGTGCCTGAGGCAGTGGACAAAGGGCTCGGAGGGCAGGGTGTCGTCACAGTGTTGTCGCGTCGTCGCTCTGACACTGTCGGTAACCCAAAGGCTGGCGAAATGGTCGCGACTGAGCGTGATATTACTCTCGCGAAAGCAGTTCCACAGAAAAGCGGTATCTTCCAGGTTGTTATTGCCGTCGGTGAACATAATCGATACTTGGGTGGCTTATTCGCTGGTCTTCTCGTCGGGAGCTTCGTCATTTCCCTTCTGAATGGCCGGCCCTTCCTCGCCAATCATTGCATCCGTGAACTGCTTGTGGGTCCCGTCGCAGTAAGGGATGTTGGCCGACTGTTTACATTGGCATAGATAGAAACTTCCTGTTTTCTCCGGGGTAAACAGCTTGGGTTTTAGTCCGGTTCCTGCGTGAGATCCATCGCAAAATGGCTGATTACCTGACTTGCCGCAGACACAGAAGAAATACTCTTTGCTTTTTTCGAGAGTCACTTTACAGGGCTTGTTGTTGGCAATGACTGGGTTCATCCTTTGCTCGATCCATTCACTTTATTAGGGAGTGACTCTAGTTATACACCGAGTAGCCAAGCTTTGGATCAAGGCACGTTTTGAAAGCCTATCTTGGAAGAGGTTTGCCCGCCACCGCTATGTCGTAAGCGGGGCACGGAAATTTATCGTAACAACTACTATTCAACATTCCGGTTTTGTGACGTCGGTGAAATTATGGATGGGTTGAGAATTTAGACCTGATTTTTGCTGCACGAGGTGTTGGTCTGGCTGGGGACTAAGCTGCTTACAGGTGTCAAAGAGTACTGAATTGAGTGGGTTTCCCTGTTTGGATGGTTGTCTCTTAGAGGTGTTTTAATGCGTCTGTTTTACATTGTCTGCGTGCTGGTTCTTCCTTTGCTTTTTGGCGGTGGGGGCACGTTCGCACGAGAGACCGATCAGGGGGGGATGACGATTTTTGTCGCCAAAGACATTATCACAATGGAAGATTCCATGCCCCGGGCAAGCGCTGTAGCAGTAGCCGATGGGCGTATCGTTGCTGTGGGGAGTCTTGACTCACTAAAAAGCTGGATTGATGCCAGAGGGGCAAAAATCGATCGGCGTTTCGAAGATAAGGTTTTGATGCCGGGCTTTATTGATCCTCATGTGCATCCTTCGCTTCCTGCAGTTCTTACGCAATTCCCATTTCTTGCCCCTGATGACTGGGAGCTACCTACTGGTACCTTTCCTGGAGCCACGACACCGGAGGCCTATTTGGTTGCACTCAAGAATCAAGCCAAAGAATATTTTGACGATCCTGACCGGGATGACAAGGTACCGTTTATTTCCTGGGGATATCATCAACTCTGGCATGGTGAAATAAACCGGAAAAAACTCAACGAAATATTTGGTGACAAGCCTGTTTTACTTTGGCATCGATCTTTTCACGAGTTAATTGGTAACGATGCGGCTTATGATCTCATTGGTGTCACAGAGTCTGATGTTGCCAATGTTGAAGAGGCGGACTGGGAAAGTGGCCGGGTGTGGGAGAATGGCTTTGTGGCGGTTCTGCCAAAGCTGACCTTTCTATTTGAACCTGAGCGCTACAAAAAAGGTATGAAAAATTTTGCGCTGATGCTGCAGCAGGGCGGTGTTACTAGTGCCATGGATATGGGGGTCGGAATATTTGGTGACCCGGAAGGGGAGATGGCCTTAATCAAGGAAACCATGGGTAAGGATGTACCTGCCCGTGTCGTTCTGACTCCCATTATCACTTACTTTATCGCTGAAAAGATGTCACCACAGGCTGCGTTAAAAAAGACGGAAGAGTGGGAAAAGGGTTCAACAGATAACGTAATTTTTGATAAGCACTTCAAGCTGATGATGGATGGGGCGATTTACTCTGGGCTTTCTCAATACAAGTACCCAGGTTATTTGGATGGCCATGAGGGCGTGTGGATGGCGCCGCTCGATGTGACCTACGACTTTGCCAAAACGTTTTGGAATGCTGGGTACCAGTTGCATGCGCACACCAACGGAGATAAAAGCGCTGAGGCATTGCTGGATATTCTGCGAAAATTACAGGAACAAAACCCGCGCGTGGATCATCGCATGACGCTCGAACATTTCGCTTATGCAACTAAAGACCAGTTAAAGCAAATGGAGGCGCTCGGTATGATGGTTTCGGCAAACCCTTATTACCAGTTTATATTGTCCGACATGTATGCCGACAAATGGTTAGGTGAGGATCGGGCGCGCAATATGGTCCCGTTGGGAGATGCTCAGAAACTCGGAATCAATGTGTCGCTGCATTCGGATAACCCTATGGCACCTCTCAATCCACTGTTGCTTGCATGGACGGCGACTAATCGCACCACAATAGGTGGTAAAAAAAATAATGAATCGCAGAAACTCAGTCTGGATGAGGCGTTACAAGCCATTACAATCAATGCGGCATGGCAGATGCGAATGGAAGATGAAATCGGCTCCATTCGTGCAGGTAAGAAAGCCGACTTTGTGGTCTTGGAAGAAGATCCCTATGAGGTTGGCCCTGAGGGGCTAAAAGATATCGAAATTTGGGGGACTGTGTTCGAAGGCAAGGTCTACCCGCTGGTAAATGGGGTGAGAGGTGACAGTGAGTAACGCCTGCGGCGGATAAATACCCATTGGTTGCATGCGGGCGGAGTTCCCTGCTTTGCCGCATTCCCGGTGCATCGTCATTGACGGTTTAATCGAACGATTCTTTCCGCCCATTGGTCTTGCCATGATGGATGGTGGCCTTGCGTTGTCGCTTAGCGTTTTTTTTTTCCGGAGACCGCAGTCGCGTTGTCGACATTCGCCCAGCACACCTGCTTATACTGAAAACATACGGCCAAAATTTGTAGCTATGTAAATATTTTGCCTCGATCCAGCTAAAGAGATGGAGGCGTCAGAGGTAGATTGTGAGTGTTGAAGCACCAGTAGAGCAAACCTACAGTAAGCGCGGTATGTGGACGGTGTTGGCGATGACGGCCATGTGTATGACCGTGGTCGCTTACAACACAACCGCCATTACCACGGTTATCCCAATGCTACGCAAAGACCTGGACCTCTCGCCCAGCGAGGTCCAGGGCATCATGGCGGTGTATATGGTGGCGACATCATCACTGATGCCGATCATGGGGCGCTGTGCTGATTTGTTCGGACGCGTGCGTATCTTCGTCCTGGGTATGTTGACCTTTGCCTGTGGCTCGCTGCTTGTTGCCATCTCGACCGGTGGTACCGAAATGTTGCTCGGGCGCATGCTGCAGGGGTTCGGCGCTTCGTCCCTGTTCGGCACCTCGCTTTCCCTGCTGACTTCCGCGACTCCTCCCAAAAACCGACCGGTGATTGTCGGCGTATGGGGCGCCATGATTGCACTGGGGATGAGCCTTGGGCCAATTATCGGTGGTGCGCTTGGGCAGTACCTGAACTGGCGCTGGATCTTTTACATGGATCTTATTGTGCTTGGGTTGGCGCTTGTCCTTGTGCGCATTGTGTCGAGCAATAAATACGTGCCGGCAACACAAAGACTCAATAAATCGCTGGATATTCTCGGCGGGATTCTGCTGATTCTGACCTTGGGGCCGATTGCTTATGGCCTTGCGAATAGCTCGCTTGCAGGTTGGTCAAGCCCGGTAACTCTTGCCTCTATCGGTATCGGTCTGGTATCCGGTATTGCGTTTTGGTGGCGTGAGCAGCACTGCGAGAGTCCGCTACTGCACCTCGACTATTTTCGGCATCCGCGTTTTAAAATGGCGGCGCTGGGCATCTTTATCGCCGGTTTTAACCTGCTCGGTTTTTTCATCTTCTACAACCTTTTCGTGCAGTCCCCAGCTGCGTTCGGGATGAGCCCGGTTGAGGCCGGTGCTGCGGTTCTGCCGATGACCGCGGTTATGTTGGTCTTCTCTATTTGGGGGCCGAAGATCCTCGGGCCTTATAGTTACCGCTGGCCGATTACCGTTGGCATGCTGTGTCTGGCGCTTAGCGGGATTTTGTTGTCGACGGTGTCCAACGACTCTACTTACCGCGACACCTGGTGGATGCTACTGGTGACCGGGGTCGGCTTTGGTCTCACCATTCCGCTTTTGCCGCGTATCGGTTTGCGCCTCTGTGCGGAGGAGCATACCGGGCAGGCATCGGGCATGGTCAACGCCTGCCTGACCTTCGGTGCGTCGGTAGGCTCTGTGGTGGCCGGTGCGGCGCACGTGGCATCGATTCGAAAGCACCTGGAAACCGTACTACACGCGTTGCCGGGCAAGTCCGAGCAGCGGCATGAATTGGCACAAGCGCTCGCCAATGGATCCAACAGCGACATATTGACCAAGCTCGGAACGTTAAAACCCGAGACCAGCCACGCATTACAGCAGGCCCTGCGTGATGTACAGGACGATGCATTTGGTGCCGCGATGCTGACCTGCTCTGTGGTATCTATTGTCGGGGTGGTCATCGCGCTGTATTTGATGCGCGGTCCGGTGCCGGAGGAGGGGAGCGCGAAGGAGCTTTTGCGGCACTGATCAAATATGAGAAAGATAATTGCAGTGTTAGTCACGATTTAATGAAAAGGCTCCCATCCGGGAGCCTTTTCATTACGAGTTGGATTCTATATGTGGTTACTCGAGTTCCGCTACATCCGTTCGCTCAGCAGAAATTGCTCGCTTGAACTCCTCGGACTTGGCGTCACGCAGCGCTATACACTGATCAATTATTTCAAGGCTTTGGTCAGCTGCCCTGGTTATGCCCGGAATTTTTTCTTCGGCTCCAGAGAAGAAACTGACGGCCTTTTCCCGTTGCGCTTCGTCACAGAATTGGTTTGCGGCAGATGCGGTGTAATGTTTGAATAGTCCACCGATGCCATCTACTACTAGATCAGTATTGGCTACCAAAAAGTCAAAGCTTCGGTCCTGCAAATCCCGGTTGTGTGGTAACACGAACACAATCATACGTGCTCTATCAAATCCGGATAGACGATCATCAAATAGTAATTCAGAGAATATGTGATCGATATACTGCTCATCTTTTGACTTTGATAGAGCATACAGAAGTCGGTCGCGAAGCAATTTATCTGATGTCGAAAGTGCAACATCCTCCATGCGTATAAGGACATCATAATCTGCCTTATTGGCGGTGCCGCGCAGTGCGACATTGATCCAGTCATCAGGCATAGACGATGTTTCTTCGCCGTCTTCAATTGAAACAAGATACTCTTGTCCCAGTTTATTGAGTGCTTCAACTACTTGCGTAGATCCAGCCTCCATCGCCATAACATCAATGGTGTCCCGTCGATCCAGGCGTGTAAGAGGAGTATCCTCAGAAGAGTACTCCATGCGTAGATTGTCCAATCTTTGTGCATACATATCTTCGACAAAAATGCGATAGTCGTCTGTGGCCTCTCCATCGAGTAAGCTTAAACGAAGTTTCGGTAGCACACTTGCCACAGAAGATGTCACTTCGTAACTCGAATGTTTTGCGAGTGCACGCAGTATGTCGACGTAGGCTCCCGATTTCAGTTTGCCCGCTTTGAAGGCCGACGTAGAACTGTCTGAGAGGTTTACTAATTCCGCCACCGTCAGAGAATTCCGATGTGCCATTAGCTTGGCCCAGTTTTCGGCGTCAAGGTTCCAGCGGTAGTAGCCTGTGCTTCCGGCATTCGGCATCAGGTATTCGGGACAGGATGACAGTGCAAATTCGGTATTTCGTTCTGAAATCAGTTGGCAAGCTTCGCCGCTGTCTGTCTTGTAGCAGAATGGCAGCTGCCAAGTGGTAGCTACAGGATAGCTGGCGCCGAGAGGGCGATACCGCGATTGCCGGGCAGCTAATGTAGCGCCATTGTCCTCACATCTAACCTCGACATCGAGCATCGGTGCGCCGACTTCCGTAACAAAACTTTGCAATACCTGTTGTAGCCGCGGTTCTTTCGAGCCTGTCGCCATCGATTCGAAGAATTGTGAGGAGTTGGCGACGCTATGTTCAAATCGCTGGATATGATGTCGTACACCTTCACGGAAACGCTCTTCACCCACAAAGGCCTCCACCATACTTAGCACGGCTGCGCCCTTGTTATAGGTCACTCCGTCAAAGGTTTTTCCTATCTCAGCATTGTCCAGGACAGGCTGCTGAATTTGACGTGTAGCTGCAGTCGAGTCTTGGTTAATTGTACCCAAACTATCCTTTTGCTTGGCGATATCCATGCTGAGTTCCGGACGAACCGCATGGGCTACTTTGATCGATAGCCAGGAAGCAAAAGATTCGTTTAGCCAAATGTCTTCCCACCAGTGTGGAGTGACCAAATTTCCAAACCACATATGGGCGAGTTCGTGGGCGTGTACTTCATAAAACCACCTTAGCGATGCAGGGGTTGAGTGTTCGTTGACTAGTAGACCGCTTTCTCCATACACAATCGCTCCTGGATTTTCCATAGCGCCACCGAATTGTGGGTGCGCGATCAGGTCGATTTTTTCATAGGGATACGGTGTGCCGAAGTAATTCTCGAGCTCTTCCAGCAGAGGCTGAGTATTGCGCAGTGCATACTCGGCCTTGTCGCGTTTGCCTTTAGTCACAATGGCGCGGAGTGGTACTTCGTAATCACGCAACTCGGTCGCGGGAAGATTATCCCAATCGTAGATATCGAATGGGCCTACCGCGAAAGCCAGCAGGTAGGTTGGTAAAGGTTTAGTAGTGGCAAAAATATGTCGAATATTGCCTTCGTCTCCTGATACCTCATTCATAACTGGAGTATTGAAGATAACCACATTTTTATCGGCAGAGGTTACCTCAACCAAGAAGGGTGTTTTGAACTGGGGATCATCAAACCCAGGGAATACTCGGCGCGCATCGATGGCCTGCATCTGCGAGAAAACATAGTGCTCTCCGTTTTCCTCAATACTGTGGAGCGCTGCGGATGATTTACTAAACGGAGCCGTGTAGTTGAATCGCAATTCACCAGTACCGGATACTTGGGTGGAAAAAGATACGCTGGAAACCCCCAATCTGTTGGCTTGTTCATACGAGCCGACGAAAGTCTGCTCTCCCTGCGCAAATGTGACTGAGTTCACCTGTAAGTCCTGGCCGTGCAACCAGATTTTGTTCGTCGCTTTCTCAATGTTGACCGATATCCGTGCTATACCGGAGAACTCGGCCTGTTCCGGTTGGATGTTTAGCGATAGGAAATATTCTTGTGGTTGGACATTGGTGCCAAGACTGCCTAATGGCATGGGCTCTTCGTAGGCTTCCTTTTCGGGGCTGCAGCCGGCAAAGGTAAAAATGAGCACCATTAGAAGTGCAACTCGGGTTCGCATTGCGTCTCTCCCTGTTTTTTCTGGTTAATGATTTACCTCTCTACTTCTATAAACAGCGCTTTATTAACCTTTATTTTATCCAAGCGCGCAATTACACGTGGTTGCATACTTGTACCCGTGTGTAATTGCGCACATTGTCGTCAAGGCTCTCTTCACATTTATTAGTGTGCAATGACTCATAAGGGCTAACGTGCGCCGTTGAAATCGAATGGCCTTGCGGGTGGTTTATGCTTTCTATAAGCAGGCATGTGATGCGTGAAGGAATTACTCGGGGTTAATACACAGGGTGAGGGAGGTATGCTATGGCGACAAATCGAGAAATTGGCAAGACGGGGCTGAAAGTACCATCCATCTGTTTTGGCTCAACAGGCCTGGGCAGTATTCCCGATTTATACGGTTATGAGGTGGAAGAAGCCCGCGCACTGGATACCATACGCGCGATCCTCGAGCGGCCAGATGGCTTTATCGATACCGCACCTGTCTACGCGATGGGGCGTAGCGAGGAGCGTATTGGCAAGGTGGTCAGCGAGCTCGGCGGTTGGCCGGAGGGCAGGGTGCTGGCGACCAAGCTGGATATGGACGGTGAAAGCCGCGTTTTTGATGGCCATCAGGCGCGCAAGTCGTTCGAACAAAGTCTCGAGGCGCTGTGTGTCGACCGCGTGGATATTCTGTATGTGCACGATGTGGAGTACGCCGCGGATCTATCGGATGTCACCCGCGAAGGCGGCGCGCTGGATGTATTGTTCAAACTCAAAGAGGAAGGCCTGGCGACTGCGGTGGGCCTTGCGGCGGGTAATATCGATGTGATGACGCCGATCGTGCGCGACCGTGACTTCGATGCGCTGCTCACCCATAACCGGCATACACTGGTGAACAACAACGCGGCACCAATGATTGAACTGGCCAAATCAAAGGGCATCTCGGTACTTAACGCGGCGCCTTTTGGTGGCGGCATATTGTCAAAAGGCAGTTCTGTTCAGAATCATTACGCCTATCGCGAGGCCGACGAGAAGACGCTGGCATTAGTGGGGGCGGTCGAAGAGATCTGTGTCCGTCACGATGTGCCGCTGGGCGCGGTCGCCCTGCAATCCTCGCTGAGGGACCCGGATATTACGTCCACCGTGTGTGGGGTGAGCTGGCCTGAGCATGTGCGCCAGGCCTATGAGTGGGCCGACTGGCCTATCGATGATGCAGTTTGGCAGGAGCTTGCCAAGATCAAACCTTCCGATGCCAATCCAGAGGCTGTGACAGGCTGATGTAGTGATACCACGCCCTAGGTGCTGGCTTTCTTGGTGTATTGCTGCAGGAAGGTTGTGAGTGCGGTATCCACCACCCGTGTCTCTTCATTTCGGGCAAGCCTGGGTGCCCCAGTAAGCAGTTGTGGCCAGAAGGCAAAGGTGTCCAGGATTCCCTGAATATGCCGACCGGCATACATCACATCCTTCTTCTCCAGGCGGCCATCTACGGCCGCCGCTTCCAACCAGTGCAACAGCGGCCCCGGTGTGGCATTCAGTAACTCGGTTAGTTGTTGCGCGCGCTCCGGGTCGGCCAATACCTCGGGGATACCGATACGCGCGAGTGTGACGTAGGCAGGGTCTGCAAGGATCTCCAGCTTCGCATGTAGCAGTGAACGCAGCTGCGGCTCCAGCGGCGTATCGGGCTGGTAAGTCTGGTTTACCTGCGCCACGCATCGTTCCGCCAATCCTCCCAACACGTGCGCAAACAGCACCTCTTTGGTGGGGAAGTGCCGGTACAGGGTCCGCTTGGATACCTCCGCTTGTTCCGCCACCTGGTGCATGGCCGTGGTCGCGAAACCTTTCTTCAGGAACAGGTCGTGGGCGGTGTCCAGAATCTGTTGTCGCTTCTGCTCAGAAACTTTCACTGTCTCAACTCTCATTAGTTACGCCTGTGTATCACAACGATGGCTTACACAGGCGTGGCGCAAGTATCCGTCGGACCCTGCGGTATATCGCTAAGATCGGAGGTTAGAGCGTTGCAAGCCAAAGGTAAACACCTGTGTTTACTTTTTCTCGGGCTTGACGCAATATGGCCTGAAGCTGAATTTGGGGCAGAATCGAGTCATGAAAAAGCGAATAGTTGGCCTGCTGGGGGCGGGCATTGTGCTGGTGGTGGCAATTGCCAGTGTCCGCGCGGTATTGGTGTATCCAGACCGGCAGTTAGTAATCAAAAATCCACAGCCACCGCTTGCGCTGAATGCGGAGCAAGCAGCGCAGCGTCTAGCGGATGTCATCCGCTTTCCAACCATTACCCAGGATGAAGCGCCATACCTGGAGCCGCAGCCATTTATCGATTTTCACCACTATCTGGAAGCGCAATACCCCGCGGTGACTGCGTTTGCTACACGCCATGTGTTTAACGAATACTCTCTGGTGTATGAGTTCCCCGGCACCAATCCAGAGCTGAAGCCCATTCTGTTGATGGGGCATATGGATGTGGTCTCTGTGGATGAGGACACCTTGTCCGACTGGACGCACCCGCCGTTTGCCGGCGTTATCAGCGATGGCCAGATCTGGGGCCGCGGTGCCATCGATAATAAAGCCAGTGTGATGGCATTGATGGAGGCCATGGAGCACCTGCTGCAAACCGGCGCGCTGCCCGAGCGCAGTATCTTTTTCTCCTTTGGCCACGATGAAGAAATCGGCGGTAAAAACGGCGCTGCAGAAATTGCGCGCTACTTTGCCAGTCGCGAGCTTAATTTCGAATTTGTGCTGGATGAGGGCGGTGCAATTACCGAGGGCCTGATGCCGGGCTTCGAGCAGCCGATAGCCGTCATTGGCGTTGCCGAGAAAGGCTTTGTGAATGTGCGATTGGTAGTGGAACAGCCCGGGGGCCATTCATCCAAGCCGCCCGCCAGCACCGGCGCTGGTATTCTGGCGCGCGCGATTGTGAACTTGGAAGAAAACCAATTCCCCACCACGCTCAAGTTTACCAATATGACATTTGATGCGGTTGGCCACTACGCAGGCTTTGGTGCCCGCTTTGGCATGGCAAACCAGTGGCTGACTGGCCCAATGGTTGAATCCGCGATCCTCGCTAACGAGAGCAGTGCCTCCGGCATTCGCACCTCGACCGCTGCCACCATGCTCAAAGGCAGCAGCAAGTCCAATATCCTGCCGACCCGCGCCAGTGCGGTGGTGAACTTCCGCATTATGCCCGGCGAAACAGCCGAGTCCGTCGTCGCGCGGGTGCGTTCGATCATCGACGATCCCCGAGTTTCCATTGAGCCGTTCATGGCCAGTAACCCATCGGCAGTGTCGAGCACCGATGCCTACGGCTACCGACTGATCGAAAAGAACATCCGTGAGTTGGATCCGAATGTGCTGGTAGCTCCGTATCTGGTACAAGGTGGTACCGACTCCAAACATTTCTATGGTTTGTCGGATGCGGTATACCGCTTCTTGATGGTGCGCGTTACCCCCGAAACGGTAAATACTTTCCACGGTATCGATGAGCGACTAGGCGTGGAAGATTACGCGAACGGTATTCGCTTTTTTGTCATGCTGCTTGAGCAGTCGTCTTTTCCCGATAAAGACCAGCGCGGTGGCGAAGCCACGGCAAAAGCTCACTAAATAAAACCCAAAAACGAAAACGGATAACAGAGGTTATAGATTGTGAAAAAAATCCTAAAGTACACCGGTGGCACTTTGCTCGCCGCCATCGTCGCAGCCGGTGGTATTGCCACGCATGAAGTGGTCGCGGAGAAACCCTTTTCCTTCCGTGTGTTTATCGATCGCCCGCTAGTGAGCATGGCATTTGACAGCCCAGAGATGCTGACCTCCCTCGGCTTTCTCGAGTCCATGGGAATCAAAGGCCACAACGCTCGCCTGGACGAAACAGATCCCGAAAAAACCGCACAGATGTTTGCCGACTTTAAACAGTTTCGCGCGACACTGGATCGCTATGAGGGACTGGACGAAAACGAAGAATTGACCCGCGACATCGCCACATATCTCGCAGATATGATCATTGCTGTGGAGCCTTATCGCTACCACACCTACCCGGTGAATCAGCTGTTCGGTGTGCAGAATGGCTATCCAAGCTTCATGGAAGCGCAGCATCGTGTGGAAGACCTTGAAGACGCACAGAACTATCTGTCACGCCTGCAGGCAGTGGAGTCGAAATTCGGTGCGCAACTGGCGGACCTCAAGGTGCGTGAAAAGCGCGGCATCGTTCCCCCGCGCTTCGTGATTGATCGCGTGCTCGATGAGATGCGCGGTTTTGTGGAAACGCCGGCGCAAGAGAATATTCTCTATACCGCACTGGTGAAAAAGCTCGATGAAGCCGAAGATATTGACGCGGAAGCCGGGGTGCAGATTCTTGCCACCGCCGAGCAGCACATCGAGCAGTATGTGTATCCCGCCTATCAGGACATGATTGGTTATTTCTCCAACCTTTCAGACCGCGCTGGCAATGACCACGGCTACTGGCACCTACCCGAGGGCGAAGAGGTCTACAAACTCGCTCTGAAAATGTTTACCACCACCGACTACACCCCGGATCAAATCCATGAACTGGGCCTGTCCGAGGTGCAGCGTATTCAATCGGAAATTCTCACCATCTTGAATGGCGAGGGTTTCGATACCTCCGTTGGCTTCACCGCGACCATGGCAGACCTCGCCGCGCGTCCAGAGTTTTATTATGAGGACACTGAGGAAGGCCGTGCGCAGATTCTGGAGGACTACCAAAAGATCCTCGACGAAATTGATGCGGGCATCGATGGTGCCTTCCGTGTGCGCCCTAAGGCGGGCATGGAAGTAGTGCGTATTCCTGAATTCAAGGAGAAGACCGCACCGGGTGCTTACTACGAACAGCCGGCACTGGATGGCAGCCGCCCCGGTCGCTTCTTTGCCAACCTGTACGATATCAAGGCCACTCCGAAATATGGCATGCGCACGCTTGCCTATCACGAGGGTATCCCTGGGCATCACTTCCAGATCGCCATCGCCATGGAGCTAGAAGGTATGCCATTCATGCGCCGCATGGCCCCGTTTACCGCCTACATCGAAGGCTGGGCCCTATATGCGGAGCAGGTTGCGTGGGAACTCGGCTATCAGGATAACCCCTACGACAACGTGGGCCGTTTAGTCGGCGAGCTGTTCCGCGCGGTGCGCCTGGTTGTCGATACCGGTATTCACCACAAGCGCTGGACCCGTGAGCAGGGCATCGAATACATGCTGGCCAATACCGGTATGGCGGAGAGCGATGTGGTCTCCGAAATCGAGCGCTATATCGTTATGCCCGGCCAGGCGACCTCGTACAAGATCGGTATGATCAAGATTCTGGAGTTGCGTGAGAAAGCCATGCAAGAACTGGGTGACCAGTTTGATCTGCGCGACTTCCACGATGTAGTGTTGAAGAATGGTGCGGTGCCGCTGGATATTCTGGAGAAGATTGTTGACCGGTATATTGCAGAAACCAAAAGCACTGTTTAGGTGGCCTCTATCCGGTGACCGAAGTTGGTGACTGGTACAAAGTAGCGTGGATTACGTGAATGCCCCGTAGATTCATGGAGCGGGGCATTCAACTGATACGCCAGATCAATTACTTACCAAATTAATCTGATACTTACCGCTATAGAGCTTTACAAGTGAAAGTTCAGCCCCAGGTATGGTCCCTTTGCATCAACATGAAGAGTAAGTGAATCCAGCTCGCTCGAGTCGATAGTCAGTGTGCGGTAGCCCGCTTCAATGGCGAGGTCACCTGCGGGAAGGAAGTCCCAGCGTACCTTTGCAGTGAGGTCTGCAAATCTATCGAGATCGTATTGGGTGGCATTCCCCTGTGCAATTATCGACCATCCGGTGAATGGCAAATCGAAGCGAGCGCTACCGTATACCATTGGTACCGTGCCCTTAAAGGTTGGATCGCTTGAAGTGAAGTTACCCAGCCAGGTATAGCCGTCATAAAATCCGTTAAAGTAGCGAGCGGTCAGTCCGAGGTCGAGATTTACCCAGTTATCAAGAACTTCATAGTAAAAGGTTGCGTCTGTGTGCGAGAGATCCAGCTTATTGAGGCCGGACTCGCCAACAGATTCAATCTTGCTGTTCGCTAACATTACATTAGGTAGTGGTGAGAACGGATGTTCCAGAGCCAGCTGAACGAACGTATTGCTCTCTTTCGAATACTCGTCAACGCTTGAAAACTCAAATATTTCGCCATTGTAAGTTGGTTGCCAAGCGCCAGCTGTAATGTCGACGCCAAGAACCGTATCAGCATTTGCAGCGCTAGACGCCAGAGCAGCGAATAAGGCTAAAGTAGATTTTATAAACTTCATTTTTAAGACCCCCTGTTAAAAGTGCGCAAATACTACAGTTTTTTGTTTTTCTAGTCATCTTGCGGTTTGTTGGGGCTTGTTACTGCAAGAACGATCCTCAATTAATAGGTTAAGCGCCTTTACTCTTAGGGGGCCAATGATTTATGGATGTAATAGGTTACTCGCCACCAGCTTAAATTCCAGAGTCCGGTGGCAAGTTCCAAACAATCTCCGAATTACATTACTGCTCTTTATACTTCTTCATTTTTGTGCGATCCATGCCCTTTTCATAGTCCGCCGGTTCCCAGTATAGAGTGACTCTTACATTGTCGATCTGCTGGCCAGTGTTGTTGCGAAAAACGATTAAATCGTCAGCTTCCTTTTGTGCCACTTTGCGGAATGCTGCTTTATGTTCTTCTGGTGCGCTAACACTGATCACCCGGGGTTCAACTCCGATGCCGGTTCCTCTTACATCCATTTCTACCACCGCCGACGCCGTAATGCCTAGATCCTCCAAGCCCTCCGGGTAAGGGGGGAAGTGATTTTTGATTGTGGATAATTTTGGGTGTCCGGAGAGGGTGATTTCGTTGGTTGACGGTCGAATGGAGTGAGGCAGAAGATGAATTGTTCTAATCGGCATTCTCTCTTTTGCTTTCTTGCGTGCTTCATCCGATGTGCCGACGCCAGCAAGATGGAAGCGAAAAATTCGTTCTGCCCCATTCAAGTTGGCGTTTTCATTCGAGAAAGGCAGGCGTTTCAAATAGTTGGTTGCTGATCGAACAAATGCCTGTTCATGTCCACCTGAGGTGACAGTTTGCAGCACATTGACGGTTGCTAGTTCGCCATCCACCACATCAAATTGCAGATGAACCTCTCCCTGTATGCCTTCATAAAATGCTGCGCGTGGGAACTCGAAATATACTAGTTTCGCATCTTGTAGGTTCAAAGTTGTTGGCGAACTTGCGGAAACCTGCCCCCACAGCAAGGCCAGGGATACCATAAAGGCACTGACACCTCCGGCTAAGATTCGCGCAGCTTTTGATGGCTTAAAAGCATTTTTCAAACGATTAATCCGTTTAATCATGGTCACTTTATCTCCGTAGTGTGATTGGATTGCCCAAAAACCATTCCAGTGCTCGTAAGACTGCAACATAGCCTTGGAATATTGGATTTTTTTATCTTTATTTGCCCCTAACAATACCTCTTCATCACATGCGCATTCCTGCGTCAATCGGAACCGCAGGTATACGAACCAAACGACAGGGTTAAACCAGAAAACAACGACGAGAATAAGTGCGAACAGATTCCAGAGGTTGTCATAGCGTTTTGCATGCACAAGTTCATGGGCAAAAACATAATCCAGCTGGTGGTCCGTATAGCTTTTCTTGAAATCGACGGGGAGTATGATTTCGGGGCTGAAAATCCCTTTCAGGATCGGCCCTCTGACTTTTTGCGAGGTATAAAAGATACCGTCGGGTAAACGGTCGTAGAACTGGGTATCAACGATCGGCTTTTTCGGCAACGTAGATAATTTGGCCAAGCCAATAACTAGTGCTGCTACAAGAAGGGATACCCCAGCTAGCCACACCCAAGCAACGAAGTTGTTACTGGGAGCAGTCAAAACCTGCTGATTTTGTAAGCTGTTCACCGCTTCTATGGTACTGATTACCGGTGCCTGGATTATTGGCGCTGACTCTAGCGCAGGTTGCCAGCTGTCGTGTGAAATCGAAGGCAAGTTGGCAACCAGAAGAGCCACGGGAATAAGGGCGTAAAGACGATAGGTAAATCTCGAACCCATACGCCTTGCCAGAGCGAGATCGCTAAGCCAGGTGACGAGGAGAATAAAAGTAAGTACTTCCTGCTGCGCAAAGACCCAGTTAATCATTATCTTTTTCCCACTGTTTGATAATGTCTTTGAGTTCTTCGATGTCTGACTTTTTCAAGTCACCGCCTTTTACGAACCCGGATACCAGCATGGACAGCTGGCCTCCAAACAGCCGGTCAACCAGCTTTTTACCCTGCTTTACCTGGTATTCTTCGCGCTCGAAGCAAGGGGAGTAGTAATAGGTCCTATCCCTTTGTTCGTAGCTGATAGCGCCCTTCTTGGCTAGGCGGCTGAGTAATGTCTTTACCGTGCGCTCCTGCCAGTCTTTGTGTGATTGCAGTCGTTGATATATTTCGCGGGCATTCGCTGGTGCACCATTCCACAGTGCCTCCATCACTTCGTACTCAGCTTCTGTAATTTCCATGGGCGGCCCCTTAATGATTACATCTGTAGTCTTTGTGATTACAAATGTAGTCTTTTGTGGTTTTGTGTGAAACGATTTTTACGGGATAAAAAAGGCTCTTTATATTCTTTTTAGAAATATTGCCTTGTGTGCTGAATAGCTCTGATGCTCAGGAGGCTAGGGTTTTTGTTCAAATTCTCCGTATATCTCTGCTTTTTCTATCGAAGGCAAGACCAGATGATTCCGGTTACGCCCTGATCGAAGCTAATCGTCAGGCACCGCTCTACAGCTACTTACTGCCCTGAGCCGTTTGAGCCTGAACTAGAGTTACTGGATATTCCCCAGTAATTGATGGTGTCGTAGTGAATCTTCTGAATCAGTCTGGTGCGGGAAAGTTGTACGAGAAAAACGGCTTCCTGATTCCGGTTCTCTCTGGTGGATCCCACGACATGGGAGTGCAATACGGCGCCCTGATGGTCGACGCTATGCAAAAAACTTGGGACGTACTGATAAAGCCCCAGCTGGATTCCGGAATACTCATGCAAGAGGAAATGCAGCGTTGGGCACGCCGTGCCTATATCTCCTGTTCAACTCGTAACCGCCAGTGGTACGACGGCGTTGCGCAAGGTTCATCCTGGCCGACCGAAAATGTTTGTATGCTCGACCAGGTGATGGAATATGGCATCTTCCAGTCCAAGTGCCATTCCTTCGCCGGTTGTACCTCAATCCTGTCCTGGGGCAAGCACTCTGCCAACGGGAATATGTATATCGGGCGCAACATGGACTGGAGCGAAACCTTCAATGAGTTTCCACAGGTGTTAACTGTACGCAAACCCACCGACGGTTCTTATCGCTTTGCGGCGCTCGGCTGGCCCGGCATGTATTGCCCGTTTACCGTGATTAACGAACATGGCGTATATCTGGATGTGCACGATGGCACGAGTATGGGCGGCTCTGTGGTTTATGTGGAGCGGCCTTCAATCCTCAACGAGCTGACGGACATGATGAGTGAGGCGCACACACTGTCGAGCCTTGTGACGCGCCTGAACGGCATCCTGATCAGCACCTCGATGATCCTGTCGATCGGCGATGAGCACCGCGGGGCGTCCATGGAGTGCTCTTCCCTCGGCGGCAATCGCCTGCGTTCGCCCGATGATCATTCGCTGGTGGTGGTGAATTCCTTTATGGGGGAGCACTGGGGGCTGGGTAAACGCGAGACGGTGAGTAATTCCCTGCGTCGTTTTGCGAATATGACCGAACGCCTGAAAGAGAATACCGGCGCGGTGGACGCGGACAAGGTGCGCGAACTGATGGACCTGCGTCTGTTCAATGACGATGGTACTTTCGCGGCTAATGGTGGGTCGACCAAGCCAATAAAGCAGGATGCCGACTTAACCACCCACCAAATGGTGACCGATGTCGCACAGCGCACCTTGTGGCTGAAGGTGCCAGTGCCCGATTACTTCAGCGACTGGACCGCCATCGACCTGAAGCAATTGTGGAATTGAACGTTTCAGGCCGGGGTGGTGACTGTGTGTAAGAAAGGTTACTCCCCGGGCAATTCGATCACAGCCTCGTAGGGGTTTTGCTCCCGCGCCGGCACGGTTTCCGCACTGGGAATCATCGGGAAGTTCGGCGTGAATGTGACCAGTGCCTGGCCGAGCTGATACAGCAGTTGCACGTTGCCATCTGCCTTGGCCGAGCCATCTTCGATCGCCGCTTTCAGCGTCTTCTTGCCCATCATGACCTGCTCGAGGTCGGAGCGATTGATACGCAAGGTCAGGTCTGGGTCATCAACCTCGAAGCCCTCGATGTTGGTTAGTGTGCCGTCGGATAACTCAATCGCATACTTCTCATCGTTGTCGGGTGTTATGAGGGTCATACGGAAGCCGAGATCTTCCACTTTTCCTGGGTCAAGACGCACGCCGAGAAAATCCAGGAACTGCCCGGTAGTCATCGCACGAATAACGTCGGGGCTGCTGGTGCTGGGCGGAGCACCCTTGGGCAAACCGTTGCGCAGTTCATAAGCGCCCTGCAAAAAGCTGTTGCGCAGGCCGGGGTTCTCCTGCTGGTAACCAATTTGCTCCCATACATCGGCCAGTAGTAGTCGCGCATCGCGATTGTTGGGTTCTGCCTGTACCAGCTTGTCGAGAATTTCCTGTGCAAGGAAGTAGTCGCCCGCGTCGTGCAGCTTTTGACCCTCGCGCAGAATTTTGTCCGAGCCGCCCATCATCTTCACATAGAGTGGAGCGGAGTCTGCGGGCGACAGTGGAATCAGGGTGGCGGGGTTGCCGTCCCAGTAACCCAGGTAGCGATTAATCACTGCGCGGCTGTTGTGCTCTGGTGAACCGTGATAGCCGCGGTTGTACCACTGCTTGGCGATTCCCTCGGGAGTTTCAAACACATTGTGAATTTGGTTAATGGTAACGCCCTGGTTTGCGTGGAACAGCGAGTAGTTGTTCATGTTGGCGTAGAGGTCGCGTTGCCCACGCAGCACTTCCTGTACGCGCTCATTACCCCAGCGTGGCCAGTGGTGAGAGGCCATCATCACATCGGCGTTGCGCCCATAGCGGTACAGCGCGCGGTTGATATGTTGCGACCATACGTGCGGGTCGCGCACCAGCGCGCCGCGCAGGGTGTACACATTGTGGAAAACACCGGTGACGTCTTCCCCGGTCCAGTAGACTTTGTCCTTGGGGAACCAGATATGCGCTTGCGAGGGCGCTTCGCCGCCCGGCGTGTTCATGAATTCCATTTCCACGCCGTCCACCGTCAGCGTTTCAAAGTCGTCTTCGATGATCGTGGTAGGTTGGATCAGGCCGGTCGCGCCATTGGCGACGTTCATATTCAGGCCCTGGCCGGCATGGCCAAACGGACTGGCGGGAAGTTGGGTGCCGTATTGATACTGCACCCGTCGGTTCATGGCGTTGCCGGCGAAAACATTTTCCGACACCGCGTGTTCCATAAAGCCGCGCGGTGCAATGATCTTCACCTTGCCCGCTTCCACGTCTTTCTCATCGACAATACCGCGCACGCCACCCCAGTGGTCAACGTGGGAGTGGGAATACACCACCGCGACGATCGGGCGCTCACCCAACTCCGCATCCACCAGTGCCTTTGCTGCGGCCGCCACCTCCGGTGCCGTCAACGGGTCCAATACGATCCAGCCAGTTTTGCCGCGCACGAAAGTGATATTGGCAAGGTCGAAACCGCGCACCTGGTAGAAGCCGGGAATCACCTCGAACAGGCCCACCTTCATATTCAATCGGGATACCCGCTGTAGCGACGGATGAATGCTCGGGAAATCCTTGTCGCTGCGGAAGAAGTCGTAGCGGTCGAGGTCCCACACCACATTGCCTTCCGGGCCAGTTACCTTCCAGTTGTCCGGCTTGGCGATAAACCCTTTATTGGCTTCGTCAAAGTCGCGCTTGTCGTCGAACGGCAGGTTGGCGCTGTCTTCGGCAATCACCTTGAGCGTGTGTTCTGACGGCGGCTTGCCCAGCGGGTCGAAGTGTTTCGGTGCGTCGTCTGCGGCGTGTAGCGGGTAAGTCGCCGAGAGGCCGAGAATAAAGAACAGGACGAAAAGCGGGCATCGGATATTGTGTGAATTATGCACAGGCGGCTCTTCCGGTAGCTTGCGGTAAGTTGGGGTCTCAATTGTGACTCGAGTATAGACACCGTCCCCCGTATTCCGGCGCCAAGCAGGTTTCCGCAGGCGTTTTTGACAAACCGCATGGCAGCACCGTGCGCGCAATGGCTTGATAGATGTAATCGTGTCCGCCATCCAATCGGAGCAGACGGTCCCGGTGATATACCTAACCTGACAAATTATGTGTAAGTGAGCTGTGTTATGAGTGAGTCTGAGATCAAGTGGGATATGGCCGCGGAACTGTCGATGGACTTTGTCCCGGCGTTTGTACGCGGCACTGTAAAGAAGAAAGTGGAGGCCGCCGCGCGTGAGCGGGGCATCACCGAGATCACCGTCGATTTCATTGAAGAAATCCGCAAAGAAAAAGGCCGCTAAGTCACGGTTTTATCCGCCCACTGCCTCAGCTTCCTTTATCCTAGGAGTGTCAATGTTGGCCTGAACTGGAAGCAATGCACACGGATAAGGATTCTGAAACGCTGTTTATCGGCTGGGATGTAGGGGGCTGGAACTGCGACAACAACGCTAACAGCCGCGACGCGCTGGTTGTTCTGGACCGCGGACGCAATGTCCTCGGTCGTCCATGGCGCGGTAACCTGCGAGCCATAATCAACGAGGCCGGCTCCACCCAAGCGTGGGTCCGCGCGTTACTCGATTGCTGTGGCGTCGAGCCTGCCGGTGACTTGCCGCCAGTAATACTGGCAATCGATACCCCGCTCGGCTTCTCCCAAGCCTTTCAACAGCTTGTCTCTGGCGGCTCCGCAGCCGGCGCAATTAATGAGTCGGCCACAAACCCCTACCTGTTCCGCTATACGGAACAATTCCTCTTTCGACATGGCCTGCGCCCACTGTCTCCCGTCAAAGATATGATCGGCAGCCAGGCCACCAAGGGCATGCATGCACTCGCCCGCTTTGCCCCCGAATCCACTGTTGCCGGCGTCTGGCTGGGTGGCTCTGAACTCACAGCGTTTGAAGCCTATCCATCCGCATGCAAACCATCGCCATTGGTGCGCAAGCTACTAAAGGACTACCGGACCACACCTGCGAAGCCCGCGGTGGATGAGTGGGACATGGTGGGCTATGAATTTGGCATCGACCACGAAGACAAACGCGATGCCCTGTTATGTGCACTCGTCGCCTGGTTGTTTCACTCTGAGCCGGATGCTCTGTGCTTCCCGGACGCGAATACACCGGCGGGCGAGGGCTGGATATTTGCGCCGCGGGACGGCCTCAGAGACCTAACGGACATCGAAGCTTAGCTGGAATAGTCTTGGGCCGACATTTGCTCGATCAGTGTAACGCCAGTCCAAAAGGCTCTATATCGTAGCCGCACATGCTCTTGTCATCGATCTGGCGGATATTTTCCCTTCGGCTAATCTTATAGAAGGCGCTTGTTTTAACTTGAGCGGGGTCTTCTATGCGTTTTCCCTCCCGGCCACTCATTTCAAAAGGTGGCAAATCAATTGTGTGTAAGTCTCTTTGGGGCGCCATTGTGGTGTTGGCCTCACTGGCGGTTAGTACGATATGCAACGCGAAAGAAGGGCCCGACGAAGATCAGGCGAGGGCAATGGCCAAGGAGGCCTACCTATTCACCTACCCCCTGGTTATGAACTACCGGACTATGTACAAGCAGGCCATTGAAGGCGACCGGGAATTCGGGACGTGGGTACATTTGGGGACCTCAAGCCCGAAAGATACCGATATCGTCACACCGAACAACGATACCCCTTACTCCTATGTTTGGGTGGACTTGCGCGCTGAACCATGGGTTCTGACCCTGCCAAAAATCGAGAAGGATCGGTTCTATACCAGCCAGTGGGACGACCTCTGGGGGTACGTCTTAGACAACCCCGGCTCGGTAAACGACGGCAATGATGGCATCACTGTTTTGTTGGCATCACCGGAGTGGAAGGGTGAAAAGCCTGCGGGGGTTGATCGAATTATCCGTGGTGAAAGCGACTTTCTTGGCTCTCTGACCCGCACCCAGCTTATTGAAAGTAAAGGTGGCCTTAACAAGGTAAAGGAAATTCAGCAGGCATACAAACTGGAACCGCTAAGCAATTACTTGGGAAAAGCCCCACCCAAGGCTGCTCCAAATATCGACTGGCCAAGCTGGGAAGAGGGCGCGGAAGATACGGACAAGTACTGGGATTACGTCAGCTTTATTCTTCCGCTGACTTCCCGTAACGACGCCGATGGCGCTATGTATGAGAAGCTGGGCGAGCTCGGTATGGATGCGAAGGGGGGCTGGAAGTTCAGTGAGCTGCCTGCGGCTACTCAAAAAGCGTTGCGCCAGGGTATCAAAGACGCGCAGGAGCAGATGGACCGTGTTGGCCGAGGAAAGTACGACCCCGCCGATTTCTTTGGCGATCGCAAACGCATCGGTACCGATTATGCAAATCGTGCGCAGGGGGTCTACCTCGGTATCTTCGGTAACGTTCCTGAGCAATCGATTTACCTGACCAACCCCAACGACATGAACGGCAAAGAAACCGACGGTAGCAAAGCCTCCTATACCGTAACCTTCCCAAAAGGACAGGAGCCACCTGTGGATTACTTCTGGTCCTACACCATGTATCGGTTACCGGAGCGCTATTTGGTGGATAACCCCATCAACCGCTATTCCATCGGCTCAAGTACCAAAGGGCTTAAACGTAATCCTGACGGCTCACTTACGCTCTACTTTTCCCATGAGTCACCGGGAAAAGACAAAGAAAGCAACTGGTTACCGGCACCCGATGGGCCCTTCTGGCTTGTATTACGGACTTATGGGCCGAGCAAAGAAATTCGGGAAGGTATCTACAAGCAACCAGATTATGTTCCACAAGAACTGAAGTAGTACTTGCTATGTTGAGAATCAATCGGGAGAGGTTTCGAACATGATTCGTAATAAGTTTATTGCTGCAATACTACTGTTTTCACTCGGTGTTGGCTGTAGTAGTGATCGGCAGGAAAAGCCCAATGCGGATACTGCAGCGGCGGAGCGCACGAAGTCCTCCGGGAATGCGACGGACTCGACTGCAGAAAGCTCTGAAACCGGTGCGCCGCAAGGTGGGGAAACTCTCGATACCCGTATCGGTAAACTCTCTTTTACCCACGATTTTGTCAATGGGTATCCGACAAAAGAAACGGTAGAAAAACTGTTTGATACGATGGATTTCCAGCGCGCAACCCAGGCATATCTTTGGGCAATCCCTCTTGTATCCTTCGCTCAATGGCAACATGAGCATGAAAATGTTTTCAATGCGGAATCCGGCGATATCGTTTTTTACCCGGATTATGTATCCAAACTCGGGTTGCTGACCGCCAACGCCACAACCCCGTACGCGCTGAGTTTTATTCGACTTAACGAAACCGGCCCGATTGTAGTCGAGATGCCGGAAGCGGAAGTGCGTGGTGCCATGCACAGTATGTGGCAAACCGCGATTGCGCCAATGACGGAGCCGGGCAAATACGTGTTTTACGCACCCGGCACAGAGGCGCCACAGGTGCCCGATGGCTACAAGACTTTCGAGTCTCCCACCAATAGCGTCTTCTTTGGTATTCGCCTCATGAGCAAAGACGAAGACGTACGCAAGGATGCGTTGTCGAAAATCGAGATCTATCCTCTCGCCGAAGAAGGATCAGCAGCCGACACCAAGGTGATCGAGGCGGGCGACAAGCATTGGGAGGGGTGGCAGCCTCGGGGCATTACGTATTTCGAGCGCCTCGCGGATATCCTGAATCGCGAGCCGGTGGAAGAGCGTGATCGTTTCTTTCACGCGATGTTGAAGCCGTTGGGTATCGAAAAGGGCAAGCCGTTCAACCCGGATGCGCGTCAGAAAGAAATCCTTACCGAGGCCGCACTAGTGGGCGAGGCGATGGCCAAGGCGAACGACTTCGAAAACCCGCGCCTTGAACAGTCCATCTATCATGACGGCAGTCACTGGGAGATTGCCACGGTGTCACCTCCGAACCAGCGTTGGGAAAATTACGATGCGTTGGACGGTCGCGCTGCATGGTTCTATGAGGCGGTGACCAATGATCCGGCCATGCAGTCAAAGACTCCTGGGAAGGATCAGATTTATCTTGCGGCTTACAAAGACACCGATGGTGATTGGCTCGATGGCGCCAACCAGTACAAACTGCACGTATTGCCAAACGCGCCGGCCGCCGAGTTCTGGTCCACGACTGTCTACGATGTCGCAACACGTGCGCTGATTGATAACGAGCAGCGAATTGCCGACAAATCATCCCGTATGGACCTGATCGAAAATGATGACGGGTCCTTCGATATCTATTTCGGCCCAACACCGCCGCCAGGAAAAGAGAAAAACTGGATTCCGACAGTGCCCGGCCGGGCATGGTTTACCTACTTCCGTTTTTATTCACCAACAGAGGCGTACTTCGATCGCTCCTGGGTATTGTCCGATATAGAAAAAGCAAACTGGTGATAATGTTTGTAGATGACTTTCGGAAACAATTCGTGAAGGTGTCCTATGAATCAAAGCCGCAATGCGAATCGTCAGATTACTCTGGCATCTCGCCCACATGGCGCGCCAACACCAGCCGATTTCAATTTTGTTAGAACTGCAATTCCGACCCCTGGTGACGGAGAAATCCTACTGCGAACCATTTACTTATCGCTCGACCCATATATGCGCGGGCGCATGAGTGATGCGAAGTCCTACGCGGAACCCGTCGCCATTGGTGAGGTGATGGTGGGCGGCAGTATCTGCCGCGTAGAGGAATCGAAGCATTCCGGTTTTAAAAAGGGCGATCTGGTGGTTGCCTTTGGCGGCTGGCAGGACTATAGCCTCTCGGATGGTGAAGGTGTCATCAAACTGGATAGCGCCATGCCCAACCCATCCTATGGTTTGGGTGTATTGGGTATGCCCGGGTTAACTGCGTATATGGGCTTGATGGATATTGGCCAGCCCAAAGCCGGAGAAACCCTCGTTGTTGCTGCAGCGACGGGTGCGGTGGGTAGCCTGGTGGGCCAGATTGGGAAAATTCAGGGCTGCAAAGTGGTAGGTATTGCCGGTAGCCAGGAGAAGTGCGACTACGCGGTGAATGAACTGGGTTTTGATGCCTGCCTGAATCACCATGCGGAGGATCTGGACGAGCAGCTTGCCAAGGCCTGTCCGGCCGGTATTGATGTGTATTATGAAAATGTTGGTGGCAAGGTGTTTGATGCGGTGCTGCCATTAATTAACCCCAAAGCGCGCATCCCTCTGTGTGGACTGATCGCCCAATACAATGCAACCGAGTTGCCTGCCGGCCCGGATCGCATGCCGATGCTGATGGGTAATCTATTGGTGAAGCGTGCCAAGATGCAGGGCTTTATCGTATTTGACGACTACGGGCACCGCTATGACGAATTTCAGCAGGCCATGTTGCCCTGGTTGATGTCGGGGAAAATCAAATACAGGGAAGACAAAGTGACGGGCCTTGAAAATGCTGTAGAGGCTTTCATTGGTTTACTGCAAGGTGAAAACTTCGGCAAGCTGGTGGTAGAGGTTGGCCCTGATCAGTTGGCTTAAAGCGCACCTCAGGTGCCAGAGGAGCGCTTAACGATGCCCGACGTCTCTGCAAGCCCCGCTCGTGTAACACTGTTCGCTACAGGCCTTGCGACGTTAGCGATTTCTGCGCTTTTCGTAGGCATGGTTCGAGACTTTCTCGTCGCACTTTTACTTGCTGCAATCTTTAGCGCGATGGCGGCGCCCCTTCAGGAAAAAGTAAGCGCTGCCGTCGGGGGGCGACAGGGGATTGCCGCTGTCATCACCCTTGTCATCTTATTGATAGGCGTGTTGGTGCCGACCCTCGCAATCGTGTTTATTGCCGCAACCCAAGCCAGCGATTTGGTCGCGGGAATTGGTAGTTTTATTCAGCGGCTGGACACGGACTGGACGACAATCCAGCTCCCCGACTGGGTTCCGTTTCGGGAAGAAATCGAAGCACTCGGTCCACAGCTCGCGGCGAAGGCTGGCGAACTTGCCAGTAGGCTGGCTTCACTCTTCTTGTCTGTCGTTTCCGCGGCCACCAAAGGGACAGCACATTTTTTCCTGAACCTTTTTGTCATGGCGTATGCAATGGTGTTTTTCCTGCAGGAGAAGACGACCGTGCTGGCGCAGCTTGCCCGCTATACCGGGTTGACGATCGACGCACAAAATCGGCTGGTCGATAGAGTGGTCTCCGTGAGCTGTGCGACCATAAAGGGGACTTTGGTGATCGGGGTTGTGCAGGGTGCCTTGGGTGGCATTGCTTTTTCGATCGTAGGTATCCAAGCGGCGGCATTTTGGGGCGTAGTGATGGCCTTCGCCTCGATTATTCCGGCCGTCGGCCCCTCCATCATATGGATTCCTGCTGTCCTCTATTTAGCATTTGCCGGCGAAACCGTTAGTGCAATCGGACTGGCGGCTTGGTGCGCTATCGTGGTTGGTTTGGCGGATAACCTGCTTCGTCCATGGTTAGTTGGTCGCGAAGCCAAACTGAGCGACCTGATGGTGCTGATCGGCACTTTTGGCGGTCTTGCCATGTTCGGCGCAGTTGGTTTGATCATTGGACCGGTCATCACCGGCGTTTTTATTACCGTATGGGACATCTTTCAGAAAGCGCTCGCGACCGCTCTCGCCGCTCCTGTACAGTCCTCAGTCGAGTCCAACACAGACGGAGGACCATCGGCTGGAAAGCAGCCGGGTAGCGTTTAAATCATGAATTAACGACCAGCTATCTGCTGGTCAATTCGCTCACTCTCCAAGCCATTTCGATCCACCGCGACAACCGCAATGGCTGTGACCTCATCCTGTTGCCTGAACTGATGGCTGAGGATGTCTTTGTTAAAAATCCTGTAGCGCCACTTGCTGCCCGCTTGGTAGTACAGCAGCCAGCGTGCTGCCGCCTCATCACCGCGAGGTTGCCAGCTGACACTCAGCCCATCGGTGTTTGACTGATAGCGCACCTCCGGTGCCAAAGGCGCTGCACTGTCCAGCCACGGTGAGGCGGGCACCAGTGCCTGGTGATAGAACACGGTATCTTTCAGCACTTGTGCAAACCGGGGATTTTCACTTACCGTTTTCACGTTCCAGAAAACCTGGCCGGTTTGTTCTTGTAGCAGTGCGCGGGTAAACAGGATCTGGTTAATGATTTCGTCGATGCCCTGATTCGTTTCCACTTTATTGCTGCTTAAACCTGGCCACAGGTGACGCTGCTGGTGGTTCTCACCCTGCCACCAGGCCAGCAGCATGGGGTAACTCTGTTGCACGCGGTTAATGTTCCAGTACAACTGCGGTGTGAAGTAGTCCAGCCAACCCTCGTTCAACCAGAGGCGGGCATCGGCATAGAGCTGCTCGTGCTGGTCAAATCCGGCGATGGTCTCTGGGTATTTGGGACGCCAGATACCGAAGGGACTGATACCCACTTTTACATGGGGCTTGATGCGTTTTACTTCGCTATAGATGTCTTTGACAAAGCGGTTTACCGCCGCCCGGCGCCAGTCCGACACGCCAAGCTGACCACCCTGTTGCTGGTAGGCCGTGTAGCTTTCACTGTCGGGGAAGGGCGCCCCATCGTTGTAGGAAGGGTAGGGGTAGAAATAGTCATCGTAGTGAATGCCATCGATATCGTAGCGCTGCACAATGTCTGTGATGACCGATAGTGAATGCGCAATGGTTTCTTCCCGGGTGGGCTCCATCCAGTACATGCCATTGGCCAGCTTTGCGATCAGCTCCGGCTTTGTGTTGACGATGGAGTGCTCGGATACCGGGCCGCCCTGAGTGTGGTGGGCGCGGTATGGGTTTACCCAGGCGTGCAGCTCAAGGCCGCGCTGGTGGGCCTGTTCTATCCAGAAGGCGAGCGGGTCGTAGAAGGGCTCTGGGGCTTTGCCCTGTTCACCGGAGAGATAGTAGGACCAAGGCTCCAACTCGCTGGTATATAGGGCATCGGCCTGGGGGCGGACCTGAAAAATCACTGCGTTCATGTTTGCCGCAGCAACCTTGTCCAGCAAAGCGATGGCCTCCTGTTGCTGCTGCGCTACCGGCAGGCCAGGCTTACTGGGCCAATCAATATTCGCCACCGTCGCAACCCAGGCCGCACGGAATTCTCTCGCCACCGTTTCCCGTTGCGCCCTGCCGTAGTCGGGCAGCTCCTCTTGCTCGACCGCGACCTGCTTCGGCGTTTCCTGGCCAAACCAGGCCGGGTATTGCCACAGTGCCAGCGCCATCACCACAATGACGGCGGGGTAGACCCAGCGGTTAAGGAGCTTTGCCAGTGGGATTTTCTTCGGTAGCGTCATGATTGCCTTATGGGAGTTACATCTTGTTAGTGTTCTGGCCGGCCGGTGCGGCTAAGCCCTAGTATCCTAGACCCGCTTTGACGTCTCAATAGCGTGAGATGGGGTGTCTAAATTGTGAGCGTGGCTGCGGGTCGGTGTCCACTGAGCCACACATCGGCGCAAACGATAGAAGGTCACTATCATTTGCGCGGGTATACCGTAACTTAGTCGTTAGATTTTGGATAAAAGCATCGTTGGTACAGGTATGGCTATGCAGTTAGCGCGCTTAAGATCTTCCTTTTTCATCGTGTTGACCCTGTCTTTCCTGCAGGGCTGCGCGGGTTCGCCCTCCGCTATTGGAGCTGATACCACAGCAGATACCACGGTCGATATCGGCCCGGTGGTACAAATGATGGAAGAGGTGGACATACTGCTGGTGTCTGATCACACCCTGCCGGATCACCTCAATCTATCCAGCGGCGGGGCAAATGGTGAAGAGCGTTTGTTCATTGACCCGACCCTGCAAAGTCTGAATAGCAAACTGATTAAGCGGGGCCTCAGTACCTATATTCTCAACGTTGAGGATATGGTCGCCGGCAAAGATATTCGGAACAAAGGCACTTTTGATGCGGCGTATAACCAGTACGACCAGATATTAAAAGCGGCGGTAAAGCACGGAGTTACCATCGCTTCTATTCACTATGATGCGGATAAAATCCTTGCCGAGAATTATGGTGAAAATAAAGCCTATGCCAGCGCCGAAGAAGACGGAAAAAAGTATGGATATATTGGTGGAGTGCAATTAATTCTGGACGAACGGGCCACCAGCGATGCAACGCTCGCCTTGGCGGATCAGATTATTCACCGCGACAATATCTTGCAGCAGCTTAACTCGGTGGGCCTTCGTATCCGCCCGGGCTATGGCGATAAAGTGCGCTTCCAAAGTAACCTGACATTGAATATCGCAGGCCACTCACCGAGCGGCGCCTTCTTGCTGGAGATTGCGCCGCAAGATCAGGCGGTTAGGCTTTACGGAAGCCCGGAGAAAATCGTTGCGGCCATCGAAACGCCAATGGAAGCGCTGGCAGATGCGCTTTATGGATTTCGGCAGGGTCTGTAATTGCGTTCGAGCTGAACATTTCAGTTCACTCAGTTAGCCAAATTAAAAAGGCCCGGTATCTTGCGATACCGGGCCTTTTTAATTTGGTGGAGATGGCGGGAGTCGAACCCGCGTCCGTCAGCACTCCGCCAGAGGCTCTACATGCTTAGTTCCGTCTATTAATTTAATCCACTACAGCCCAACGGGCAGGACGTAGCAGACGATTCTGAAAAAGATTTAACCGATCTACCTCAGATAAGTGTCACGGCGATCCAGTTCTGTATAACAGCCAACAGCGCGGTACTGGAACCTTGCTGAGGGCCGCTAAGGGACGAACCCTTAGTTAGTGCTTCACAAGCTGCTTACGCAGCGAGTTGGGCACCGTAGTTGTCGTCGTTGGCAACTAATAAAATGCAGCTTTGGATTTACGTGATTGGCTACCCTCACGGCATGCACCCATGGTTTCGTCACCGGCGTCGAATCCAAGTCATCCCCGGAATCTGCCGCTACGAATATCGTAGGCGTATTAGTAATTATACCGGAAGCAGGATTGTCACAATAGGTGTGTTTGCAAAAAGATTGACCGCCGGTTCTGTGCTGTTCACGCACTCATGGTGAACTACGCGGTGAACGATAGGGCCTGACTGGGTCAGGCCTTTTCGAACAAAGCGATAGATTCCACGTGGGTGGTGTGGGGGAACATGTCCATTACCCCGGCCTTGCGCAGGACGTAGCCCTGTTGGATGAGCTCTGCGGTATCCCGCGCAAGGGTGGCGGGGTTGCAGGAGATATACAGGATGGCTTTGGCGTTGAACTGACCGATATTGCGCACTACTTCCAGCGCGCCGTTGCGCGGCGGGTCCAGCAGGATGCGGTCGAAGCCGCCGCGCGCCCAGGGGCTGCGGGAGAAGTCTTCGGTCAGGTCGGCGGCCTGGAAGCGGACATTGTCGATGCCGTTGGCAGACGCATTTTCCCGCGCGCGCTCGGTGAGTGAAAACAGCCCCTCCACGCCAACCACTTCCCGCGCGCGGGTGGCCAGTGGCAGGGTGAAGTTGCCGAGGCCGCAGAACAGGTCCAGTACGCGGTCTTCCGGTTGTACGTCGAGCAGTTCCAGCGCCAGCGAAACCATCTGCCGGTTGATCTCAAAATTCACCTGAATGAAATCCTGCGGATGGAAATTCAGGGTCAGGTCGAATGCGGGCAGCGCATAGTTCAAGCGCGCCGGGCCGGATTCGGGCCAGACCTTGTGCGTGTTGGCATCGCCCTGCTCACCCTGCAGGTAGAGGTGCAGCTGGTGTTGCTTCGCAAAGTCCAGCCAGCGCTCGCGGTCCTCTTCCGATAGCGGCTGCAGGTGGCGGATTACCAGTGCGGTGTGATCCTCGCCGGCGGCAATCTCGATATGCGAGATATTGCGGCGGCCTTCGCACTGCAGGATGGCCTCGCGCAGCTGCGGAATCAGCGCAGAGGCTTCCGCGGGAAGTACCGGGCACTGCTCAACATCGGTGAGGTCGTTGGAGCCTTTTTCACGGAAGCCCAGTACCAGGCTCGCCTTGCCGCCGCTTTTCGGTTTTACGAAACGCACACCGAGGCGCGCCTTGCGGCGGTAGCCGAGCGTGCTGCCGGTGAGTGGCGGTAACACCTGCTCGGGAGTGGCTCTGGCGAACCGGCTGAGCTGATCCAGCAGGATCTGTTGCTTGGCGTCGATCTGCGCGGCAGGTGTCATCTGTTGCAGCGCGCAGCCGCCGCAGACCTCTGCGTGGGGGCAGGGCGGTGTTTGTCGGTCTGGAGAGGCTGTCAGCACCTCGGTGGCCACTGCTTCATCAAACTTGGCGCGGTTGGCGGTATAGCGGATGCGCACCGTCTCACCCGGCAGGGCGTTATCCACAAATACGGTTTTGCCCTGGTGGCGCGCAATGCCGCGCACCTCGTGGCTAAACCGTTGAATCTCTACCTCGGGTGTCGCTTTCGATGGTTTCTTGCTGCCGCCTTGCGGTGATTTACCGGCATTGCGGCGAGTGGCGTTGCGAAAGATCGAAGGTGGTTTTCTGGATGGCATAAACGCGGCGTCGTTAGACGAGTGGTTAGAACGATAACAGTGGGGGAAAGTTTGGGCTGCCGCGGCGGGCAGCCCAAGGGAATATCAGGATTATTCTAGGTCAGATAACCCGGACAGGCAGTTACAGCACGGTCTGCGCGAAGGCCGCGAGGATCAGCAGCGGGCACACGATGCGCACGTACCAGGGCCAGATTTTCCAGAACAGGGTGTTCTCGATACCTTCGTGGCCTTCCTGCATTTCCATCAGCAGCTGGTCGCGGCGCCAGATCCAGCCGGCAAAGATACACAGTGCCACACCCAGCAGCGGCTGGCCGTATTCGGTGCTGATGGAAATCACCAGGCCGAACAGGCTGTCGAAATTAAAGATGATCACGGTGCTGATCAGGAAAATAATCAGGCCCATCATCAGGGTGGCGGGCTTGCGCTTCAGGCCCAGGCTTTCGATAGAAAAGGCGACCGGCACTTCCAGCATGGAGATGGAGGAGGTGAGGGACGCGATGCTCATCAGGGCAAAGAAGGCGATGGCTACAAACAGGCCGGTGGTGCCCATGCTGTCGAACAGGGCCGGCAGTACCTGCAGGATCAGGCCCGGGCCGGCAATCAGGTCGCCCGCTTCGGAGAAGATCTGGGTACCGGCTTCCTGCGCCACATACATGGCCGGCAGGATCAGCAGGCCGGCGGTGAACGCGATACCCACGTCGATCAGGGTTACCAGCGCACCCAGGCGCGGCAAGCTTTCCTGTTTGCTCAGGTAGGAACCGTAAATCAGCATGGTGCCCACACCCAGTGACAGGGAGAAGAAGGCCTGGCCCATGGCCGACAGCAACAGTTCCGGCGAGAGTTTGCTGAAATCCGGGATCAGGTAGGCTTCGAGGCCCTGGAAGGCGCCGGGCTGCGCGAGCACGTACACGATCAGCAACAGCAACAACAGGATCAGTGACGGCATCAGCAGAGTGGACCAGCGCTCGATACCTTTCTCCACGCCGCTGGCAATAATCAGCATGGTGAAGCCGCTGAAAATGGCGGTAAAGGTGAAGTTGCGGGCGGTGCTGTCGCCGGTCATCCAGGCGGCGGCTTCTTTCGCGCCGACTAAGGTGGCAACCGGGTCTGCCAGGTGGGCAACCATCCAGCCAGCGACGATGGCGTAGAAGCTCAGAATCAGGGAGGCGACGAGAATGCCACCGAGACCGGTGAGGGTACCGGCGGCGCGGCTGACCGGGCCCGGGGAAATCTCCCGCAACGCTTTTACCATGTTGCTGCGCGCGTAGCGGCCGATGGCGAGTTCCGCCATCAGCACCGGGTAGGCCAGCAGGAAGGCAAGTACCAGGTAGATCACCACAAACGCGGCACCACCGTTGGCGGCGACGTTGGTGGGGAAGCCCCAGATATTGCCGAGGCCGACGGCGGAGCCGGCGGCGGCCATCAGGAAGCCGAAGTTAGAACTGAACTGTCCTCGCGGTGCACTCATGCTAAATCTCGTCGTTATTGTTCTGTTGTTTAAGTGAGTTGCGGATTAACGGTGGTCGCTGCGCATCAGGCGCTGTTTCTGGCGGTTCCAATCCCGTTCTCGCTCGGTCTCGCGCTTGTCGTGGCCGGCTTTACCCTTGGCCAGAGCGATCTCGCACTTGATCAGGTGTTGCTTCCAGTAGATCGCGGTACACACACAGGCGTAACCTTTCTGGTTGACCGCCGCCACCAGTTTGGCGATCTCGCGCTTGTTCAGCAGCAGCCGGCGGGTGCGGTCTGGCTCGGTAACGAAGTGGGTCGAGGCGCTGGGGAGCGGCTGAATGCGCGCACCCAGCAGCCACGCCTGGCCGTCTTTGAACAGCACGTAACTATCGGTGAGCTGGGCCTTGCCCTCGCGGCAGGACTTTACTTCCCAGCCCTGCAGCTCCATTCCCGCCTCAAACTTTTCCTCGATAAAGTAATCGTGCTTCGCCTTCTTGTTGAGGGCGATGGTGTTTGAGGACGGGGCCTTTTTCTTTTTGGCCATGAATACAACGTTGCCTGAGTTTAGAAGAAGCTATACCCGAAGTACTTCTCGGCCACTGTGTTGATGAATACCAGCAACAGGATCAGCGGGATAAAAGTACCGAGGGAAAAGTTCACATATTTCTGGGAGAGGGTACCGGCAAAGCCACTGTCACCCTCCTGGAGTTCGGCATCAAAGTTGGACTTCTTCCATTTGTAGATCACAAACAGGCAGACCAGCAGGCCGTTCAGCGGCAGGATTGTAGAGTAGAAGATCAGTTCTACAAGATCAAAGAACGACTTATTTTCACCAGCGATTGATACGAACTGGGTCAGCCAGCCGGCCATACCGAAAGACATGGCGCAGGCGATGGCGAGTACCAGCTGTGCACCAGCCACGGTGTAGATGGCTTTCTTACGCTCCATGCCTTTTTCGTCACACAGGGTAGCGACGGGTACTTCGATGATCGACACCAGAGAGGTGATGGCGGCAACCAGTACCAGGAAGAAGAACACCGAGGCAAAGGCGCTTGCACCGAAGTAGCCGATGTTGTCCTGCAGCGCGTAGAAAATCTTCGGCAGGAACAGGAAGATCATGCCCGCGGATGAGTCGCTCAATTCAGCGGGGTCGATCTGCGGGTTGAAGTGGAAAATGGTCGGCAGGATCAGCAGGCCCGCGGTGAACGCCACCATGGTGTCGGTGAGCGCAACGGCTTTCGCAGAGCCGGGAATCGCGTCCCGCTTCTTCATGTAGGAGCCGTAGGTGATCATGATGCCCATACCCAGCGACAGCGAGAAGAAGGCCTGTGCCATCGCGTTATTCACGACTTCCGCATTCAGCTTGGAGAGGTCTGGGGTCAGGTAGTATTTCACTCCCAGCATGGCGTTCTCTTGCGAGAGAACGAAGATCACCAGACCCACCAGCATCACGAACAGCATGGGCATCAGGGTTTTGGCGGCGCGCTCAATACCGTCTTTAACACCCATTGCCAAGATGCCATTGATTACCAGCATCATCACGATCAGGTATGCGAACACGATCGGTGAGTTGATAAATTGGCCGAAGTATTCGCCGCTGGCCAGCTGGTCCAGGTTGCCGGTCAGGGTGGCGAGCAGGTAGCCGAGGACCCACACGGTGACCACGATATAGAATACCGCGATCATGAACGGGGTGAGCAGGGCCAGCCAGCCCGGGATGCGCCAAAGTCGGGAGCCGCCAGAAAGCTGGCGGTAAGCGCCCACCGGGTCTTTTTCGGTTCTGCGGCCGAGCGCCAGCTCAGCCATCATCACCGGCAGGCAGATCAGGAAAACGAACAGCGCATACACCAGCAGAAAGGCACCACCGCCACTTTTGGTTGCGGCCACGGGGAAGGCCACCAGGTTGCCAATACCGACGGCAGAGCCGGCGGCGGCCAGAATAAAACCGATTCGGGAGCCAAAATGTTCTCTAGCTGCGGACATAGATTTCTCGCTTGCCTGTTATTCTTGTCATCTGAGTGATTGCCGTAGCCACGCTGGGCGCCCCTGGGTCGTACATAAAAAGTACAGGTCCCGCAGAGGATGGTCTGGGCAATAACGGTCGAGTCTGCAGAGCAGATAAAGAATGAATTGTTGCAGGATTTATCCGCCTTGAGTAGCGTCGCGGGCGAAATTTGCCTCCTGTATCGCTAGATAGATAAGAATCCGGCCTCTATGGCGCAAGTCGTGAGTGATGAAAAAGATACCCGATGACAAAAATTGAACGCAGTGCACTGGTGATGTTCAGTGCGGAACAGATGTATGACCTGGTCAACGACGTGGCCAGTTACCCGCAGTTTTTGCCGGGATGCCGCAGTGCGGAAGTGCTGCATCAGGATGAAACAACCCTGGAGGCGCGGCTCGATCTATCGCGCGCGGGAATCAGCCAGAGCTTCACCACCCGCAATGGTTTGCAGCGTCCAACACAAATGACACTGGAGCTGGTAGACGGGCCGTTTAGTTCCTTTAACGGTTGCTGGACCTTTACCCCGCTTGCCGAAGATGCCTGCAAAGTGGCTTTTACCCTGTCGTTTGATGTAGAAAACCGCCTGCTAGGGGCTGCGGCGGGCAAGCTGTTCGGCGGTATTGCCAATCAGATGGTGGACGCCATGTGTGAACGGGCCAAGAAGATTTACGGAGAGAATGCATGAGCAACCAGAAAACGATTGCGGTGGAAGTGGTGTACGCACTGCCCCATGAACAACGTCTTATGAGCCTGCTGGTAGAGCCCGGTACCACTGCGTTGCAGGCACTGGAGCAGTCCGGCATCCCGCGTGAGTACCCGGAAGTGGACCTGGCCACTGTGAAACTGGGTATTTTTGGTCAGGCGCTGGGCACCAAGGGGCTGGCGGTAGCTGCAGAATATGTATTGCAGCCGGGAGATCGGGTGGAGGTTTACCGGCCGCTGATCGCGGACCCGAAAGAGGCGCGCAAGCAGCGGGCGGCAAAGGCGAAGCGTCAGGCCGAGGGAGGCTGACGCCGTCTGCGCAGAGGGCGTAGGGGCTTAAGGCCAGCCGACCGGCTGCCAGTCGCCACTGGTGGCAATCAGCAGGTCGCCATTGAAGTAGACGGTAAAGCGCTGCTGGCTTTCTTCACCCTTGGGGCTGCGAATGCGGTTGATATAGTCCCAGCGGTTGGGATTGAAGGTGTCTTCAATCAGCGGGGTGCCTAGTACAAAGCGCACCTGGCGACGGGTCATGCCCGGCTGCAGCTTGTCGACCATTTCCTGGGTAATGATATTGCCCTGCTGAACCTGAATCCGGTGTACCCCGGGGAATTTGAACAGGCTACAACCGGTAACCAGGCTAACCAGCCCGGCGATCAGCAGAATGCGTACAACTGATGGCATTGAATGCTCCATCTGAATTTTTATGGTTCCGTAATGGGGCCCATTGCTAGGCCTTTGGTGGATTCAGCGCCCCGCGCTGCCGGCCGACGGAGATGCTGCCCGACGGTGAGATGCCGCCCTGACAGAGAATAGTCGCCTTTCCGGCGATTAAGTTCCCGGCCTGTCGGCCTAAACCGCATACTGGGTGCCAGCACCTCGGATCACGAATCCGGGTGTCGGGGTTTCGCTGTCCACCTTGGGCGTGGATAATACCCGAACTATTCGCCCGTCGACAGGCGGACGATCAATAGAGCATAAAGATCCGGAACTTGAATACCCATGTCTAACGAAAACCAGGAACTGCGCAAGGCTGGCCTTAAGGTCACGCTGCCGCGTGTAAAAATTCTGCAGCTGCTTGAGAGCGCCAGCGAACAACATCTGAGTGCGGAAGATGTGTACAAAATGCTGCTGGAGGCCGGTGAAGATGTGGGCCTGGCGACTGTTTACCGGGTATTGACCCAGTTTGAGAGTGCCGGGCTGGTGATGCGCCACAACTTCGATGGCGGCCACTCTGTATTCGAACTGGACCGCGGCGACCACCACGACCACATGGTGTGCACCGATTCCGGCAAGGTCATCGAATTCCACAATGAGCAGATCGAAGAGCTGCAGCACAAGATCGCGGCCGAGCACGGTTACGAGCTGACCGGCCACAGCCTGGTGCTGTACGTGAAGAAGAAAGAGAGCTGATCGGCCAGTACTGATCACACAGCCCAGGCATCAAGGTCTGGGCCAATAAAACCAATAAAAAAGGGAGCGATGGCTCCCTTTTTTATTGGCGAATTTTCGATCACTGGTGCTGAGGCTTAAATGGGCGGTGTGTAATCGCTCTGGTGCTTGCCTTTCTTATTGGCGTAAAACGCGCCCAGCTGCTTCAGGTCTTCTTCCAGGTTGTCGCTCATTTCCATCACCGGGCCAATGCCGGCGACCTTGTTCGGAAAGTCGACAAAACCACAGGCCACCGGAATCGCAGCGCCCCGGGCGATATGGTAGAAGCCAGTTTTCCAGCGCTCGGACTTGCCGCGGGTGCCTTCCGGAGGGATGCCGATGACCAGTTCTTCGTGGGCGTTGTACTGGTTAATGGTGGCGTCTACCAGGTTGTTTGCTTTGCTGCGGTCGACGGGAATGCCGCCAAACCAGCGCACCACTCCCCCCAGAGGAAACGGGAACAGCTTGTCTTTGCCCATCCAGTGCGGGTTTATCCCCAGTTTCAGCGCCGCCAGAATAAAGATGTATCCATCCCAGTTGGAGGTGTGAGGGGCGGCAATGAGGACATACTTTTTCAGTTTCATCGCCTGCTCGTCGGCGACGATGTTCCAGCCGTGTAGCTTCAGTAGCAGCTTGGCGATCAAACGCAGGAATGGCGTGATAATGGGGGTGTTGAAAATCGTGGTTTGCATGGTGAGACCGAATTGATTCCCGTCAGTGTAGTCGTATCCGCCGTAGCGGGCGCGGGAGTATAAAGTGAATTTTCCGCCACTTTCGGTCAATTTCGGTCCCGAAGGCCGCTTAATTGTGACTGCTTAGCCGAGTTTCCCCCCGGTCGAGGGCCCTCGATCAGGCCCGAGCCAGCATCTCTTCCGCGTGCGCCAGGGACTGCGCGGTAGCCTCGCCACCGAGCATGCGTGCCACCTCGGCACTGCGTTCTGCATCCTTCAGTTCCCGCAGGGCCACGAATGCCGCTTCGCCATCGCTGTGCTTCTCCACCAGATACTGACGGTGTGCGCGCGCGGCGACTTGGGCAAGGTGGGTCACGCAGATAACCTGGCCGCGCTCGCCCAGCTGGCGTAGCAGTTTGCCCACCACATCGCCGGTAGCGCCGCCAATACCCACATCCACTTCATCAAACACCAGCGTGGGGGTGCGCGAGGTTTGCGCAGTGACGACCTGAATTGCCAAGCTCACCCGCGACAGTTCACCACCGGAGGCAATTTTACCGAGTGCCCGCGCCGGCTGGCCGGGGTTGGTGGCGATCAGGATTTCCACTTCTTCGAGGCCTGTAGCGGTGGGCTTTTCCAGCGCAGTGAGCGCCAACTCGACGCGGGCGTGGGGCATCGCCAGATCGGCGAGCTGGCTGTTTACCGCGTCCGCCAGTTTTTTTGCTGCCGCGATGCGGAGCTTGCTGAGTTTGCCGGCGGCCGCCCGGAACGCCTGCTCCAGTTGCTCGCATTCGCCGGCCAGTTTATCGAGCGCGTCGGGTGCGCCGATCTCCTCCAGCTCCTGCTGCCATTGCTGTTGCAGCTCGGCGAGCTGGGCTGGCTGAATCCGGTGTTTGCGGGCAATGGAATAGATGGCCGAAAGGCGCTCTTCCACCTCCGTCAGGCGTTCGGGGTTCATTTCAAAGGTATCGATATGCCGCGACAGGGTGCTGCCGGCTTCATCGATCTGGATGCGCGCGCTGTCGAGCATCTGTGCCACCTCGGCCAGAGCCGGGCTTTGTTCGGGCATTGCGCTGACCAGCTGCAGGGCGCGGTGTAGCTGTTCGGCAATATCCCCTTCGCCACCGTTCAGCATGGCGGCCAGCTGATAGCTGCCGTTCAGGATGTCGCCAGCGTTGGCCAACTGGCGCTGCTCGCTCTCAAGCTCTTCCAGCTCGCCGGGTTTCAGGTCCAGTTGCGCCAGCTCTTCCAGCTGGTATTCCAGCAGGTCGCGGCGCGCTTGGGTTTCCTCGGCACTGTCTGCCAGGCGGCGGTAGCGGCGGTACTGGTCCTGCCAGGTTTTGTAGTGAATGCGCACTTCGGCGCTGTGCCCCTCGGCATGGGCGTATTCGTCCAGCAGGCGACGGTGGGTGTCTTTCTTCAGCAGCGACTGGTGTTCGTGCTGGCTGTGGATATCGATAAGCTGCTCGCCCAGGGTGCGCAACTGCATCAGGGTTACTGGCTGGCCATTGATATAGGCGCGGGAGCGGCCGTCGGCACTGATGGTGCGGCGCAGAATCACTTCGCGCTCGGCGTCCATCTCCTGGTCTTCCAGCCAGGTGCGAGCTTCCTCGTGGTTGCTGATATCGAAGGTAGCGTGGATATCGGCGCGTTTGGCACCGGCGCGCACCAGTTCGCCATTGCCCCGGTCACCCAGTGCCAGGCCAAGCGCATCCAGCGTAATGGATTTGCCGGCGCCGGTTTCACCGGTAAGGGTGCTGGTGCCGTGACCGAACTCCAGCTCCAGCTGGTCGACCAGGGTGAACTGACTGATGGACAGGTGCAGCAACATGGGAATGTATTCGTTGTTATTTCGATAGTGGTTGTTTATACAGTATTTGCACCAGGGGTTTCAATCTTCATGGGGTCTAATTGGGTGCAGATCACATTCGTCGCCGGCCAATCGCCACATTACCCTGCTTTCCCAAGGGGCTCTTCTCTTTCAGCTCGCTAGCTGCGCCTGTGGGTTCCGCCGGTGCCATGGTCAGCTGCGGCTGGTATCCATCAAGTGCGACTTGAAGTGTGCATGGATGATCCCCATATAACTTTCTCACCCGCGACGGGCCGGTATCGAACGGCCCTGTAGAGCGGGTTCTTTCTTTTGAACACCCAGCTGTGCCGTTGACGAACGGGCAGTTGACCGCAGGACACAGACGGAGAGAGCAGTGGCCAAAGAGCGCAGCGAAGAAGAGCAGATCGACACTGGTGATCAGGCGGCAGAAAACGCCGTCGAAGTAGAAAACCCGAGCGCTGAAGAGCAGCACGCCGCGGAAGAGGCGCTGACTGCAGAAAATGCGCAGGATGAGGAGATCGCCTCCCTCCATCAGCAGCTATCGGACCACAAAGACATGGTGATGCGCGCCCAGGCCGAGGTGCAGAATGCCCGCCGCCGCGCCCAGCAGGATGTGGAAAAAGCCCACAAGTTCGGCCAGGAAAAACTGCTGAAGGACCTGCTGCCGGTTGTGGATAACCTGGAGCGAGCCCTCGCCACCATCGACAAGGACGACGAAGCGCAAAAGGCGGTACGCGAAGGTATCGAGCTGACCCAGAAATCCTTTATCGACACCCTGACCAAGTCCGGTATGGAACTAATCGACCCGGCCGGCGAGCCCTTCGACCCGGAACTGCACCAGGCCATGACCCAGATCCCGAATGGCGATGTGGAGCCCAATACCGTGTTGGACGTGTTTCAGAAAGGCTATCGCCTGAACGGTCGCCTGTTGCGCCCGGCAATGGTCGTCGTCTCCAAGGCACCTTGATTTAGCGGCCGCCCTTGAAATGTGAAAGGCGGCACCAATATAAGCAGCAACCGAATACAAACGTGCAGCGCCGGTGACTGAAAATCGCGTAAAACCGGCGCGCAGCAAAGTGAGGAATTAGATCCATGGGAAAAATTATCGGCATCGACCTGGGTACTACCAACAGCTGTGTGGCAGTCCTGGACGGCGACAAGGCCCGCGTTATTGAGAACGCCGAGGGCGATCGCACCACCCCTTCCATCGTTGCCTTCACCGATGACAACGAAGTACTGGTAGGCCAGTCTGCCAAGCGTCAGGCGGTAACCAACCCGACCAACACCCTGTTCGCGGTGAAGCGTCTGATCGGCCGTAAGTTCAAAGACGACGTTGTGCAGAAAGACATCAAAATGGTGCCTTACTCCATCGTTGAAGCCGAAAACGGCGACGCCTGGGTAGAAGCGAAGGGCGACAAGAAAGCGCCGCCGCAGATCTCTGCCGAAGTACTGAAGAAGATGAAGAAAACCGCCGAGGACTTCCTGGGCGAGACCGTCGATGCGGCAGTAATTACCGTACCGGCCTACTTCAATGACTCCCAGCGCCAGGCGACCAAAGACGCCGGCCGCATTGCCGGTCTGGACGTTAAGCGCATCATCAACGAGCCGACCGCAGCCGCACTGGCATACGGTATGGACAAAGCCGGTGGTGACCGCACCATCGCCGTATACGACCTGGGTGGTGGTACCTTCGATATCTCCATCATCGAAATCGCCGACGTCGACGGTGAAAAGCAGTTTGAAGTACTGTCCACCAACGGTGACACCTTCCTCGGCGGTGAAGACTTCGACCTGCGCCTGATCGACTACCTCGCGGAAGAGTTCAAGAAAGAGCAGGGCATCGACCTGAAAGGTGATCCCCTGGCCATGCAGCGTCTGAAAGAAGCTGCCGAAAAAGCCAAGATCGAGCTGTCTTCCAGCCAGCAGACCGAAGTGAATCTGCCGTACATCACCGCAGACGCTACCGGTCCTAAGCACCTGGTTGTAAAACTGACCCGCGCCAAGCTGGAAAGCCTGGTAGAAGAACTGGTTGCGCGCTCCCTGGAGCCGGTTAAGACCGCACTGGCCGACGCCGACATGTCCGCATCCGGCATCGACGAAGTGATTCTGGTAGGCGGTCAGACCCGTATGCCACTGGTTCAGTCCAAGGTAACCGAGTTCTTCGGTAAAGAGCCGCGTAAAGACGTCAACCCGGATGAAGCCGTTGCCGTTGGCGCAGCGATTCAGGGTGCGGTACTGGGCGGCGACGTGAAAGACGTACTGCTGCTGGACGTAACCCCGCTGACCCTGGGTATCGAAACCATGGGTGGCGTGGCGACTCCGCTGATCGAAAAGAACACCACTATCCCGACCAAGAAGTCTCAGGTGTTCTCTACCGCCGACGACAACCAGACTGCAGTGACCATTCACGTAGTTCAGGGTGAGCGTAAGCAGGCGGCACAGAACAAGTCCCTGGGCCGTTTCGACCTGGCTGACATCCCGCCGGCGCCGCGCGGCATGCCGCAGATCGAAGTAACCTTCGATATCGATGCCAACGGCATTCTGCACGTGCACGCCAAAGACAAGGCGACTGGCAAAGAGCAGTCCATCGTGATCAAGGCCTCCTCCGGTCTGTCCGATGATGAGATCGAAAAAATGGTTCAGGATGCCGAGGCCAATGCCGAAGCGGATAAGCAGTTCGAAGAGCTGGTAACCGCGCGCAACACCCTCGACGGTCTGATCTCTGCCACCAAGAAGACGCTGGAAGAGGCCGGTGACAAGGTGACTGCGGACGAGAAGACCGCCATCGAAGCCGCGCTGACCGAAGCCGAAGAAGCCGTGAAAGGCAACGACAAGGCCGCCATGGAAGCGGCGACCACCAAGCTGACCGAAGCGTCTGGCCCGGTTGCACAGAAGATGTACGCGGAGCAGGCGCAGGCACAGGCCGGCGAAGCGGGTGCCGAACAGCCGCAGGGCGAGCAAGCCCAGTCCGGTGGTGACGACGCAGTGGACGCAGAGTTCGAAGAAGTAAAAGACGACAAGAAAGAAGACAAGTAAGATACAGCCGCCGCTGGGATTCCGGCGGCGTCCTGAAGCTTACGCCTTCAGAGGCGCGGACGTTCGGTCATCAGAACCGGGCTTCGCGCCTTGCGCCGTTTTAAGGCGTGCCTAAAAAGCAGTTGAAACAGAACACACAGAGCTATGTCCAAACGCGATTACTACGAAGTCCTCGGCGTCAGCAAAGGCGCCGATGATAAGGAGCTGAAAAAGGCTTACCGCCGGGTGGCGATGAAATTTCACCCGGACCGCAACCCCGACGATAAAGAGGCGGAAAACAAGTTCAAGGAGGCCAATGAGGCCTACGAGATCCTGTCCGACCCTCAGAAGAAGGCGGCCTATGACCAGTTCGGTCACGCCGGAGTCGATGGTCAGGCGGGCGCCGGTGCCGGTGGCTTCGGCGGCTTCTCCGATATCTTCGGTGATGTGTTTGGCGATATCTTTGGTGGCGCCGCCGGTGGTGGCGGCCGTCGTGGTCCGGCGCGCGGTTCCGACCTGCGCTACGACCTGGACCTGGACCTGGAAGACGCGGTGCGCGGCACCACCGTCAAGATCAAGGTCCCGACCCTGACCAACTGTGGCACCTGCCACGGTTCCGGTGCCAAGCCGGGTACCCAGCCCCAGACCTGTGGCACCTGTGGTGGCGCCGGTCAGGTGCGTATGCAGCAGGGCTTTTTCTCTGTACAGCAAACCTGCCCCAATTGTCGCGGACGCGGCACGGTCATTACCGACCCCTGCACCGACTGTCACGGTCGTGGTCGTATCGAAGAAACCAAAACCCTGTCGGTCAAGGTACCGCCGGGTGTGGATTCCGGTGATCGTATTCGCCTCGCCGGCGAGGGTGAGGCCGGGCCAGACGGCGGCCCCGCCGGTGACCTGTATGTACAGGTGATGGTGCGCGAACACGAGTTGTTCCAGCGCGATGGCAAAAACCTGTACTGCGAAGTACCCATTAGTTTTGCCACTGCGGCCCTCGGCGGTGAAATGGAAGTACCTACCCTGGATGGCAAGGTCAAACTGAAGATCCCGGCAGAAAGCCAGACAGGCAAGCTGTTCCGTCTGCGTGGCAAGGGTGTTACCCCGGTGCGCGGTGGTTCCCCGGGCGACCTGCTGTGCCGTGTTGTGGTGGAAACCCCGATTAACCTGTCCAGCAAGCAAAAAGAACTGTTAGAAGAGTTCGCCAGTACTTTGAGCGAGAAGAAAAACTCCCCGCGTCAGACCGGTTGGTTTGAAGGGGTGAAGAACTTCTTTGGTGATATGAAGCTCTGATTTTTACCAGCCTGATTCCTGCCAGTGTGACCTGGCCCGGATTGGTTACAGAAAGCCCCGCAATAGCGGGGCTTTTTTGTTTGTGTTGTCGCCCTGACATGGACTTGCAGGGAAGTTCCCCTGTAGACTTTTTGCTCCATGTGTTTCCGGTTCAGAACTCCAGATGGCAACAAAAACCGCTAAGAAAGTCCCTGCAAGCCGCCAGCATGCAGAAGCCAGTCATATCCTTACTGTGGATAATGTCATTTTCGGATGCGACGACGGCGAGTTGAAGGTGCTGCTGGTCAAGCACGGTGAAGGGAGTAGTGCTGGCAAGTGGGGCTTGCCTGGTGACTGGTTACAGCAAGGTGAAACACTGGAGCAGGCTGCCAGTCGTGTGTTACTCGACCGCGCCGGCGTACGAAATATATTTCTCGAGCAATTACATACCTTCAGCGATCTGAATCGCTATCCGGAAACGCGTATTATCACCACCGCGTATTACGCGCTTATTCGTCCCGAGGACTATCAATTGGTCGTCGGCGCATCAGAGCTCGATGCGCAGTGGTTCCCGGTGAAAAAAGTACCGCCACTGATTTTCGATCACAAAACCATTCTTGCTTATGGTCTGCGTCATCTGAAACATAAAGTTCGCCACGAGCCGATCGGTTTCAATCTGTTGCCGAAAAAATTCACGCTTTATGAGCTGCAAAGGCTCTATGAGGCGGTGCTTGATGTGGTTCTGGATAAGCCGAATTTCCGCCGCAAGATGATGAAAATGAACCTGCTGATGGCAACGGAAGAAAAGCAGTCTGGGGTTACCCATCGAGCTGCCACGCTATACCGTTTTGACCGCAAGGTATATCGGGAACTGACCGAACAGGGTTTTGTTTTCGAGGTATAAAAAAGTCCGGGCAGGCACAACTACCCGGACAAAGGTTAGGCTCTTCGGGAGGTCTAAAGACTATCGAGCCTGATACTTAAAATATGCAAAGTCGGCCGGCTTGCTCGTGCCGGAAATGTCCTGACAACACATGCCCACAAACGCGCCGGTAAAGCTGGCTCCTTCCCCTTTCCCTGCCTCGTCTGAGACGATGCTGTGGTCCAGGCTCGCGCCAACGGCTTGCCAGTTTTCACCATCCGCAGACCAGTAGAAGGTAAGTTCGGCTTCGTTCACATCGCTGCGTAAATGAATGGGCGTGCCTTCGGGAATAGAAATGACTTCTTCCTCGGTTCCCGACAGGGGGAAGTGCAGTGCTTCGCTGGGGTCGCCAAGGCAACTCATGATTGCCAGGTGTCGTCCGTGCTCTTCACTGTGGGAAATGTATAGGTAGTGGAATTTGTGTGCGTTGTAATAGCACACCAGTCCGGCCATCTGCTGATAGTTTTCCGGCGCAAACTCCACACTGGTACTGGCACTGAAACACCAGTGCTCCTGTCGCCGTGCGATAAGGGCCTGTTCAAAGTGGTTACCAATGGAGCGTTTGCCACGCAGGCGTAAATAGCCCGGGCGTTCTTCCAGACTCATGAACGATTCCGGGAACGGCGTGCGCAGCCACTGATAGTGCATCGGCAGCTGTGCGGAATTGAATTCATCAAATGTAGTTGTAGCTTCAGCAGATTGCTCGCCCATTTCGAGATCTGGCTCTGCAAATTCCTCTTCGGCGTAGCTACCACCATGGCTGAGACGGAGCCAGCCGTCCGAGCCCCACTCCGCACGCTGCAGGGCGGTTTCCCTACCCAACGGGCAACGACGAATCTCGGGGAGTGGGCGCCCGCACAGGAAGACCGCAAAGACTTCACCAGAAGGTGTTTCGACAATATCACCGTGCCCACAGCGCTGTAGGGGCAATTCCGGATGATCCACTGCCGTGACGAAATACCCGTTGGGGTCCACCTCATAGGGGCCGGTGATCTCTTTGGCGCGTGCAAATGTCATTCGGTGTTCATAGCCTGTGCCGCCTTCCGCCGTAAGCAAATAGTAGTAACCATTTCTGCGATAGAGGTGGGGTGCTTCAGTAAGGCCGGCTTCAGTACCGAGGAAAATATTCTGCGGTGTGCCTATTAGACGTTTCTGCTGAGCGTCATACTCTTGCAGCAGAATCCCGGCGAAACGATTTTTCCCGGGGCGGTGGTCCCACACCATATTCAGCAACCATTTTTTGCCGTCGTCGTCATGGAACATCGATGGGTCAAAGCCGCTGCTATTCAGATACACCGGGTCAGACCACTCGCCGTCAATTGTTTCGCAGGTGGTGAGGAAATTATCCACATCCTTGTAGTCACCCTCGAAGCGCCGGACATTGCTGTAGATCAGGTGAAACAACCCGTCGCTATAGGAAAGGCAGGGCGCCCAGACACCGCAGGAATCCGGATTGCCGCGCATATCCAGCAAGGCCGCACGGTTCAGTGGGCGGGCCATCAGCGTCCAGTTGATCAGGTCACGAGAGTGGTGAATCTGCACACCTGGGTACCATTCGAAGGTGGATGTCGCTATGTAGTAATCATCCCCCACGCGTACGATGGAAGGGTCAGGATTAAAGCCTTTTAAAATAGGATTGCTTGGCATTATTAGGTACCACTTGCTTGGGAAAGTGTTGGCTGGGAAGTTGCTTCCCGTTGTGAAGAGATAGCGTTTTCAATGACGCTGCTTGTTAATCGGTAGTGGCGCATTAGCCACCAGGCACCGAGGCCGCACAGCACCGGGCCACCGGCATAAATAACCAATATGCCTGTTAGGGCGAGTGGGCTTTGCTCCACATTGGGGACGTATCCAAACGCCGCCAAAAGCCATCCTGCACAGGCGCCGCCGACGGCCAGGCCGAGCTTCAGGGCCATGAGATGACCGGAGTAACCCATTGCCATGCTTTGACCGAGTCCTTGCCGGTTACCGTCATCAACCGTGTCGGCAACCATCGAGAACAGCAGAGGAATGGTGATCATGTGGACAAAATTGGCGATGAGCGACAGCGTCAATGCCCACCAGAACTGATTGCCATCCAAGGGTAAGAGGAACAGATGGCAGGCGATATTTACGGCGAGAGCCCAGCGAAAGAGTTGTACTTTGCAGTAGCGGCGAATGAGTACATTGGTCGCCAGTGCGCCGGCAACACCGGCCAGCATCCCCACGGTGATAAAGGTGCCGATCCAATTCGGCATGCCGAAGAAGTACTGCACATAGAATGGGGTAACCGCACCGCGCATGGCCACCAGTACCAACAGGAGAAACGTACTGGCCGCGATCAGGTTCCACTGATGGTTTTGAAACAAGTTCAAAAAATCCCGACCGATACTGCGTGCGCCACTAGGTTGCGATACCGTCACACGCTCTCGAGTGGTGGCGAAGCAAATGAAGAAGCACAGGCATGCAACTCCCGCCAGTGCCGCAACACTCAACTGGAACCCCCGGGCCTTGTCTCCCTGGCCGAAAAAATCCACCAGCGGCAACATGGCCGCGGATACCAATACCCCACCAACCATGGCCATCGCGAACCGATAGGTTTGTACCGAAGTGCGCTCTCTGACATCCGAAGAAATCACCCCGCCAAGGGCTGAGTAGGGAATATTGATTGCGGTATACACCGTCATCAGTAACAGGTAGGTCACGTAGGCGTAGATCAGCTTTCCCTGGGCTCCCAGGTCTGGAGTGGAAAACGCGAGGATCGCCAGGGCGCCGTAAGGTAGGGCCAGTAATAACAGGTAAGGACGGTAGCTCCCCCAGCGGGTGCGTGTGCGGTCTGCGATACCTCCCATTAATGGGTCGGTGATGCCATCAAAGAGCCGAACGACCAATAGCAGGGTGCCCGCAGCGGCCGCGGAAATCCCGAACACGTCGGTGTAGAACATCAAAAGGAAATTGACCACGACCTGAAAGACAATATTGCTGGCTGTGTCGCCTAGGCCATAGCCCACCTTTTCTTTCAGGCCAATTGTTGAACCCTGCATCGCTGAACGCTCCTTATGAGTAGGGGCCACCTTGAGATGGGCCCCTACTTCTTTTTATAGTCGAAATGACTATAACATCGTTTTTGTTGGGATCAACAGGGCTAATAGTCAAAAAAACTTTTTGAGATTTTCTCTTGACAAGTGATGTGTTGTTTTTAAATATAAGTCTAATAGTCAAAACGACTACAACAAGATTTTAATAAAGTTTCTAGAAGCGACCGGATACGCGATATGCGGGTCGTGGATAAGCGCGAGACAGCAGTTGTCGGGGAGAGCGAGCCCCTAATGGAAGTGCTGCAGGTTGCCGCCCAGCGTAGAATTAGCAATCAAAAACAATAAGTTAGAGCGATTTTCCAGGATGAAGAATTACAACCGAAGAGCCTTTCTGTCCTCCTCTGCCGCATTAATGGCGCTGGCGGGAGCGGCCTTTGCCGGAGCGACGTTGGGTAGTCGCTCCGCAAACAACTTGCGCGATCTGTTTGCCAGTGATTTTCGCGTTGGCACCGCACTCTCTAATCGCAGCCTCTCCGGCAGCAGTCCCGAGCTGGTTTCGCTGGTGCAGAAGGAGTTCAGTGCGATAACCGCGGAAAACGCCATGAAATGGGAATTGCTTCGGCCGACGTTGACCGAGTGGGATTGGCAGAAAGCCGACCGCCTGGTCCAGACAGGTGAGGCGGCGGGAATGCAGGTGATTGGCCATGTATTGGTTTGGCATTCCCAGGTGCCGGATGCCGTGTTTCGCGATGCCAGCGGTGCACCGCTAACAGCTTCGGCAACACTGGCACGGATGTCTGAGCATATCCAACACGTGATGGACCGTTATAAAGGCCGCGTTCAGGTATGGGATGTAGTCAACGAAGCTGTCGATGAAGGCAACGTCTGGCGAAAAAGCCACTGGCACACGCTGACCGATGGCGCCTATTTTCCGCGGGCCTTTGAGGTTGCCCATGAGGCAGATCCGGCAGCGCACCTGCTGTACAACGACTACAGCATGCATATTCCCGAAAAGCGGGACTTTATCCTGCAGCAATTAACCCGGTTTCGTCGTCAGGGCGTGCCAATTCATGGCGTTGGTATGCAGGCACACGTGCATCTGGAAGATCCGTCAATTGCTGAATTGGAGCGCAGTATCCAGGCGTATGCCCGTGCGGGGTTGCGCGTTCATATCACCGAGTTGGATGTAGATGTATTACCCAAGGCTTATGAATACATGGGCGCAGAGATTTCGAAAAGCTTTGCCTATTCCGATGCGTTGAATCCATTCGCCGATGGTTTACCACAAAAAGTTGCCGACCAGCTGGCGCGTCGCTACGAGCAACTTTTCCGCCTATTCCTGAAATATCGTGATGACATCGAGCGCGTTTCCATGTGGGGCACGGTCGATGGTGAGTCATGGAAAAACGATTGGCCGGTCCGCGGACGTACGAACTATCCGTTGTTATTCAACCGGGATGGCGAACGCAAAAGCGCTTACCACGCTGTGGCCAATTTGAAACGCAGTCAGGCTTGATTAAATGAGTTAGCTAGAACCGGTCAAGCGGAACTGCGCTGGTTCAGACGTAATGAATTTCCCGTTGTGGTGAGAGGGAGATGGGGATTTGAAAAAAATCCACGGCCGAAGAGGAGATCGGCCATCTATTTAATGATAACAATGAGAGATAACGATAATGAGAAAGCAAGCATATAAAAGGATGATGCTTCCTGTTGCGATCGCCTGCGCAATACAAGGTGTTTCGGCAAGTGCCCAGGAAGAGGTTGCGGAAGAACAAGGTGCGATTGAAGAGATCGTGGTGACGGTAAACCGTAAGGAACAGAAAATTCAGGATGTAGCCGGCGCGGTTCAGGCATTCGACCAGCAGGCGCTTGATGCCATGGGTGTGGGTGCCGATTTCACCGCGTTGCAAAACGTGATTCCCGGTGCGGTGATCAGCAACCAGGAAGGTAACGTAAACGTATCTATTCGCGGTGTGGGTTCAGCAGACAACACCGAACTGATCGACGCCTCTGTTGCCAACTTGCTGAATGGTGTCTATTTGCCGCGCGCACGCGGCATCGGTGCGATGTTTTACGACATCTCTCGCGTGGAAGTGAACAAAGGGCCGCAGGGCACCACGCGCGGACGCAATGCGGTAGGTGGCACCATGAATATTGTGGCCAATCGCCCCAATATGGATGGTTTCTACACCTCTGCACTACTTGAGGCGGGCGGCGATGCGCTGCAGCGCTATGAATTGATGGCGAACATGCCGCTGACAGACACGCTCGCAGTGCGTGCCGCGGGCTTCATGCGCAAGCAGGATTCCCAATATGAGAATGCCGGCCAGCCGGGCCTTGAACCTGCGGGCGCAATCGACGAGCAATCATTGCGCCTGTCTGCGCTGTGGGAGCCGAGTGATGCACTCAGCGTATATGCCGTGTATGACAGCACCAGTGAGGGTGGCACCGGGTACCCGGGGTTAAACTATTTCCCCGCGCTGGACAACGGTTACGATGTTTCAGATCTGGGTGATGATGCCCAAACAGGAATCTTCCGTGCGTGGCAGGGTGAAGTGGACTCCAGCCACGACGGCTTCATGGTACAGGTGCAATACGATTTCGGCGGCGTAACGGCCGAGTATATGGGGAGCAGCCGCGAAGTCGATTTCCGTCAAACCAATGCCGCAAACGATGGTGTTTTCTACCCCGGCGTTGAGCTGGGTAGCTTCGACAATTTTGGCGGCTTATGGTGGATTACACAGTCTGAATCGCAAACACACGAGTTGCGTCTTTCCTCTTCTGGCGACACCTTCGAGTGGGCAGCGGGTGTGTTCTTCTTTGATGAAGACCAGCAGTCGCTCCTGCTTTCCACTGCGGACAACAGTTTCTGTTGCTATTCCGCTACGGAATACGCAATGCCGGACGTGCAGGGTGAATCTCTCGCTTTTTATGCGGAGGCGACCTATCACCTGAATGACGAATCGCGCCTTACAGCAGGCATCCGCTCAACCGACGAGGAAAAGTCCCGCTGGGGCGTCGCGGGTAACTACGGTTTTGCCGCACCGCTGCAGCCGGACTGGAGCACGGGCACGCAATCTTTACGCTGGGCCACGCAAGGCTTCCAGTACGACCCGTTTAATGGCAACCGCGGAGATTACACGGTGCCAGACATCAGCGATGTGAACGATGTGGCTGCCTTTATGTCTGCGGCCGTTGAGCGCTGGGGCGATTCTGACAACCTGGATGACGTCTTTGCGCAGTGCCTTGGTGAGGATACCAGTGCTTGTCCGGCGGCTTCATTGAGCCTGAACGGTACCACCCTGACACAGCAGGATGGATACTATGAAGATAGCTTTGTTGACTACCGTCTCGGCTACGAGTGGGACCTGAACGATAGCAGTCTGGTATACGGCAATATTTCTACCGGCCACAAATCCGGCGGCTTCAACGATACCATCATCGTTCAGGGGGAGATGCTTTCGAATGCCTTCTCGCCAGAAAAATTGGTGATGTATGAAGTGGGTGCGAAAAACGAATTCGAGAACATTACGTTTAATGCTTCCGCCTTTTACTACGACTACACCGACTATGTAATGACGCAGTTGGTGGCCGTCGGCCCGGTGGTGGATGATCAGCCGCCGCCCACTTCGGCTCAGCGTCGCAATGTTGGTGAAGCGTCGATTACCGGCTTGGAGCTTTCTTCAACCTGGCATATCAACGACAACTGGCATATCGGCGGCAACTTGCTGTTCCTCGATGCGGAATTGACCAAGGCGGAAATCAGTGACTACCGCCAAGGCTGGGGTGCCAATCCGAATGTGGATATCAGTGGTAACAAGATGCCATTTTCTTCTGATGTAAACCTGAACATGTTCGTCAGTGGCGTGTTCCCGGTGCAGAACGGTCAGTATGACTTCACCCTGAGCTCAAGCTCGCGCTCGGATTACTATCTGTCTGCGTTTAACTCGCAAGGGTTCGACAGCGAAGGGAATCCTACCAGCCTGGATATGACACCAATTAATGGTTCGGTAGGTTCCGGCGATGGCTATTTCGATGAGGTGGAGGGGTATACCCTGTTCAATCTTGTGGCTGCACGACACTTCGATGAGCCGAATGTTCGTGTGGAAGGGTTTATCAACAACATTACCAATGAGATTGTTTCCACAAAGGCGATTATGTCGCCGAACCTCAACCTGCGCTTTATGACGAATCAGCGCACAGCGGGTATTCGGATTAAGTACAATATGTAAGAGAGAGGGGTGGCTCTAGTGGTGCCTCTCACGCGGAAAGCCCGGGTAGTGATGCCCGGGCTTTTTTGTGTCCAGAGGCGCTATCCCGAGGTGTTTTTGTCCAATTGTTTGCGGAACTCCTGGTGAAATTCCTGCTGAATTTGCTTGAGTACTTCCAGTTGTTCTTCGTTGAGTAGCTTGATCATTTCAACCCGTGTGGCGGCACGCGCTGCGATTATCTTTGCGTCCAGTGTTTCTCTCTGTTCCCGAGTGAGCGTCGGGATTTTTCCTTCACCAATTCCGTAATCTTGCAGAATGGAAAGTTGCAGCTCGAAGCTTTTCTCTAGTATTGGTAGTACTTTCTCCTCCTGCTGCGGTGTTAGCTTAAGCCGCAACGTGGTCCAGTCAGCGATGTCATCGTACTTCTCCCAGAAGTCAGAACTTTCTACATCGGTGGGTGGCACGTAGTCGGTTGCCTCATCAGGAGGTGAGGTCTTGTCGGTCGCTTCACCCGTTGAAACCAGAGCAAATAGCAGAAGAGCCACCAGCGCGGCGCACAGTGATGACAGGAAGGGGTGGTGAGACTTACGGGGCATGAGTGGCGCTCCAATCGACAGGTTACTAAAAGCCTAGTAGAGGAATGCCGTGCCGCAAGGCGTACCCGGGAGTCAGTAGGCGAAAGTTGCTGTTATTGGTCGTGGCACAGATTATTCAGTATTGCCCGGAGCCTAAACCGGAGTAGAATCCGCGGTTTTCGCCCCGCCGTAAAAACAGGAGAGTTACAGGGATCATGTCAGCAGGTACCACAGTAAATATTGCGATTACAGGATTTGGCGGCCGTATGGGCCGGGTACTGGCGGAGGCGGTGTCGTTTGCCGAGCAGGAAGGCAAGGCCAAGCTGAGCGGTGCCATTGTGCGCCCGGGCTCCAGCCTGGTGGGGGCGGACGCGGGTGAGGTCGCAGGGCTCGGGCGCAATGGCCTGGCAATCGTGGACAGCCTGGAGAAGGCCGAGTTTGATGTGCTGATCGATTTCACCTCTCCGCAAGCGACGCTGGATAACGCCGCCTACTGTGCTGAACACGGCAAGGCCATCGTGATCGGTACCACCGGGTTTACCGCGGAAGAGCGCGCGCAGATGCTGAGTGCCGGGGATAAGACGCCACTGTGCTTCGCCACCAATTTTTCCACCGGTGTGAATCTGTGCTTTAACTTACTGGAAACCGCTGCGCGGGTACTGGGCGACGACGTAGATATCGAAATCGTCGAGGCGCACCACCGTCACAAGGTGGATGCACCCTCAGGTACCGCGCTCAGCATGGGTGAGGTGATTGCCGATACCCTCGGACGCGATCTGTCCAAGGTGGCGGTGTACGGCCGCGAGGGGCAGACCGGCGCGCGCGAGCGCGAAACTATTGGCTTTGCCACGGTGCGCGGCGGCGATGTAGTGGGCGAGCACACGGTGTCTTTCCTCGCCGATGGTGAACGAATTGAAATTACCCACAAGGCAAGCAGCCGTCTGGCGTTTGCCCGTGGTGCGGTCCGCGCAGCGATCTGGTTAATCGGACGCGATGCCGGGCAATATGATATGCGTGACGTATTGGCGCTCAAATAACTTGGGCGCACTTTTGGGAGAGCGTTTTGCTTGGACAACAAAGTCATTGTTGGTAGTGAAGAATGGTGTGCCTTTCCGGGGCTAGGTATCCCGGCGATCAAGGCACGGGTGGACTCTGGGGCCAAAACCTCGAGTTTGCACGCTTATAACATCCAGCCATTCAATCGCGATGGCGAACCATGGGTGAGCTTTGAGGCGCACCCCCTGCAAGGTCAGCGCCGCCCGAGCGTTCGCTGTGAGGCCCGGGTACTGGATCGGCGCACGGTGCGCAGTTCTTCGGGAGAAAGCGAGAAGCGCCTGGTTATCAAGACCGCTATCAGTATTGGCGGCAGTGTCTGGGATGTGGAGCTGACCCTCACCAACCGTGACTCCATGGGCTACCGCATGCTGCTCGGCCGCGAGGCGATGATGGGGCGCATGCTGGTCGATCCATCGGAAAGTTTTTGTCTCGGTGATATTCCGCCGGGCCAATTGGCGGAGGTCTACCACGACGAGCAGCATATGGCTGGCACGGGGCTGCGTATCGGCGTGCTCGCGTCAAACCCGGATCTATACAGTAACCAGCGAATCATGGAAGCGGGCGCGGAGCGCGGTCACCGCATGACCTTCTTGAATATTCGCCAGTGCTACATGAAGCTGGATTCTGCCGAGCCAGAAGTGCATTACCGGGATGGCCGCATTCTCAATAGCCTGGATGCCGTTATTCCGCGTATTCGGCCGAGCCAAACGTTTTACGGTTGTGCATTGACCCGTCACTTCGAAAGTATGGGGGTGTACGCACTTAACGGTGCCCAGTCCATCAGCCAGTCCCGCGACAAGCTCTATTCACTGCAGCTGTTACAGGAAGGTGGGCTGAATATTCCGATTTCCGGTTTCGCCAACTCGCCGAGTGATACCAATGAATTGATCGATATGGTGGGCGGCGCCCCGCTGATCGTGAAGTTACTGGAGGGCACTCAGGGGCGGGGCGTGGTACTGGCGGAGACGCGCAAGGCGGCGGAGTCGGTAATCAACGCGTTCAAGTCGCTGAAGGCCAACCTGCTGGTGCAGGAGTTTATCCGTGAGGCACAGGGCAAGGACCTGCGTTTGTTTGTGGTCGACGGCAAGGTGATCGCGGCGATTCAGCGCGAGGCTGCGCCCGGGGAGTTCCGTGCCAATATCCACCAGGGTGGTACCGCGTCCGTTGTAAAGGTATTGCCTGAGGAGCGCCGGTTGGCCATCAAAGCAGCCAAGGTGTTGGGTTTGAAGGTGGCCGGCGTGGATATCATCCGTTCCAAGAAGGGGCCGCTGCTGCTGGAGGTAAACTCTTCGCCGGGCCTCGAAGGCATTGAGAGTGCCACCCGCAAGGATGTTGCGGGGTCGATGATTCTGTCGATTGAAAAGGCGCTGAAGTGGAAACCGGCCATTGTCGGGACGTCCGATAGCGCTTGATCCGGTATTGCCACCAAGTACTTTTTGGCGCTCACCTCGCGCTGCAGCGATGGTGAGCGCTGTCTGCGGATACTACCCTTTGGGTGAGCCCGCGTTGTACGTCCACAGTGTGGGGAAATCTTTGTTTTGGTGACCCCTAGTCATGTTGAAGTCAGCCTTTCATCACTCGCGCCGATCCAAGTCCATTGGGTGGCGACGTAGTGTTGTGGGCTTGTTGCTGGTTCTGGGGGTGATTACGGCGGCGCCTTCCGCTGCCGAGCAGCTCTCGGACACCGATCTCGGGCGCAAGGTAATGGTCGACTATATCGTCCACTTCGCCCACCACTTCCAATGGCCCATCGAGGTCTTTAACGGCTCCAACGCGCCTTTCCGCATCTGTGTGATGGGCGATGAGGCGCTGGTACCTGCGCTGACTGCACGTTTTCATCGCCACCGTATCCAGGGGCGTATGGTTGCGCTGGAGACTGTTAACGACGGTGAGACCATGCGCGCACGGCGTTGCCAGATTATGGTGATGGGCAGTGAGTTGGGCCTGGAGCCTGTGGCCAAGGCGGTGGGCGCCCTCGAGTTCTTCCCCGTGCTGACGGTGAGCGATGTCAGCCGCTTTAATCAGCTGGGGGGCATGGTGGAGTTTGCCGGCAGTGGCGCCAACATGTCGCTGCAGTTGAATAAGACGCGCCTCGATCGCGCCGAACTCAAGATGGGCGACAGCCTGTTCCGCCTGACACGCGAAGTGAATTAGTCGTCACTGGAGTCCAAGTGGCCCCAAATGCGGCGGCACTATGGGTTTTTCGTTGGCACTATGGATTTTTTGTTGTGGCGTAAATTTGTACTAGCGGACAACACCGTTTTCCCGTAGAATCTGCGCCCGGCTTGGAGAGGCCCCACAGTAGTTGCTCGCGCCATAATGGCCGCTGAGCCCGTGGCTTTCCTGCCAAAAATTGCGCCGGTGTTGGCGGTTAATTCTCGCCCACCAAACCATCGAGCTGGTTGCCGGCCAAACCGTGAGAGCCAAGGTGAAAGCCTCAGTGAGCGCCCGTGAAGAACTCTATAAATAAGCGAGATGAAGCAAAAGTTTCATCTCGCTTTTTTATAAAGGGCACAGGGTAAAAAGTTGCAGCTGAAACTTCGCCTGTTGTGGCACTGAAATGTGCGCCCTCTCAACCCGCCCGCAAGCTGTTCTGACGACTGGAGATTGAATTGAACAACGCTGTTCCCACGCCGGAATCCTTGATGCCCAGCACCACCCCGGCACTGCTGGTGCTCGCCGATGGCAGTGTCTTCCGCGGTCGCGCTATTGGCGCCGAAGGCTCAACTGTTGGTGAGGTAGTCTTCAATACCTCCATGACCGGTTATCAGGAAATCCTGACCGATCCATCCTACGCCCGTCAGATCGTTACCCTGACTTATCCGCATATCGGCAATACCGGTACCAACTCTGAAGACGAAGAGTGTGCCGAGATCTGGTCTGCCGGTCTGGTGATCCGCGATCTGCCGCTGCTGGCTTCCAGCTTCCGTAACGAACAGTCTCTGGAAGATTATCTGAAGGCGCGCAATATCGTCGGTATCGCCGATATTGATACCCGCCGCCTGACCCGCATCCTGCGCGACAAGGGTGCGCAGAGCGGCTGCATCATTGCGGGTGCTCCGGAAGGTGAGAGTATTGACGAGGCGGAAGCCCTGAAGAAGGCTCAGGAATTTGCCGGCCTGAAAGGCATGGACCTGGCCAAAGTGGTTTCCACCAAAGAGCAGTACGACTTCAACGAAGGTACCTGGGAACTGGGTCAGGGGCATAAGCCGGCGCCGGCGGCGCAACCCTACAAGGTTGTGGCATACGACTTCGGCGTGAAGCGCAATATCCTGCGCATGCTGGTAGATCGCGGCTGCAGTATCACCGTGGTACCGGCAGAAACCCCGGCCTCCGAAGTGCTGGCGATGAATCCCGACGGTGTCTTCCTGTCCAACGGCCCCGGTGACCCCGAGCCGTGTGATTACGCGATCAAAGCGATCAAAGAGATCCTCGACACCAGCCTGCCGACTTACGGCATCTGCCTGGGTCACCAGCTGCTGGGCCTGGCGGTTGGCGCTAAGACCGCAAAAATGAAATTTGGCCACCACGGTGGTAACCACCCGGTACAGGACCTGAATAGCACCAAGGTGATGATCACCGCACAGAACCACGGTTTTGCGGTGGATATGGACACCCTGCCGGAGAATGTGGAAATCACCCACAAGTCTTTGTTCGACGGCACCCTGCAGGGTATTCGCCTGACCGACAAGCCGGCGTTCAGCTTCCAGGGCCACCCGGAAGCGAGCCCAGGCCCACACGATGTGGCGCCGCTGTTCGACCAGTTTATCGAGATGATGGAAGCGCGCCGCTAAGCGCCGCTTTCACGGCAGGGGCTTTAACGGGCCCCTGCGATGCAAGACCAGAATTTTATCCACCGGCTGCGGCCGGCTAGATTCGGAAGAAAGATGCCAAAACGCACAGACATTAAAAGCATTCTGATCATCGGCGCGGGCCCGATTGTCATCGGTCAGGCCTGTGAATTTGACTACTCCGGCGCCCAGGCCTGTAAGGCCCTGCGCGAAGAGGGTTACCGGTGATCCTGGTGAACTCCAACCCGGCCACCATCATGACCGACCCGGCCATGGCTGATGCTACCTACATCGAGCCGGTCGAGTGGAAGACCGTTGCCAAGATCATTGAAAAAGAGCGTCCGGACGCGATCCTGCCCACCATGGGCGGCCAAACCGCGCTGAACTGTGCGCTGGCGTTGGACGAGAACGGCGTGCTGAAAGAATTTGGCTGTGAGCTGATCGGTGCCGACAAAAATGCCATCGAAAAAGCGGAAGACCGCAACCTGTTCGACAAGGCGATGAAGGCCATCGGCCTGGAAACCCCGCGTGCCAAGATCGTTCACAGCATGGACGAGGCCAAGAAGGTACCGGAAGAGTTTGGTTTTCCGGTCATCATCCGTCCGTCCTTCACCATGGGCGGTTCCGGTGGTGGTGTGGCCTACAACTGGCCGGAATTCGAAGAGATCTGTAAGCGTGGTCTCGACCTGTCTCCGACCAACGAGCTACTGATCGACGAATCTCTGCTCGGCTGGAAAGAGTACGAGATGGAAGTTGTGCGTGACAAAAACGACAACTGCATCATCGTCTGTGCGATCGAAAACTTTGACCCGATGGGCGTACACACCGGTGACTCCATCACCGTAGCGCCGGCGCAAACCCTGACCGATAAGGAATACCAGCTGATGCGTAACGCATCCATCGCGGTATTGCGTGAGATCGGCGTGGAAACCGGTGGCTCTAACGTACAGTTCGGTATGGACCCGAAAACCGGCCGTATGGTGGTGATCGAGATGAACCCGCGGGTATCTCGCTCCTCCGCACTGGCTTCCAAGGCCACTGGCTTCCCGATCGCCAAGGTCGCGGCCAAGCTGGCAGTGGGTTACACCCTCGACGAGCTGCAGAACGACATCACCGGTGGTGCTACCCCGGCGTCTTTCGAGCCGTCCATCGACTACGTTGTGACCAAGATTCCGCGCTTCACCTTCGAGAAATTCGGTGAAGCAGATGCGCGCCTGACCACCCAGATGAAATCCGTGGGTGAAGTGATGGCCATCGGCCGTAACTTCCAAGAGTCGATGCAGAAAGCCCTGCGCGGCCTGGAAGTGGGTTCCTTCGGTTTTGAACCGAAGATCGACCCGGCAGAAGTGGGCTCCATGGAGCGCCTGCGTCGCGAACTGTCCGTACCGGGCGCCGAGCGCATCTGGTATGTGGGTGATGCCTTCCGTGTGGGCATGACCATCGAAGAGGTGTACGAACTCTCCGGCATCGATCCCTGGTTCCTGGTGCAGATCAAGGAACTGATGGATATCGAAGAACCGCTGAAGTCCATGCCGACCTCTGCCCTCGACGCGCAGACGATGCGCTTCCTGAAGCGCAAAGGCTTCTCCGACCGTCGCCTGGCCGACCTGCTGGGTGTGAGCCAGAAGACCGTGCGCGAGTTCCGCCACAAGATGGGCGTGTTCCCTGCCTTCAAGCGTGTAGATACCTGTGCGGCGGAATTTGCCACCAGCACCGCGTACATGTACTCCACCTACGACGAAGAGTGTGAAGCGGCACCTTCGGACAAGAAGAAAATTATGGTGCTCGGCGGCGGTCCAAACCGTATCGGCCAAGGCATCGAGTTTGACTACTGCTGTGTACACGCAGCGCTGGCAATGCGCGAAGACGGTTACGAGACCATCATGGTCAACTGTAACCCGGAGACTGTATCCACCGACTACGACACTTCCGACCGTCTGTACTTCGAGCCGGTAACCCTGGAAGACGTGCTGGAAATCGTGCGCAAAGAAAAACCGGTGGGCGTGATCGTACAGTTTGGCGGCCAGACCCCGCTGAACTTGGCGCGCTACCTGGCTGCCGAAGGCGTGCCGATTATCGGTACCACTCCTGAGCAGATCGACCGCGCGGAAGACCGCGAGCGCTTCCAGCAGATGATCATGCGCCTGGGCCTCAAGCAGCCGCAGAACGCCATCGTGCGCTCCGAGTTCGAAGCTATTCAGCGCGCCAAGGAAGTAGGTTACCCGCTGGTGGTGCGTCCTTCCTACGTACTGGGCGGCCGCGCGATGGAGATCGTCTACAAGGAAGACGAACTCAAGACCTACATGAAGGAAGCGGTAGAAGTATCCGACGATGCGCCGGTACTGCTGGACCACTTCCTGCACTCCGCCATCGAGGTGGACATCGATGCGGTTTCCGACGGTAAAGATGTGGTCATCGGCGCGATCATGCAGCACATCGAGCAGTGTGGCGTGCACTCCGGTGACTCCGCTTGCTCCCTGCCGCCGTACAGCCTGCCGGCCGACGTGCAGGACAAGATGCGCGAGCAGGTCAAAGCCATGGCCCGCGAACTGGGCGTAGTTGGCCTGATGAACACCCAGCTGGCGTACCAGGACGGCGAGATCTACGTGATCGAAGTGAACCCACGCGCGTCCCGTACCGTACCGTTTGTATCCAAGTGTATCGGCACTTCCCTGGCCAAGATCGCCGCACGCTGTCAGGCCGGTATCAGCCTCGCAGACCAGGGTTTCACCCAGGAAATCGTGCCGGATTACTACTCTGTGAAAGAGTCAGTATTCCCGTTCAACAAGTTCCCGAAAGTGGACCCGATCCTCGGCCCGGAAATGAAATCGACCGGTGAGGTGATGGGTGTGGGCGAGAGCTTCGCCGAAGCCTTCGACAAGGGTCTTATCGGTGCCGGCGATGCACTGCCGGAATCCGGCAAGGTGTTCATCTCCGTACGTGATGTGGATAAGCAGGGTGTGGTCGAGGTGGCGCGCGAGCTGGCGAGCCTCAGCTTCGAACTGGTTGCCACTCGCGGCACCGCGAAGGTCTTGCAAGAAGCGGATATTCCCGTTAAAACTGTGAACAAGATGAGCGAAGGACGCCCGCATATCGTCGATATGATCAAAAACGACGAGATTGCGCTGGTAGTGAATACCACCGAAGGTCGTCAGGCCATCCGGGATTCCGCCGACATCCGTCGCAGTGCGGAAAACCACCAGGTTTGTTACACCACGACCTTGGCTGCAGCACGCGCCATGGCCATGGCTCTGCAAATTGCTGAGCCGCACAAGGTACGCAGCTTGCAAGAGTTGCACCAGCGTGTAGTGCGCCTGCAGGGCTGATTACCGAGCCAATAGCACCGCTTTCACCGGCGGTGCAAATGAAAAGCTCTGCCATTTGGCGGAGCTTTTTCGTTCAAGAAATACTGTATAAAAACCATCGCGGCGACTTCCCAAGTACCGCGAAACATTGAGATTCTGGAGGTTCCCCATGAACCGCGTACCTATGACCGTTGAAGGTGCTGAAGCACTGCGCACCGAGCTGGAAGACCTGAAAAAGGTGCAGCGCCCCGCTGTTGTACAGGCGATCGCCGAAGCCCGTGAGCACGGCGACCTGAAAGAAAACGCCGAGTACCATGCTGCCCGTGAAAAACAGGGGTTTATCGAAGGCCGCATTCAGGAAATTGAAGCCAAGCTGTCTCTGGCTCAGGTGATCGATGTCAAAGCTATCGAGCCGTCTGGCAAAGTGATTTTCGGCACTACTGTGACCATCATCCATATGGAAGATGACAGTGAGGTGACCTATAAAATTGTGGGTGACGATGAGGCGGATGTGAAGCAGAAGAAAATCTCTGTGAACTCGCCGATTGCGCGCGCACTGATTGGTAAGGAAGAGGGGGATATCGCTGTTGTGAACACCCCGTCCGGCGCGGTGGAGTACGAAATCGACTCCGTCGAACACATCTGATTTTTCCCGTTGTGGATAAAACAAGGCGGCCAATGGCCGCCTTGTTTGTTTGTGCACTGTAGAGCGCGATAGCGAGCGCTACTGCAAAATCACCGCCAGGTTGCCTACGCCAACCTGGGTGATGATGGCGGTTTCAGACAGTCCGTTCTGAATTACCATGGCGTTGTTCAGGCTTCCGCTCTGGCTAATCATCGCGTTGTGCCCACCGAGGCCCTGCTGCAGGATGCTTGCGTGGTTCAGGGAGCCATCCTGGGTGATGGTTGCGCTGCTATACAGGCCAAACTGCGTAATGTAGGCGTCGTTACCGAAGCCATTCTGGGTGACAACGGCGTCGTTATAGAAACCTACCTGGGTAACGGTTGCATTGTTGCCTGCACCTGCCTGGTTGACCGTTGCGGTGTGACCAACGCCGCCCTGCAGAATTGCCGCATCGTTCCCGATACCTTCCTGATACACATAGGCCGCAGAATCGGCACTAAAGAATTGACCGATGTACGCATTGTGTACCAGGCCGTTCTGCTGGATGATCGCGGTGTTGTCGGTACCGGCGACCTGATCAATACGCGCGTTGTTGCTGGTACCCTGTTGCGAAATCACCGCGCTGCTATTAAACGATCCGATTTGCATGGTGTTTGCCTTATTGGCAAAACCCTGCTGCTGAATATCGCTAAAGTTGTCGGCACCGTATGACTGCAGCGCGTAAGCATCATTCAGTGACCCTTCTTGGGTTTGATAAATGACGCTACCGGTTTCACCAACCTGCGTAGCATGCGCCTGATTGAAAAAGCCGGTTTGTGTCTGGTGAACGGTGTTGCCCATTGCGGCAGCATCGGTCTGGTCCACGCTTGCGGTATTGCCGACACCTGTCTGGGTGAGCAACGCCGTATTGGTATCGGCCATCGCAGCGCCGCTTACTGCCAGCATCGCAACGGTACTGATGTGCGCTAGATACTTCATTTGAACTCCCTCACTTCCCACATCGAAAGGAATTTTTTGAAATAGCGTGAGTGATTTTCTGTGTCGATAAATAACGAACGAGCGGCTGATTTAGCCGCTCGTCGTTAAACGCTGATTCCAGAATTACTGGAAAATCACCGCGTTGTTACCGATACCCATCTGGGTGGCAGTTGCGGTATCACCAACAAGTCCCAACTGGCCTACCAGTGCGTTGTTGAACGCACCAACCTGGGTGGTGGTTGCCATATGGCCTACACCAACCTGACCGATGTAACTGTCGTTGAAGAAACCGAACTGGGAGCTGGAACCTGAGTTTGCGGCGCCCAGTTGAGACACATCAGCTTGGTTGCCAACGCCGTCCTGCAGGATGCTGGCGTCGTTGAACAGGCCGACCTGACGGGTGTCCGCGTCGTTGCCGAGGCCCAATTGCGTGATGCTGGAGGACTGCAGGATACCTGATTGCCAGGAGTCTGCGTTGTTCAGCGCACCGTTCTGACTAATCGTCGAGGAGTCGAGCAGGCTCAGAAATTGTACAGACTTGGCGCTGTTGCCAATGCCATTCTGACTGATGGAGGCCGAGCTCAGCAGGCTCACTGTTTGCGATATTTTGGCCCAGTTTAGGAAGCCAGTTTGCACGATCGAGGCTGAGGACAGGCCAGACGCCGTTTGCTTGGTTTTCGCGGTGTTGGCGACACCTACCTGCAGAACCGATGCGGTGTTACTGAGGCCGAGGGTTTGGGTGGAGGAAGCGTAGTTCAGCGCACCCAGCTGGACTTGCATGATCATGCTGCCATTCTCGGCAGACTGGGAGGCGTCGGCACTATTGAAGAAGCCGGTTTGCACTTGCATCACGGTATTGTTGTTGGTGAGAATACCCGCCTGATTCACATTGGCGTTGTTACCAACACCGGTTTGCAGTGTTGTAGCGGTATTGTTCCCTGCAAAAGCAGAACCACTGGCAGCGAGCAAGATTGCAGCGGCAATCGGGGTAAACGTCTTCATGAGTTGCTCCTTTACTTCGGACGTTAAATACAACCAGCCCTTGGAAGCTGATTAGCGATGGCGCGACAGCATGCCTGCGCCATATACCTCGACACGAAGCCCCACGTTGAAACGTGTTCCACACAATCGTGAGGCATCGGTGCCTAAGTTCTTGAAGTTCGGTGCCCGCGCGCATACAGCGCTCTCCATTTGTGTGCGGAGAATTGGCGCGGCCCATAGCGTTGGCTACAGTCTCTCGACATATTTTTGAACGGCGCTGATCAAAAAGTATTCGATGTGTATTTGAGTGTTGTTGCTGGGAAGGTCGGGCGCTATAGGAGGGAAGTCATGAAACACTAGGAAGAAAGTACAATTTTTAATCAGTAATAATTCTGGAAATCACGCGCTCATAACTGAATAGTACAGTTATGGCGTGAAAAGTATTTTTACCAAGGAAATATCTGCCAGGAAGGCAATGTGAGTGACAGCGGGCGAATTGCGTCCTGCTTAGTGGCTGAGTGACACCGAATTACCCACACCGTACTGGGTCACGGTGGCACTGGAAGAAATCCCGGTTTGGTTAACCGTGGTTGCGTTGAGCGTACCTGACTGGCTTATGGTCGCCTGGTGATTTCCCCCGAGGCCAATAGCGTCACGCTGTTCAATCGTCAGCTGGTTGAAGTTACCACTCTGACGGGCGCCGATCTGATTGTCGTCACCTGCTTGCAACAGCGATGCCTGATTGGCGAGCCCATCCTGAAATACATCCGACTGTTGTAGCGTGCCAGACTGCTGAATCACGCTCTTGTTAAACGCTCCCTCCTGAACGGAGATTGACAGTTGGGCGACACCGGTCTGCGCAACTGCGGTCGTATTGTCATTGCCCCGTTGCGCAACAAAACTTCGTGCATAAAACGCACTGGTTTGCTGGATCTCCGCGCGGTTCTGTATGCCGACTTGTCGGATACGCAAATCATTGAAGTTGCCATCAAGTTGCTGCGCGTCTGCCTCATTGCCGAAGCCGCCCTGTTGTACCTGAGTGCGGCTGTTATAGGAAACGGATTGCAGGCTGGTTACGCGGTTCTCTGTACCGACCTGCAGGCTATGCACTTCGTTTCCAGTACCGTATTGCTGCTGTGCGTAGGCCTGATTGAAAATGCCTTCTTGTTGCTGTTGGATCAGGCTGCCGCTCTCCTGTTTCTGTGTCGCTTCCGCTGTGTTCTGTGTACCTTCCTGATCCTGCTCCAGCTCGTTGTCTGCAGTGTTAATAAACTGCTGCTGAGTTAATGCGAAGTTATCCAGCCCTTCCTGGTACTGGTATACGATATTTTGCTCAGCCTGTGCTTCCGGCAGATAAGCAGACAGCGAGCCGACAATCGCCAGAGCCGTTGCGAACGCGGGTTTGATTGCCCTGGGTGTTGCGCGGTTTTGGATGCGCGAGAAGGTGTGACTAGTCATATTGATTAATCGTGGTGCTCATGGATACGCCCGTCTGGGTGACCGCAGTGCTCAAGCCGTTTCCGCGCTGATTAATGGTGACGTTGTGATAGAGCCCTACCTGCTCGACCGTGGCAGAGTTGCGCACACCGTACTGGGTGATGCCGGCAGTATGTGCATAGCCGACCTGTTCCAGCAGGATCAGATTTTCATAACCCGCCTGCAGCAGTGCCGCGATATTGCCCTCACCAGCCTGGGTGGCAACACTACTGTTGCCGTCACCGGCTTGGTTGGCAACAACCAGGTTGTTGAACCCCGCCTGTTGGACAGAGAGGAAATTCACCGTGCCTGTCTGCTTTGCGGAAACCTGATTGAAATTTCCCTCCTGATAGATATTGGCCATATTGGCGGCAGAAAAGCCGAATGACACATCGAGTTCACTCAGTGTCGAAAGCTCGGATGCCGTGCCTTCGATTTCCTGTGCCATCAGTGATCCGGGAAATGCCAGAAGGAAAACCGACACATATCTCGAGTAGGGACTAGCAAACTTGGTGTGCCAGAGATTCATGGATGTTTCTCTTAGATTTTTCTAGCGAAAGAAAGCTGGGCAAAAGACGATCTACAAGATGGCTGTGCCTTCGTTCAGGTAGTACTGCAGTACCGGGTTATTAATATCTTCCGGGTTATCCAGTGCCCAGGAATTCGCGACAATACCCTGGCCAATTAGATGGATCACGGCGGATTCCATTGCCGACAGCATGGCGAGCTGGGCGGGTTCATTGGTGGTAGTGCCCACTTCCATTTCCAGGAGGCGCTTGAACTTCACGTAACGGAATACGTCCGCACTGATAGCCTTTGAGTACACCGTCTTTGACGTCAATACCGAGTGGAGTACGCGGCCTGAGCGTATGTCGACAGCGCGCAGATTGACCGTTACTTGATCTACCCGATATTGCTCGTCTGCGCCGATACCGAAATAGCGAATACCCGCACCACCGGTGCGGATATTGGTGTCATAGGCGACGATACCGCCTTCGAGCAGAATGTTGGCGGCGACCAGAGACGGCAGTGCCAGGTTATTTTCCGGTGCATTGGGTTTGGCCAGTGCTGCGCGCACGATCTTGCGCTCCGTCAGCAGGTTTTGCAGCCCCTCGCGCTCCAGTGGAATAAACCATCCGGATTCATTCAGTACATTCATCAACATCGACGCAGCACCCTGGGTAACTGCGGTAGAGAAGCTACTCGAAGGCGCGGGTTTATACTGGCCGGTTTGGTCACGGAAATTGTACACCGCCGCGAGAATTTTCCCTCGCGGTTGAGGCAGCCCAAGCAGGTCGCGGAAGGTGTTCTTACGCGGCGTCAGCTTCGCATCTTGAATGCCAGGTCCAAACAGGGCCTCGCCCGTTTGCTTCACCAGAACGCAGCCATTCAAGGCGAGCACAAACGAAAGGGTGGCGACGAGTCTGAAACCTCTAGTAAACATCACGCTTGTCTCCAATATTATTCGCGATTATTCGGATTGCGGATCAGTCCAGGATGCATCTAGTTGGCGCTGATAGCTTTTTCCTATTTGTGATTAACGTCTGTGGGTTCGTGTATTCGGGTCGCGTAGTGCTACATTAATTCGTCGGGTTTAAACCGCTCACCACAATTTCACTCTTGTCTCCGGTGGAGCGATCGGTAATCAGTACCGTCAGGACGCCATCGTTATCCACAATCTGGACGATGAAGTCGTCGGTGACCAATTCACCGCTATTGCCATCACCCACATCGGTCAGCAGTTGGTTGAGCAGGCGTGTTTCCAGCGAGTCGGTAAAACGGTCCAGCGCGCTGGGTTGCTGGTAAAGATCTGCCGGGCTGTCCGGATCATCGTGATCATCCTGAGACTGGGCATTCTGCAAGAGAAAGGTGCCGTTCAGTGGGTTGCCACCGAAATTCGGATTTGTCGGTTCGTAGATCAGCTCGGTAGCAAGTGCGCTGCTGCCCACCGCGATACCAGCGATAAATGCCAGTTGACGCATTATTTTGATTTTCATCAGAGTTCGTCCTTGCCTAGATCAAAGTGGTCGGTAAAGGCCGCCCGTACCTTTTCCTGTAAAACCATTTCGTGAATCATCTGTGACGCTTCTTCTGCCAGCTGGCGAATATTGTTCGTGCTAGGGCTGATGAAGCGCCGAAATACTGTTTTGTTGTTGTAGGTAATCCAGATCAGATTGCCCCAGCGGGCGGAGGGGCGTTCTTGGATCGTGAGGTTGTAGTCGCTGTCTGGATAATTCAGGTTGCGGTACTCACTCATATACCGTGCGAAATCATGCCCCGTGCGGGTAATTGTCTGGTCGATATTGAAGCCGCTAATCTCATCTTCGATAGCGGCGCTATCTTCTGCCACTACCTGGTCTTCCAGCGTACCGTTGTCCTCCTGCGAGAATGCAAGTAGCGGCGTCATTAGTGACAGGCAAAACGCGACAGCGGCTCTCATATCCGTTCAACTTGCAGATGCAATTTTGCCCAGTTACTTGCCTGTAGTCGGTTCTTCACACCAATCTTGCGAAAGATGTTGTACATGTGGTTTTTTACGGTGTGCTCACTCAAGTGCAGGCGCGACGCAATGATGCTGTTTGGCTCTCCGGTAGTGAGCTGAGCCAGGATTTCCTGCTCCCGCTTGGTTAACAGCAGCCTCGATCTCGAATCGGAATCACTTTGAAGTTGGGAACTCTGGATGCTTGAGGCAAGTTTGCTGACAAGTTCCTGTTGTCCGGTGCGGTGATCGCAGAGGAAAACAAACTTGCGCTCTTCCAGAGGGGTAGTTATGTGGGCAGGTAAATCATCGGGGAGGTTGATGAGTAGGACGCGGGAGTGTTCCAGACCCTTCAAATACTGAAACTCTGTTCCCGGGATTGATTTGGCGGCGAGGCCAAAACAATTTACGACGATTGCATCGTAGTTTTGCAGGCAGTGCTTCTGCTTGCCAAATTCCGATTTTTCCCAACTAAACGGCAATGATTCTGAAATGAGAGAGAACAGCAAATCCCCATGAAGGCCGGCATCGCTCAAAAAGAGAATCGGCATAGATGACCCCATAATTAACTCAAGGAGTCTCAGGGATATGGGCATGTGGGAGGAGATACCTGTGTGGCACTATCAGGCAAAAAATGCGTCTTCCCACGTTCCTCGCCGATGCGTCTTAAATTGCTGCGCGTTGTGGGACAAACCCACTTCTTCGTTTCGGGAGGAAAATATGCCAATCCACTTAAGTGGAAAATCTCAATCCCTGAGAAATTTGTATGGAGTGTAGACGGATTTCCCGGAAAGTCGGCGCAATCCGATGACAGAAGCTGGATTATTTATTCGCGCTGCATACTTCATCGATGGGGCAGCCCGAGTATTCTCATGTACCTATAGTTTTTAGGGGATATTTTTTGTTGAAGTGGTTTTGCCGAAATTTATTTTTTTAAAATTTGGGAGGTTTTTATGTGGCTGGCGATGATCCATGTGTCATGGGATGCTTTCGGTTCCGGTTTCACATCATATACCCCTCGCTGAATATGCTCAGTGCGTCACCGGGTTAATCTTCACATGAAGTTTGCGGCGCTAATTTGTCGCCTGTGTGTCTTGTGCCTCGTTCTTTGTGCGTGCGAAAAGCCGAAGGATATCGTGCTGGGTACGCTGGAGTGGGATCGTATCGCGCTGCCCGCACCGCTGGCTGAAAAAATCGTGCAGGTACATGTGCGCGAGGGGCAGCGGGTGGAGGCGGGGCAGTTACTGCTGGTGCTTGACCCTTCGGCGACCCTGGCGCAATTGCGTGCATTGGAAGCGAGTGTGGCGCGCCAGCAGGCGGCGCTCGTGGAACTGCGTGTCGGCCCACGGGTAGAAGAAATTGAACGCGCCAGAGCCGATCTGTTTGCCGCGCGGGCGGATCTGGTAGACAGGGAGGCGGATTACCGGCGCCTGGTGGCGCTGGGCAAAAATAATTACGTTTCGCAGGCGGATATCGATGGCGCACTGGCCGCGACGCAAAATGCGCGGGCACAGGTGCGCTCCACACAAGAGCAGTTGCTGGAACTGGAGCGCGGTAATCGGGTAGAAGACATAGAGCAGGGGGAGGCCGCTCTTGCCGAGGCCCGCTCGCAGGCGCAAGCTCAGCGCGTGCTGCTGGAGAAACTCACTGTCCGTGCACCTCGTGCCGGGCTGGTGGATAGCATTCCTTTCAAGCTAGGCGACGAGGCCCCGATCGGCGGCTCGCTGGTGGTGATGCTGGTTGGCGATACACCCTATGCCAGGGTTTACGTTCCACAGTCACTGCGCCGCGATGTCGCCGTCGGCCGCCAGGCGCGCATCGTGCTGGATGAGAGCACGACTTCAGCGAAGGCGGACAAAGCCCTAAAACCTGTAGCCTATCCCGGACGGGTACGGGTAGTGCGCGATGAACCATCGTTTACGCCTTACTACGCGTTGACCGGCAGTGATGCCGCCCGCCTCAGTTATATTGCCGAGGTGCAATTTGCGCCGGGGCAGGGCGTCGCTCGCTTGCCTGCCGGCTTGCCACTGCGTGTGGAATTTCAACCGGGAAGGGACTCAGCAGCTCCTGCACCTCAGCCCAGCGCACTACCCGGGTTCGACCGACTGGATTTCTTCAGCACAGATTCGCCGGGTCCGCTTGAGGAGTACGACGGCCGGCAAATGCCCGATGCACTGCAGCCCTCTGAACAACCGCCCATTGAACAACCCCAAGAGCCTGATGATGTCGGAAAGTGATGTCGCCATTCGCGCGCGCGGATTGAGCAAGACATTCGGTTCTCTGGTGGCCGTGGATCATGTGGATCTCTCGGCACCGCGCAAGCAGATATACGGCTTTCTTGGCCCCAACGGATCTGGCAAGTCCACCAGCATTCGCATGCTGTGTGGCTTGCTGACGCCGTCGGCAGGGGAGATCGAAGTGCTTGGTCTGAAGATTCCCGCTCAGGCGGAAGTGCTGCGCCAGCGTATCGGCTATATGACACAGCAGTTTTCCCTGTTTTCCGATCTGACGGTGCGCGAGAACCTGGAGTTCCTCGCGGCGGTACAAAATGTACCGACCAATAAGGCTCGGGCCCGTATCGACGACCTGCTTGAGGAATATCATTTCGAAGGGCGCAGCGGGCAATTGGCGGGAACCATGAGCGGAGGCCAGAAGCAGCGCCTGGCACTGGCAGGGGCGGTGATTCACGAACCGGAGTTGTTATTCCTGGATGAGCCTACCAGTGCGGTGGACCCGGAATCCAGGCGCGACTTCTGGGAAAAGCTGTTCGAACTGACCGACGCCGGCACCACCATTCTGGTTTCCACCCACTACATGGATGAAGCGGAGCGATGCCATCGCCTGGCGATCCTGAATCGCGGTCGTCTCGTGGCCGACGGTACGCCCGGTGAATTGACCGGTGCACTGAAAGGCCGAATATTATTGGTGGAATCCGCAAATCAGCGACAGGCACGGGAATGCCTGCTGAAAGTGCCCGGTGTAATCAGTGCCGCGCAGATTGGCAATAGCTTGCGCATTCTCACGGATGGGCAGGGGGAGGTGGCTGCGGTACAGCAGAAGTTACAGCAGGCGCTGAGCAGTGCCGAACCCGGTGCCCGTATTACACCAATTGCCGCGAGCCTTGAGGATGTGTTTGTATCGGCCACCCATCGTCAGGCGGGCGATAGCGCCACGCTCGCCACAGCGGAGCCGCAACGTTGAACTGGCGGCGTCTTTACGCGGTGTTGGTCAAGGAGTTTCGTCAGATGCGGCGAGACCGCATGACCCTGGCGATGATCGTTGGCATTCCCATTATGCAGCTCGCGCTATTTGGTTACGCCATCAATCTCAACCTGCGTAACCTGCCGGCGGCGATCGCCGATCAGTCTAAAACCAGTGCATCCCGTCAGTTTGTGATGGACATGATTGCGACGGAAGTCATCGAACCAGTCACGCCAGCACAAACCCCGGATCAACTGATGGGCATGCTGCGCCGTGGCGAGATCAGCGTAGGGGTGGTGATTCCCTACGACTACGAACGCCGCCTGGCACTCGGCCAGGAAGCGGTGCAGATACTGGTGGATGGCAGTGATACGGTAGTGCAAAGTGCGGCCCAGCAGCTGGCGCAGATTCCGGTGGGAGAACCGCCGCCAGAGACCGACACTGCGTTGCCGAACCGGCAATCAACAGTGCCCTTACCGGATGGGCCTATCAGCATCGTGGCCTTCTACAATCCGCAGCGCGTTTCCGCGATCAATATCGTTCCCGGCCTGATCGGCATCATTCTGACCATGACAATGGTGATGTTTACTTCGGTGGCGATCGTGCGCGAGCGCGAGCGGGGCAATATGGAGTTATTGATTGCCACGCCCATCAGCCGTGCGGAACTGATGATCGGCAAGGTATTGCCCTATGGGCTGATTGGGCTGGTGCAAACCAGCCTGATCCTGTTGCTGGGGGTAGTGCTATTCAGCGTGCCCATTCGGGGTAGCCTGTTGGATGTGTACATCGCCGCGTTACTCCTCATTCTGGCGAACCTGGCTATGGGGCTGCTGATCTCCACGCGCGCACAGTCGCAATTTCAGGCCATGCAGATGACGTTTTTCGTCTTTCTACCGTCGATCCTGCTGTCCGGCTTTATGTTCCCTTTTGACGGTATGCCCAAGGCGGCGCAGTGGCTCGCGGAGATATTGCCGCTTACTCACTTTCTGCGCCTGATTCGGGGCATCATGTTGCGGGGCGCCGATATTCTGGAGCTGTGGCCGGATCTGGTCGCGTTACTGGTGTTTGTGGTGGTGATGATGACTCTCGCCATTCTGCGCTTCCGCAAACGGCTCGATTAGCGGCCCTATTGCACGTTAAATCCCCCGTCTCAATCCGTTCTCACACCTGTCCCTTGGCGGTACACGCTATCTTTTGGCGCTAAAAGCCTCTTTTTTGTAGTTCGCGCTTCCGTCTGGGCTAGTCAACCGCGGATATCCGCCTTTTGCCGCATTTGTGGCGTGGCGCACGGGATTCCTTTCGCGGCACTTGATAGCATGGGGTGTTACCCCGGCCCGAATCGAATAAAGCGAAGTTATCCATCAGGACTTAAACCAGGACTTACACAGCAGTACTTAGGTCTGTGCATCCAATAAGCATTGCTGCCAGTCAGCAGGGAGGACGTTGTACCATGGCCGAATTATTCCAAAGTTTGCCGCCGTGGATGTGGTTTGTCATCGCACTGGTTGCGCTGTTTCTGGCGCGCAGACCCGCCCATCAGGGCATCTACGCATTGGCGCGCTTTTTTCACCAGTCCCTGCGGCTTGGGGCCAATGCCGTTGGGGCAGCGGAGACACGCCTGCAACTGCGCAATCGCGAGGTTCTGCTGGCCGCGGGACGCGAGGCGACCGAGCGACAGCTTGAGCGGGACTTTGGCCGCATCGAAGCGGCGATGAAAAAAGATCTCGCCCAGTACCCATCCCTGCACCGGCGTTTGTGCGAGCAGCTCACTACCATCGACGAAGACTATGTGCGCAGCGCCGAGGTCCCTCCCGAACCCACCAACTGGGCCAAAGCCATCAAGGCGGTTGCCGAAATTCCTTCCAAACACGACGGCGTGGTTGGCGATGTGCTGGAGACGATCCATGGCTCCATGCGCAAGGCGGAAGGCCGCGCGCTGGAAGCCTACCGGGAGTCCGCGCGTGAACGTCACTTGTTGTTAAAACGCATGATGCCGGGCTGGCGTGGCATTCTCACCAGTCTCGGGGATATGCACAAAACCGTGACCACAGTGCAGCAGCGTTCCAAAGCCATCGACGGACATATGGAGCGCTATGAGGAAATTCTGCAGGGCAGCGACCGCGCGCTACGCATTTTGTCTTCCTCCTCACTGATTCAGTTTTTCATCGCGACACTGGTGCTGGCGATGGTCGCCGGCGGTGTCTTGGTGAACTTTCACCTGATTGCCCGCCCGATGGCAGAAATAGTCGGCAGCGCCAGTTCCCTCGGTGCCTTCAAGCTGGCCGATATTTCTGCGCTGGTGATTATCTTTATGCAGATCTCGCTGGGCGTGCTGGTTATGGAGAGCCTGCGGATTACCCGTATGTTCCCTGCTGTCGGTGCACTCGCCGACAAATTGCGCAATCGTATAAAGTCGACAGCGCTTGTCCTACTGGTGCTCTTCGCCACGATGGAGGCGGGTCTCGCGTATATGCGGGATATCTTGTTGCAACAAGATCTTGCTCAGGGTGCAGCGCTTGCTGGCAGCGATGCGGTGGGAAGCCCGGTGCACTGGATCACCGTGGCCGTGCAAATGGGGATGGGTTTTTTCTTGCCATTTGCACTCGCGTTTATGGCGATTCCTCTGGAGCGATTCGTGCTGTCTTTACGCACGGTGGTCGGCGTGGTTTCCACGTTCACCCTGCGCCTTCTGTCGATGGCCCTGCGGCTGACAGGCGCGGCGGTTACCGGTTTAGGCGGTATGCTGGTACGAGTTTACGACATTGTGATCTTCTTCCCTCTCTGGCTGGAAGCCCTGTTATTGCGTTGGCGCGAACAGCGCGCTGCGCGCCTGGCTGCGAACCTGACTGCGAGTGAATTGTCCGAAAATGCTTAAACGCCTGTTGTTACTACTGGTTCTGGCTGCTTTGCTGTTTCTTGGCTGGCGCTTTTTGGCCGCACGCCCTGCGCCAGACACCGGTCTGCAGTTCCCCAGTTACCAACAGGAAGGGTTTCGCCGACCGCTGGTGATTGCCCATGCGGACGATTCCGGCAAGGGCCTGTTCCCGGGCAATACGGCGATTTTTCTCGAGCAGATGGCCGCCCTGAAGGTCGATGTTCTTGAGATGGATGTGCACCTGACGGCAGACGGTGCACTGGTGCTGATGCACGATGACACCGTGGATCGGACCACGGATGGGCAGGGCGCGATTCGCGATAAAACCTTGGCGCAACTGCGCCAGTTGAACGTGGCTTACAATTGGACCAAGGATGGCAGCAGTTACCCCTACCGGGAGAACCCCCAAAGCATCCTTACGGTTGATCAGGTATTCAAAGCCTACCCGCGCTATCCGATGATTGTTGAGCTGAAAACACCGCAGGCAGAAGCCGCGCGTTTGCTGTGTCAAAAGCTCCAATCCTTCCAGAAAAGTAATCTGGTGATTGTTTCCTCCTTTCACCAGGAGGCGATAGACGCATTTCGCCGCGACTGTCCGCAGGTGGCCACTGGAGCAGGGGCTGACGAAGTAAAAGCCTTTGTCGCGACGAGTCAACTGCGCCTCTTCCGCCTGTTGAGTCCCCGCTATCAGGCGCTGCATATTCCGGTGCGTTATTCTGGTATCACCCTGGTGGATCGTAGTAGTGTGCAGCAGGCGCAGATCCGAGGCGTTCGTGTCGACGTATGGACCGTCAACGACGAACCCGAAATGCGTCGGTTGATCGCCCTGGGGGTGGATGGGATCATGACCGACAGGCCGGATCGTCTACAAAAAATAATTGAAGAACTACAGGAATTTGAGGAGATGAATCAATGAAGAAAGCGTTTTTGGTGAAACTGGCGGCGCTTGGTTTAAGCTTGAGTGCGGCCATGTCCGCGCAGGCGCAGCGCGACTTTTCCAAGGTGGAAATCAAATCCGAACCTGTAGCTGAAAACCTGTATATGCTGACCGGCCTCGGCGGCAATATCGGACTGTTCGTGGGGGAAGACGGTGCGTTTATGGTGGACGATCAGTTCGCCCCGCTGAGTGAAAAAATACTCGCGGAGGTGGCGAAGCTCACCGATAAACCCCTGCGCTTTGTGATCAACACCCACTGGCATGGCGACCACACCGGTGGTAACGAAAATATGGGCAAGGCGGGTGCACTGATTGTTGCGCACGAGAATGTGCGCAAGCGCATGAGTACCGAACAGTTCACCAAGCTGTGGGACCGCACCACCCCGCCGGCCCCAGCGGATGCGCTACCAGTCATTACCTTCACCGATGCCACCACCTTCTACTGGAATGGCGATGAAGTCCGTGTACAGCATGTGGGCCCGGCACACACCGATGGCGATTCGATCATCCATTTCAAAAATGCCAATGTGGTCCATATGGGCGATACCTTCTTCAATGGCAGCTACCCCTATATCGATATTTCCGCGGGCGGTGTGTTGGACGGCGTGATCGAAAATGCGCGCAAAGTGATCGAGATGTCTGATGACAACACGCGCATCATTCCCGGTCACGGACCGCTCACGGATAAGAAAGGGCTGCAGAGCTACCATGACTTGCTGGTGAAATTGAAAGGCAACATCAAGGCGCTGGTGGACAAGGGCATGAGCAAAGAAGAAGTCATAGCGGCAAACCCCACCAAGGAGTTTGATGAAAAGTACGGCCAGGGCTTTATGAAGCCCGATGTGTGGACCGGAATTGTCTACGACTCGATCAAGCAGCAGTAATCGTGCAGTAGAAATAAGGTGATAAAAAAGGGCCAAGAATCGCAGATTCTTGGCCCTTTTTCTTTGTTTGGTCTTTTGTTTAGCCTGTCGGCTCGATTAATGGTGTCTCGGCTGATGCTACAGGCTGGGTATCGCTATTCGGTCGCTTGACCCGATACCAGGCGGCGTAAAGCGCCGGTAAGAACAGCAGTGTCAGCGCCGTCGCCACGATGAGCCCTCCCATAATCGCGACCGCCATGGGGCCAAAGAAGTCGCTGCGTGAAAGTGGAATCATCGCCAGTACCGCGGTCAGTCCGGTGAGTACGATTGGGCGGAAGCGGCGTACGGTGGACTCAACAATCGCATCCCATACGGAGAGTCCCTGGCCTTTGTCCTGTTCAATCTGGTCCACCAGAATCACCGAGTTACGCATGATCATCCCCGCCAGCGCGATGGTGCCGAGCATCGCCACAAAGCCAAATGGTTTGTTAAATAGCAGCAGGAACAGGGTGACGCCAATAATGCCCAGCGGTGCGGTAAGGAATACCATCGTTGAGAGCGAGAAGCTGCGCAGCTGCAGCATCAGCAGGGTGAACACAACGAATACAAACAACGGCATTCCTGCATTCACCGATTTCTGACCCTGTGCGGATTCTTCTACGCTACCGCCGATTTCCAGCAGGTATCCTGCGGGCAGCGCGTCGCGCAAGTGCTGTAACTGTGGCCAGAGTTCGGCGACGACCGAGGCCGGTTGTTGGGTACCGTAGATATCTGCGCGCACGGTAACGGTGGGCAGGCGGTCGCGACGCCAGATGATGCCTTCCTCAAAGCCATAATTCAGTGTGGCAATTTGATTCAGCGGCAGCGAGTTACCAGTGTTGGTTTGTACCGCCAGATTGCCCAGTTGGGCCAACGCTTGCCGCTCGCGTTCTTCACCGCGTACCGCCACGGTGATCAATTCATTGTCTTCACGATACTGCCCCACCGCAGTACCCGACAGCGAGCCTTGTAGCGCCTGTGACAGGGATGAACTGCTGACGCCCATCTGCCGTGCGCGGGCTTGGTCTACCGCCAGGTTGACCACCTTGCTGGGCTCTTCCCAGTCCAGGTGCACATTGGTGACCGCTTCATTACCGCGCACCACGTTGGCAACTTCGCGAGCAATACGCCGCGCTTCACCGATATGCTCGCCCGATACGCGGAACTGCACCGGATAGCCTACCGGCGGGCCGTTTTCCAGACGCGAAACGCGGGTGCGCACTTCGGCGAACTGTTCACTCAGCGTGGAGATTAGCCAGGCACGGACCTGCTCGCGCTCGTCAACACTGCGGGTGAGCACCACAAACTGTGCAAAGCTGGCAGCGGGCAGCTGTTGGTCCAGTGGCAGGTAAAATCTGGGTGACCCGGTACCTACATAGGCGACATAGTTTTCGATCTGCGGGTGCTGAGACAGCAACTCTTCCAAACGCAGCGCCTGTTCTTCGGTGGCATAGAGGGATGCGCCTTCATTCAGCTTCAGGTCAACGATCAGTTCCAGGCGTGCGGATGAAGGGAAAAACTGCTGCGGTACAAAACGGAACAGAAACATCGCGCCGAAGAAAATCAGTGCGGTGAGTAGCAGTACGGTTTTGCGGTAGTACAGGCACCAGTTGAGAATTCGGCGAAAACGCTGATAAAACGGCTTGTTGTATGGATCAGCGTGACCGCTTCCGCCATGGCCGCCGCGCTCTGGCAGCAGGCGGTTCCCCAGATAGGGAACAAAAATCACGGCGGCAACCCACGAAGCCAGTAGCGACAGGGTAACCACCTGGAAGATGGAGCGCGTGTATTCACCGGTGCCCGATTGCGCGGTGGCAATGGGCAGGAAGCCGGCCGCAGTAATCAGGGTTCCGGTCAACATCGGGAACGCAGTCGTGGTCCAGGCGTAGCCGGCGGCTTTGATGCGGCTCAGCCCCTGTTCCATTTTAATCGCCATCATTTCTACGGCGATGATGGCATCATCCACCATCAGGCCAAGGCCGAGTACCAGCGCGCCGAGAGAAATCTTGTGCAGTCCGATACCGAAGTAGTTCATCAGCGCGAAAGTCATTGCCAGTACCAGCGGGATCGACAGCGCCACCACAAGCCCTGTGCGGAAGCCCAGTGAGAAAAAGCTCACCAGCATCACGATCACCAGTGCTTCAATCAGCACTTTGACGAACTCGCCCACACCACTTTTTACCGCTGCCGGCTGGTCAGATACTTTCCTGAGCTCAAGACCGATGGGTAGGTCTTGTTGCAGCTCGATCACCGCAGCATCCAGGTGCTCGCCAAGCTGTAAAATATCGCCGCCTTCTTTCATTGAAACGGCAATGCCAATAGCGTCCTCTCCCATAAAGCGCATACGGGGTTGGGGGGATCACTGAAACCACGCTGTACTTTGGCGATATCACCCAGCGTCAGGGTGTGGCCGTTGGCGTAAATTGGGAACTGGCGTATTTCCTCGACACTGCGAAATTGCCCACTGATTCGGATTCGCACACGGTCGCTGACCGCTTCCACAATGCCAGCATCGGCCATCTGGTTTTGCGCCTGCAATACCGCCTGCACCTGAGAGAGGGAAATACCCAGTGATGCCAGTTTGGTATTGGAGATTTCTACCCAGATTTTTTCGTCCTGCAGTCCCAGCAGTTCGACCTTGCCGACATTGTCGATACGCTGCAGCGCCAGCTGCAAGCGGTCGGCATAGTCTTTCATCAACGCATAATCAAAGCCTGCGCCGGTAAGTGCGTAGATATTGCCGAAGGTGGTGCCGAACTCATCGTTGAAAAAGGGGCCCTGAATATCCGGTGGCAGGGTGTGGCGAATGTCGCCCACCTTTTTCCGTACCTGATACCAGAGCTCCGGGATCTTGTCCGAGTGCAGGCTTTCCCGGGCGACAAACATCACCTGGGATTGCCCTGGGCGTGAGAAGGACGTGATGCGCTCGAAGTCCCCGGTCTCCATCAATTTTTTCTCGATGCGCTCGGTGACCTGGCGGGATACCTCTTCCGCACTGGCTCCCGGCCACTGGGTATTGATCACCATTACCTTGAAGGTAAACGGCGGGTCTTCACTTTGGCCGAGCTGGGTATAAGAGATGGTACCGATCACCCCGAGGATGATCATGGCGTAGAGCACCAGTGGCCGGTTATTGAGAGCCCACTCGGAAAGGTTGAATCGCATCTTTGGGTTTCCGGTCGTCCGCTATGGCGGATGGTTAGCAGGGAATAAGGTTACTTCCGCAAGCGGTTATTGCTGGTGGGCGATACGGTTATCGGCCTCGATGGGGCGGTTCTGTCGGTCGACAGGACGCACTCGCTGCCCCTCGCGTACCAGCTGGGTGCCTGCGGCAAGGATCCAGTCCTGTGGGTTGAGCGTGGAAATAACTTCGGCATCTTCGTGGCCGTAGTTGGCAATGGTGACGGCCACCTTGTGTAGGGTGAAATGCTCCGGGTCCATACGCCATACATAGGGATCGGCGCCCTCTGCGGTAATTGCGGACATGGGCAGGCGCTGCGTCGGGCGTGCGCTGCTGGTGCGCGCGTAAACCCGGGCGCTCTGGCCGAGCTTGGGTGTAGGCTGATTTACCGCGCTGTCGGCGACCGGGACTAAAGTGACGCGTGCTTCGAAGGTGCGCAGCCCCGCTTCGGCGGCGGGGGAGAGCTCGCGCACAGTGCCATTAATTGGCGCGCCGGGCGCTGACCACAATTCGATGGAGACGGGCTGACCAACCGCAAAGCGCGTTACCTCGTGCTCCGGCAAATCGATACGCACTTCGCGCTCACCGTCTGCGGCCAGCACAAATACCGTTTGTCCGGCACTCACTACCTGTCCGGCATCGACACTGCGACGGGTGATGACGCCATCGCTGGGGGCCTTGAGCACCGCGTAGGCGGCCTGGTTTGCTGCCACCTGCAGCTGGGCGCGGGCGCGTTCCAACTGCGCAACACTGCTGTCGTGTCGGGTATTGACCGCATCGAACTGCGATTCACCAATGAGTTTGCGCTTCAGCAGGTCGCGATAGCGCGCCAGCTCGTTACTGGCGTTGCGGTTTTCGGTTTGCGCGGCCTGCAATTGCGCTTTGGCCGCATCCCGCTGCAGGTTCAGGTCCTGAGCGTCGAGCTCGGCAAGAGGTTGTCCCTGCTTTACTCGCTGCCCGGTTTCTACCAGTCGGCGGGTGACCGCTCCACCCACGCGAAACGCCAGTGCAGACTCATGCCGGGCGTGGACCTCTCCGGGGTAGACGGCCAGCTGGCTGCCGGACGCCTTGGGGTTTACCACGATTGCCGGGCGCGGCGGTGTGGCCTCGCCACTTTCGGGCGCCGAGCAGGCGACCAGTATCAGCGAGCCCAGCAACAGGCTGGAGAGTTTGAGTGCGTGGCCCAGATGGCCCAGATGATTTCGGTATCCTGGGTGAGCAAAAGCGCGGCGCATGAGTACCTCATTCCTTGTGAATCATTGGGCGCAGTAGTGACGAATAGTGGGGATCAGGGCGGATACTGGTACAGTTGTCTGCCACGTCACACCGGCGCCCATTGCTACCTATTAATATGTAGGAGCGTTAGATTTGAGCTTGAGAGGCCAAGTCTGTAGTAAACTGGCCATTAATGAACTGAAGAGTATAGTAAGTATATTAAACTCGTGAGTCCACTAATTCAGTGGAGGCGAGCGCGCACTTCAACCTGAATGACCGATTCGGTTGCTCGATTGGCGGGAAGTGCGTGAGAACGACGGCGATGAACCAGAACCATGAGTGAACAGAATCTATCCAGCCCTAAAGACGCACCGGTCAGTCGCGGTCGCCCCAAGGATCCTGCCAAGCGGCTGGCGATCCTGAATGCGGCCAAAGACCTGTTTCTTGCCCTCGGCTTTACCGGCACAAGCATGGATGCCGTGGCGGCGAAGGCGGGCGTGTCCAAGTTGACGGTGTACAGCCACTTTTCCGACAAGGAAACGCTGTTCTGTGCGGCGATAGAGGCCAAGTGCGGCAGTCAGATGCCGGAGGAAATGTTTACCCTAGACGCGGGCGCACCGCTGTCAGATAGGCTGCAGGCGATTGGCGAAGCGTTCCTGGATATGCTCTACCACGATGATTCACTGCAGCTTATGCGCCTGATCAGCGCGGTGGGGGCTCAGGACCAGACCATGGCCAACCTGTTTTACGAAGCGGGGCCGGTGCGCACACGCAGTGAGATGATTCGTTTCCTTAATCGGGCGGTGGAACTGGGGCTGATGCAAGTGCCGGACCCGGAACGGGCCTCGGAAGTGTTTTTTGGCATGTTGCAGGGCGGCTGCACCCATATTCAGATCATCATTGGTTGTGCCGAGCCACCGTCGCGCGAGGAAATCGCCCAGCATGTGACGGAAGTCGTGCGCGTGTTTATGCGTGCCTATCAGTCGGCATAAGCAGTCGGTATAAGCAGTCTGCATAAGTAATTCGCAGAGACCAGAATGTAAAAAGCCCGCGAGAAAAACTCGCGGGCTTTTTTGTTGCTGCCTTTGGGGTCAGGAGCGAATTTTGTAACCGGTGCGGAAAATCCACCAGATAGCGGTCAGGCAGGCGAATAGAAAAAACAGGGTCATGCCCAAACTTATCACTACGTTGACATCGGACACTCCGTAGAACGCCCAGCGGAAACCGCTAATCAGGTATACCACGGGGTTAAACAGGGTTACCTTCTGCCAGAACTCCGGCAGCATATTGATGGAGTAAAAGGCTCCGCCCAAGAACGTCAGGGGAGTGATGACCATCAACGGGATAACCTGCAACTTCTGGAAATCGTCCGCCCAAATGCCGATGATAAAACCGAACATGCTGAAGGTAACTGCGGTGAGGACTAGAAAGCCAAACATCCAGAACGGGTGGGCGATTTCATAGTCCACAAAAAAGCGCGCGGTGATCAAAATCAGAATGCCGATGACTACAGACTTGGTTGCCGCGGCACCCACATAACCGGCAACAATTTCAAACGCGGACACTGGTGCAGACAGCACTTCATAGATGGTGCCGGAAAACTTCGGGAAAAAGATACCGAAGGATGCGTTGGAAATACTCTCCGATAGCAGCGAGAGCATAATCAGTCCGGGAATAATAAACGCCCCGTAACTGACGCCCTCGATTTCCCCCAGACGGCTGCCGATGGCCGTGCCGAACACGATAAAGTATAGGCAGGTGGAAATTACCGGCCAGGCGATACTTTGCATCAAGGTGCGGCCGGTACGAGCCATTTCGAACTGGTAGATGGCACGGATGCCATAAATATTCACGATGTTACTTCCTCTTTCACCCAGCCGCTTTTACCCGGCTTTTTGGCGTTCAGCCTGGTTCTGGTGCACCAGGCTGACGAAAATTTCTTCCAGTGAGCTTTCACTGGAGTGCAGGTCCTTGAACTCCATACCCTGTTGGTTCAGTGCGCGCAGTAGGGTGGCGATCCCGGTGTGCTCGCGCTGGGTGTCGAAGGTGTAAATCAGTTGATTGCCTTCATCGGCGATATCCAGTTCGAACTCTTTTAGTGCGTCTGGCAGTTCGCTGATCGGGTTTTGCAGGTGAATGGTCAGCTGTTTCTTGCCGAGCTTTTGCATCAGCTCATGCTTTTCCTCCACCAGCACCAGTTCGCCATGGTTGATCACGCCGATACGGTCCGCCATTTCCTCGGCTTCTTCGATGTAGTGGGTCGTTAGAATGATGGTTACACCATTCTCGCGCAGGCCGCGCACCATTTCCCACATGTCGCGGCGCAATTCCACATCCACGCCGGCGGTTGGTTCGTCGAGGAACAAGATGGAGGGTTCGTGGGATAGCGCCTTGGCGATCATCACGCGGCGTTTCATACCGCCCGAGAGCGCCATGATTTTGCTGTCTTTCTTATCCCACAAAGACAGTTGGCGCAGTATCTTTTCGATATGTTGCGGATTTGGCGCCTTGCCAAACAAGCCACGGCTAAAACTGACGGTATTCCACACGCTCTCGAAGGAGTCGGTGGAAAGCTCCTGGGGTACCAGGCCGATCTTGCTGCGCGCAGCACGGAATTCCCGTTGGATATCGTAGCCGTCGGCGGTGACCCGCCCGCTGGTTGGGTTGACGATGCCGCAGATGATACTGATCAGTGTGGTTTTGCCGGCGCCATTGGGGCCGAGCAAAGCAAAGATCTCTCCGGAATTAATGTCGAGGTCGACAGACTTTAGTGCGGTAAAACCACCGGCGTAGGTTTTACCCACACCGGCAATGGAAATGATGGGTTGCACGCTTCCCCCTTTGGAATGACTGGCAGTGCAGAATGCAGCCGCTATTGTCCCTGAACGGTACGGCGGCCGCCACTGCCAGCCGTCTCATGCTAGGCATAGAAGCGGGCGAGTGGCAGTAATTACTGCTGGAAGATTTTGTTGTAGAAGTTTACGGCACCTTCGTAGGCGTCGTTGGCGGCTGCTTCATCGTATTTCAGTGGGATACCAAATTTTTCACCGCGTGCGGTAGCGGCAGGGTTGGTGAAGCCGTGTTGCACACCGGGGTAGCTGGTTACGTCGAAGCGCACGCCGGCGGTTTGCATTTCCTGTACGAAATTGGCCACGTGCTCTGCGGGGATCATGGCGTCGTCGCCGCCGGTGTAGACCTGCAGCTCGGCAGTGATGTCACCGGGTTTTACTTTGACGTCGCTTTCCAGCGCACCGTGGAAGCTGACTACGCCTTTGAGTGGCAGGCCAAGGCGGGCCATGGTGAGGGCAACGGCGCCGCCGAAGCAGTAACCCTGGGCAGCGACCTGACCCGCCTGCACGGTTGGGTGGGTATTGATGAGGTCGAGGGCGGCCTGGAAGCGTTTCAGTGGTGCGCCTTCGGTTTCGATAGTTTTGGTCATCAGGGCGCCGGCGTCGCTGGGGTTGTCGGCGCTTACGCCGGTGCCGTACATGTCGAGGGCGAAGGCGGTGAACCCTTCGGCGGCGAGGCGTTCGGCTTCTTCACGGGTGAAGTCGTTCATACCCCACCATTCGTGCAGCAGGAGAATAGCGGGGCGCTCGCCCTCAATGCTGTCGTCGTAGGCCAGGTAGCCGGTAAAGGACTCGTCGTCGATATAGTATTCGATGGCTTCGGTATGCATTGCGTCCTCCCTGAGGAATGCTTGGTCTTGGGAATAGTGAGCCAAGGTTAGTTGGATAGGGGAGGGGGTGCAATGGGCCGCGGTGGCTTACTGGTTGTGTGGCGGCGAAGCAGCGGGCGAGGGTGTTCAGGGCCGTTGCAAGTACATCCATGTACACTGCGTCGGCGACGTCCCTGTCGCCGACGCTCCTGAACACCCTCGCCCGCTACTTCGCCTTCGCCTCCAGCCCTTTGCTATTGGCCAGGCTGTCGGTATTTCGGATCTTTCGGAGGAATGATATCGCCGTCTTCATCCAGCTCCGGAAATGGCAAGTTGTGTTTCTCGCAGTACTTCACCATTTTCGGGTGCATCCAGCGGAACAGGATATCTTTTATGGCCGGATCTTCTTCATCCAGCACCTTATCTTCATACATGCCGGCTTTTTGGCGCTGATGCATCGCCTCTTGCAGAATGATCGCTGCGGCCACGCTCACGTTGTAACTCTCGACCATACCGATAATCGGAATGGTGACATGGTCGTCGGCATGCTCTGCGGCGTAATCGCTCAGGCCGTGTTTTTCGGCTCCCATGATCAGGGCAAAGGGTTTGGTGTAGTCGGCTGCGCGAAAGTCGATGGCGCGGTCGGACCAGTGCGCAGCATAAAGGTGCATGCCGCGGTTCTTGAGTTCGACCATACCGGATTCGATATCGGGGTAGACGGCATTGCCGGTGAAGCGGCCACTGCCACCGGCGGTGTTGTGATACAGCAGGTGGCCGTAGCTGGGTTGCACCATGTGGATTTCGGGGATACCGACAGCGTCGGCGGTGCGCAGCATGGCGGAGATGTTCTGGCCCTTGTGCACCTGGTCGGTAAGCAGGGTCATATCGTGCTGGCGCTGGCGGAGCACCTGTTTAAATTTTTCGTAACGGCTGCGGCTCATGGTACTTCTTGTTGTGGACCCATTTCAGACTGAGTGCGTTTGGCCGCGGAGTATAGCACTGGCGTCGTTGGGCTATTTCAGCGGCGCATTAAATGGCTCGATGGTGACCCAGTCGCCGGTCTCACAATCGCCACCTTCCCGCGACAGCACCACAAAACAATTGGCGCCGGCGAAGCCTGAGAGAATGTGGCTGCCCTGAATACCTCGGGTTTCTACCACTTGAATACCGTCGCTATCGCAATAGGTAAAGCCGCGTTGGTAGTCGGTGCGGCCGGGGCGTTTGCGGATGTTGTTCAGTAGGCGTGCGCGCGTTTGCAGTGGTGGGTGACGGTGTTCTGCGGAAGTGCCGCGCAGTTTTTCCAGTGCCGGTACTACCAGCTGATCCAGCGTGACAATCGCCGAAACCGGATTGCCGGGTAGGCCGAAGAACAGTGTTTCACCTTTATCCTTGGGCAGGCGCCCGAAAGCGAAGGGTTTGCCCGGTTTGATGGCGAGCTTCCAGAAGCCAATTTCACCGAGTTCCTGTAATACGGTTTTGGTGAAGTCGGCTTCGCCCACGGATACGCCGCCGCTGGTGATTACGAAGTCGGCGTTGTCGCGGGCCTCGATAAATGCCTCGCGGATTTTTTCCGGCTGGTCCGGCCAGCAGCTGAGGTCGAGAATCTCGACACCCAGTTGTTCCAGTGCGGCGCGCAGGGCGATGCGGTTGCTATCGTAAATGTCGCCGTCACCGAGTTCAGATACCGGGGTGCCGATGGGCTTGAGTTCATCGCCGATGGAAAGCAGGGCGGCTTTCAATTTGCGGTATACGGTGATTTCCGCCACGCCGGCGCCGGCGAGTAGGGCGATGTGTGGGACTTTAATTTTTGCACCCACCGGTACCAGGCTCTGGCCGGTGTGGACGTCTTCACCCCGGCGGCGAATGTTTTCGCCAGGCCTGGCGGGGCGGCTCATGGTGAGTTGGTCGGCTTCGATGCTGCAATTTTCCTGCATCTGTACGCGGTCGGCGCCGGCGGGTACCGCAGCGCCGGTGGTGATGCGGGTGGCCTGGCCGGGTTCGAGTGCGCCGTCGAAGGGGTGGCCGGCGAGGCTTTTGCCGATCAGGGTATAACTCTGGTGGTCTCCGCACAGGGCGTAGCCGTCCATGGCGGAGTTGTCGCAAGGGGGGAGGTCTAGCGCTGCCAGTACCGGTTCGGCCAGCACCCGGCCGCACGCCTGGGCGAGGGGGATTGTCTCTGTTGCGGTAATGGGCTGAATGCTATCGATCAGCATCTGTTTGGCGGTTTCTACGGAACGCAGACCATTTTGTGCACAGACATCGGACATGAAGCTCGCCTTTTCTTTGTCGACTTGAGTTGCAAGATAGCTTTCTAAGGGCCGTGGGTTCAAGTGTTGGGGGGCTTGGGATATGGGTAGGGGTGGTTTGGACTCGTTGCCCGGAGGTAGGTGGTACTTACTTGACTGGTTGTGTGGCGGCAAAGCGCCGGGGATGGGTTTTCGAAACCGCCACAAGTACATCCCTGTAGGCTGCGTCGGCGACGTCCATGTCGCCGACGCTTTCGAAAACCCATCCCCGACACTTTGCCTTCGCATTAAGTAGGTAGGTCGTCGACGGTTTCGGAGAAACCAGTCTAGCCGACGGCGACTGCGAGGTTGGTATTGAGCAGTGCGGAGATCTCCGGCTTGCAGGAGCCGCAGTTGGTTCCGCAGCCCAGTAGCTCACCCAGTTCGTCCACCGAGGCGGCGCCCTCTGCAATAGCGGTTTCGATTTCTTTACGGGAGACCTGTAGGCAGGTGCATACCATCTGGGCACCGGCAGGTACGTCGTGCAGAAGTTTTGCGGGTGCGTCGGGTAGTGGCTCCAGTAGCGCATTCTCAAGTGTCTTGCGGTCTGGCAGGGAGTGCCATTCGGCGCTGGTGAATACCAGGAATTCCATTTGCTCGCTGTGCAGTAGCCAGCGTTCACCACTGGGTAATTGCAGCTGCTTGCGATTGAGTTGTTTGTCGCTGAGCTTAAACAGTTTGTCGGCGAGCGCTTGCCAGTCCGGCTGTTTTTTCAGTGCCAGTTCGAAGCGGTAGCCGCCTTCAACCGGTACCCGGTACCAGTGGAGAATGGTTTCAAACAGTTTGGCTTCGCCAATTTGCAGGCGGCTGTGTAGTTCTTCTGCGGCTTCGGTGCGCAATAACAGGCATGCGTAGCTGTGTGCGGTGAGCGGCTCCATATTGACCGCGACCTGTTTTAATTCCGGTTGCCCCGAGAACGGGTCGGTATAGGGAATGGCCAGGGCGCTGACGGTGGCGTTGTGGGCGAGGCTGTCGCTCCAGTGAATGGGCGCGAACAGTTGACCGGGTTTCTGGCTGGGGGTGACTCTGGCGCGGCCGAAGAACTGGCCTTTTTCGCTTTCCACACGGACCAGCTGTTCATCCTGAATACCAAATTTTTCCGCTTCCTGCGGATGCACGTGAAGTTCTGGGGCCTCGCTGTGGTCCAGTAGTTGGCGTGCGCGGCCGGTGCGGGTCATGGTGTGCCACTGGTCGCGCAAGCGGCCGCTGTTTAATACCAGTGGGTATTCGTCGCGGGTTTCCTGCTTTGGGCTCTGTGGCTGTACGGCAACAAAACGGGCGCGTCCATTGGGGGTGTAGAAATCGCCATCGCTAAACAGGCGCGCAGTGCCCTGTGGGTTGTCTGCGTTTACTGGCCACTGTACCGGGGTGAAGAAGTCGTATTCGTGGTCGCTGATATTGGCCAGCGCGGAGATATCAAACGCGCGACGGGCCTGTTCGCGGTTGTTTTCAAAACCGGAAAGCGCGGCGTGTTCGCGGAAAATATCGGCGGGCGACTGGAAGTCGAAGGCTTCACTGAAGCCCAGGCGTTTTGCTACATCACAGATAATTTCCCAATCGTGGCGGGCTTCGCCGGGTTTGGGGAGGAAGCCTTTCTGGCGGGACACGCGGCGTTCGGAGTTGGTAACGGTACCGGTTTTCTCGCCCCAGGTTGTGGCGGGTAGGAGTAGGTCGGCACAGCGTGCGGTATCGGTATCGCCAACACAGTCGGAAACAATGACGGTGGGGCAGTTCTTCAGTGCATTTGCGACGCGGCGTGCGTCCGGCATGCTCACCGCCGGATTGGTGGCCATAATCCATACGGCTTTGATTTGACCGCTTTCCACTGCATTAAACAGCTCAACCGCTTTCAGGCCCGGCCCTTGGGCCATGTTACTGGCATTCCAGAAGCGACCGACACGGTCGATATTCTCTTCGGTAAAGTCCATGTGCGCGGCGAGCATGTTCGCCAGCCCGCCGACTTCACGCCCACCCATGGCATTGGGTTGCCCGGTGATGGAGAAGGGGCCGCAGCCCGGCTTGCCAATACGGCCGGTGGCCAGGTGGCAATTGATAATGGTGTTGTTCTTGTCGGTGCCGGTACTGGACTGGTTGACGCCCTGTGAATAAAAGCTGATGGCTTTTTCGGTATTGCGGAACAGCTCGTAGAATTCGAGAAGCTGTTCCAGTTCGACGCTGCAATGGTCTGCGACTTTTTCGGGGGTCCACTCTGCGGCGGCGTATAGTGCGTCGGTAAAGTTTTCGGTGTGGTTGTCGATAAACGCCTGATCAAGGGCACCGAACTCGGTGAGGTAGTGGAGCAGTCCATTAAACAGAGCGGCATCACTGCCCGGGGAAATGGCCAGGTGCAGGTCTGCCATTTCGCTGGTGGCGCTGCCGCGAGGGTCGACGACCACAAGCTTGGCTTTACTCGCCTGCATACGTTGGAACAGGATCGGATGGGTCCAGGCGGCGTTGGAACCGATCAGTACCACCAGTTCTGCCTCGTCGAGATCTTCGTAGTTACAGGGTACCGCGTCTGCGCCCAGCGAGCGCTTGTAGGCGGCAACCGCAGAAGACATGCACAGGCGCGAATTGGTATCGACGTTGGCGGTGCCCACATACCCCTTCATCAGTTTGTTGGCAACGTAATAGTCTTCGGTCAGCAGCTGGCCGGACAGGTAGAAGGCCACTGAGTCCGGGCCGTGCGCATCGATTGTCTCGCGCAGTTTCGTAGCGGCAAAATTCAGTGCGGTGTCCCATTCACACTCTTCGCCATGCAGTTGTGGCTTCAACAGGCGCCCGTGGTTTCCCAGCGTGTCCGCAAGGGAAGACCCCTTTACACAAAGTTTACCTTTGTTGGCTGGATGCTGATCGTCTCCCTGGATTCGGATCACATCTTCTTCGCCACCTTGATTGTCAGGGGTGGTTTCCCTGGTTGCGGCGACTCCACATCCCACGCCGCAATAGGGGCAGGTGGTACAGGATCTATGGGCGCTAAACAGCTCTGTTAATGCCATCTTCGACTGCTTATTTGTTGTTATTGATCGACCTGAATCAGTACGTCATCGCCATCGAAAGCGACAGGGTAGACCGCGAGCTGGATAGCTTCTTCTTCCAGACACTGGCCATCGGTCAGTCGATAGTGTTGTTTGTACAGCGGCGATGCCACGGTGACTTCACCATCGATTTCCGCAACAAGACCGCGGCCAATAACACCGGCTTTGGCGACAGGATCCCAGTTATCGATCGCGAATAACTGGGGTTCCTGTTCGGGTAAAAAAAACAGGGCAATCTGTCGATCGCCCACAAGAGCGCACACTCCGGAATCGGCTACAAGATCTGATCGCTTGCAGACTTGCAGCCACTCGGTGCGGGTTATGGCAACTTCGCTCATTTCGGTTCTCCACAATGGTATGGAAAGAATAGGGTTATGAAATCTTCAACGCTGTTTACTAATGTGAGCCGGCTTATGCCGGCTCTGCGATCTTGACGATCTCTTCTTCGGTAGCTGGGCGACGCTGCTGGCGCTCTTCTACGAATACGATCTTTTCGTCTTTCTCGTCGGTGTTAACGAACTGGCGGAAGCGTTTGAGCATTTCCGGGTCGTTGATCGCGGTTTTCCATTCACACTGGTAGGTGCCAACCACGTTGGTCATCTGACGCTCCAGCTCGTCGCAGATGCCCAGCTTGTCCTCGATCACAACTTCGCGCAGGTAATCGAGACCGCCTTCCAGGTTTTCCAGCCATACAGAGGTACGCTGCAGCTTGTCGGCAGTGCGCACGTAGAACATCAGCACGCGGTCGATGTACTTGATCAGGGTGACGTCATCCAGATCGGTCGCGAACAGGTCGGCGTGGCGCGGGCGCATACCGCCGTTACCACATACATACAGGTTCCAGCCGTTTTCGGTAGCGATCACACCGATGTCTTTGCTCTGTGCTTCCGCACACTCGCGCGTACAGCCAGATACTGCCATTTTGATTTTGTGCGGAGAGCGCAATCCCTTGTAGCGGTTCTCAACAGTGAGGGCCATGCCCACGCTGTCCTGAACACCAAAGCGACACCAGGTGCTGCCCACGCAGGACTTCACGGTACGCAGTGACTTGCCGTAGGCGTGGCCGGTTTCGAAGCCAGCGTCGGTCAGTTCGCGCCAGATCTCTGGCAGCTCTTCCAGGCGGGCGCCAAACAGGTCGATACGCTGGCCGCCGGTGATCTTGGTATAGAGGTCGTATTTCTTCGCCACTTCCCCGAGTACGATCAGCTTGTCCGGGGTGATTTCGCCACCGGCAATACGCGGAACAACGGAGTAGGTGCCGTTCTTCTGCATGTTGGCCATAAACGTATCGTTGGTGTCTTGCAGGCCAACGTGCGGCTTCTCATGAATGTGTTCATTCCACAGGGAGGCGAAAATTGAGGCTGCAGTGGGCTTACAGATCTCGCAACCCTTGCCAGTGCCGTGTTTTTCCAGCAGTTCTTCAAAGGTTTTGATTTCTTCCACTTGCACCATGTGGAAGATTTCCTGGCGGGTGTATGGGAAGTGCGGGCATAGGTCGTTATTGACCTCGACACCCAGCGCGGCCAGTTCGGTGTCCACAACATTTTTCAGCAGGGCAGCACAGCCACCACAGCCAGTCGCTGCTTTGGTGCAGTCTTTCACTTCACCTACGGAGCAGCAGCCACCCTGAACGGCGCCGACGATGTCGCCTTTGCTGACGTTGTGGCAGGAGCAGATGGTGGCTGTATCCGGCAGGGCATCGGCACCCAGAGTTGGTGCGGCGCCATCCAGCGCTGGCAGGATCAGCTGTTCGGGATGCTCCGGCAGATCCATGTCATTCAAGTGGTATTGCAGCAGAGTGTCGTAGTCGCCGGTGTCTCCGACCAGTACTGCACCGCGCAGCTTTTTCCCTTCGCTGTCGGTGATCATGCGCTTGTACACGCCGGTCTGCTCATCGACGAAGGTGATCGCGGCTGAACCTTCGGCGCGGCCGTGGGCATCCCCGATGGAGCCAACTTCCACGCCCAGGAGCTTCAGCTTGGTGCTCATGTCCGCGCCGTTGAATTCCGCTGCCTCACCACACAACAGGGAGACCGCGGTGCGCGCCATGGTATAGCCGGGAGCTACCAGGCCGTAGATGAAGTTATTGAACAGGGCACATTCGCCGATGGCGAAAATACTTTTGTCCGAGGTACGGCAGTTGTTGTCGACAACGATACCGCCACGCTCACCCAACTCGATGCCGGCAGATTTGGCCAAACTGTCTTCAGGGCGGATACCGGCAGAGAAGACAATCAAATCGGTATCGAGAGATTTGTCGCCCTTGAAGTTCATGCGCAGGCGGCCGCCGTCCACTTCTTCGATCAGCTCGGTCGCGGTGCTGGTGTGTACAGTTACACCCAGCTCTTCAATCTTTTCGCGCAGTAGGTTGGAGCCGCCTTCATCCAGCTGCACAGACATCAGGCCGGGAGCGAATTCCACCACGTGGGCTTCAAGGCCCAGCTGCTTAAGAGCATTGGCCGCTTCCAGCCCCAGCAGACCGCCACCTACAACTACACCAACCTTACCGTCGTTGGCGGCCGCTTGGATCTTGTCGAGATCTTCTAGGGTGCGGTAAACAAAACACTTGCTGTGTTCATGGCCGGGGATTGGCGGTACGAAAGGATAGGAACCGGTGGCGAGCACCAGGTGATCATAGGTCTCGCTGGCACCGCTGGCAGAGGTGACGATTTTGTTTTCGCGGTCGATGCTTACTGCGGCGTCGTTGAGACGCAGGTCGTAGCCCCATTCGCGATACTGCTCAACCTTGCCCATCGCCAGATCGTCGGCGGTACGTCCACCGAAGTACTCGGAGAGGTGGACGCGGTCGTAGGCTGGGCGGGGTTCGGCACAAAATACCAGTACGTCGAACAACTCCCGCTCGGGGCGATTCGCCAGTTGTTCCAGGAAGTGGTGGCCCACCATGCCGTTGCCGATGACGACGATTTTTTGCTTAACCATAATCTCTGCCGTGATTTACCAGGTTGTACCCGGAGTCTTACCGAGTATTGGTACCTGACATGTTCGACAGAAAAGTGGGGAGCCACAGATGCAGGGAGATGCTAAGGCTGCACGGGCTTACCCTCTTCTGTCGAAGAGTGTCAGGCGCCGTTGCCTTGCTAAAAGAATTTCAGATTGTGACTAAAGGTATTCAATCTCTGTGCCAACTTTTGTTGAGCCCGCTGGCACCGGGAAACCGTAGAGTTTTTGTGGTTAATTGGCGTTTTACGAGGGTTGGATGCTGCAAATTGGTGCGCGCTACTTCTGTGCGCCCCAGATTGGGACGCGACGATGTACTTTGGTTGCGCGCTTAGAGGAAGTACAGCAGGTGGGAGAGTACCGCGAGCACGGCAACGGTTTGCCAGAAGAGCAATGGGTTGCGCTGGATTAGTGGTGGCTTTTCCGCCGTGTCGAATTTTTTGTTCGGGGTGCGAAGGTCGTGAACAAACTCTGACAGTGCCGGGTAACGGTTTTTTGGATCTGGCGCGCAGGCCTGACGCAGGGCGCCGTCAATCCATTCCGGAATGTCCTCGCGATATTGCCGCGCGCTGATGTAGCGCAAACTCGCATAGTTCTTCAGTTGATAGTGGCTGCTGCCGAAACGTTCTTTATATGGGTAGTTTCCAGTCAGCATCTCATACGCAATGACACCGAGGGAGAATATATCTGAGCGATGACTGGCGGCGTCACTGAAGAAATACTCCGGCGCGCAATAGTTTTTGCTGCCCGGCGGTGCACTATCCTGGTAGCGCAGTAATTCCTGCAGACCTGCAGCGTTAGCGCCACCCAAGTCGATCAGCTTCAGGCGCCCTGCCGTATCGATCATGATGTTCTCTGGCTTAAGGTCGCCGTGCACGATTTCTAATCGTTGCAGGCGGCGCAGGGCGCTTACCAATTGCTCTACCAGGTTACGCACCTGATCCAGTGGCGGCTCAGGGTTGAGTTGCATCCACTGGCGAAGGTTTTGCCCGTCCACATACTCCATAACGTGGTAGAGAAACTTACGTTGCTTGCGGGGCGGATATATTTGCACGATCGCCGGGTGTTCCAGGCGGCGTCCTGTCCACTCTTCGGCAATAAAGCGCTCGATATAGGCTGGATCATCACTGAAGTTTTCCGATGGCGCCTTGAGGGCCAATAGCTGCTCAGGTTGACCGTCCGTATCGGCGTCCATGTCCCGCACTAAATACAGGTAGCTGCGGCTGCTTGCATGCAATTCCTGCAATACTTCGTAGCCGTCAATTTTATTTCCGGGCTGTAGGGCTGGTGGGAATGGCAGTTGGCTGGTGGCCACCATAACATCGTCCGCCTGCACCGCATCCACCAAATTAACGCGGCACAACGCCAGGCTCAGATTATCTTTACTGCCATTATCCAGCGCTGCTGCCATCAATGGTTTCGCTGCATCCATTTGATGCCTGATGAGCAGCTCGGTGAATTGGCTTCTTGGCAAAAAGTCGTGAATGCCGTCGGTGGTAACACAGAAGAGGTCGCCGGCTTCCAGAGGCTCTCGCCGATAGTCCACCTCGATATGCGCATCCATACCGAGCGCACGACTTAAAAAGGTGCGATCCGGGCCGAGTGCACGGCTGTGATCTCGAGTCAGGCACTCCAGATTACCGTCACGTAACCGGTAAATACGCGAGTCACCGATATGGATTAGGTGCGCGGTAGACCCCTTCAAAATCACCGCAGAAAAAGTGGTTAGCCAGCCGCGCTGTACCTCGTCGGCGCCACCACTTTGTCGATACAGCCAGCTATTTAGGGCATGAAGCACCCGCGCACTGGCCTGTTTTACCGACCAGGAGTCCGGCGTGCTGTAGTAGTCGGAAATAAAACCGCTGATTGCTGCCCGCGCTGCCGCACCGCCTGCCTCGGCACTACCAACCCCATCGGCGATTGCCGCTATGGAGCCGCGATAGCGCAAATCGCTACCGGTAGCCCGGTATGCGGCCACGGCGTCGTCATTGTAAGCGCGCAGCCCGCACTCGGTCGCAGTGGCGAACTCTAGGTTTTCGGAATTGGAGGCTTTTTGATCCGAGTCTGACACAGTAGTGGTTTCGCAGGTGTGGTTCAAAGTGGTCCTCTCAGTATCGGCAGGGCTGAGATTTATGCGATAAGCGGTGTGCCGGAATCCGTTTTCGGGACTGTCTGCGAGAGGGATCTCGCGGACAAGCCCCCAGGGACGGGCTCACGGCGTGTCTCGAAAATGGATTCCGGCACGCCGCGCCACAAAACTACCTAAGTGGTTACCCCATTACCTGAATTAAGCAACGTCGATCAGTGAAACGCTACCATCCGGCATAACCTCGGCCATCTGACCTTCTGGCTCTTCAAGGAATAGCAGGGTAACAAAGCCCAGTACCGCGGTACCAGCAATCACCAGGAAGAAGGTCTGGTAAGACACCATGCTCAGCACGGTCAGGTAGAACACCGCACCCACATTGCCGTAAGCACCCGTCATACCAGCGATCTGGCCGGTCAGGCGACGTTTGATCAGCGGTACCACCGCAAACACCGCACCTTCACCGGACTGAACAAAGAAAGAGCACGCCATCGCCGCAGCTACTGCCAGATACAGCGGCCATTCAGCGTCGATCATACTCATGGTCAGATAGCCCAGCGCCAGGCCCGCAGTCAAAATCAGCAGCGTGCTCTTACGACCAAAGCGGTCACTGATCAGGCCGCCGGCAGGGCGGGACATCAGGTTCATAAACGCATATGCGGAAGCCAACAGGCCAGCTTTTACCGGATCGAGAGTGAAAGTTTCGGAGAAGAACAGCGGCAGCATGGAAACAACCGCCAGCTCGGAACCAAAAGTCGCGAAGTAAAGAATGTTCAGAACCGCAACCTGCTTGAACTGATAGCGATGGATCGGCTCTGGCAGTTTTACGAAAATCTCTTTGTTGATGTCGTAACACTTCTTCGCATCAAACGCATACAGAGCGGCGAGAGCCACGTAAATCACAATAGCGACAGATTGCGCCAGCATACCGACACCGGACGGGGACAATTTCCAGGTAAGCAGTGCCAGTGCCGCATACATAGGCACTTTCATGATCAGCAGCAGTACGAAATCCGCAGGGCTGGAAACTTCCATGCCGCCAATTTTTTTCGGCTTGAAGTAGGTACCACCTTTGGGGGTGTCGGTCACGGAGCGGTAGTAAATCACACTGTAAACCAGCGCAATCGCACCAGTCAGACCCACCGCGTAACGCCAGCCGTCGTCGCCGCCAAACAGCAGTGCGATGGTTGGCAGACTCATAGCCGCGGCAGCAGAGCCGAAGTTACCCCAGCCGCCATAGATACCTTCCGCAGTGCCCAGCTGTTTGGCTGGGAACCACTCGGAAACCATGCGAATGCCAACTACGAAACCGGCGCCAATGAAGCCCAGCAGGAAGCGGCCAATCGCCGCCGCGGTAAAGCTGTCGGCCAGCGCGAAAATAAAGCAGGGGATACTGCCGATTGCCAGCAGCAGAGAATACGTCAGCCGCGGACCGTACTTGTCCGTCAACATACCGATAATCACGCGCGCAGGAATGGTTAGCGCGACGTTCAGGATCAGCAGGGTTTTTACCTGTTCCGAAGTGAGCGACAGACTGTCGGCAATTGCCATCAATAGTGGTGCATGGTTGAACCAGGCAAAGAAGGTAATAAAGAAGGCAATCCAGGTGAGGTGCAGTACCCGGATTTTTCCCTTAAAGGAAAATAGGTTTAAGGAGTCACTGGACATAATGTTATCCCGTTAGTTTGTGTTCTGAATCTGTCGGCTTGCTCGGCAAGGCTCCAAACGGCGGGCATAAAAAAAGCCCACGGGGCACCCTGGCTGCCGCCGGTGGACTTCGCTGTCCTACTGATAAGTGTCAACAAGTTAAAGTAAGCATCACCTGCGAGGTTCTCTACCATGCAGGTGGCTCTGCTTGTGGTTAATTACGATTTAGCTACTCAATAACTACGTAATAGCTATTCAATAACTGTGCCATGGTTGTGCGTAAACCGGGTCGCAGGCCGAAACTGGTGCGCTGTGTTGCAAAAAAATGGCGCATTGGACGCGAAACCTGACCGATAACGCGCGGTAATGTTCCAGCGCTAGTTACTTGTGAGCGGTTGAGGGGCGCAGCCAGATATCGGCCTCGCCCCGTTTTGGTGTGCTTTGAGTGGGGTGGTGCACGATTGTGCACCGAGGGTGGGCGTGTGCGGATTTCACTTTAGGGCTGAATAGGGCGGAAGACGCTAATAGCTTGTGTGTGGCTTCGGTGCTCAAGACTTGGGAGTACGGGACTTGGGCGAATGCCTCTCGCGCAAGCGGAGGTAGTCGAGGGTTTGCTGGTAGAGGTCGGAGTCGAAGAGCTCCGCAGTATCGGTATCAACCGGCGCGATCTCGTTACACAGGGAAAGCAACTCGCGTGCTTTTTGCGGGGATGGGCGCCCGTGATCTGTCTGTGGGTGGGCGAACAAATGCCAGCCTGTATTCTGCTCGGGAGGCATGTCCTTTTTACGATACAGCTGATCGTTCAGGGACACTGCTACTACGTCATCAGGAAGATTGAGGTATTCCGGACGCGCCAGAATTCCCGCTGCGTCACGACGGTTGGTGCGATCGCTGAGCCATCCGCACGCTTCCAGTAGTGCAGCGCGCAACGCCATATGGGTGGCGGGATTTGCTTCGTGCCAGCTGCGTGTAACCGCGAGTACTTTTTCTGGCATTGCGGGCATCAGGGCGTTGTTCGGGGTGGCGATAACCCCGATACCTTCCTGGGCGGCAAAGGTGTTCCAGGGTTCGCCAACGCAGAAACCATCAATATCCCCACGGCGCAGGTGGTCCACCATTTGCTCCGGTGGCAAGACCTGTAGGCGTACATCGGTGTTGGGGTTAATCCCGGCACTGCTTAACCAATGGCGTAGCTGCAGGGTGTGACTGGCAAACGGATACACGCTGGCAAACGTGAGCGGTGCTGCATCCGATGCTTGTTCGTCAACAAACTGCTTCAGCGCCGTACCTACGCCATCCGCATCGTCAGATTGTGGGTTTAACTTGCTGTAGAGGTCGCTGGATAAGGTAATCCCATTGCCATTACAGCTGAGGATCAGGCCGCTGAGCAGCTCTTCTTCGCAGTTTGGCAGGGTTTGCTTGAGGGTGAGCGGCATGGGCGCAAGCATCGCGGCTGCGTCCGCGGCACCGCCGATGAGCTTATCCCGCAATGTGGCCCAGGACGTTTCCCGCTTTAATGTCACTTGCAGCCCATGCTGCTCAAATAGTCCGAGCTCATGGGCGATGATCAGTGGGGCGCTATCTGTCAGACGCAGATAGAGCAGTTTGAGTTTTGGCTTTTCGACTTGCAGGCTGCTCACGGTATTACTCTCGGCAATCTTTAAAATTCTGTGTCAAATCTCGCTATCTGGCCGGTGTTTGCAGATGCGTGACGATTTGTTCGGCGACATTGCGCATGGTGGAGTTGCTGTTCATCGCCAGGGTGCGCAGGGTCTGATGGGCGGCCTGCTCGCTGATATTTTTGCGGGCCATTAATAGCCCCTTGGCTCGCTCAATAATTTTGCGTTCGTCCAGCTGTTGCTGGGTGCGCTCCAGAGACTGCCGCAGCTGCTGATAGCTGCGGAACTGTGCCATGGCGATTTCGATGGCCGGCGCGACGCGTTCCGCAGAAAGGCCTTCCGCCATATAGGCACTGACACCGGCGTCCACCGCGCTACTGATGAAATCTGCGCCACCGCGGGCTGAGAACATCGCCACCGGCGTAGGGTTGTGCTGGTTGATTACGGAGAGGCTTTCAAGAATGTCCCGGTCGGGAGATTCGATATCGATCAACACGATATCTGGGCGGTGTTTTTCTACCTGATATAGGAGGCCTTCGGCGCTGGAAAGCTGCGCTAACAGGTTGTATCCGGCAGCGGTGAGCTGCTCGGACACCATGGTCGCGCGCTCGGTCTGGTCATCGACCAGTAAAATGCTGATTGGGGTGCTCGTCATCGCTCTATTAAAACTTCAATTCGAACTGCAGCCAGAATTTGTCCGTATCGCTGCTGAAGGTGTCAGCGTCGTAGGTGGCGTATTTGGCGAGCAGGTCGATATTTTTTGTTATGGCATAGGTCGCCACCAGGTCGAGTTCGTTACCGTACTCGCGGCTGAAGCGATCGCTATAGAATTTATGCAAAGTTGCTGCAAACTTAATGCCAGAAATAACCACTGAGCCGCCAGCATAGTAGTCGCGGATGCCGTCGACGGGTGTGGTCAGGAATTTGTCTGCATAGCCCTGGAACTTGTGCAGCGTGGCCAGCGGGGTTTGAAATGCCCACTGATCATCACCGGTGAGCCACTCGGTACCGACAAATCCGGCAAACTTGTATTTCTGTTCTGGCTTGGTGCCGAACTCCGCGTTGTAGTACTCCGCGCGGTAATCGTAGGGGTTGCGTCCGGTATCGCTCTGGGTGGCTGCACGCAGGTGCCAGCGGAAGGTTTCGCAGTCCACACTCCACTTGAAGCCGGCGGTGACGCTCGCTAATTCGTCAAATTCGTGGAAATCGAGGCTATAGAAAAAGCCGCTGAGGGTTTGATTTGGACGTACCTTGTATTTTAGTCGCAGCGCGTTTACCGGCCCGCCAATGTCTCCGTCGGCACCATCCGGGCCGAAGATCCGGTTGACGTTCCAGGAATAGAAGTAGTCACCTGTGAACCGGTCGTCGAATGCCCACTCACCGCGTAACGCATCGTATGTCTGTTCGTTCTGGCGCCAGCCAACGCCGCCAATAAAGCGCTGATCGTCAAAATTAATACGCTGTCTGCCCAGGGTGAGTAGGTTCTTGTTGTGCTTGTAGCTCAGCTGAACGCGGTTCACCTCGCTGTATTCCGGGTCGGCAATGACCGGGTACTGGGTGCGTCCGTTCTCTGTGTTGTTGAATTTCTCGCTACTGATGTAGGTGACATTGTCGCCTTCCAGCAAGAACTCCCAGCCATCCCAGCGGGCACTGGTCCAGGTCGCGCGGCTGCGCAGAGTACCGGCAGTGGCATGATTGGGAAAAGAAACTTCGCGCACATGCTCGTAGCGAGGGCGAAAATTGAGGTCGAAGGTACTGTTGCGAATCATGTCCCCGGGCATTTGGGCAATGTTTTCTTCCGCACCAGCGGCAGTTGTCGCACTAAATAGCAGCGCAGCCCCGAGAGCAGCTTTGCTGAGCTGAAGGTATATGGCGGTAGTCTGGTCTGCACATGGGCTGGCAACCATGGACATCTCCCTGGATATTCGCGTGCAATAGAAAAGGCCCGGCGGCACGGATTGTGCGGCCGGGCCTCAGTGCCACTGGCATCTGGTCAATCAAAACTCGTACCAATGGGTGCAAATTTAGTAGAGCGTGTGCTTTATATGGGAGATTCAGTATCGATTCGTCGCCTTCTGGCGCGGGATTGCGCTCTAGTGGTGCAAATGGCGATGATGCGCAGTGAGTACACCATTGGTTGCGTCATCATTTGGATAAATATGGTTTGGTGTGGCTCGGTATGGTGCGCAGATGGGCGTTCGCGCGGCAATATGGTGCAGAGCTCGGAGTGCACCGGGAGGGTCCTTTTGGGCTACATTTTCTAAAGATGGAATATGCGAAGCTAATTTGCGGTAATTTTGCTGTATGGTTTCGCCATTCACCGAACGTGGCAAGCTGGTGCCACGGGGTTCAAGTGTCAGGATGCAGTAATAAATGACATCGCCATCAGGTCATCATTCAACGCCGAGTACTCGGGTGTGCCCGGTTGTTCTCGCTGGCGGACTCTCAAGTCGTATGGGGCGGGACAAGGCACTGCTAAAATTATCCAATGGGCGGACACTGCTCGAGCAGGCGAAGCATCAGCTGGAGCAGGTTCAAGTGCCCGAGGGCATGGAGATGATGGCGCCGCTGGTGAGTGGGCGTCGCCCTGGCGGCATTCCTGACCAGGTAGAAGCTGCTGGTCCGCTCGGGGGGCTCCAGGCCATTGATCAGCATTTACGTCAGTGGGAGCTTGCCTGCGATGCACTGCTGGTGGTGCCAGTGGATATGCCACTGGTGTCGTCGGCCCTACTGGAGCAGCTGTGTGTGGCTGGGCAGACCGTAGAGCAGGCGGTGTGCTTCGGTGACTACTTTCTACCGTGCTGGCTTCCTCTGGGCGCGCGCAGCCGCAAGTACCTGGGTGCTGCAGCCGCAGGGAATGCGATCGCTTCGGTGCGGGCGCTGTTTGGTTTTGTTGGCTGTGTGCAACTGCCTGCCCCGGAGGGTGATTGGCACCTGAATCTGAATCGGCCGGAGGATTACAGCCTACTGCAGGGGTAGCACAAAGATTGGTGCTGTTTTCAGAATGGTGCTAACCCGTCAGCGGACCGTGGGGGTGTATTCGAATTGAGGTATTTGTATTCGAATGTTGGTACGAGACTCGAGCTTTGCCCTTAATTTTAAGAGCGGTAAGTTACTTCGGCGGCTGTTTGCGATCATCTTTGCTATCGCGGCCGCTGTCGCCCTGTCCAGTTGCGGCGAGCGCACCCCGAAGGTGCTGCGCATCGCGGTAGACGCCAGCTTTCAACCGGCGCTTGAGGCATTGCGGCCATCTTTCGAACAGCATTGCCGTTGCCGCCTGGTGATCACCGCCGGCGCCAGCGGCCTGCTTTACAGTGAGATTCGCGCTGGCGATGCTGAACACCCTTTCGATCTGTTTCTCTCTGCCGATATGGCGCGCCCGGTGCTGCTGGAGAAAGCGGGACTGACCGTTCCTGCCAGTCGTCAGACCTATGCGCGCGGACAGCTGGCGGTGTGGGCCAGCGCCAAGATCTCCACCAACAAGTCCTCGGGCTTCTCTACCCTTGCTGCACTGGCGTCACAGGGCGCTTCCGGTGCGACACTCACCCCTCGCCAGCTCATCCTGTTATTGGGGCGCGGCAAACACAAGTTGGTCGTGGCGGACCCGCAGCTCGCCCCCGACGGGGATGCGGCGGTCAAGATGTTAAAGAAACTGCGATTGTGGCCGAGGGTAAAGAACCGCGTGGTGTACGCGGGGCATTCGGGGCACGCTCAGATCATGTTGCACCAGGGCGAGGGTGATCTGGGGTTGATCCCTTACGGTCAGGCTCTGGCATCTGGGCGCCGTGCGCAGTTTATGCGTATCCCCTATCAGTTCCACCCGCCGCTGGACCAGCAGCTGGTAATTTTGCGGGGTACCCGGCAGCGCAACCTGGCCATTCGCTTCCTGCAATATTTGCGCTCAGACCCGGTGCAGGCGCAATTGCTCCCTTTAGGATTTTTACCTGCTCAAACCCACTAATGTGCCATATAAAATATGGTTGCAGCGGAAATCGATTCACCTAATACGATTTATATAGGCCGTAAAACTTATTCAAATATTGGTTTTATTTGATACCTATTCCAATGCCGCATCGATTCCATTTCAAAGGGTTATTACTTAACTAAACGGTTTGGAATAGTTAATTAAATAATCCCTTATACGACTCGTCCTTAGGCATATAGCGCTTTTTCGCGCCATTATTTTCATTTACCCCTCTGCATGTATTTAAGTACGTTTTGTCATGATATATATGTTCTTGTGTCACTTTTTCGTTTCAGGTGTAACGTAATCTGCTGTTTTTTGAGCGATTTTCGATATTTTTAATAAATTTCCTTAAAGCGACTAATAAGAATCCTCTATTTCCGTCGCCGAAATTTATTCTCTTTAATGCAGCGACTTACCGAAAAGGTTTTAATTTCTCCGGAAACTGTTTTTTCCGGGGCAGGCCTGTCTTTGCCTTTTAATTTGTTGTTTCGGGGCGACCCGAATAAAAGGCTGCGCTGGTGGAATTAAATTCGGCGGTAGTGTTTCGTCCTACAAAGGACAGCCCAAATGGTCGTATCAGGGTCTTGGGTTTATAACAACGACAAATCTTTTAACGGGAGCACAAACGGTGATTATTGCCATACCAAAGGAGACTGCGCCTGGAGAGTCGCGGGTCGCCGCAACGCCAGCCAGCGTAAAGCGTTTGCAGTCGCTGGGCTTTGACGTTGTCATTGAGCAGGGTGCCGGTGAAGGAGCTAACTTCCCCGACACAGAATATGAACAGGCCGGTGCCAAGCTGTGCGCCAACGCGGCCGATTGTCTGAGTCAGGCCGGCATCGTACTGAAAGTACAGCAGCCAAATGAGGTTGAGCTGGACCTGATTCCCAGTGGCGCCACGCTGGTGGCATTTCTGAAGCCGGCGCAAAACGAAGCGCTGCTGAAGAAATTTGCAGATAAAAACATTAACGCGCTGGCGGTGGAGTCTATTCCACGTATTTCCCGCGCACAGAAAATGGATGCGTTGAGCTCCATGGCCAACATTGCCGGCTACCGTGCAGTGATTGAAGCGGCCCACGAGTTTGGTCGCTTCTTTACTGGCCAGATCACTGCCGCCGGTAAGGTTCCACCCGCCAAGGTGCTGGTGATTGGTGCCGGTGTTGCGGGCCTGTCTGCAATTGGCACTGCCAAGAGCATGGGTGCCATCGTGCGCGCCTTCGACACCCGCCCGGAAGTACGCGAGCAGGTGGAGTCCATGGGCGCGGAATTCCTCACCGTGGAAATCGAGGAAGATGGTTCCGGCACCGGCGGTTACGCCAAGCAAATGTCCAAAGAGTTCATCGACGCCGAAATGGCTCTTTTCCGTGAACAGGCCGAGGAAGTGGACATTGTCATCACTACCGCTCTGATCCCCGGCAAGCCGGCACCGAAGCTGTGGCTGGCGGACATGGTAGAAACCATGGCCGACGGTTCTGTGGTTGTGGACCTGGCGGCGGAAATGGGCGGTAACTGTGACTTCACCGAAGCCGATAAAAAGGTTGTGAAGAGTGGCGTCACTATTTTGGGTTACACCAATCTGGCCAGCCGCGCAGCCACTCAGTCTTCCACCCTGTATGCCACCAACCTGTGCCATCTGTTGACGGATATGACACCGGAAAAGAACGGTGAAATCGAAATCAACTTCGAAGATGAAGCTATTCGCGGTGCCACTGTGGTGAAGGAAGGTGAAATTACCTGGCCGCCCCCCCGCCGAAAATCTCTGCCGCGCCGCAGCAAAAGCAGCCGGAGCCTCAGATCGAAGTGGAGCCAAAGCCGGAGAAGAAGTCTTCCCCTCTGTCTCTGGTGGCCTTTTGGGCCGTTGCTGGCCTGTTGCTGTTGGCATTGGGTAAATCTGCCCCGGCGGATTTTGTTGCCCACTTTACGGTGTTTGTTCTGGCCATCTTTATCGGCTGGCAGGTGATCTGGAACGTGTCCCACGCGCTGCACACCCCGTTAATGAGTGTGACTAACGCCATCTCAGGCATTGTGATTATCGGTGCTTTGTTGCAGGTAGGGGCCACCGGTTCCTTCCTGGTAACGGTAATGGCGTTTGTGGCGGTACTGTTTGCCAGTATCAATATCTTCGGTGGCTTCTTCGTAACCCACCGTATGCTGAAAATGTTCCGTCGATAAGGAGAGGCAGACATGAATGGCGTAATTTCTATGGCGTATCTGTTCTCCGCGGTGATGTTTATCCTGAGCCTCGGCGGACTGTCTACACACGAAACCGCAAGACGCGGTAATTTTTACGGCATGGTGGGTATGGCTGTTGCCATCATCGCGACCATCGCCGGTATCACCTCTGGTGCCTACCTGCCGGTGGCTATTGCCATGGGCGTAGGTGCTGTGATTGGTATCCATCTGGCGCGCAAGGTCGAAATGACTGCGATGCCGCAGCTGGTGGCGTTGCTGCACAGCTTTGTTGGTCTGGCCGCAGTGCTGATCGGCTGGGGTGGCTACCTGGATCCGCGTATCAATCTTGAAGGTGCCGCACACATTGTGCATAACTCCGAGATTTATATCGGCGTATTCATCGGCGCGATCACCCTGACCGGTTCTATCGTTGCCTTCGGCAAGCTGCAGGGCCTGATCTCCGGTAAACCGCTGATGCTGCCGGCACGCCACTGGCTGAACCTGATCGCGCTGGTGATTTGCTTGGTGCTGGGTGCCCAGTTCATTCCAGCGGATGTGAGCAATGCCACCATCATTAACCTGCTGGTTATGACGGGTATCGCACTGTTGCTGGGTATCCACCTTATCGCGGCGATCGGTGGTGCGGATATGCCGGTAGTAATCTCCATGCTGAACAGCTACTCCGGCTGGGCCGCTGCGGCGACTGGCTTTATGCTGAGCAACGACCTGCTGATTGTTATCGGTGCTTTGGTTGGTTCCTCCGGTGCCATCCTCAGTTACATCATGTGTCGCGGTATGAACCGCTCCTTTATCAGCGTGATTCTGGGTGGTTTCGGTTCCGATGGTGAAGTGGCTGGTGGTGACAGTGAAGTCGAAGGCGAAGTGGTTGCAACTAGCCACGACGAGCTGGCGGATGACCTGAAGGCAGCCAAAAACATCGTCATCGTTCCAGGCTTCGGTATGGCGGTAGCCCACGCGCAGCAGGCGGTAAGTGATCTCACTGACAAGCTGCGCAAAGCTGGCAAGACTGTACGCTTCGGTATCCACCCGGTGGCGGGCCGTCTGCCTGGGCACATGAACGTGCTGCTGGCAGAGGCCAATGTGCCCTACGACATCGTGCTGGAAATGGAAGAAATCAACGATGACTTCCCGGAAACCGATCTGGTACTGGTAATCGGTGCGAACGACACCGTGAACCCGGATGCAGTGGAAAAGCCCGGTTCGCCCATCGCCGGCATGCCGGTACTGGAAGTGTGGAAGGCTGGAAAAGTTGTTGTGCTGAAGCGTTCTATGGCCTCCGGCTACGCCGGTGTTGCCAACCCGCTGTTCTACAAAGACAACTCGCGCATGCTGTTTGGTGATGCGAAGGAGAGTCTGCAGAGCGTACTGGGTAAGATGAATCCGGCCTGATTTTCCAGAACCGGTTCGTACAAAAAACGGCCCCCCGCAAGGTGGGCCGTTTTTTTTGTCTGAATATTGACCAAGGTCAAACGTAGGCGGGGTTTTACCTGGAGTGCAGCTGGGATAATCTAATCGGCTGTACCAATTATAAAAACATCGCAACGCACGGAGCGACCATGTCCTTACATCGTTCTTCAGCCCTCCCAGTCCGCTATTTGCGCGCTCTGGGTAAATCACTGTGTTTTTTGGGGGCCACTTCCCTCATAGCCTGTGGTGGTGGCGGTGGGGGATCATCCTCAAATTCTCAGAATTTCACTCCAGACCCGGTTGGTGATACCGATACTGGTTGGCAGCAGGGGGTATTTCTACCCGCGGAAACGTTTGCCAACCGCTGTGATATGCCGCGTACAGGTATCGATCCTTTTTCGGGGGAGGCATACGCCGATGTAAAAGGCACCACACTGGATGAAAATATGTGGATGCGCAGTTGGAGTAACGACCTGTATCTCTGGTATGACGAAATTGAAGACCAGGATCCAGACGGATTTACCACGGAAGACTACTTCGACACCCTGAAAACCAACCAATTAACCATGTCAGGCACGCCCAAGGACCAGTTCCATTTTCTGGTACCCACGGACGAGTGGATTGCACAGTCCCAGTCTGGTGTATCGGTGGGCTACGGTCTGGAGTGGGCATTGCTGAGTTCCTTGCCGCCGCGGGAAGCGCTCGTTGCGTACACCGCTAAGGCAGATGCTGTAGGGCTGCCACCGCGCGGCGCTCGCATCCTGGAAATCGATGGTTACAGTATCGACGTGACATCTGAGGTGGGTGTGGATGCTTTGAATGCAGGCTTATTTCCATCAAGTGAAGGTGAGCAGCATACCTTCTTGTTTGAATACCCCGATGGACAACTGCAGGAGATGACTTTGACGGCGAACCCGGTGGTTTCGGATCCTGTGCAAAACGTCAAGGTGGTGGACGGCGCCATGGGGCGCAAGGTCGGTTACATGTTGTTTAACGACCATATCGCCACAGCAGAGCTAGCGCTGGTAAATGGCGTTTCTGAGTTGAGCGCGCAAAATATTGATGAGCTGGTGTTGGATCTTCGCTACAACGGTGGAGGTTATCTGGCGATCGCGAGCCAACTGTCCTACATGATCGCCGGTGAAACTGCGACAGCAGGCAGAATCTTCGAATTGCTCCAGTTTAATGACAAGCATCCGGAAACCAACCCTGTTACCGGAGAGCCGCTACTGCCCAATCCATTTTATGATGAAACACTGGGCTTTTCCGCGGCTCCTGGCCAACCTTTGCCGACGCTCGATCTAAACCGAGTTTTTGTTTTGACTGGCCCCAATACCTGCTCGGCCAGCGAGGCGATTATCAACGGTCTGCGTGGTATTGATGTTGAAGTGATACAAATCGGTGCGACGACCTGTGGTAAACCATTTGGTTTTTATCCTACCGACAACTGCGGCACCACCTATTTCAGTATTCAGTTTCAGGGTGTAAACGACAAAGGTTTTGGTGAGTATGCCGATGGTTTTACACCGCTGGGCTCTGGCCAGGCGGGTGTTGAAGTTACTGGCTGCCAGGTGGCCGACGATTGGAATAATCCCCTGGGTGATGTGAATGAGTCACGCTTTGCGGCTGCACTCAATTACATTAATACCGGGTCCTGCGATGCTCCTGCCACAAGCATGGGTGTGGTGCGATCCGCTTCTGCAGACATGCTTTTGTTAGAAGGAATCGTGCCGAAACCTGTGTGGCGTCAAAGCCGGATCTATGTAAGGTGATCGGAATGGGGAAAAAACTGAAAGCGCTGATCGCTTGTTGCTTGCCCGTCGTATATACCGCGTGTGGATCCATGACGGCTGCGGGATCAGATCAGCCAGCGCTGTTGATAGAAGTTACACCCGAGGTCATTGAAGAGCTGCAACAAGCTTTGGTGGACGCGAGCAGTGGGGCCCCAGTCACAATTGCCGACGATGTGTTTACCAAAAGTAGTCTGTTGGCCCTTGAGCAGGGCAGACTTGCCGATGGCCCTGGCCGACCACTGACCGGGCGAGATCTTTTGGCGCCGAGAATTTTTCGGCTGGTGAAAAATGCGCAAGGGTGTTGGTTGGTTCGTGAGGCCGATAGCCAGCGCTGGTCTCTACGAAACGCATCTTGTGTTTCTGAAAATGGCTAGCCGCATAGTGGCAGATCGGTGAGTTGGGAGGGTGCCCCCCGACCGCTTAACGTCGACTGGGGGCAGGTGATCTGGAAGTCCGCAGATCAAGGGCGCAGCAAATTGGAAAGCCGCGCGTTGGGCTTCTCCGCCTTGCGGAAGATCAGCGCGATTTTGCCGATTTCCTGCACCAGCTCGGATTTGCTCTGCTTGCACAGTTCGCCAATCAGTTCCCGGCGAACATCGCGGTCATTGACCGCCAGTTTCACCTTGATCAGCTCGTGATCCTCCAGCGCGCGATTCAACTCTTCCAGAACGCCTTCGGTCAGACCTTTGTCGGCAACGGTCACGATTGGCTTGAGGCTGTGGCCACGGGCGCGCAGCGCTTTTTTGCGGTCAGCGGTTAAAGGCATACAATACTCCATCCTTAAACCCATACTTGGGTATTCGACGTGTGGGCAACCCGCGTGGACAACCCCATAAATTAGCGATGTATTGTAACTGATGGGCCGATCAAAGAGCAGCCACCGTTGGCTGCGTGAACATTTTAACGACCACTACGTCAAACAATCCCAGAAAGACGGCTACCGTTCTCGTGCCTCCTACAAGCTGCAGGAGCTGCAGGGAAAGGACCGCCTGATCAAGCCGGGCATGACCGTGGTTGATCTCGGCGCCGCCCCTGGTGGCTGGTCTCAGGTGGCTGCAGAACTTGTTGGTCACAAAGGCCGGGTGCTGGCGTCGGACATCCTGCCCATGGACGCCTTAGCGGGCGTGGACTTTGTGCAAGGTGATTTCACCGAGGAAGAAGTGTTCAACGAGCTGCTGGAAAAGCTCGGAGAAGAGCGCGCCGACCTTGTGATTTCCGATATGGCCCCCAATATGAGTGGAGTGCGTGCTGTCGATCAGCCTGCGTCCATGTATCTGGTGGAGCTGGCGGTGGATATGGCGCGCCAGACCCTGAAGTCAGGCGGCGCGTTTGTGGCCAAGGTCTTTCAGGGGGAAGGATTCGATGAACTGATTCGCGACCTGCGCAGTCAGTATCAGACGGTAGTAACCCGCAAGCCCGGTGCATCCCGCCCGCGTTCCCGTGAAGTCTATGTGGTAGCGCGTGGCTTTAAGGGGTAAGACGGGGCGAGAAGGGCTGACTTGCGAGGCTTTAATTGCCGAGATTTGATAAAGTCCCCATGACCGGGGCGACAGGTTTACGATTTTCGCCACCTATACTGGGTGGGATGGAAGGAATGGATAAAGTTGCCAAGGCGCAAACCAAGGCACAGGCAAGAGGGCATACCCTTTGAACGATATGGCAAAGAATTTGGTGTTGTGGCTGATCATCGCCGCGGTGCTGCTGATGGTTTTCCAGAACTTCAAGCCGCAATCCCGGGATGAATCCCTCAACTATTCCGACTTTGTCCAGGATGTGCAATCCGGCCAAATCAAGAATGTGTTGGTCGATGGTCTCGTCATTACCGGTGAGAAAGCCGACGGCAGCCGCTTTAAGACCATTCAGCCGCAAATTATCGACGACGAGCTCACTAATGAAATGGTGCGCGGCGGCGTTGAGTTCAACGGTCGCGAGCCCGAAAGCGCCAGTCTCTGGCAGCAGCTATTAGTCGCCAGTTTCCCGATCCTGATCATCATCGCCGTGTTTATGTTCTTTATGCGCCAGATGCAGGGCGGTGCCGGTGGTCGTTCCGGGCCCATGGCGTTCGGCAAGAGCAAGGCGCGTCTATTGGGCGAAGACCAGATTAAAACCACCTTCGCCGATGTGGCGGGCGTGGATGAAGCGAAAGAAGATGTGCAGGAGCTGGTGGAGTTCCTGCGCGACCCGTCCAAATTCCAGCGCCTCGGCGGTGCCATCCCTCGCGGCGTGCTGATGGCGGGCCCTCCCGGTACCGGTAAAACCCTGCTGGCCAAAGCCATTGCCGGTGAGGCCAAGGTGCCGTTCTTCTCGATTTCCGGTTCCGACTTCGTGGAAATGTTTGTCGGTGTGGGCGCCTCCCGTGTGCGCGACATGTTCGAACAGGCCAAGAAGCAGGCTCCGTGCATCATCTTTATTGATGAGATCGACGCCGTTGGCCGTCACCGTGGTGCCGGTGTAGGCGGTGGCCACGACGAACGCGAACAGACCCTGAACCAGCTCTTGGTAGAGATGGACGGCTTTGAAGGCAACGAGGGCGTAATCGTGATCGCCGCGACCAACCGCCCGGACGTGCTCGACTCCGCGCTGCTGCGCCCGGGCCGTTTCGACCGCCAGGTATTTGTCGGCCTGCCGGACATCCGCGGCCGTGAGCAGATCCTGAAAGTACATATGCGCAAGGTGCCGCTGGACGAGAAGGTGGACCCGCAGACCATTGCCCGCGGTACCCCCGGCTTCTCCGGTGCGGATCTGGCCAACCTGGTGAATGAGGCTGCCCTGTTTGCCGCCCGTGCCAACCGCCGCATGGTGACCATGGACGAGTTCGAGCGCGCCCGTGACAAGATCATGATGGGTGCCGAGCGCAAGTCCATGGTGATGAATGAGAAGGAAAAGACCAATACCGCGTACCACGAAGCGGGTCACGCCATTATTGGTCGGCTGGTACCGGAGCACGACCCGGTGCACAAGGTCACCATCATTCCGCGCGGCCGCGCTCTGGGTGTTACCCAGTTCCTGCCGGAAGAAGACAAGTACAGCCTGTCCAAGCGCGCGCTGGAATCCCAGCTGTGCTCCCTGTTCGGCGGCCGTATTGCCGAAGAAATGACCCTGGGGGTGGATGGTGTAACCACCGGTGCCTCCAACGATATCGAACGCGCTACCGATATTGCCCGCAATATGGTCACCAAGTGGGGCTTGTCCGAGAAGCTCGGCCCGCTGCACTACGGCGAAGACGAGAGCGGCCAGCCCGGGCAGGGCAATCCTGTGTCTGGCAAGACCTCGAACGAAATTGACGAGGAAGTGCGCCGCATTATCGATACATGCTACGACCGCGCGAACAAGCTGCTGGAAGAGAATCGCGATATTCTCGAGGCGATGAAAGACGCGCTGATGGAGTACGAGACCTTGGATGCAGAACAGGTAGATGATTTGATGGCACGCCGCAAGGTGCGCCCGCCGAGAGACTGGCACGACAACGACTATACCGGTGGAGATTCTTCCGACGACGTTAAGCCGGAAAGCAAGTCCGAGGACGGTGACAGCTCCGTAGGTGGCCCGGTTAACGGTCACTGATTTAGAGGCGGACTCTGTCGATACGCTTCCAGTGTCGACCGCGAAGCGGGCCTGCTATTCACTAGCAGGCCCGCTTTGTATATCTAGCAATACCAAGTGACGCGTGCAGATTTTCCCGCGGCGCCGCTTGAATTGCATCAAGCGATAAAAATTGTATGAAGTTACTCTGCGGCCAGCGCACGCTGGACCTGTCCCGTCCCCAAGTGATGGGCGTCCTCAACACCACACCAGATTCCTTTTCCGATGGCGGCAGCTATTACGGCGACGGCGGTTTGAATCTGGATCTGGTGTTAAAGCGCGCCGAGCAGATGGTGCGGGATGGCGCATCCATTCTCGATATTGGCGGCGAGTCGACCCGTCCGGGTGCGGCGCCGGTATCCGAACAGGAAGAGTTGTCGCGCGTGGTGCCGGTTGTGGAAGCCATCGCGGCATGTCTGGATGTTGTGATCTCTGTCGATACCAGCACCGCCTCGGTGATGCACAATGCCGCCGCAGCCGGCGCCGGCATCATTAACGATGTGCGCGCACTGACCCGTTCAGGGGCACTGGAGGCCGCTGCCGCGACCGGCTTGCCGGTGTGCCTGATGCACATGCAGGGGCAGCCCGGCACCATGCAGGACAAGCCCGAGTACGCGGATGTGGTGGCCGAAGTACGTGCTTATCTCGATACGCGCCTGCAGGCCTGTGTGGACGCGGGTATCCCGCGGGAAAAGGTTATGTTCGACCCGGGCTTTGGTTTCGGCAAGAACGACGAGCACAATCTCGCGCTGCTGCGCCATCTGCCGGAGCTGGCGCCGGAGGGCGTGCCGTTGCTGGTGGGGATGTCCCGCAAGTCCATGATCGGGCGGCTGCTGGGTCGCGAGGTCGATGAACGCCTCGCCGGCAGTCTGGCGCTGGCCATGCTGGCCGCCCAGCGTGGAGCCGCAATTATTCGTGTGCATGACGTTGCGGCCACGGCAGATGTGCTGAAGTTACAACAATTAGTGGATTGCCCTTGAGATGGGCCGAAAATAATAGAAGTGAGTTATCAGATGACTAGAAAGTACTTTGGCACAGACGGTATCCGTGGCCAGGTCGGTGAGGGGGCAATCACTCCAGATTTTATGCTGCGTCTTGGTTACGCGGCGGGCAAGGTTCTGGGTGCCAATCAAGAAATTAAAGGGCGCAGCCGTATTCTGATCGGCAAGGATACCCGTGTTTCGGGCTATATGTTTGAGGCCGCGCTGGAAGCGGGTCTGATCAACGCCGGTGTCGACGTTGGATTGCTGGGCCCCATGCCCACCCCGGCCATTGCCTATCTCACGCGTACCTTTCATGCCCAAGCCGGTATCGTGATCAGTGCCTCGCACAACCCTTATCAAGATAATGGCATCAAGTTCTTCAGCGGCGACGGCAGCAAACTGCCTGACGAAGTTGAAGCCGAAATCGAAGCGGCGTTAGAACTGCCTATGGAAACCGCCAAGGACCTGGGTAAGGCCTGGCGCATTGATGATGCCGTGGGCCGCTACATCGAGTTCTGCAAGGCGAGTACCCCCTGGCGCTATTCACTGCAGGGGCTGAATATCGTTCTGGACTGCTCCAACGGTGCCACCTACCACATTGCGCCCAAGGTATTTAGCGAGCTGGGTGCCGAAGTGCACTCTATTGGTGTGCAGCCGGACGGCCTGAATATCAATCTGGATTGCGGTTCCACCAAGCCCGAGAAACTGCAACAAGCAGTCGTGGAGCGCGGTGCGGATCTGGGTATCGCGTTTGACGGCGATGGCGATCGGGTGATGTTTGTGGATAAGAACGGCAAGCTGATCGACGGTGACCAGTTACTGTTCCTGATTGCCATCCATCGCCAGCAATTCCTCGGCGGTTGCAGCGGTGTCGTCGGTACGCAAATGAGTAACTACGGTTTCGAGTTGGCCCTGAAAGAACGCGCCATACCCTTCGCCCGTGCCAAGGTTGGCGATCGCTATGTACTGGAGATGATGTACAAGAACGGCTGGACCCTGGGTGGCGAGTCCTCCGGCCATATTGTCTGCACCGATGTAACCACCACCGGTGACGGCATCATCTCTGCATTGCAGGTATTGCGTGCGGTGAGTGACTTCGGCGAGTCGCTGGACCAGCTGAGCGAGAAAATGGACATGTTGCCCCAGCATATGATCAATGTGCGTCTCGCCAGCCGCGACGGCGTGCTGGAGCATGCGGACGTAAAGGCCGCCGTTGCCCTGGCTGAGTCGACCCTGGCGGATAGCGGCCGGGTGCTGTTGCGTCCATCTGGCACCGAACCGCTGATTCGAGTAATGGTTGAGGGCAAGGATGCGCCGCTCGTTGAACAGTTAGCGGCTGACATCGCCCAGGTGGTAGAACGCGTGGGCAACGTTTGAGAGCGGTCCGGCGTCCGAGCTGGATGGCAGAAGAGACCAAAGCGTCGGAAGCCATTGAAAAATCAATAAATATCCGAAAACGCTGGTTGTATGTTACCGGCAATACCGCTAAGATTTGCGCCCCTTGGAGGAGCACCCATGCGTAAAACTCTGGTTGCCGCCAACTGGAAAATGCACGGCAGCAAGACGTTTGCCGAGCAACTGTTGGCCGAGCTGAACAGCGGACTTGAGTCCGGAAAATGCTCCGCACAGGTGGTAATCTGCCCGCCATACCCCTATCTGGGTCTGGTCGGAGAGATTGCCAGCGGTCTGGCCCTTGGGGCTCAGAACCTCAGCGAGCAAGCCTCTGGTGCTTTCACCGGCGAAGTCTCCGCTGAGATGTTGAAAGACTTCGGTGCCGATTACGTCATCGTTGGTCATTCAGAGCGCAGAAGCCTGTACGGTGAAACCAGCGCGCTGGTGGCGGAGAAGTTCGCCGCAGCCAAGGCTTCAGGTCTGGTCCCCATGCTGTGTGTGGGCGAGTCGCTGGAAGAGCGTGAATCTGGCAAGGCCCTGGAAGTAGTTGCCGCGCAGATTCAGGCCGTGGTTGAGCTTGGCCTGCCAGATACCTGGCAGAACGCGGTGATTGCTTATGAGCCTGTGTGGGCGATTGGCACCGGTAAAACGGCCACCCCGGAACAGGCCCAGGAAGTGCACCGCTTTATCCGCGAACAGCTGGGTGAAGCTGGAGAGCAGGTACAGATTCTCTACGGCGGTAGCGTAAAAGCCGGTAACGCCGTAGAACTGTTTGCCAAGCCCGATATTGATGGTGCTTTGGTAGGCGGGGCCTCATTAAAGGCCGAAGAATTTATTCAGATTTGCCGCGCCGCAGATTGAGCGCAGCAAAGAAATTTTGATCAAGGGCAGACGCCCGATAGCAGGTTTTCTGGACAATGGAAAAACTGGTTTTAATCGTACATATCCTCACCGCGCTGAGCATCATCGCGCTGATTTTGCTGCAGCAGGGTAAGGGTGCTGAAGCGGGTGCATCTTTCGGTGCCGGCGCTTCTCAAACCGTATTCGGTAGCCAGGGCAGCGGAAATTTCTTTTCCCGCTTGACTGCAATTATGGCGACGGTATTCTTCGTCACCAGCTTTGGCCTGGCCTACCTCGCCAGCGTTAACAAAGCACCGGACATCGACGGTCTGCCGCAGGTACCTGCAGCAGTTGAGTCCCGCGAACAGCAGGACGACGTTCCGGCGGTCATCGAGAGCGACATCCCTGAAGCTCAGGAAGCTGCTCCGGCCGACGAACTGCCTTCCGCAGAAGAAGCCCCGCAGGCTGAACTGCCGGAAGCAGATACTGAGGAACAGCCTCAGTAAGCCGAAAGGCAAATCAAAAACTGAAAAGTTTTTGCCCAGGTGGTGGAATTGGTAGACACGCTATCTTGAGGGGGTAGTGAGCTATGCTCGTGCGGGTTCAAGTCCCGCCCTGGGCACCACATTGAAAACCGAGCTTCGCATGAGTTCGGTATCCTTCCAAAAGCCCCGCAGTGCGGGGCTTTTGTGTTTCTGGCTCAGCGAGAGCCCTTCCGTTCTTTTATCTCGTCTAAGAATTTGCTTTGAAGCAGCTGAAGTTTCGGCTCGATGTACCTCTGGCAAAATGGCCGCTGTGGGTCACTGGAATAATAATTTGTATGCTGTGGGTCTGAACTACGAAATTCGTGGTAGGGCAAGACCTCGGTAATCAGCGGGTCGGCGAAGTCATTCTGAAATTTGTACAAAGCCTCTTGGGCTATCTCCCTTTGTTGTGCGGTAAAAAAGTAGATCGCGCTACGGTAATTTTTACGCAACTGATGAACCGCTGTAGCGCTGTGCGTATACAGGTGCACCTCGATCAGCGTTTCCAGGGACATTTCTTTGGGATCAAAGTGTACGATCACAGCCTCTGAAAAATCTGCATTTGGAGGCTGTGATGCGATGTACCCCTGGTCGACACGCTCAACACCGCGCAACTGTTGAAATACGGCTTCTGTACACCAGTGGCAGCCACCGCCAAACCCTATCTGCGCTGATTCAGTGTTATTACTCTCCTGAGGCATATGAATACTCGGCTGCTTTTCCAGCAAGTAAACGGGAAGTGTAGTGTGGGTGTGGTGGTCTTCGAGCGTTTTAAATGGGGCTGAAATGTAGAGTCATTGTTCGCTTTCACGCGGAGTTTGTCGGGTTTCAACAACATTGACTATTCGCATTGAGTCTCAAAGCTCGTCTCGTCCAACCAAGTCTCCTTGTCGCCGCAGGGGTTGAACTTACTGAAAAGCTGCTGAACCTCGTTAGACTCCGAAAACTCTATGCAGCGAGAAATTGCGGCTTGCGATCCATTTTTGGTTGTAAACTCTGTTGGTTTCCAACTTTTTAGCTGTACTCTCAAGGCTTCGTACGCAGCTAGATCAACATTTCCCATATATACGTTAGCGGAACGATTGGCGTCAGCCGTTATCGACTTTTCTTGGAATGAAGATCCCAGGCAAATTGCGGTTGCGTATTTGCGAAAATCTTTCTCCTCTTTAGTGGCTTCCTGCTGGTTTGATGCAGTACTTTTGCTGCAGGACGATAATAAAAAAAAGCCTAAAAAGATGAATGTTTGCTTTTTAGTTCCCATAAAAAGGCCTTCTTCGAAATTGGAAAATAACATTTGTCAGAGCAGGCGTTGCCGTTCCAGATGGTGGCGTGGCCGCTGGCATCACTCCATTGGTTGACCTCAAACACTAAAATTCCTTGTTTGTCTGTGAACGAAATTTCATCTGGGTTTCCAAAGATGTGCTCAGGAGTTCCGAAGATTTTCGTAAGATAGGCGATCAGGGTTTTAACTTTGTAAATGTACCAGCGGCCCTGGGCGCCGGATACTGTTTGTCCACTTAAATACGGTATATTGATACCATTCTCGTTGAGCACATAGCTCATACGAATCGCACAGGCGTTTTCGAATCGACCTTGTCCTTGCGGTACTTTATTTATGTTGTAGTCGACTTTCCCGCCGATCTTGGTTCCCACCGCAGATACAGATTTTCCAATATCCGCATAAACTTCCTGGAAAGATTGCCACGCATCCTCAATATTTGGGCGCTTCATAGAATAGTTTCTGCTTCGAATAAGTGAGTAGGTAGAAAATACCACTCTTCGTCAGCATGCGTCCCTTTACGCCAGTACCAGTTAAACTGGAATGGCGCAAAATGAATCTTATTGCAATTAAAAACTATAACTACGGAGGGAGGGGAGAGCGGTGGTTTTTGCGTGAGGGACAGGTGGGAGGTTGGCGCATCACAAACCGGATGCGCCAGTTTTTACTCGTCGCTGGAAATCAGGGGTTTTCTACGTTGTGATAAACCGCCTGCACATCCTCCAGGTCTTCCAGCATGTTGATGAATTTCTCAAACAGCGCCACGTCGTCACCGCTGATCTGGGTGTAGGTCTGCGGCACAAACTGGATTTCATCCACGTCGAAATCGATCTCGCCAAAGGCTTCGATCAGTGCCTGTTTGGCCTTGAAGTACTCGGACTGTGGTGCGAATACGGAGAGCTTGCCGTCTTCGTTTTCGATGTCTGTTACGTCCACATCCCCTTCCATCAGGGCTTCCAGTACGGCTTCTTCGTCATCGTGCTTGAAGACGAGAATCGCCAGGTGGTCGAAGCTGTGGCTTACAGAGCCCTCGGTACCGATCTTGGTCTTGGTTTTGGTAAACGCCTGGCGTACATCACCAAAAGTTCGGTTCGGGTTGTCGGTCAAGCACTCGATGATGGCCATGCAGCCACCGGGGCCGAAACCTTCGTAGCGGGCGCGGGAGAAGTCTTCGCCGGCGCCGCCCTTGGCCTTGTCGATCGCTTTCTCGATCACATGGGCGGGGACCTGTTCTTTCTTGGCACGGTCGATCAGGCTGCGCAGGGCCAGGTTGCCGTTGGGGTCAATGCCACCAGACTTTGCGGTCACGTAGATCTCACGGCCATAGCGGCTGTAGACCCTGGCCTTCATGTTCGAGGTCTTGGCCATCGACTCTTTGCGGTTCTGATAGGCTCTTCCCATGGGTATAGCTCCGGTATCTCGGGATAGTCGTAATTGGGTAAAGAGGGCGATTTTACTGGCCGGCGAGGCCAATGAGAAGTCGCTGCCGGCTGCTGAGGCTTGCGCAACTGGGCGCCAGGCCGTTCATTGTCCACACTGTCTAGTAGTGGCCCTTCCCGTTAATTGATCCACAGGTTGGAGATGTCGGTGCAGCAGTCGTCAAACAAGGTGATCGAGCGTCTGTTTGCGCTGCGCGCGCACGGCACCACACTGCGCGGCGAACTGCTCGCCGGCCTGACTACCTTCGTCACCATGGCCTATGTGGTATTCGTGACGCCCAATATGCTCTCTGGCACCGGTATGGACCCCGGCGCCGTGTTTGTGGCCACCTGCCTGGGTAGCGCGGTGGCCTGCTTCCTGATGGGCTTCTACGCGAACTGGCCAGTTGGGTTAGCTCCGGGGATCGGCTTGACCGCGTTCTTTGCCTATACGGTGGTGGGCGAGATGGGGTACAGCTGGCAGATAGCGCTGGGTGCGGTGTTTATTGCCGGCGTGCTGTTTGTGGCCATGAGCCTGTCGCGGGTGCGTGAGTGGATAATGAATAGTATCCCTATGTGCCTGCGCTACTCCATGGGGGCTGGGGTAGGGTTGTTCCTAGGGCTGATTGGACTCAAGTCTGCGGGTATCGTGGTACCAAGTGACGCGACTCTGTTGTCGTTAGGCTCTCTTCGCGAACCACAGGCCATGTTGGGAATACTGTGTTTTCTGATGATTGCGGTGCTTAGCTTCTGGCGGGTGTTCGGAGCGATCCTGATCAGTATTCTGGTCGTCACCGGTATCGGGCTGGCGCTGGGGCTAGTGGAATACGGTGGTCTGGTGTCCAAGCCGCCGAGCTTGGCTCCTACCTGGATGCAGGTGGATATTCGCGGGGCGCTGGATCTCAGTATGGTCAGCGTGATCCTCGCGTTTTTGTTTATCAATATCTTCGATACCGCCGGTACCTTGATGGGCGTCGCTCACCGCGCCAAGTTGATCGAACCGGATGGCAGTATCGAGAAGCTCCCCCAAGCCTTGAAGGCAGATAGTACCTCGAGTGTGCTGGGTGCCTTTGTGGGCTGCCCTCCGGTAACCAGTTTTGTGGAGAGTGCCGCGGGTGTGGCTGCCGGAGGGCGCACCGGGCTCACCGCCGTGACGGTAGGTGCGCTGTTTCTGTTGTGTGTGTTCTTTGCACCGTTGGCCGGGATGATCCCGGCATATGCCACTGCTGGCGCATTGATTTATGTGGCGATGCTGATGATGGGCGGTATGTCGCATATCGACTGGGAGGATCTCACCGATGCGATTCCCGCGGTAGTTACCATGATTATGATGCCGCTGACATTTTCCATCGCCAATGGCATCGCACTCGGGTTTCTGACCTATACCGCGCTCAAGTTGTTTACTGGCCAGCATCGCCAGATCTCTGTAAGCCTGTATATTCTGAGTGTGATTTTTCTCGCGAAGTTCGCCTTCCTCTGACTCGGTGAGCGTATACACCGACTCAGTTGACCGTGTCTGTACAGGGAAGAGAATAAAAGCGGAACTGTTTTTGCAGCGTTAGATTATTACTGCATTGCCAAGGGAGAAGCCAATTGCCACCGCTGCCATCAATCCATCCTGAAATGTCTTCCGAAAACCTCAGCCAGTGGCTGCGTGATCTCGCGCGGCTCACCGTTGCCTCGGTACACCCGGATAACCTGATTTCAGACCCGCTCCCGGCACCTGGGCGTAAAACGCTGGTAGTGGGTGCCGGTAAGGCAAGTGCGGCAATGGCCGCGGCGCTGGAACGCGCGTGGCAACAGCGGTATCCGGAGGCAGATCTCTCGGGGGTTGTAGTAACCCGCTACGGGCATGGTGCGCAGTGCGAGAAGATCGAGGTATTGGAAGCGGCGCACCCAATGCCGGATAACCTCGGAGAGCAGGCGGCCAAGCGGATGCTTTCCTCTGTCGAAGGACTCGGGGAAGAAGACCTGGTTCTGGCTCTTGTTTCTGGCGGTGGCTCCGCATTGATGAGCCTGCCGGCGCCGGGGATCACCTTGCAGCAGAAGCAATCGATTAATAAGGCGTTGTTGCGAAGCGGCGCGCCGATTCGTGAGATCAATACCGTGCGCCGTCACCTGTCGGCGATCAAGGGTGGGCGCCTGGCTGCCGCTGCACATCCTGCGCGTGTAGTGACCTATCTAATTTCTGATGTCCCCGGCGATGATCCTACGCTGATTGCCTCGGGCCCAACGTTGCCGGATAGCACCACCGCGGCCGACGCCCTGGAAATCCTGCAGCGCTATCAGATAAACCCCGAGCCCGAGGTGCGCGCTCATCTCGAAGCCGCAACGGAATCCCCGCGCCCGGATGATGCTGATTTTGTCCGCGACCAATCCTTGATGCTCGCCAAGGCTGCCGACGCACTGGAAGCGGCACACGAAGCGGCATTGGCGGCGGGTGTTGAGGTGCGTGTGTTGGGCGATGATCTTGAAGGGGAGGCGCGGGAGCTGGGTGCCGAGCACGCGGCGATGGCGCTGGATGTGCAGGAAGAGCTCCGTCAGCCTTTGCTGATCCTGTCGGGCGGTGAAACCAGTGTCACGGTGACTGGTAATGGTCGCGGCGGGCGCAATGTGGAGTATCTGCTGGGGTTGTTCGATGGGTTAAAAGGGGCGTCGGGTATCTACGGCCTAGCTATCGACACCGATGGCATCGATGGCTCCGAAGACAACGCCGGCGCATCGTTTACGCCAGACGACTGGGCCAAGATGCAGTCGCAAGGCCTGCAACCAACGGCCTATCTCGCCAACAACGACGCTTACAGCTTCTTCGCGGAGCTGGGCAACCTGATTGTGACGGGGCCAACGCGTACTAATGTTAACGATTTTCGCGCAATCCTGGTGCTGCCAACTATGGATAACTAGAAAGCCAGGCCCGCCGGGGCAGGATTGCTGGCTAAGCTGAGTCTATAGACCCGGACGCGGTCGCAAGTTGCCAGAGAAACCTCCATGCCCCACATCCCCACGGTCCAACCGGCCACCTCGCCTTTTCGCCGCACCAAGATTGTTGCCACACTGGGCCCGGCCAGTGATAAGCCGGGTGTGTTGGAGAGGTTGATCACTGCCGGTGTAGACGTGGTGCGCCTCAACTTTTCTCACGGCACTGCCGAAGACCACCGCCGCCGTTTAAAGCAGGTACGCGAGATCGCTGAACATCAGGGGAAGACCGTGGCGGCGCTGGGTGACCTGCAGGGGCCCAAAATCCGTATCGCCCGTTTCCGCGAAAATCGCGTCATCCTGCACGAAGGGGAGCGCTTTCTGCTGGATATGGAACTTGACGCCAATGCCGGCGACGAGACACGTGTGGGTTGCGATTACAAAGAGTTGGTCAGCGATGTAGCGGCCGGCGATGTACTGCTGCTGGACGACGGGCGGGTAATCCTGAATGTGGAGCAGGTAACCGAGCGTCATGTTCTGACTACGGTGGTGGTAGGAGGCAGCCTTTCCAATAACAAGGGTATCAACAAGCAGGGCGGTGGGCTGTCTGCAGCAGCCCTCACTGATAAAGACAAGCGGGACCTCAAAACCGCTATCGAAATTGGTATCGATTACTTGGCGGTATCCTTCCCGCGCAGCGCCGAGGACATGCTGGAAGCCCGGGAATTGTTGGGTGAAGAGGGCAAGCATATCGGACTGGTGGCCAAGGTCGAGCGCGCCGAGGCCGTGGCGGATCACGACACCCTGGACGATATTATCCGCGCTTCAGAAGCGGTGATGGTGGCCCGCGGCGACCTGGGGGTGGAAATTGGGGATGCCGCGCTGATCGGGGTGCAAAAGCGCATGATCAAGCGCGCCCGCCAGCTCAACCGCGCGGTGATTACCGCTACCCAGATGATGGAAACCATGATTACCGCACCGCTGCCCACCCGGGCAGAAGTGTTTGATGTAGCCAATGCGGTACTCGATGGCACCGACGCGGTGATGCTCTCGGCCGAAACCGCCGCCGGTGGCTTTCCCGTGGAAGCGGTAGAGGCCATGCATCGCCTGTGCCTGGGCGCGGAACGAGAGCGTTCGGCCCAGGAATCCGGTCACCGCATGCATCAGGGGTTTACCCGCATCGACGAGACCATCTCTCTTTCCGCCATGTATGCTGCCAATCATCTGGAGCGGGTCACCGCCATCGCCTGTATGACTCAGACCGGCTACACGGCGCTTATTGCCTCGCGTATTCGCTCCGGCCTGCCGATTGTTGGTCTCGCCCACGAGCCTGTCGCCCAGCGGCGGATGGCGCTGTATCGCGGGGTAATCTCCGTACTGTTCGTGCCCGGCGACGACGAGGGTGACCGCGAGCTCAACCAGCGCGCCCTGGATACCTTGCGGGCACGTGGCATTGTAGATGAAGGTGACCGGGTGATCCTGATTCGCGGTGATCTGATGCAGTCCCACGGTGGTACCAACACCCTGAAGATTCTCGACGTCTGTTGATTCAGTCAGGCGCGAGATTGGCGGTGAAATTGCATTTAGACGGGCGGATGTGGTTAGAATACGGATGGTAGTGCCGAAACTACCTGTAATTTGAAGCTAATCTTGAACAGAGGACTGTGCTGCAGATGGCCTGAATCGGGCCTCGATTTAAACACTGTCTAAACGAACGATATAAACAACACCGAGCCTGCATTCCTAAGTCATCGATAAGTGAGCGATACGGGATGTAGGCCGCGAGCGGTAAAACCGCCCGCCAGGGTCGCAAGGGAAACCGAACGGCCTCCCGCATTTGGAAAGGTGATGAAGGAAAACCGCGTATTGGAAGACGGCCATGGCCGTCGTTTCTACTATCTGCGCCTGTCGGTGACAGACGTCTGCAACTTCCGTTGCGACTACTGTCTGCCCGACGGCTACCAGGCCAGCCCCAAGCAGCCCGACCTCAGCGTCGCGGAAGCTACTACTGTCATGCACGCGTTCGCGCAGCTCGGCACCAGAAAGGTGCGCCTGACCGGCGGCGAACCCTCGCTGCGCAAAGATCTCCCGCAACTGATTCAGGCCGCAAAAACCACCCCGGGTATCCGCCGTGTTGCAGTTACCAGCAACGGTTACAAGCTGCCGAGTGCTATCGATACCTGGCACCACGCGGGCCTCGACCAGCTCAATATCAGTATTGACAGTCTGGACCCCAGTGAATTTGCCCACATAACCGGCCACGACTGCCTGCCTAAAATTCTCACCGGTATCGACCGTGCACTGGAATTGGGCGTGCAAACCAAGGTTAACGCTGTGCTGCTCAGCGACGGTGCGCGCGATCGGCTGCAGCAGTTTCTGGCCTGGCTCAAAACCACCCCAGTCACCCTCCGTTTTATCGAACTGATGCAGACCGGAGACAATCGCGACTACTTCGCCAGCAACCACCTGCGGGGTGTCGAAATCGAGCAGCTATTGATAGAAACCGGCTGGCAATTACTCCCCCGCGCCATCGATGCCGGCCCCGCCCGTGAATACGTCCACCCCGACTACGCCGGCCGTATCGGTTTGATTACGCCCTACAGCAAAGACTTCTGTAGCAGCTGTAACCGCCTGCGCATCTCCGCCCAGGGCAAACTGCACCTGTGCCTGTTTTCCGATGCCGGCATTGATCTACGCCATGCGATTCGCGATGGCGATGCTAATGCGCTGGCGGAAAGCGTAAGAGCCATGATCGACAATAAAGAAGTCAGCCACTACTTGCAGCAAGGCAATACGGGGGGAACAGAAAACCTCTCGATAATTGGTGGATAAAGCTAAGAATTTAACGCTTACGAAGTAATAAATCGGAAGCGAAGCAGGGGCGCTAGGGGGCTGGTTTTCAGGATCGTCGCAAACAGGATGTTTGCGCCGAAACGCCCAGGGATGGGTTCACAGTGGTCCTGAAAACCAGCCCCCTAGCGCGCCAGCGCCACAAACCAAGAACAAAGCCCCAACATAAAAGGCCGCGACGGAGCACCAAAAAATGTCCCACGCCCCACTAGACCCAAATCAAAAACTGAACATCGCCGTTCTCACCGTTTCCGACACCCGAACCGAAGAAAACGATACCTCTGGCAAATACCTGGTAGAAGCCCTGCAGGCAGACGGCCACAACCTCGCCGATAAAGCCATCGTCATCGACGACAAATACCTGCTGCGTGCGCAAGTCTCCGCCTGGATTGCCGACCCGGAAGTACAAGTAATTATTTCCACCGGCGGCACCGGCTTCGCCGGCCGCGACTCCACCCCTGAAGCACTCGCTCCACTATTCGACAAACACATCGACGGCTTCGGCGAGATGTTCCGCTCCATCAGTTACGAAGAGATTGGTTCTTCCACCATCCAGTCCCGCGCACTGGCCGGCATCGCCAACCGTACCCTGATCGCCTGCCTGCCCGGTTCCACCGGCGCGTGCAAAACCGGCTGGACCAAACTGCTGCAGGAACAGCTCACCGCAAGTCACAAGCCCTGCAACTTCGTTGGTTATCTAACCAAGTAAATCTCCCAAGGTTGGCCAATACATGACCCTGACACACCTCAACCAGCAAGGCGAAGCCAGCATGGTCGATGTCACCGACAAAGACATCACCGACCGCTCCGCCCGTGCCATTTCCGCCGTTGCGATGTCTGCAGAAGCCTTCGCACAACTACAAGCGGGCAACAACAAAAAGGGCGATGTGCTCGCCACCGCCCGCATCGCCGGCATCCAAGCCGCCAAGAAAACCGCCGACCTGATCCCGCTGTGCCACCCTCTGGCGCTGACCAAGGTAAAGGTGGATTTCGAACTGGACGAAGCAAACTCCACCGTGAATATTTCTAGTTTCTGTCGCCTTGCCGGCCGTACCGGCGTGGAAATGGAAGCGCTGACTGCGGCCAGTGTAGCCGCGCTGACCATTTACGATATGTGCAAAGCCGTCGATCCGGGCATGGTGATTGGACCTACCCAACTTCAGGAAAAGGTCGGTGGCAAGCGCGGTCACTGGACGCCGGAAACCGCAGGGGAAAAATCGTGATCAACGTACTGTTCTTTGCCAGCCTGCGTGAGCAATTGAACTGCGAGGGTCTGCAAGCGGACGCGGCGGGTATTACCGATATTGCCGGCCTGCGCGCTAGCCTCGCCGCAAGGGGCAGTGAGTGGCAAGCTGCACTGGCCAGTGATCAGCTGCAGGTGGCATTAAACCAGAAGCTGTCCAGTATGAATGTTGCGGTCAAAGATGGTGATGAGGTTGCCTTCTTTCCGCCAGTGACAGGGGGCTGACGTGCCGCTGGAAATTTCTATTTCCGTTCAGGCGGAAGGGTTTGACCCGGGAGCGGAATACAACCTGTTACGCAGCGAAAACTATGTGGACGGCGCCACCGCCATGTTCGTGGGTAACGTGCGCGACTTTTCCCCGGCAGAGTCGGGGGAGCAGCAATCGGTTGCGGTACTGGAGCTGGAGCACTACCCCGGGATGGCCGAGGCAGCCCTGACCGATATCGCCCGTCAGGCCGCGCAGCGCTGGCCGTTGGGACGCGTTCGAATTATCCACCGGTTTGGCCCGCTCGCTGCCGGCGACGAGATCGTATTCGTGGGGTCAACCTCCGCCCACCGACAGGCCGCGCTGGATGCCTGCGCCTTCATCATGGATTTTCTCAAGAGCAGGGCGCCTTTCTGGAAAAAGGAGTTCGCCAAAGGTGCCGAGACGGGCGACTGGGTGCAGGCGCGCAACAGCGACGAAGATGCGCTGAAAAAGTGGTGAGAGGATTTGAGTCTGCCAGTAAGTACTTGCAAACCCTGAATGCATTTGTTTTCCTTGTGTTAGTTACGCCGGGCGGTAAAAACTTGACCCGGTTCCGCACCCTGCGGCGAAATTGTGACCTACCGCACATGTAGGCTTCGCTTTAGCCCCGTGATACCTGTCACAAAATCGAGCTTTTTTCTCTTGTCCTTTGAATTTTAAGAAAAAATTCTTATCCCACTCTCTGCGCGAGTTTTGAAGCGCCTCACATATCCCATCCGGTTGCTTGCAATACAATCACCCGCCTAAGAATGCGTATTCGGTCCGCAAAGAAAAAGTGACGGTCGAGTCTGCAGCCAATAAAAAGGGTTGGGGTTTGAGGTAAAAGGGATATGTACAGAATTCTGATGGCTACCGTTTTGCTGACGCTGGCGGCGATGAGCAATGCTCAAGGGGCCAACCAGGTCAGCCGCGAAGAGATCCGCGGCCTCGACGAGCAGATCCAGGATGTTAAGAAAGATGTAATCAGCCTTACATCGGAGCTGAACCGCCTGGAAGAGAAGTTGCTGTTTCCCTCCAACACTCAGGTTGCGCTGTTTGTCTCCCTGCCGAATAACCAGGAATTCAGCCTGGAATCTGTCGAGGTGAAGCTCGATAACCAGGTTGTCGCCCACCACCTTTACACCTACCGCGAAATCGAAGCCCTGCAGTTGGGTGGGGTACAGCGTATCCATACCGCCAATGTGCAGACCGGCGCGCATCCTCTGGAAGTGACCTACTTCGGCAAGTCCAAGTCCGGAAAAGAGTATCGTGCGACCGCGCGTTATAGTGTGGAGAAAGCGGTGGGTCCGAAATTTGTTGAGATCCAGATCGCCGGCAACCAGTCCGCTATCAACTTTAAGGACTGGTAAGCATGATCACCCGTCTGGCCAGCGTGATTGCTGGTGCAGCCTTGACTGCGCTGTGTGCGGCACCCGCGCAGGCAAAAGCGCCTGTGGACCCGTCTGCCCTGCACACGGACCAGCTGCGCGACCTGTTTTTTGGTGAGGCACTGTTCCAGGCCCACCAGGATCAGTACTTTGATGCAATTACCGGTCTCGATACCGAACTCGACCAGTTCCGCCTGCTAGACGATCCAGAATTAGATCCATTCAGTCTGCACTTTGGCCAGGCTGCTTTTGCTGTTGGTGACCTAGAACTCTCTTACCGCATGCACCGGGAAGCCGGCCGCGCCATGGAGCAGGTGCTCAAGGGCGATGTGCCGCAGCCAATCAAAAATGAAGCGGCCTACCGCCTCGCCAAAATTCACTACCACAAACAGCAGTTCGCCAATGCACTGCATGCTCTGGAGTTGATCGAAGGGCGTGTGCCCGAGCGGGTACGGGCGGAAGAGCTGTTTTTGCGTGCGCGCGTGTATATGCAGCTGGGCCGTTTCGAGGAAGCGATTGCGCTGCTAAAAGGGCTGAAAGGCGAAAAATCCCTTGCCGGGTTTGTGGAGTACAATCTGGGTATCGCTTTGCTCAAGGCCGGTGAGACCGAAAAGGGGGTGCTCGAGCTGGATAGCCTTGGGCGCAATGCCGGTAGCAGCGACACCATGCGTGCGCTGCAGGATAAAACCAACCTGTTGTTGGGCTTCCAGCTGATGGAGTCCCAAAAGTACGAGCGCGCGCGAACCTATTTTGATCGCGTACAGTTAAGCGGTCCTTTTTCCAATCAGGCGTTGCTGGGTGCCGGGTGGGTTGAGGCCAATGCGGGTCGCTATGACCGCGCCCTGGTCCCCTGGCAATTGTTGACCCAGCGCAAGCCAACCAACGCATCGGTACAGGAAGCGATGCTTGCCGTCCCCTACAGTTACGGCAAGCTCGAGGTGCACAGTACCGCGGCGGTGAATTACGGTCAGGCGTTGGACCTGTTTGGCAACCAGGTTGATGTATTGACGCAATCCATCAACAGTATCCGCGAAGGTAAATTGCTCGAAGCACTGCGGCGTAAAGAAGCCAGCCAGGTTAAGAACTGGGTGGTGGAGTTGCGCAACCTGCCGGACGCGCCGGAAACGCACTATTTACTGGAGCTGATGGCCTCCAATGATTATCAGGAATTCCTGCGTAACTACCAGGATCTGAATGACCTGAAAGAGCGGAACGAAGATTGGCTGCAGAGCCTAGATGCGTTTGACGAAGTCATTGCGCTGCGCCGCAGCTATTACGAACCCATATTGCCCTCTCTCGATGTGCAGTTCCGCCAGATCGATGCGCGTATCAAAATGCGTATGGAGCAGCGTCAGCGTCTGGCCGCTCGCATCGATAATCTGCTGGTGAATCGCCGCCCGGAGCTGCTGGCGAAAAGTGATGAAACGGAATCGCGGCTGGTACTCCAGCAGATCCGGGAGATCCTCGACTACAACCCCACCCTGAAAAGCGAAGAAACCGAAGCGCGTATTGCCCGTCTTGAAGGTGTGCTCAAATTTCGCCTGTCCCGCGAATTTGATCATCGCCTGACCGAAGCCTTCAAGCGCTTGCAGGAGCTGGATGAGGTGATTGCCACTTTGCAGGAAACTTATCAGCGCTATGTGCGCAGCCGGCAGGCAGCGACCCACAGCTATGAGGGGTATAGCGATCAGATCACCAGTTTGCGCGCGGGACTAAAACGCGCGCAAAAACGTATCGATCAGCTGATGGCGCGCCAGGGGCGCATGCTTGAGCAGTTGGCGATCAACGAACTGGACCAGCGCCGTGCACAGCTCGAGAGCTATCAGATCAAGGCCCGCTTTGCCCTGGCCGATAGCTATGACCGCGCGAATGAACTGCAGGAGCAGCGCGCGGATGCCCGCAAGGTAGAAGAATACCAGCAGCAGGCTGAGCAAATGAAACAGGAGGCACCTGCGACGCCAATCTCTGCGGACGCGGATGGTGAAGCCCTGCCTGTGGATAACCCGCCGGAACTGCAAGCTCCCCAATCGCAGAGTGAAGCGATGGACGAGGTGGAAGAAGTAGACGGAGCTGGCGATGAATAATTCCGGTGTACTGAAAAAGGCCATGGCATCGCAGTACCGAAGCCTGGGATTGGTTACTGCCGCCTCTGCTGCACTGCTACTAAGCGCGTGCGCAAGTAACAGCGGCAAAACTATTGGTAGCTTACAAAAAGTCGAAATCGAGATACGTGAAACCCAGATCGATGGCAGCCTGGAAAAGGCGCTGGCGAGCTACCAGAAGTATCTGCAGGAAACCCCGGAAACGGCGCTGACGCCCGAAGCTATCCGCCGTATTGCCGACCTTAAAATCAAGCAGGCCCACCGCGCAGAAGAGGGCATTCTACCGGCCAGCAGCGAGACGCGGATCCTGTCAGAAGATCAAGTGGCCGCGGCTAATCAGCTCGCTAATACTAAGGCCGCGACCGCGACCGCGACCGCGACCGCGACCGCCAGCGCCGAACTCGACGCACCGCAGCTTGCCAGCGTGCCGGCGGGCTCTGAGCGCACACAAGTCGATCTGGCGAGCGTCACCCGCGGCACTGACGAGAAGCAAAGTGAGTTCGAGGCGCGTGCCAGTGGCTCGGTAGATTTGAGCGGGCTGGAAAGCAACGCCGAGGTGTCCGTGCCAGGTGATGAGGCAGACGCACTGCTCGCCGCCAATGCCCGCGAGGCGATCGCCCTGTATCAAAAGTTGTTGGTGCAGTACCCGTTGTACGAGCGCAATGATCAGGTGATGTACCAGCTATCCCGCGCGTATGAGGAGACGGGCGAAGTGGAAGAGGCTGTTGCCATCCTGCTAAAGCTCGTGGCCAAGTACCCCGCGTCGCGCCATCTTGATGAAGCCTATTTCCGCTTGGGTGAATACTATTTCACGCGCAAAAAATACCTCGATGCGGAAGAGTCCTATGGCCGTGTGATTGCGATGGGTGAGGTATCGAGCTTTTACGAGCTGGCCATGTACAAACGCGGCTGGGCATTGTTCAAGCAAGATATGTACGAAATGGCGCTGGACGATTTCGTTGGCATGCTCGACTACAAAGTGGCGGACGGCTACGACTTTGAGCAAACTTCCAACGAAACCGAGCGGAAGCATATCGAAGATACCTTCCGTGTGATCAGCCTCAGTTTCTCCTATCTCGGTGGTGCGGATTCCATCGTCGATTACTTCTCGCGCAAGGGCGCGCGGGATTACGAGTCCTACGTCTACAGTCATCTGGGTGAGTATTACCTGGACAAACGACGCTATCAGGACGCGGCAAAATCCTACGACACCTTTGTCGAACTCAATCCGTTGCATAAGGTTGCGCCCGACTTTTCCATTCGCGTCATTGAGATTTACCAGAAGGGTGGATTCCCTCGCCTGGTGTTGGAGGCGAAGAAAGATTTTGCCAACACCTACGCGCTGGATGCTCAGTACTGGACGGTGTTTGAAATCCAGGAATATGCGGTGGTGCTGGAGTTCCTGCAAACCAACCTGATTGATCTGGCGAGCCACTATCATGCTGCTTACCAGAATGTGAAGCCGAAAGACAAAGAATTCGCCAAGAAACGCGGCGAGAATTATCTTGAGGCGATTCACTGGTATCGCCGTTACCTTGCATCCTTTGCCGACAAGCCCAAAGCACCGGAAATCAATTACCAGCTCGCCGGCCTGATGCTGGAGAACAAGGACTTCCTCAATGCGGCGCGGGAATATGAGCGCACTGCATACGATTACACCGGGCATGCGGTCAATGAGAATGCCAGTGAAGCAGGCTATGCCGCGGTGTTTGCTTACCGTGAGCACCTCAAAAACGATCTCGCCCAGGCCAACAATGCAGAAAAGGTTGCGCTGCAGAAAGAAATTATTCGCTCTTCTCTGACCTTCTCCGAAACCTTCCCGCAGCACGCCAAGGCGCCACAAATTCTGCTCGGCGCGGTGGATGACCTGTACAAACTGAAGAGCTTCTCGGAAGCGATTCAAAACGGGCGCCTGCTGCTGGAGAAGTTCCCTGGAGCGGAACAGCCGGTCAAGCGCTCTGCCTGGTTGCTGGTAGCCCATGCGTCTTTCGATACCGAATTGTATGCGGATGCAGAAGCGGGCTATCTGGAAGCGCTGCAGCTCACTGCCGTCGATGCGAAAGACCGTTTGGACCTGGTAGAGAATCTGGCAGGATCCATCTATCAGCAGGGTGACCAGGCGCGCAAAGCGGAAGATCACCTGGCTGCAGCAGAACATTTCTTACGTATCCGCGGTGCCGCGCCGACTGCCTCGATTTTGGCTACGGCCGAATATGATGCAGCGGCCTCCTTGATCCAGTTGCAGAACTGGGGCCGCGCGGCTGACGTCTTGCAAGCGTTCCGTGGCAACCACCCACAGCATGAGTTGCAGAAAGAAGTGACCAAAAAGCTGGCAGTGGTTTATCAGGAAAGTGGCCAGTTGTTGCTCGCCGGTGCCGAGTTTGAGCGCATCGAGCGTGAGTCCGAAGATGAAGACGTGCGCCGTGAAGCGCTTTCCCAGGCGGCAAGCTTGTACAGTGCAGCCAAGAGTTACGATAAGGCACTGGCGGTACTCAACCGCTACGTGAAACTCTTCCCGAGGCCCATGGAGCCGGCGCTGGAAACGCGCCAGAAAATTGCCGATATCTACCTCAATAGTGGCAACCGTAAAGCGTATTTCAACACGCTGGATGACATAGTACGGATTGAGTTGCGCGGTGGTAACGAGCGCAATGATCGCACCCGCTACCTGGGTGGTAGCGCCGCGTTAAAACTGGCCGAACCAAAATTCGATTCCTTTGCGGAAATTGCCCTTGTCGCGCCACTTGAGCGCAATCTCAACACCAAGCGCACACGCATGCAGGCAGCGACCAAGGCATTCAGCGATTTGATTGACTATCAGGTTGCCGACGTTACCGCTGCAGCGACGTTTTATCTGGGCGAAATCTACTTGCACTTCAGTACGTCTCTGAAGGATTCCGAACGGCCAACCAACTTGAATGCGATGGAACTCGAAGAATATGAGTTGGCGCTAGAGGAGCAGATCTATCCATTCGAAGAGCGCGCAATCTCTGTGCATGAGAAAAATATCGACCTGATGGCAGCCGGTATTTACAACAGGTGGATAGCGAAGAGTATTGGTCAGCTGGCCGGCTTGGTACCGGCTAGATACGACCGCCCGGAAGAGGCGGGCAATATCGTCAGGATCATAGTTCCGCAGCTCGAAACAGTGTCACAGCCAGAAATAGTGTCTCAGCCTGAAACAGAAAATTCGGCGACCGAAGTGATACATGGTACGACGGTCTCCCAAGAACCTGTCACAGAAGCAGACGCGATGATCGCGGATAATTCGACCCAGGAGGATCAGGGCTGATGGGTATTCTGTTGCCGTTTACGGAGATCACGCGATTGGGGAAATTGGGGTTGCTGCTGGTTTTGCTGCAGTTACTTGCCGCATGTGCCAGTAGTCCCCAGACCTCGCGCAGCCCAGTAAACCCCTTGAATGTGAAGGTCTCCGGTAGTGTCAATCGAGACTTTACCCAAGCCGTTGCATATCTCGAAGGGGAGCGCTATCCAGAGGCGATTGAATTGTTGCAAAGCGTGGTCGAGCGAGAGCAGAGGCTTTCTGCACCCTATGTAAATCTCGGTATTGCCTATTACCGTACCGGTGATGAAAAGCATGCGGAGGAGTCTTTTCTGGAAGCCTTGCGCGCTGCACCGCTCGACCCGGTCGCGAGTAATGAGTTGGGGGTTCTCTACCGTCGTCAGGGGCGATTTGACGAGGCGAAAGCTACCTACGCAAAGTCTTTGCAGTTACACCCGGACAACCCGCCGCTCATCAAGAATCTCGGTATCCTATGTGATCTCTATCTTCGGGATGCGAGCTGCGCACTCGCCCAGTTTGAGCAGTATTTAAAAGTTCGACCGAATGATGCCAAAGTCTCTATCTGGGTAACCGACCTCAAGCGGAGAGTGAACTGATGAACAGTGTTTTGCGTCCACTTGCGGTACTTTTTCTATTGTCGACTGGCGTTGCCGCGTCGGGACAGGAAGAGGGCGAAAGCGGTGAATCTAAGGTGGACAATGAGGTTAAGGAGCTGTCCGGTATCTCCATTATCGGTAACAAAGAAGCCCCAAAATCTCTTTACATCGTGCCGTGGAAAAGCTCGGAGGTCGGTGTCGAAAGTGGCTTGAACTCCAGTTTGCTCGACCCTAGGTTGCAGCCGTTGGACAAAGAAGTATTTTCTCGAGAGCTTGAGTTTTACCAGCTCAGTCTCCCGGAAGACTAATTTCGTACTTATTTTACTTTTACATTTAATTTACTAGTGGCCTATCAGGCCAGAACGAGGCAAAGCGGCGCAACCGCGGACCCGAGAAAGAAAACCAAGAGGAAAAGTGATGGATTTCTTTAACAGCGTAATCGCGTTTTTTCAGACTGGTGGTGCATTCATGTATCCCATTCTGGTGGTGTTCGCGCTCGGCGCCGCAGTGGCCATCGAACGTTACATTCGCCTTATTTACGAGCGTCGTACCAATCGCGCGGCCTGGGAAAAGCTTCAGCCAATTTTGAAAAGCGGTGACTTTGACCGCGCGCGTAACCTGGTGAAGGAAGATAACACTGGTGTCGGCCGTTTGCTTGCCATGGGTCTCGAGCGCCAGGGTGCTGTTCGTCGTCGTGAAGACATCGAAATCGCGATGGAAGAAAGCATTATGGAAACCATTCCGCAGCTGGAAAAGCGTACTCCATACGTGGCTCTCGGTTCCAACATCGCCACGCTGTTGGGCCTTCTGGGCACCATTATGGGCCTGATTGAAGCATTTACAGCGGTAGCCAATGCCAACCCCGCGGAAAAGGCCGACTTGCTGTCTGCCAGTATTTCTGTGGCCATGAATACCACCGCCTTCGGTCTAATGGTCGGTATCGCACTGCTGATTGTGCACGCGCTGCTGAACTCGCTGACCGGTCAGATCGTGGACAGCCTGGAAATGGTCTCTGTGAAGGCCTTGAACATTATGTCTTCTGCTACCCGTCGTCGCAGTGATGCAGCCAAAGAAGAAAAGGCAGCAGGACCCGCAGATAAGCCCAAGAATCAAGACGTCGAACAAACCCGTCAGGCTCAAGCAAAGCCTGTGGCCAAAAAGACGGGTGAAACTTCCAACGCGGAATCGGTGTAATGAGAAACAGGCGTCACAGCAGAGCCAAAGAAGCGCCGGAGCTGGACATTACCGCCTTCCTGAACTTGATGGTGGTGCTGGTACCGTTCCTGCTGGTTTCCGCCGTGTTCTCGCGGGTCACCATTCTTGAGTTGAATATGCCAAGCGGTGCCGGTGGCGGTGCAGATGATCCGGGGGTATCTCTGGAGGTCGTGGTGCGCAAAGAGGTCTTGGAAATCAGTGATGGTGACAAGGTGATCGCCCGTTTTCCGAACCTGAACCAAAGTGAAGAGCAAGCCGATGCTGCAACCGCGGCAGACGCAGTGCAGGTACCGGTGGATGAAAATGGCTTGCCCATTGTTCCGCCGACGGAAGAGGTTTACGACTTGGTTCAATTGCGCGAGACGCTGATGCGTATTAAGGAAACCTATCCGGACAAAACCGATTCCACCTTGTTGATGGAGCCCGATGTGGCTTACGAGCATCTGGTCGGCATTATGGATACCGTGCGCAGCGCTGACGTGGTGCCTGTTCCGGAAGACGGCAGTGCTCCAGACCCGGATGCCGTGCCGGAACGTATGGAACTCTTCCCCGATATTTCCCTGGGAGACGCGCCGTGAAACGTGAAAGTAGACGCATGAAGCGCATGGCGCGTAGCCGCAAGCGCAAAACACCGGGAATGAACCTGACTTCCCTGATGGATGTATTCACGATCCTGGTGTTCTTCCTGCTGACCAATAGCGCCAGCGATGAAGCGATTGAAGCCCCCAAGGTGATTACCCTGCCGGATTCGGTGGTGGAGTCCAAGCCGCGGGAAACCGTGACTCTTATGGTTACCCACGATGAGGTGTTGATCGAAGCAAAACCGGTGATGACTACCGAGGAGCTTTTCCAGAGTGAGGAGCTGGTGGTCGCAGCAATCCAGCAGGCCATGATTCAGGAAGTCGGCAAAGCAATGACCATGGCGGATACCGAGTTGGAAGAAGCCAAGCTGGCGCTTGCCGAACGCGCGGCGGCGGGGGAAGACGTAACGGAGGAGGCGGCAGCCTTGCTGGCAGAGCCACCGGAAGTGAACATTCTCGCGGACCGTACCGTGCCGTTCAGTATCCTGAAAAAAGTTATGTCCAGCTGTACCAATGCCGGATACACGCGAATTTCCCTCGCGGTTATTCAAAAAGCATCTCAGAGTTAGTGAGCGTTTGTGAATAAATTTCATCAACAAAAACAGGCACTGGCCGCCAAGCAGGACGCGGTTCGCCAGCAGTTGGCTGTACTCGAGGACGAGTGCGGTCAGGTTGATGGCAAGCTGGAGGCGCTGCACCGGGATGAAGCCAAGCATCAATTGCTGGATGAGATTTCGGACCGTCTGGGCCAGCTGGAAGAGGTGGGTGCAGGCGATCTGTTCTGGGCAGAGCACTATAAGCAGGATGCGTCCAAAGCGCTTATCCATCGCCTGCAGAAAACGGTCAGTATCTACCACGCGAATATCGACCTGCTGCACGAGCGTAAAAACAAGCTGCAGGCGCAGGTTGAGGATTGTCGTGACGAGCTGTTCGATCTGGATGCAGAGTTCCGGGAAATCCGCCAGGCGGAAGAGGAAGTTCACTACGAGTACGAAGTAACACGCGAGCTGGGTACATCTGCCTTCCGCGATGGGACTATGCCGTGGAGTACCAACGGCGAGGATGAGCGTCGGTTCCGCAAGAGCCTGCTGGCCTGTTTGTTACTCGCACTTTTCCTCGGTTTCGGTACGCATATGTGGCAGTTGCCGGAACCGGACGAAGATGAAGTTGTGGAGGTGCCCGAACGTCTGGCCAAATTGGTATTGGAAAAGAAAAAGCCCAAACCCAAGCCAGAGCCCGTGGTGAAGAAGCCGGAAGAAAAGAAAAAAGAGCCTGAGAAACCCAAACAGCAGGTGGCAAAGGAAGAGCCCAAGCCGTCCAATGTCGAGAAGAAGCAGGTGCGCAAGAAAGTGGAGCGCGCCGGTGTTCTTGCCTTCAAGGATAACTTCCAGGATCTTATCCAGGATGATCTCGACAATCGCCTGGGTAACCAGACTCAGCTCAGTACCGCAGGCAAGAAGGAAAATCGTAGTCAGCGCTCGCTGATTACCGCTGCCGCGAAATCTGGGTCTGACGGTATCAATACCGCAGCGCTCAGCCGCAACGCTGGCGGTGTGGGTTCCGCGCTGGATGGGGTGAGTTTCTCGCGGGTATCCAGTGGTATTGGAACTGAGGGCGATTTCGCCGGCGAAGAGCGCCCGCTCAGCGACGGTATGGGACCATCCCGGACCGACGAAGAGATCCAGATCGTGTTTGACCGCTACAAGTCTGCATTGTACCGGATCTACAATCGCGAGCTGCGCAACAACCCGGCGCTGCAGGGCAAGATGGTGCTGCGAATCACCATCCAGCCAGATGGCTCGGTGTCTCTGGCGGCGGTGGAGACCAGCGATATGGACTCCCCGGCACTGGATAGCAAGATCGTGGCGCGGGTGAAGCGGTTCAATTTTGGTGAAAAAGCCGGTGTGCCGACCATCACTATTTTGTATCCGATCGACTTCCTGCCTGCAGCATAATCTGCGGTTAAAAAACAACCACTCGGGGTCTTCCCGAGCGGTTGTTTTGTTTCTTAAGAAATTACCTGAGCTTTACTTGAGAACTGCTTGGCAAAGATAGAAAAAGCTCCCCTCTCACCCCGACAATTTTGACTTGTTTCACGGTGGTGATCCTCTCCTTCCAATAAAGTTCCGCGACCGGCTCCTTCTCCGGTACTGCTGCCTGTGCGGCAGTTGGCAAACAATAAAACTGACTGGCAGCGGAAAGCGATGAAGTCTGAAGTAACAGGGCGAAAATCTTTCACAAATACACTGGCCGCGGTGGCGCTGGCCTGTGTAGGGGTACTGCTGCCGGTGGGCAAGGCTTCTGCCCAGTCTTGCCCGAATCCCGATATCGAGATCAGCCATAGCACTTCCAGCTTCTGTGAGTTGTGTAGCGGTGGCCAGGTCATCCTGACCATTCACAACGATACCAACAACGGTCCGGGCAATGACGCCAACCAGGCGATCACTAACATCGTGGTACAAGAAGACCTGCTGGAAGTGGCCGATGTCCTCAGCTACCTGAATAACTCAGCTGATGTATCCATCACCGGAGCGCCAGACCCCGGTGTGGTGAACCCAAGTATCAGTGGGTCCACGCTGCAATGGAGTTTCGGCAGCGGTGTGTCCATTGACCGCAATGAGACCATGACGATTACCTTCGACCTGGAGGCGATTCCGGGCGAGCAGGAAGAGTTGGTCAATATCAGCCGTGCGCTGGCGGCTTCGGTTCAATATGACTATCTGAATTGTGGTGGTACACCGGAGTCTGGTGCGGACACCAGCCCAGGTTTCACGCTGCCGATCAATGAGCCGCGCCCCTCCATTGCCAAGGCCGGGATCAATGTGGATGCGGGCATGGGCGGCGGTGACTATGCCGACACGGTATACGGTCATGAAGACGACGGTGTTGTCTGGCGTGCGACCTTCAGCAATGCCGGCCCAGTCACTATGGAAGACGTAAAATTTTCCGACGACATGACCCCGGGCACCATGGATATCCTGTCGGTTTGTTCCAGCCAGGGCGATGCCATCAATGTGGCCAATGGCGCTTCCGCGAGTACGGGTAGCTGTGTGGATGTGTCCGCACGCAATAATTCGCTGTCGGACCTGACTGCTGCTGATCTGGGTTTCAGTCTGGATGTGGCGAATACCCTGAATGTGTATTTTGCCGGCCGCTTGAACGACTCCTGTAACAACCAGACCAATACGTTGCACTCGCTGGAGTGGGGTTGCGCAGTAGTGGCACCAGAGGGCGGGATTTCACAGAGCGCTGTGGGAAGTAGCCCATCCCCCGATTCGGTGACCACGACGCTGAGTGTTTTGTCATCCGACAGTGGTGGTATCAACGGCGGTGTGAACTACCGCGCGGACTATGCCGGTATTGATGGAAGTGGCCCTGTCGGCATGCGTGGTCTGGTGACGCTGACGGTTGAGAACCTGAGTGGCGGTACCATCAAGAATGTACGCCTTACCGATACGTTGCCCGATGAATACATTGTTGATCCCAGTTACGAACCCGATTTTACGATCAATTCATTGTATGCGGATTACGACGGTCGGGTTGTCGACTTTATCTGGGAAAACCGCGTTAATCCCGTTGCCGGTAACCAAAGCTATCTTGCGGATACAGACCTGAAAGCCCCGGTATTTAGCCTCCACAGTAATGGTGAGCGGGCGAATGGCCAAGCCGACCAGGTTAACCTGTTGCGACACGGGGATATCGCCACCATCACCTTCCGTATTGTTCAGGCCAACCAGAATGGCTCACTCGATTACTATGATCGTGAGACCGATCTCGATGCCAGTGGTAGCGCCGATCCCGACCCCGCTGCTATGGGGACCCTGCAAAACAATGTGCAGGTCGAGTGGGAAGATTTCTGCAATACCGGCGGCCTGAGCCACAGCAAAGACAGCAACTTTGGGTTTACGCCGAATCCGGAAGATCTCGATATTTCCATGGATGCGCCGCTGTATATTGTGAAGGACTCGGGCACGACCGATCTCTCCATTACCATTCGCAACAATGGCGGCCATCGCGCCCATGACTACTACGCGTACGTGACGTTTGGTGAGGCCATGAATGTCGTTGGTATTCCCAACGGCTGTATCGCGACCGCCAACCCACCTCAGCACCCTGATGGTGGGGCGATGCCAGTGTGGAATGATCCGAGTTTTATTCCCGCCAGTGCATCGGTTTACCTGTGTTCAGACGGCAATTCTGGTCTGGGGAGCATCCCGGGGGGCGGCTCGCGCACACGCACTTTCCAGGTCGAAAAAAATCACGGTGCGACGGACGATGATTTGACCTTCCGTGCAGACATCGTGGGGGAAATCACGCTTGCCAACGACGAACCCCTGGAATACCCAACCGCAGCAACTTTGGCATTGACGACACCGAGTGCGCAGCGGGCCAACAACTACACCCTCGATGGTGTGCGCTCCAAGGTATTGGGTTTTAACCTGCTGAAATCTCTGGTGCCTGGCAGTTGTACTGAACTGTCCGCGGGTAATCGCGGGGGGATGAAGAAAACATCCTTATTGGTGAAGACTGTCGTTTTGAAATCTATGCCGGTGGCTGGTTTGGTTTCAGGACTCCTGGCTATAGCTTGATCCAGGTAGAAAGCGTCGCCGTCAGTGATGACATGCCCGATGGTCAGGGTTATATCGACCACAATGCATTGGCATGTGCAGAGGCCAGCTTCCCTAACCCGGAAACGGTTTGTGATGTGGCTCTGGCGGGCGCGGCAGAATCTGGTGGATTGAATAATCCGCTCAGTGAAACCGATCTTCAATGGAGTCTTGGTGACACCATTGACGAGCGCAACCGCTGGTTCCTCGCGGATATGACCACTCGCCTGCTGAACGATCCAGTCGACACCGTTGCTGCTCCCAACCAGCACGCGGCCGTGAGTACCGATTATGCGCGTGCTGTCTTTACTGCGGTTTACGATACCGAGAGCATCGTCATCGACAATAGTGGCGGCCGCCCCAATATTCCCGGCTACCCGGAAGAGGCGGATTGGCGTGAAGACCTGACGGTTGCAGAACCCGAATTTGAAATTGAAAAACTGGTGTGTAACGAGACCACCAGTGGCGGCTGTGCCAGCGACAGCGATTTTGCCGATAACGCCGAAGGTACGCGCTTCGATACCTTTATCTACAAAATTACCGTAAGCAACCGCACCAGCGATAGCGGTGTACCACGTGCACCCGGTTACGACCTCGTTGTTATCGATAATCTCGATGCCCGCGGCCAAATGTGTGTACAGGACTTTGGTAGCGATGGCCTGGATAACGATGGGGATGGTAGCGACGAAGCCGATGGTACTCAGGAAGGTTTCCTCGGTACTGCACCTTTCCAGAACGATTACGATATTCCCACGCACTGTAACGATGGCGGCACACCTGCGGTAATTACGTTCCGTCACGATCTTTCCGATGCGCTCAAGCGCCTGGATGCCGGCGAGAGTGTTTCCTTCCTGTATCGCGTGGCACCGCACCAGTCGGTCGCACCGTTGCAGCCGTTCCTGAACACCACTTACGCGCGCTACGATTCTCTGGCGAACGCATTTGGTAATCAGAACGTACCGCAGCTCGAAAGTGATGCAAATCTGGATGGTTTGGGGGATGACCTCGGGTCTCCGGACAATAGTGGGCGCGCGCGGCATTACCAGACCGAAAGCACCACTGCGAATATGCAGATAATCCCGGTGGAAACCCAGCCCAAAGAGGTGGTGACTAGTGCGACCATCGAGGCGGCCCTGGTAACCCCAAGCAGCGCCGATGGTAGCGCCCTCGTTGTGGGTGAAGAAATTCGCTATCGCCTGACGGCACAGATTCCGCCTTCACGTCTGCGTGAGCTGACGATTACCGATACCTTGCCGGAAGGGTTGCGTTGTACCGATGCGCCAGAAGTGGACCTGGATGCGATCGCTGCGGCGTCGGGAGCGAGTTTCGAACCCGGCGGCCAGTTTACGATCGCTAATGGTGGTATTAGCTGTAACAACGACAGCATTACCTGGAATTTTGGTCTGCAGGATTTGACCACTGCAGGCGGCCGTCGCCTGGACCTGCCGGTAGACTTCTTCGCGCGCTTGGAAAACAGTGCGCAAACCAATGACGGTAATGTCATCACCAATGGTGGTAGTGCAACCACGGCGGAAGTTTCCTACATTGATGAAACCGGCGCGCAACAGCGTATTGCGTTTGAAAGCCATAGTTTCACGGTACTCGAACCGCAAATTGCCCTGCAGAAAGCGTTTGATGTTACCAATACCGATGCGGACGATATTCTCACGGTGACCGTTACCGCAGAAAATTTCGGTTCTGCCTCTGCGTACAACCTGCAGGTGTTGGATGATCTCGTGGGAAGTCGCTACACCTATGTCGGCAACATCGGTGGTAACGACCCTCCCGATAGCGACAATGATGGTGTAAACACCAATGCCCCGACCTTCGCCTGGGACCGCAGTAATAGTGATTACGCCATTGCCCCCGGTGAATCCAAATCCTTTACCTTCCAGGTGCGCGTTAACCAGGATGTCGCACCGCATGAAGTCCTGTCCAATACTATCGAAAGCCGCTGGCAATCCTTGCCCGGCGATGATGTTGCGTTAAATAGTAGTGGTGTAATCGGCAACGATGGTGAAATCGACGGTATGCGCATCGGCGCGTTGCCGAATCTCGGCGATGCGGTGAACGACTACGAAACGACTGCAGACGCCGAAACCGAAGTATTGCCACTGACGATTAGCAAATCCGACCTCGACGATACCGTGGTCCCCACCATTGGTGCGCACAAGCATTTCCAGCTTGAAATACTGCTGCCGGAAGGGATCACTACCGAGGTGTCTGTTTCCGATGTGCTTAACGCCAATGGCACTGGCTATGCGTTGACGCACAATAGTGATTACGACATTACCTACGAGTTTATCGGTATCGACGCCATTAATGGCGAAACGCCGTCCGAGGCAGCGCTTACCTTATTCCCCACCGACGGTACCACCACGCCAGGTACGGTTACCTGGGAAATCGGCACCGTGGATACAGCCCACGAAGATGATGTGACGGTCAATGATGTGACCCCCACCATTCGCATTCAGTACTTTGCGCGTATTAACAATGATACCGGTACCGATGCGGGCGATAGCCTGGTTAACACTGCCACGCTGAATTACCTGAACCCAGTGACCGGTGTGGCCGAATCATTGGGTGCCGCGGCCCCGGCAACCACCGTGGTTGAACCACTGCTGCAACTGGAGAAGACCGTTGCCAACCTGACCAATGATGGTCAACCGGCGCAAGGCGGTGACGTGCTGGAATATACCCTGCGGGTTACCCACGCCGGCGGCTCCTCGGCCGATGCCTTTGATTTGAATCTGGTTGATACGTTGCCGTCGGAATTGCAGCTGGATGACAGCTTCACGCCGACTGCGCAGATCGATACAACAGATGTGGCCGGTTTTGTCGCTGCGCCGTCTGGCGCGCCCTTGGGGCCGCTGGTATGGGGCAAGGGCAACAGTGATAACAGTCTCGACCTGCCACAGGGCAGTGAACTGGTGCTGGTGTATCGTGCCCAGGTGCGTTCGGTATTCGGTAATCCGATTAACAACAGTGTGACGTTGGACTGGAGTTCGCTAAACGAAAATGTTGCCGGCGAGCCGGAGTTTGAACGTCACGGTAATGGCTGCCCGACCGTCACCGCGCCGGACGATTATTGTGTTGGTCCGGTGCAGGCGAGCATCATCACCGAAGACAATACGGCCATCGACAAGTCCGTTGTGGAAGATACCGATACGGATTCCGACATTGGCACTCTGCGAGTCGGTGACTTTGTGACCTATCGTCTGCAACTGAGCTTGCAGGCTGGTACCACGCCATCTGTTGCTGTGCAGGATACATTGCCGGCGGGTCTCGTATTTGATGGGGTCGTCAGCATCAATGGCGACACCAGTGTGCCGTACGCGCCGGGCAATGGTTTCGACTATGGCGAAATCCCGGCCAGCGCGGTGCCCGCACAGGGTGCGGAGGGTGTGATTAGTTGGGCGATAGGAGACGTTACCCGCGATTTCTCCGCGAGCTCGCCGCTGATCATCGAATACCGGGTAAAAGTTGCGGAAGACAACGGCATTATCCACGTGCCCTCGCAGTCCCTAACCAATACCGCACAACTTACCTACGGCAGTGATTCACTGGAAGATACTGCGCTGGTAACCGTGTTACAGCCCGTGATCGACAGCCTCGAGAAAACCGAGCGCAGCGGTAAACCGAACCCATACAACAACATCGACCTGATTAACGATGTCATGCAGTTCCGTTTGCACGCATGTAACGTGGGCGATGCACCGGCGTACAACCTGCAGCTGACCGATAATCTGGCGATGGAAATGGATGAATCGTCCATAGCCAATGTACAGGTATCCATCGACGGCGCGCCGTTGATGGATGGTGACTATAGCTATACCGCGCCGACCGCGCGTGGTGGGGATATGGTGTTTAGCCTGGGGGTGCCGGTGCCCGCAGGGCTCTGCCTGGATATCGATTACGACATCGGTTTCTATCAGGATGTGGGCGGTGATCAATCCTGGGTGAACACCTTCACGGTAGATCAATATTGGTCCCTGCCCGATAGCAGTGGCCAACAATATGGCCCGGTTGACCTGCCAGTACCTTTCTCCATGAGTACTGCGGCTGCGGTGGTGGAGCCACTGGTGAAAACGCTTCTGCTGCCGGCCGATGGTACGGCGACGGTTGGCGAGCAAATTCATTATCGTATTGCGGTGCCGGGTGTTGCCAATGATGCGGTGGCGCTGCGCAATGTGCAGGTGATTGATACGCTGCAAAGCCTCGGCGATATCGTGCTATTTGAATCCGCTACCTTAAATGGTGAGGTGTTTGATCCGGTAGTGGATCAGGCGTCCGGCACCATTACTTTTGATATCCCCACCATTGCTGTTGGCAGCGTGGCGGAAATTGAGATTCTTGCGCGGGTAGCCGACGTGGCCACCGCTGTTGCGGGAACGGAAATCATCAATGCCGCCGACTTTACCTATGAAGAAGGGGGCGTAAACCTGCCCGGTGGCGGCAATGATGTGCGCTTCACCATTGTCGAACCGGACCTGATCATGGATAAGACCGGCCCGGCAAATGTACAGGCGGGTTTACCTGGGCGCTTTTTACTGGATGTGCATAACACCGGTGAGGGCAGTGCCTATGACGTAACCCTGACCGATATTCTGCCGAGTGCCGGTGACGCAGGTGAGCAGGGCGGTATGTGTGTAACGCCGCCGGAGAATATTACTGCCGAATTGCTTGATGGTGCGGGTAATAACGTTAGTACGCTTACCGCCGGTACCGACTTTACCACCAGTTACGATGTGGATAGCTGTACCTTGATTGTCAACACGCTTGGCGACGGGGGCGCGATAGCCGCAGATCATCACTTGCAGCTCGCTTACGATGCCTATCTGGATGTCGACACGGAAAACGGTGCAGCATTAACCAATATCGCTGGTGCCACCCAATGGTATGGATTGCCGTCTACCGAGGATCTGCGCCGGGTTTACGATCGCATGCTCACCGATGGTTCGCCGAGTGTGGTGGACTTCGAAGATGCATTGACGATTAGTGCACAGGTTCCGCGGGTGGCATTTGCCAAGTCTGTGGAGAATATCACCCGTGGCGAAAGCCCAGCGGTTAATGCAAGCCCTGCTGACCTGCTGCGCTACACGCTGACACTGACAAATGAGGAAGACGTTGCGGTAGACGATTTCAGTGTGCAGGACGATCTCGGTAGCCTGAATGCCTTCACCGCATTCACATCGGGCACACTCAATATCATTAGCGTGCCGACTGGTGCAGATAGCAGTGCAACCGATGCCACTGGTGGCACCAATAGTGCGGGACTGCTGGATGTTCGCAGTCTCAGCCTTGCCGCCGCCGGTGAGCCTGGCGATAGCATTGAGATTGTGTTTGAAGTGCAACTTGCCACGGTTATCGACAACGGCAGTGTGGTACTCAACCAGGCGCGGCTTGAACTGCCGGGACAATCTGCGTTTGTCAGTGATGATCCAAACCTGAACGGTGTGGAAGACCCGGATGTTGCTGGTGACGAAGACCCGACGCAGGTCATTATCGAGTCGGCGCCAGTGTTCAAAGTGGAAAAAATCTCCGAAGACCTCACCGGCGAGCCTGACAGCCTGATGCCCGGTGACACCCTACGCTATACCCTGCGTGTGGAAAACATTGGTAATGAAAACATGCGTGAGGCAAGCCTGAGAGATCAGGTCCCTGCCAATACCACCTATGTTGCCGATTCCACCTCGCTGAATGGTGCGGTACTGGACGATATCAACGGCAGTACACCACTGGCCGAAACGCTGGCTATTCAATCGCCCGGTGCTGATGCGGGTGAATTGCTGGCGGATCCGAGTGCATCCGGTGCACAGGCAGCGGTGATTATTTTTGATGTCATTATCAATGAGGTGAATGACGGCACGGTTATTTCCAACCAGGGCTTCGCCAATGGCGTTGGCATCGGGGTGAATGCCGGCGGGGAAGATGTTCCCCTGGATGAGCAGCCCTCCGACGACCCGACGACCGAGGTCGCCGACGACCCCACCATCGATATCGTTGGTAATGTGCCGCTGATCCGTGGACACAAGACGGTTGAACTGGTGGTAGACAATATGACCGCCGGCATTGTCGATCCGGAAGACGTGCTGCGCTACACCATCGTCATTAGCAATTTGGGTGGTAAAGACGCTAGTGAAGCGCGCTTTATGGATCTGGTGCCCGAATACACGACTTACGTCGCGGGCAGCACGACTCTGAATGGTTTCGCATTGGCCGACGACGGTGCCGATTCACCGCTGGTAGCCGGTATTGCAATCAGTAGTGATGACCTGACGCCGCCATTACCGGTAGGGACCGATGGCATCCTGACGACTGGGCAGGCGGCGACCATTGTGTTTGATGTCATGGTCAATGCCGATACCGAGCGCGGCACCATCATCAGCAACCAGGGTAATATCTACAGTCTGGAAGTGCCTCTGACGCTGACGGACGCGGATGAAAATAGCAGCAATGGTGCCCAGCCGACCGAGGTTGTCGTGGGCGATGCGCAGCAGCTTTCCATCACCAAGGAAGTGGCCGTGGTTGGCGGCGGTGCCGCGGAGTCCGGCGAGGTGCTCGAATACATCGTGCGGGTTACCAATATCAGCGCGGTACCGGCGAGCCTGGTCACTATTGATGACGATCTGCTGGTTGCCGGTGAAGGTGTACTCACTTACGTAGAGGACTCCGCACTGCTTAACGGTCAGCCCGATGGCATCATGATCGATGGTTCACTTATTACTGTCGACTACAGCACCAACTATGGCGACCTGCAGCCGGCGGAAACCATTACTTTGCGTTTCGAAGCCAAGCTGGGTGAAAACCTGGCGATGGGTTACACGGTGCTGAACACCGCGCAGGTAAAATGGAACGATCCTCCCGTCTATAACGAAGCGACGGTGGCCATCGATATAGGCGGTACTCCGGGCATCGCCAACCTTTCCGGCTACCTCTGGCACGATGTGAATTTCAGTGAGGCACTGGATCCCGAAGAGTCTGCGCTCAGCAACTGGAATGTAGAGCTGTATTTCAACAATGCGCTGCTGGAAACGGTGCAGAGCGATGAAAACGGCTACTTCGTGTTTGACGGGCTTGTGCCGAACATGGATGGCGCTGATGCCCCGGGTATCAGTTATGAAATTCGCTACCTGGCACCCAATGCCAGCGGCACCACGGCGTCACTGGGCACGGCGAGTTCGGATTACACCAACGGACCGCAACAGGTGCTGAATATTTATGTGGAGTCTGGGGCTAACCCGCAGAACCTGAACCTGCCGATTACGCCAAATGGTGTGGTTTACGATTCGGTGCTGCGAGCTCTGGTCAATGGTGCGCGCGTGCGTCTGTTAAGTGCCTCCAGTGGCCAGCCGCTGCCGGAAAGCTGCTTTGATGATGCCAAGCAACAGAACCAGGTGACAGTCACCGGTGGTTTCTACAAGTTTGACATCAACTTCAGCAGTGCCGCCTGTGCCATTAACGCGGACTACCTGATTGAAGTGGATGTGCCCAGCGAAGACTATGTGTCCGGGCCATCGCAAATCATCCCACCGCAAACCGGTGTGGATACCGGCAGTTTTGATGTGGCGGCGTGTATCGGTAGTGCCGCGGATGTGAACTCCGCAACGCCAGACCACTGTGAAGTGCAGGCGTCGGTGACCCCGCCGCCGGTGGATGTGGATGCGCGCAGTGCGGAGACGGATTACTACCTGCGTCTGAATCTGGATGACAGCAACCAGCCGGGTAGCAGCCAGTTGTTCAACAACCACATTGCACTGGACCCACAACTGGAAGGCGCGCTGGCGCTGACCAAAACAGCGGCCATGCTGAATGTAACCCGCAGCCAGCTGGTGCCGTATACCATCACCTTTAATAACTCGTTGCCGGTACCGTTAACGGACTTGCAACTGGTGGACTACTTCCCGGTTGGTTTCAAATACGTTGCCGGCTCCGCAAACCTGGATGGCGAGGCTGTAGAGCCCGAGGTAAACGGCCTGCAGTTGCAGTGGCCCAACCTGCGAGCGGAACCAGAGCAAATTCATAGTATGAAGTTGTTGCTGGTTGTGGGTTCCGGAGTGGGTGAGGGCGAGTACATTAACCGGGCGCGCATGTTCAATGAACTGTCTGGCCAGCAGACCTCCGGTGAGGCGTCGGCCACGGTCCGTGTGGTACCCGACCCGACGTTCGACTGTACCGATGTGATTGGCAAGGTATTCGACGATAAAAACCTTAATGGCTATCAGGACAAAGGCGAGGGTGGCGTACCCGGCGCCCGTGTAGTGACAGCCAATGGCCTGAAAGCAACTGCTGACGCTCACGGCCGCTTCCATATCACTTGTGCGGCGGTGCCGAACCCGGACCGCGGTTCCAACTTCGTGCTGAAGCTGGATGACCGCAGCCTGCCCAGTGGCTTCCGCCTGACCACGGAAAACCCGCGGGTACAACGCGCTACCCGAGGCAAAATGCTGGAGTTCAACTTCGGCGCCAGCCTGCACCGCGTTGTGCGGCTGGACCTGGCTGAAGCGGTATTCGAGCCAGGAACCACCGAGTTGCGCCCGCAATGGCGTTCACGTACCGAATTGCTGCTGGAGCGTTTGCAGGAGGCTCCGTCCCTGTTACGCCTGTCCTACCTGGCAGAAAATGAAAACCCGGCGCTGGTGCAAGCCCGCCTGGAAACCATCAAGGCGCGTATTGCCGAAGACTGGGCAGCGTTGGATTGCTGTTACCCGTTGAATATTGAAACCGAAGTTTTCTGGCGCCGAGGCGCGCCGCCCGAACGCGGCGGTGTACTGGACGAGCTGAGACAAAGTATTAACCGCATGATCGGAAGTGAAGATCAGGGAGGGGCCTGGTGATGTTTCGTCCTTCGCAAAAAAAACTGGCGATAATTATTGCCGCATTGGCCAGCGCCCCGGTTTTGGCTCAGGAGACCAGTCAGGAAGAGTTGTCCTGGTGGCAGAAAATTCCGGGTCTTTCACCACAGGTTGAAAGCGCTGGAGACCACTCCGACAGCTATACGAACAGGCCGCTCGGCAGTAATACTGAAACTACCCTGATACCCGCCGCTGGACAGCTGTGGGTGCAGGATGCGGAATCGTTTATCTCCCCTGAAGAGGCAGTGTTGGAAAACGATGTATTGCCGCCTTTGCTGTACCGGGAAGTGGAAGATGAACTGCCCGCGGAATTAATTGCACAGCTGGAAGAAAAGCTTGCTGCGCTGGAAAACGCACATGAGCTGCAGCTGATTTTCACTGGGCATACGGACACCAGCCCCCTCAGAGAAGAGCAACAAGCCGAATTCGCGGATAAAAATGCCTTCGCCCTGGCACGTGCACAGCGGGTTGCGGAGTATTTCCAGACCGCGCTCGAGCTGTCCGACGATGCCATCGTGGTTGAGGCGCGCGGTGATAGCGAGCCACTCACGGAAAACATCACTGTACAGGGACGCGAACTCAATCGCCGCGTAGACCTGACACTGCGCTATTTCGAATTGGACCAGCAGGCCAGGGATGCCCAGCGACGCGCCGAAGCACTTCAGCTGAATCGTGTGCAGGTCTGCCGTCAGGAAGCCGTGTGTAAGCTGCGTTACAGTGATGGCTCCGACCAGCGCGCGCGGCTGAAAAACCTGGTTTCCCCGCTGCGCCTGCAGCCCGGGCAGGTGGACCTGCCAGCTGGTTTTGTCCGCCGTATTCACGAGGTGCGCAGTACCTTGCTGGATAAACCCAATCTCACTATTCATTTTGTCGGGCACACCAATGCGGCGTCCTTCCCGGAGGGACCGGCAGAGCTGTACGACGACCAGATGGCTCTGTCGCGCGCTGAGGCGCGGCGGGTAGCGCTGGCGGTAGCGGATCAATTGAATCTGCCGGGTTACATGGTGACCAGTAGCGGTAAAGGTGCAACCCAGCCGGTCGCCGCCAACGACACCGCCAAGGGGCGCTCCCTCAACCATCGGGTAGAGGTAGAGTTTTGGTATGACGACTTGCTGGAAACGGCGGCCGATGGTGTGCAGGCATGTCCGGAATCCGCCACCGCAGAAACCATCACCATTGCGCACGAATCGGCCACCGGTGATGTGCCGCCAATTTTCCTCAATAGCGGTGATCCGCAGATCTCCAGTGCCCAGCTGGCGCAGATGCAGCGGCTCATGGATGAGGTGGCAGGAAAGTCGAATGTACGCCTGAGCTTTGTCGGCTATAGCGATAACCAGCGTATGGAGCGTCGCGAGGCCATGGTATACGGCGATGACGTGGGTCTATCGTCTGCGCGCGCACAGAAAACCATGCGCGCAGTGCAGGAAAGACTTGGCCTTGAAGACAGCCAGATTGAATTCCACGGGCGCGGTTATGTTGAGTCCAAGGACGTGGTGCAAACCGGGTTTATCCACATGGACGGCGCCCGCGTCGAGGTGCAGGTCTTATATGATGAGCTGGCCATACTGGCGGAGCAGGACCGCCTGGAGATTGAGCGCCTGCAACAGGAAGCCGTAGCCCATAACCCCTACGCTCTTAACCTGATGCGCATTACCGTGGACGGGGCACCGGAATACGACCCACACAAAAATTCTGCGGACTTGCAGCGCTGTACCGACGTCGCGCTGGAGCAAGCCAACATCCAGTTCCGTTTTGACAACCAAACCATGCAGCCGCGCCTCAACGTAACGGCATTCCCCAGTACCATTCGCTACGCGGACGATCCGGAAACCGAACTCGTTGAAAGTCGCGTGTCGTTCAAGCAGTACATGAATTACCCGGCGTTTGTTACTCGCGGGGAAGTACGTATTTTTGAAGCGGAACAATCGCTGCGCGACGCGCCTCTGGCGGTTGTGACGTTGGACCAGAATGGCGAAGGCGAATGGGATGCCGATTTCGAAAGCTTCCAGGCACCCCTGAAAAAACTAAAGTATGTGCTGCGGGTTTACGATTGGAAGCAGCGCTTTGACGAGACTCGCCCGCAAACGCTCTGGCTTGTGGATAATTTCGAGCCGCAGCTGCAGCAAAATACCACGGCCAACGAATTGTTGGTGGGGTATGGGGAAAACCGCCTCGCTGAACAGAATATTCCGGTAAGCGGTAACGCGGTGCTGGTCAATGGCGCAGAAATTCCGACCAACCACAGTGTGTGGCTGGCGGGCAGGGAGGTGCCGGTTAGCAACGACGGCACATTTGTCGCTGAAGAAATCTTTGCCAAGGGTCTGCACACTGTGGAAGTGGCGGTGCTGGACGATCATGGCAACGGTGAATTATTCCTGCGGGACCTCGAGTTCAACCGCGACGACTGGTTTACCGTTGGCATTGCCGATGTCACCATCGCCCATGATGATACCAATGGCCCGGCGGCGCTGGTAACCGGGGATGAAACCCACTACGACAACTCTGCAAGCTACGACGGTCGCCTGGCGTTTTACACCAGCGGCAGCTTTGGTGATGGCTGGCGCCTGTCTGCCAGTGCGGATACGGAAGAGGGGCCAATCGACGAGCTGTTTTCCAACTTTATGGAAAAAACGCCGGATGCACTGTTCCGTCGTCTCGATAGCGACCTCTACTACCCGACGTTTGGTGACGACTCCACGGTGGTCGAAGATGCACCAACCTCTGGCAAGTTCTATATCAAGCTGGAAAACTACGACGACTACGGCCTGTGGGGTAACTTCAAGGCGTCGTATACCGACAATGAACTCGCGCATATCGACCGCGCGCTGTACGGGGCCAATCTCCATTTTGAAACCGACGATCTCACCGACTTCGGCGACAAACGTTTTGAGGTGGACGCATTCAGTGCCGAGCCCGGTACCATCGCTGGTCGCGATGAGTTCCGCGGTACCGGCGGTTCGCTGTATTACCTGCGCCACCAGGATATCCTCACCGGCTCCGAGCGCCTGCGTGTGGAAGTGCGGGATAAAAACTCCGGGCTGGTATTGGGGGTGAAAAACCTCACTCCGGTCATCGATTACGATGTGGATTACATTCAGGGACGGGTGGTACTGAACCGTCCGCTGTCGGCAATTGCCGGCGATAACCTGATCATCCAGGACGGTTCCTACAACGGTAACCCGCAGTATCTGGTTGCCCGCTATGAATACACACCGGGTTTTGATGACCTGGATACTCTGGCGGTGGGCGGTCGCGCGCACTACTGGGCCGGGGATCATGTGCGTATCGGCGTGACTGCGAGCCAGCAGGATGAGGAAGACAATGAATCTTCGCTCAATGGCATTGATCTGACACTGCGCAAAACGTCCGGTACCTGGATCAAGCTGGAAACGGCCGAAAGCCAGGGGAATGCCCTCGAAAGTCTTTCATCGCTCGATGGCGGTTACAGCTTCAGTCAGGAACGTCTGGGCGATTCGACTGACTCTATTGATCCTATCGACCCGAATGCAAAAGCCGGCGCGAGTAAAGTCGAAGCGGCGATGCAGTTGGACGACTTTTTCTCCGGTGCACGCGGCTCCGTATCGGTCTATGCGCAGCAGCGCGACGCAGGATTTTCCGCACCCGGGCAACTGGTTGCCAGGGAGACCGAGCAATACGGCGGAGCGATCAATGTGCCAATTGGCGAGCGTTTCGATGTGGCGCTCAAAGCCGACAGTAAAGAACAGCAGCAGGGCCTGCAGACAGGAGCGACCGATGTAGAACTTGGATATCGTCTGGATGACCACTGGCGTCTCGCCGCAGCGGCCCGTTCGGACTCCCGGGAAGACCTGTCACCGGTCGTACCGCTGACGCAAAAACAGGGCGACCGTACCGATGTGGCCATCCAGGCCGGTTACGATTCCGGAGCCAACTGGAGTGCATTTGGTTTTGTACAGCGTACCGCTGAGCTTTCCGGCAGTCGGGAAGAGAATAACCGGATTGGTTTTGGCGGCGCCTATCGGGTGAGTGATCGCTTTACCGTAGATAGCGAACTCTCCGGTGGCGATACCGGTACTGCTGCCAGTGTGGGTACCGATTTCCTCGTAACCGACCGTACCAATCTTTACCTGAATTACACCCTCGACAATGAGCGTACCGACACCGGGGTGCGTGCGCGCAAAGGTAACCTGAATAGCGGTTTCCGCAGCCGCTTCTCGGACACCACCAGTATTTACGGCGAGGAACGCTATACCCACGGTGATGTGTCTACGGGCCTCACGCACGCGTTGGGCGTTGATCTGGCGCCCAGTGACAAGTGGAGTTACGGCACCAATCTTGAGGCGGGTACCCTTGAGGACCCGCGCACCGGGGCGGAAACCGAGCGCCGGGCGATGGGTGCGAGTGTGGGCTTTAACGACGATGCCTTGCGCTGGTCCACCGCGGTGGAGTACCGGGTCGACAATATCCAGACGTTAACGGTATCCACGGTCGACATTGTCGAACCGCCGAGCGAGATCACTGCTGGTGAGCCCGTTGATCAGCCAGTGGAGCAGGTCGTCGAGCAGTCGGTATTGGAAAACGAACGTAAGACCTGGCTGTTGAAAAATGCTCTCAGCTATCAGCTGAGTGCGGACTGGCGCCTCGTGGGCAAGTTGAATTACTCCGACAGCGAGAGTTCTGCCGGGCAGTTCTATGACGGCAAGTTTACCGAGGGGGTTATGGGCTACGCCTATCGCCCGGTGGATAACGACCGCTGGAACACCCTGTTGAAGTACACCTATTTCTACAACGTGCCCACGTCCGACCAGGTACTGGTGACCTCAAGCAGTCGCAATAGCGCGATCGATTATGTGCAGAAGAGCCATATCTTCTCTGTGGACACCAACTACGATCTGACGCGTCGCTGGACCCTGGGTGCCAAGTACGCTTATCGCCTCGGTCAGTTGAGTATGGAACGGGAAAATCCGGAGTTCTTCGACAGTACCGCGCACCTGTATGTGTTGCGTGCGGATTGGCACTTCGTCAATCAGTGGGATTTGCTGATAGAAGGGCGGATGCTCGACCTGCCGGAAGCGGGTGACCGCCGAAGCGGCGCACTGCTCGCGCTTTATCGTCAGATGGGGCGCAACTTTAAGGCTGGCGTCGGTTACAACTTTACCGACTTCTCTGATGACTTGACCGATCTCGATTACGATAGTCAGGGTGTGTTTATCAATATGGTGGGTAAGTTCTAATCGGGCCTCGCTGGGGGCGCGCTAAGCACTCCCCAAAGTTTGGATGCAGTATGACCGATCGGTAACTCTTGATTCCGGGTGTCGACTTGGCGCGATATACGGCCAACTACGGCCATCTACATAGTCTATATAGAAAGTATCGCGCAGCTGGTTTAAGTCCGGAAATTGCTGGGAGTAATTTAATGCCAGAAGTGACTTGACTCCCAGTGGGGCGATCAATAGAATGCGCAGCCTCTGAGCGGTTGGGGTCACCCACCGCAGGAAGTCGAGACTTACCAGGTCGACTTCCGGGTCGTTGGTGCGGGGTGGAGCAGCCTGGTAGCTCGTCGGGCTCATAACCCGAAGGTCGTAGGTTCAAATCCTGCCCCCGCTACCAAATTTCCATTTATACTTCTTGAGGTTTAAGTGGTCGCCTAGCCCCAGAGTTGTTGTTGCGGGGTGGAGCAGCCTGGTAGCTCGTCGGGCTCATAACCCGAAGGTCGTAGGTTCAAATCCTGCCCCCGCTACCAAATTCTTGTAGTTACATGAATACTATGTGACTACGCAGTTGAAGCCCCTATTAGGGGCTTTTTCGTATCTGCGGCAAACGGGAATTTCCCGGTTTGCCATCCGAATGGGCCGGGAGTCGGCGCCGCGGTTTCTCATTCGGGCCGTGGGGTTAGCTCCGCTGCCCATTTTTTGTTTTTTGCGGTCGGCACAAGCGATCGCGCATCCGCCCCTCCGGGCAGTCGCACTGCGATTGGCGCGGGCCGGGGCCAAAGTGGTGATATGGCAAGCAAGCGCGAACTTTTGGAAGAGCTTCTGGCTCCGGTGGTTGAATCACTGGATTGTGAACTGTGGGGGATTGATTACCAGACCCACGGTCGCAACGCCCTGCTGCGAATTTATATCGACGCCGAGCGTGGTATCTCCGTGGACGACTGTGAAAAGGTCAGTCGCCAGGTCAGCGCGGTGATGGATGTAGAAGATCCCATCACCAGCAAGTACACCCTGGAAGTGTCCTCCCCCGGGATGGATCGCCCGCTGTACAAGCTGGAGCAGTACCAGCGTTATATCGGTGCCCAGGTTGAGTTGCGCCTGCGTATGCCATTGGACGGGCAGCGCAAATGGCGCGGTTTGTTGGCCGGTGTAGAGGGTGATGAGATCGTCCTGCGTATCGATAGCGAAAATGAATATTTGCTTCCCATCGACAGTATCGAGAAGGCAAATATCATTCCGCAATTTGATGACAGCGAATAAGCGGTAACAGAGTTTCAGGCCTGAATTTTGGGCCAGTGTCCGGTTTTCGGGCCAACAATAAAGGGCAATGCGGAAGTAGTGGGTGGGACTACAGGTAACGGTTCCACCAAAGCATTGAATAGTCAGCACGTAGCGTTTTTGAAGAGGCAGCTGCATGAACAAAGAAATCTTGCTGGTAGCCGAAGCGGTTTCCAACGAGAAAGGCGTTGACCGGGATATTATTTTCCAGGCAATCGAAGTGGCCCTTGCGACGGCTACCAAGAAGCGCTACGACGAAGATTCCACTATCGAGGTGATTATCGATCGCCAGAGTGGTGACTATGAAACCTTCCGCAGCTGGGACGTTGTCGATGATGACACTCTGGCGGAGCTGGGTACCCAGTTCACTCTGGAAGAAGCCCATGAAAAAGATCCCGAGCTGAAAGCGGGTGACGTGTTTCGCGAGCAGGTGGAAAACGTAGGCTTCGGTCGTATCGCAGCGCAAACGGCCAAGCAGGTCATCGTACAGAAGGTCCGTGAAGCCGAGCGCGCCAAGATCGTCGATGAATATCGCGATCGCGTTGGCGAAATGGTCAGCGGTACCGTGAAGAAAGTGACCCGCGACTTTATCGCGGTGGATCTGGGTAACAATGCCGAAGCGCGCCTGCCGCGCGATCAGCTGGTTGGCCGTGAGATTTTCCGCCTCGGCGATCGCGTACGCGCCATCCTGCTGGAAATCCAACCGGAAGCCCGCGGCCCGCAGCTGATGCTGAGTCGCTCCTGCCCGCAGATGCTGATCGAGCTGTTCCGCATTGAAGTGCCGGAAATCTCCGAGCAAGTGATCGAAATACGCGGTGCCGCTCGCGATCCGGGCCTGCGCGCCAAGATTGCCGTGAACACCAATGACGGTCGTATCGACCCGGTTGGCGCCTGTGTAGGTATGCGCGGCGCGCGTGTTCAGGCGGTTTCCAACGAACTGTCTGGTGAGCGAGTGGACATCGTCCTGTGGGATGACAATCCGGCCCAGTTCGTGATCAACGCCATGGCACCTGCCGAGATCGAATCCATCGTGGTTGATGAAGATGCGGGCTCCATGGACGTAGCGGTAGCGGAAGAAAACCTGGCCATGGCGATTGGCCGCAGCGGCCAGAACGTACGTTTGGCTTCCGAGCTGACCGAATGGCAGATCAACGTAATGGGCGTTGACGAATGGCAGGCCAAGCAGGAAGCGGAGTCTGGCAGCATTATGGAAACTTTCATGGAGCGCCTGGATATCGACGAAGATGTTGCCGGCGTTCTTGTGGAAGAAGGTTTCACCTCCCTTGAGGAAGTGGCCTACGTACCCATCGAGGAAATGCTCGACATCGAAGGCTTTGACGAAGATATCGCCGAAGAATTGCGCGCCCGCGCCAAAGATGCCCTGCTGACCCAGGCGCTGGCTTCCGAAGAGGAGCTGGAAGCGTCCGAGCCGCAGGAAGATCTGTTGAACATGGAAGGTATGGATCGTCAGCTGGCGTTCCAGCTTGCCAGCCGCGGTGTTGCTTCTATGGAAGACCTGGCAGAGCAGGCGGTTGACGACCTGCTGGAAATTGAAGGCATGGACCAGGAACGTGCCGCAGCCCTGATTATGAAAGCACGCGAGCCGTGGTTCGCCGACGACAGTGATCAAGAGGCTTAATGCCCAAGTGCCGGGTGTGAGCCCGGCCCAGCGCGCCACTAAGTTGGCGGCGCGCACGCCCCGAATAGCCTGCTCGGCAGGCCAAGGGCGGAGCGGAAAGATGAATTGATACCGCGCCGCCGCAATGCGACTTTTTAGGAGAGAGAATGGCCGAAGTAACAGTTAGCGAACTCGCCAAATCGGTTGGTGCCACCGAGGAGCGTCTGCTTAAGCAGATGCACGAAGCGGGTTTGCCCCACACTTCAGCGGATGCAAAGGTATCTGCAGAAGAGAAGCAGGTCCTGCTCAATTTCCTGAAAAGCAGCCACGGCAGCAGCAAAGGGGAAGAGGACGCCGCACCTCGCAAGATTACCCTCAAGCGTAAAACCACTACCACGCTGAAAACCGGCTCTGGCACCGGCCGCAAGACCGTGAATGTGGAAGTTCGCAAAAAGCGCACCTATGTGAAGCGCGCAGAGTCCGACGCAGAACAGCCGCAAGAAGAAGTGGATACTTCCGCACTGAAGAAAGCGGAAGAAGAGCTGGCTGCGGCAGAGAAGGCTGCAGCGGAACGCGCTCTGGTTGAGAAGGAAGCTGCGGAAGCGGAAGCCCGCGCTAAAGCGGAAGCTCAAGCGAAAGAACAGGCTGAAAAAGAAGCCGCCGAGGCTGCCAAAGCGGAAGCGGAAGCCAAGGCTGCGGAAGCCGCCAAGGCAGAGAAGCCCGCCACCGAAGCCAAATCCGAAGCCAAGCCTGCGCCGAAAGCCAAGCCTGCGCCTGCTCCGGTTCGTTCCAGCTATGTGGACGATATTGAAGCCATGCGTATTGCCGCCATGGAGCGCCGCAAGAAAGAAGCGGAACGCGAAGCGGCAGAGCTGGAAGAGAAAAAGGCGCGCGTAGAAGCCGAGCGCAAGCGCGTTGAAGAAGAGCAGAAAGAACGCGCCGAAAAGGCCAAGCAGAAGGCCACCGCGGATACTTCTGGTGGCGTTAAGCCGTCCCTGCGTCGCAAGCAGGAAGCCGCTGTTGACAACAAAACCAGCGAAGACGATGAGCCGCGCAAGCGCCGCAGCAGCCGTCGCGGCAAGTCCGGCCCGAAAAAATCCAGCAAAACCTCCCTGTACGATGCCGCATTGGAAGTATTTGATGGGGACGACGACGGCAAGCGTGGCACCCGCTCTTTGTCCCGTCCTACGCTGAAAGTGAAGAACACACACGGCTTCAAAAAGCCGACAGGAAAGCAAGTGTACGAAGTACAACTGGGCGAGACGATTACCGTTGGTGAACTCGCCAAGCAGTTGAATGTTAAAGCTGGTGAGCTGATCAAACGCCTGATGAAAATGGGCGAAATGGTCACCATCAACCAGAGCTTGGATCGCGATACCGCGACCCTGATTGTCGAAGAGATGGGCCACAAGGTGGTACTGGTCTCTGAGAATGCCCTGGAAGATGCGCTGGTTGCCGAGTCCCAGCAGGAAGGCGGCGAAGACGTGAGCCGTGCCCCGGTTGTGACCGTTATGGGTCACGTTGACCACGGCAAAACCTCTCTGCTCGACTACATCCGTGAAACCAAAGTGGCGTCCGGTGAAGCCGGCGGTATTACCCAGCACATTGGTGCTTACCGGGTGAAGACCAGCCAGGGCGAGATTGCCTTCCTGGATACGCCGGGACACGCCGCGTTTACCGCCATGCGTGCACGTGGTGCCCAGGCGACTGACGTGGTCATCCTGGTTGTGGCTGCGGACGACGGTGTAATGCCACAAACCGAAGAGGCCATCGCCCACGCCAAGGCTGCCGGTGTACCGCTGGTTGTGGCGATCAACAAATGTGATAAGGAAGCGGCAGATCCGGATCGTGTAAAGAACGAGCTGGCTGCGAAAGACGTGATTCCGGAAGACTGGGGCGGCGACACCCAGTTCATCGAAGTATCAGCCCACACCGGGCAGGGTATTGATGAGCTGCTGGAAGCTGTATCCCTGCAGTCCGAGATGCTGGAATTGAAAGCCAAGGTCGGTGTACCGGCCACCGGTGTTGTGATCGAAGCGCGCCTGGAAAAAGGCCGCGGTGTGGTTGCCACCCTGCTGGTACAGAGCGGCGAGTTGCAGCGCGGTAATATCGTGTTGGCTGGCCAGAGCTACGGCCGTGTGCGTGCAATGACCAACGAACTGGGCAAATCCGTGAAAGAAGCGGGCCCATCCACACCGGTAGAGCTGCTGGGCCTGGATAGCACCCCGAATGCTGGTGACGAGTTCATGGTTGTGGCGGACGAGCGTAAAGCCCGCGAAGTTGCCGAACAGCGTGCAGACAAAGAGCGTACCGAGCGTATGCAGCGTCAGCAGGCTGCCAAGCTCGAAAACATGTTTGCCAACATGGAAGCCGGTGAGAAGAAAGTACTGCCGGTTGTGGTTAAGGCCGACGTACGTGGTTCCCTGGAAGCGATTCTGGCTGCGCTGGCGGATATCGGTAACGAAGAGGTATCTGTTAACGTGGTATCCAGTGGTGTAGGTGGTATCGCGGAAAACGATATCAACCTGGCTCTGACCTCTGGCGCGATCGTCATTGGTTTTAATACCCGTGCCGACGCCGCTGCACGCAAGCTGGCAGAAACCGAAAGTGTTGAAGTACGTTACTACAGCGTGATCTACAACCTGCTGGACGAAGTGAAGCAGGCCCTGTCTGGCATGCTGGATCCGGAAGAGCGCGAAGAAATCGTTGGTATCGCCGAAGTGCGCGACGTATTCCGCTCCCCGAAACTTGGTGCCATTGCCGGTTGTATGGTTACCGAGGGTACCGTGTACCGCAATAAGCCGATCCGCGTACTGCGTGACAACGTAGTGATCTACCAGGGCGACTTGGAATCCCTGCGTCGTTTCAAAGACGACGTGCAGGAAGTCCGCAACGGTATGGAATGTGGTATCGGCGTTAAAGACTACAATGACGTCAAGCCTGGCGATCAGATCGAAGTCTTCGACATCGTAAAAATCGCCCGCGAACTGTAACGTTCTCTTTCGCCGGCAGCTGGGTCACCGCGGTTTTACCGCGGGACCTGGCTGTCGGCGAAATGCCATTCTTGATAGGTAAACAATGGCCAAAGAATTCCATCGAGCCGACCGGGTTGCCGACGCCATGCGTCGTGAACTGGCGCGGCTGATTCAGCACGAAGTGCGCGACCCGCGTGTTGGCATGGTCAATGTCAACGACGTGGAAGTGAGCCGCGATCTCACCACTGCCAAAGTGTTTGTCACTTTGGTGGGCGAAGACGATCGCAGCAAGATCGATATTTCCATGGACGCGCTGAACAAGGCTGCCGGCTTCCTGCGCAGCCAGCTTGCCAAGGAAATTCAGATCCGCACGATTCCCCGTTTGCAATTCCGCTACGACGAAACCTCTGTTCGTGGCCAGCACTTGTCGGCATTGATCGACAAGGCGGTGAAGTCCGACCAGAAAAAGTCTGACGACGAACCGGAAGAACAGAACGACTGATGGGCCGCAGACCAAAATGGGGCCGGCAGGTAAATGGTGTGCTGTTGCTGAACAAGCCCACCGGTATTTCTGCCAACGACGCCCTGCAACGAGCCAAACGCCTGTTCTTTGCCAATCGCGCTGGCCACACCGGTGCACTGGACCCGCTGGCGACCGGCGTACTGCCGGTATGCTTCGGTGAGGCGACCAAGTTCTCCCAGTACCTGCTGGATGCGGACAAGCGCTATCGCAGTACCTTCTGTCTTGGTATGACCACTGAAACTGGTGATGCGGACGGCGATGTCGTGGCCACTAGTGATGCCTCGGCGATCACCGAGCAGCAGGTACTTGATGCCATGGCGGATTTCCGCGGCACTATCAGCCAGGTGCCGTCCATGTATTCCGCGCTGAAGCATAATGGCCAGCCGCTATACAAGCTGGCGCGTCAGGGCATTGAAGTAGAGCGTGAAGCGCGCCAGGTGAAGATTTTCTCCTACGAGTTGCTGAGCTTCATCCCGGCCGCAGATTCTCCAGACAAGCTGCCCAGGGCAGAGGTCGAAGTGCACTGCTCCAAGGGCACCTATGTACGCAGTCTCGCTGAAGATTTGGGTAAGGCGCTGGGTGTGGGGGCTTTTGTCGAAAAGCTGCACCGCATTGCCGCGGGTCCCTATCACGAAGACGACGCGGTCACCTTGGATGAGCTGACCGAAGAGCGTGGGGAAGACCGCGCCGAAGTACTCGATCACCACTTGTTGCCAGAGGATTCTCCCGCCTCTGGGCTGCCCAAAATGATCCTCGCGGATGACACGGGTTACTATCTGCGTCAGGGGCAACCGGTTATGGATCTGCAGGTCTATCGCTTGGGCGACGAAGGTGATATGGTGCGCCTCTTCCTGGAAAGTGGTGAATTTCTGGGCGTTGGAGAGATTACTGATGACGGGCGGGTTGCCCCCCGCCGGTTGGTAAAATAACCCGCAGGAGCCGGTTTTCCGGCGAATACGGGGAATAAGCGACTAGCTGGTCTGTAAACATGCACGGGCCAGCCGAATTTTCAAAGCATGTTACGAACGAGGTAATTCGTTATGGCACTGTCTGCAAACGAAAAAGCAGCCATCCTGAAAGAGCATGGCCAGTCTGAAGGTGATACCGGTTCTCCGGAAGTTCAGGTAGCCCTGCTGACTGCCAACATCAACAAGCTTCAGGGTCACTTTGCTTCTCATAAGCAAGACCACCACTCCCGTCGTGGTTTGATCCGTATGGTAAACCAGCGTCGTAAGCTGCTGGACTACCTGAAGCGCAAGGATCTGACCCGTTACGCTCAGCTGATCGCCAAGCTCGGCCTGCGTCGCTAAGACCCTGACAATGCCCGCCTCTGGCGGGCATTGTTCTTTTTAGTTCTTGTATAAATGCTGCTTTACACGCATTGAGTTGCAGGAACGAGTGAATATAGGAATTTCGGGGAGTCGGTTAAGTAGTTCCCCGGGATTGTCGGTATACGTTACAGGCCGGCAACCATCGTCCGTTTGTTTGCGGGCGAACACTGTAGGGGCTGTTGGAATGGGCCAGCAGCCGTAAGGAAACAGGAAAGAAACTAGTGAATCCAGTAACCAAAACATTCCAGTACGGAAAAGATCAAGTCACCATCGAGACTGGCCGAGTTGCACGCCAGGCCACCGGCGCAGCGCTGGTCACCATCGGTGAAACCGTTGTGTTGTGTACCGTTGTTGGCGCCAAAGAAGCCAGACCAGATCAGGGCTTCTTCCCGCTGTCCGTACACTATGTAGAAAAAGCCTACGCAGCCGGCAAGATCCCCGGTGGTTTTTTCAAGCGTGAAGGCCGTCCGTCTGAGAAAGAAACTCTGACTTCCCGCCTGATCGACCGTCCGATCCGTCCGCTGTTCCCGAATGGCTTCATGAACGAAGTACAGGTGATGATCACTGTACTGTCCGCTGAGAAAGACGTAGATCCGGATATCGCCGGCATGATCGGCACCTCTGCCGCCCTGTCTGTTTCCGGTATTCCTTTCGCGGGCCCGATTGGTGCTGCCCGTGTTGGTTACACCGAGAAAGACGGCTACATCCTGAACCCTGGCTATGCCGCTCTGAAAGAGTCTGAGCTGGACATGGTTGTTGCCGGTACCAAAGATGCGGTACTGATGGTTGAGTCCGAAGCTGCGGAGCTGCCGGAAGACATCATGCTGGGCGCGGTACTGTACGCCCACCAGGAAATGCAGGCGGTTGTTAAAGTCTGTGCAGAACTGAAATCCGAAGCGGGCAAGCCCACTTGGGACTGGCAGGCGGAAGCGGTTAACGAAGAACTGAAGTCTGCGCTGGAAGCCCAGTTCGGTGAGAAAGTCGCTGAAGCCTACAAAATTACCGACAAGCAAGCGCGTACTACCCGTCTGGGCGAGCTGCGTAACGAAGTGGCTGAAGCCCTGTCTTCTGATGAGCTGGACGAAGGCACGGTTAAGAGCTACTTCGGCAAGCTGGAGAAGAAGACCGTACGTGGCGCTGTGGTACGTGGTGAGCCGCGTATCGACGGCCGCGACACCAAAACGGTACGCCCGATTTCCGTAGAAGTTGGCGTTCTGCCCAAGAGCCACGGTTCCTCGCTGTTCACCCGTGGTGAAACCCAGGCGCTGGTGGTTTCCACTCTGGGTGCGACCCGTGATGCACAGATCATCGACGCCCTGGAAGGCGAGCGTAAAGATTACTTCATGCTGCACTACAACTTCCCTCCCTACTCTGTAGGTGAAGCGGGTCGTGTTGGTGCTACTAGCCGTCGTGAAATCGGCCACGGCCGTCTGGCCCGTCGTGGTATCGCTGCGGTACTGCCGAACCCGGAAGAGTTCCCTTATACCCTGCGTGTGGTATCCGAGATCACCGAATCCAACGGTTCCAGCTCCATGGCATCTGTGTGTGGTTCCAGCCTGGCTCTGATGGACGCGGGTGTTCCGCTGAAGGCGCCGGTTGCCGGTATCGCCATGGGCCTGGTGAAGGAAGATGAAGGCTTTGCCGTGCTGACCGATATCCTGGGTGACGAAGACCACCTTGGCGACATGGACTTCAAAGTAGCCGGTACCGCTTCTGGTGTGACCGCGTTGCAGATGGACATCAAGATCGAAGGCATTACCGAAGAGATCATGGAGACCGCACTGGAGCAAGCTCTGCACGCGCGTCTGCACATCCTCGCGGAAATGAACAAGGTCATCGGTGCTTCCCGCGACGTGGTTAACGAAAACGCTCCGCGTTACGCCACCCTGAAAATCCATCCGGACAAGATCCGCGACGTGATCGGCAAAGGTGGTGCGACCATTCGCTCCATCACCGAAGATACCGGTGCAACCATCGACATCGAAGATGATGGTACCGTGAAGGTGTTCGGTGAAGACGGTGAGAGCCTGGAAGCAGCGGTAACCCGCATCGAGGAAATCACCGCAGAAGCCGAAATCGGCGCGATCTACGAAGGTAAGGTTGTGCGCATCGTGGACTTCGGTGCGTTTGTTAACTTCCTGCCGGGTAAAGATGGTCTGGTACACATTTCCCAGATCGCGGAAGAGCGCGTAAATGCGGTTACCGACTACCTGAGCGAAGGCCAGATGGTGAAGGTCAAGGTACTGGACGTAGATCAGCGCGGCCGCATCAAGCTGTCCATCAAGGAAGCCAAAGCCGATGAAGCCGAGCAGGCGGATGAGGCGACTGGCGAGGAGTAATCCCCGCTGGTTTCCAGGCCCACTTGCGGGCCGACAAAAACGGTGGCTATATGCCACCGTTTTTTTTGCTTTAAATTTGGCAAAAATCTGAAGGGACGAGAGCAATGAGGAGTGTGAAGTGGAAGTGCTATTGATTTACCTGCTGGTAGGGATAGGAGCGGGCACCATCGCCGGCTTGTTTGGTGTCGGCGGGGGCCTGATCATCGTGCCGGCACTGGTGCTGGTGTTTGCCGCTCAGGGCATTGCACCGGAGATTCTCACCCATATGGCGGTGGGGACCTCACTCGCTACCATCATCATCACCTCCATCAGCTCCATTCGCACCCATCATCTCAAGGGGGCGGTGGACTGGAGTATTGTGGCTGCCATGGCACCGGGTATCTTGATTGGCTCCTGGATTGGCGGTATGACCGCCGATTGGCTGAGCGGCGCCTGGCTACAGTTGCTGATTGGTGTTTTTGCTGTAGGTATCGCGCTCAAGATGTGGCGCGACGGCCTGCGCACGGCGCAGCTCGTCAATGACGGCAGCCGTGTCCCGGGCAGGGCGGGGCTCTCGCTCGCCGGTGGCTTTATCGGTTGGGTTTCGGCGATATTTGGTATTGGTGGTGGGTCGCTGACGGTGCCATTCCTTAGCCGATGCCATGTGGTCATCCAGCGTGCGGTGGCGACTTCTGCAGCCTGTGGTCTGCCCATTGCCGTCGCCGGCGCGCTCAGCTTCGCCGTCCAGGGTTGGAATAACCCTCAGCTGCCGGAGTGGAGTAGCGGCTATATCTACTGGCCTGCATTTCTCGGCATTGTGCTCGCCAGTACCTGGTTCGCCCGCCTCGGCGCGCTACTTGCGCACAAGCTTTCACCGCAATTATTGAAGAACTGCTTTGCCGGTCTGTTGTTCCTGATTGGTGCGCGCTTTATCTGGCTGAACTATGGAGTAGTTTTCGGTTGACCCAGCCTTCGCCTGTGTCGAAAACAGTGCACATAAAAAAGGCCGCTGCGGGTAACCGCAGCGGCCTTTTTAATTACTTTGTAATCGAGTGATTACACGGTCTTGGCAGTAGCCTCGGCTGGCTCAACAGGCTCGATATGGTCGCTGCCCTGGGTTTCCCAGGACTTGGACTTGAGGCTGATCAGCGCGATCACGGCACCGATACCAATGCTGAAGATGGCGATCTGCAGGTACAGGTTCGGCAGTTCGGAAACATTGTTCGGGTCGAAGTTGCCGGCCAGCAGGCCGGCAATGATGTTGCCGATGGAGTAGGTGAGTACAAACACACCCATCATCTGTCCGGCGAAGCGGCGTGGAGACAGCTTGCTCACAGCACTCAGTGCAACCGGGCTCAGGCACAGCTCACCCACGGTGTGCAGGAAGTAAGTGGTCACCAGCCACATCGGCGCGACTTTCAAGCCTGCAGCGGCCTGTTGGGCAGCGAAGAACATGACGATGAAGCCGGTGGCCATGATGATCAGGCCAATCGCACATTTCATGCCGTAGGACGGCGAGATCATGCGCTTGCCCAAGTTGATCCATAGGGCGGCGAAGAACGGCGACAGGATGATGATGAACATCGGGTTCACGTTCTGGAACCAGGATGCTGGGATCTCGAAGGAGCCGATCATGCGGTCGGTGAAGTCACGGCCGAACAGGTTCAGAGAGGAACCCGCCTGCTCAAAGCCGGACCAGAAACACGCGGAAGCTACACACACCAGGAACAGGGCCCACATACGCTTCTTCTCGGACGGGCTCAGTTGGCCGGCAAAGTAGATATAGGCGTAGTAGATAAAGAAGATCAGGGTGAAGGCAACGGCTACATACTTGGCAACGGAAACGGGATCAAACACGATCACGCCGCTCAAGGTCAGCGCCGTAATTACCACAACGGCGGCCACGACTGCCCAGATGGTACCCCAGGCCTTCTTGGCGCCCGCTTCGGTCATCGGGTGTTCTGGCTTCAGGCTGGCGTCGCCCAGATTTCCGATGGTCTTGCGGTACTGGACCAGGCCGATGGCCATACCCACGGCAGCGGCGCCGAAGCCCCAGTGCCAGCCCACTTTTTCACCGAAGTAGCCACAGATCATGTAGCCCAGCACGGAACCGATGTTGATACCCATGTAGTAGAGGGCATAGCCACTGTCGCGACGCACGTCGTCGTCGGAGTAGAGGTGGCCAACCAGGGCACTGATGTTCGGCTTCAGCAGACCGGTACCGGTGGCAACCAGGATCAGGCCGATAAAGAAGGTATTCTCACTGGGAATGGCGAGCACGATATGGCCGCACATAATGATAATGCCGCCGTACCAGACGGTGCGCTGACCACCGAGCAGGCGGTCGGCAATCCAGCCACCTGGGAGGCCCAGGAAGTAAACGGCACCGGTATACAGGCCGTAGACTGCGGTTGCGGCGGCAACGGTGAAGGCGAGGCCTTCCTGCTGCAGGCTGGCGGTCATGAACAGGACCAGCAGGGCCCGCATGCCGTAGTAACTCATCCGCTCCCACATCTCGGTAAAGAAGAGGGTGGAGAGCCCTTTGGGATGACCAAAGAAGCCATCGCTGTTGTGTTGTAGTTGTGACGACATATCAGCGTTTCCGATTGTTATAACGTTATAAGTTAATCCCCTGCGAGTGTAACAGCGGTGCCGGAAACTGGCGAATGGTTACAGCTGAAACAGGAAATGAACCTGCGAAAGGTATTCCTACACGACAAGAATTGTGGAAAATCAGAGATTCAGAAAACGATATGGGGAGAATAACCATGAAAACCCCGGAAAATTCTGGAGTGGCAGGCAAAAAACGTTCATCGCTGACGGCTTGGCGGAACAAGATCTGGTTTGGTGCCCTGGCGCTCCTCCTGAGCGGCTGCGCCAGTGTCCCGGACGAGGTACACCAGCCAATCGATACTTATTGGCTGCTATCCGGCCAGCCCCTGTTTGCAGAGCCTGTGCGTCTCTCTGAGCTGCCGGAGGACGATATCCTCGGCCTGGCGCCCGAGATACGGGCTTATCTCGCAGAAATCGCGCCGGAATCGGGGCCCCAACACCGGCTGCAAATGCTACTCAACGGGTTTGAGCGCCGCGATTACACGGTGCAGTACCACGCGGACAAGACGCTCACTGCCAGCGAAACCTATTCCCAGCAGGTGGGCAACTGCATGGCGTTCACCGTGCTGATGGTAGCCATGGCTCGGGAGCTCGGTGCTAATGCCTATTTCAATCAGGTGGAAGTGCCTCCGGTGTGGGGCCACGAGGAAGCCCAGACCTTTGTGGTGTATCGGCATATCAATATGGTGAGCCAGAGTCCGCGTGGACGGCGCGTGGTCGACTTTAACCTACAGGCTTATGATCCTGTCTACGATCAGCACAAGATTTCCGATACCGAGGCTTTTGCCCAGTACTACAGCAACCGGGGTCTTGAGTTGATGCAGCAGAGTGAGATGCGTGATGCTTTCCTCTATTTGCGCAAGTCCCTCGAGTTGCGGCCAATCAATGCCGACCTATGGGCAAACCTCGGTGCTTTTTACAGCCGCAATCAGGAATTTGGTGCGGCTGAGGAAAGTTACAAACGCGCGCTGCAGCTGAAGAGTGATCACGCCATTGCCATGAGCAACCTGGAGCGGCTGCATCGCAAGCAGGAAGAGTTTGAGCTCGCCGATTATTACGCGAAGCGGGCACGCTACCATCGCGAACGTAATCCGTATTATCTGTATTACCAGGCGCGGGCGGCGTATGAAGAGGGTGACTATAAAAGTGCGAAAAGCCAGCTGAGGCGTGCTATCTGGCAGTACGAAGATGATCACCGATTCCACTTTTTGATGGGGCTCACGCGCTTCCGCCTGGGAGAATTCGATGACTCCCGAGAACATTTTACTGAGGCCTTTTCACTGGCGAGTAATCCGACAACTCAAGAGAGTTACCGCAGAAAGCTCGGACTTTTGTTGGAACCCAAGAAATAGTAAGTATAAAAAAAGGGGGCCGGAGGCCCCCTTTTTCTCTGACGGAATGTCAGTTACTTCAAATCGAAACCTTAGAACTGGTAAGAAGCACCAGCCCAGAAGTAGCGACCCTGGAAGTCGTAGAAGCTGTTCCAGTCGTTGTAGCCTGAGGTATCTTCCGGTGCCTTGTCGGCCACGTTGTCGATACCAGCAGACAGACGCGTACCTTCGTTGATATCCCAGCCTGCACGCAGGTTCAGGTAAGTCATGGACTTAACCGGCTTGTACGGGCTGTAGCCATCGTCGAAGTACTGCATTTCCGCACCCATATCCCAGTCGTTACCGTACCAGGTGGCACTGGCCAGGCCGCGCCATTTCACGTACAGACCACCGGTGGTGCCCACGTACTCGAGGTAGTCGGACTCGGTACCGGACTGCTCGTTGTACTCATTGTACTCCAGCAGGCGGGAAGCCTGAGCGCGCAGACCGAGACGGCCGGCATCGAAGTGCAGGTTGTGTACGATGTCGACGTCAACACCGCGGGTGTCGATCTGGCCGATGTTCATCTTCGCACCTTCCAGCGCAACGATCTGATCACCAGCGCCACGGGTAACAAATTGACACGCGCTTGCAATGCCATCGCGGAAGCAGTCATCCAGGATGCGCTGCAGATCCGGCGAGGTGATTGCGTCTTCGATGCTGATGTCGTAGTAGTCCAGGGTGATAGACAGATCGTCTACGAAGCTCGGGGTCCACACGATGCCTGCGGTGAAGGTTTTTGCTTCCTCCGGAGTCAGTTCTTCGTTACCACCGATGTTGGTTGGCACCTGGTTGCCCGCCTGGGTGAAACCAGCACCGACCATGTCGCAGTTTGCCCCCTGGCCGTCGGAGTTGGACGAGCTGGTGTCACACGGATCGATCAGGTACTCATAGCTCTGCGCAGAACCGCTGAACAGTTCATAGATTCCCGGTGCACGGAAGGAAGTGGAGTAGCTGGTACGGAAACGCACATCTTCAACCGGTGCGTAAACCAGACCAACTTTACCGGTGCTCTGGCCGCCGAAGGTGCTGAAGTCGGAGTAGCGAACAGCTACGTCAGCGGTCAGTTCTTCTGCGAATTTCGCACCTTGCAGGATTGGAAGATTAAATTCCGCGAACACCTCGGTAACGTCGTATTCACCGCCGGTGGCGTCTTGCTGGTTACCAAAGGTTTCACCGCTCTGGGTTTCCGGGGAGGGGTTGAACTCACCGGATTCTTCGCGGTATTCAACGCCTGCCGCGAAGCCAAGAGCACCGCCCTGGAATTCGATGGCATCGATGTCTCCGGACAGGGATGCCCCCACATTCAGCAGCTCGTAGGAGTTATTTTCACGATCGTCGTAGCGGAAATAATCCATGATTTCAGGGCTCATGCCGCCCGCGAAATCAAAGTCGAGACCCGCTTCACCGCTGAAGATCTGATCCAGCTTGGTTTTATTGTAGGAGTTCAGGGTTACGTTTTTGCCTTCGTTTTTGCCGTAGCTCGCGAAGGTGTCCCAGCTCCAACCGTTGGAGAAGTCACCGCTCAGACCAGTGGCGAGGCGGTAGGTGTCGGTGGTCTGCTCGTAAGAGCGAGTGCCGCCGTCCACCGGGCGAATACGGAAATCGGAGAAACCGTCGACCCAGTCGGTGCCGTGGGCGGCAACGGGAGCGGTCGGCTCAAGGCCGTCCGGGCTGCCCTGTGCTTCCCATTCGGCTACTGCAGCGTTATACGCAGCCAGCTCGATCTGATAGGCATCGTCCGCTTGTTGCCAGGCATCCTGCAGCTGATTCTTGATAGCTTCAGGCAGGTGCGTTTCCGGGTTCAGATTAAAGCCGTTACCAGCATACATGGGCTGTGCGGCCAGCTGCTGGTTGGTGGTTTTGGTAGTGAAGCTTGCTTCGCCCCACAGCTCAACGCTGTTGGTGATGGAGTACTTACCAGATGCGGTAGCGGAGGAGCGCTCCATGGCGCCAGACAGCCACATGTGTTGGCCAATGTCGTAGCCTGCGTAGTCGCCCAGGGTCACACCGTCTTCCTGGATACTGAAGGCGCCGTAGCGGGTAAAGATATTGCCGTTCGGGCCCATGGAGCTGGTCAGGCCAGCCCAATCGCGATCGTTGTAAGTGATTTCGTCGCGCTGGCTGTGGCTGATGTTCGCGATGAAGCTGCCGCGTTCGCCTTCGCTACCAAAGGTGAAGGAGATGTCACCGTTCTCACCGCCGCCTTCGGAAGTGGCGCCGGCACGGGCATTGATGCGCAGGCCTTCAAAGGAATCTTTCATGACCACGTTGATCACGCCGGCAACGGCATCGGAACCGTAAACCGCGGAAGCACCGTCGGTCAGTACTTCGATTCGATCGATCATCTCAACGGGGATGTTGTTCATGTCCACTGCAGAGCTCACGCCGGAGGCGGAGGATACGAAGCGACGGCCGTTCACGAGCACCAGGGTGCGCGCGGAACCGAGGTTACGCAGGTCAACAAATGCCAGGCCCTGGCCACCGTTGTTGTCGTTTGCGTTGATACCGGTGGTACCCATGGACGGCAGCTGGTTCAGCAGCTCGTCAATGGTGCCAACACCGGAGCGGCTGATCGCCTCGGAATCTACGATGGTAATTGGGCCGGTGGTCGACAGTGGGTCGCGCGCAATGCGGGAACCGGTAACGATCACTTCCTCAACGGCTGGGCCGGGGACGTTTTCCTGAGCGGAAACGCCTGCGGCAGCGATACTGCTGAAGGCCGCAATAGCGATACTCAATTTGGTCTTGATCATAGATATGTCCTTTATGTTTTCAGAGGCACTTTTATCTGGTTGCTCTATATCGAGTGCGAGCTGACTTTAAAGGACAAAAATATTTTATGGAACTAACCTGACATTCGGGTATCTGCAAGATTTCAAGTATGCTGGTTGTTTTCCGCTCTAATCGTATGAAGTGCGATCTACCGAAAGTCAATATATCCTTATAGTGTGATTATTTTTATTAGAAATTATTAATTTTTTGAAAAAATTAGGATAACTACGGCTTTCATTCAATTGAAAAGCGATCGATCAAATAGTGTTCAGGCGATGGTTTGTTTGATTCTTGAGCGCTCTTCGGCTTTTTTGCGACCAATGGAATTAAGTTTCGTCGAGCTTAGATTGCGCAGTTGCAATGACTGAGTGATGGGCTCTTCGCGGCGACTAGCCGGTATTGCGTCTTGGCAATATCTGAGGAAAGAGCGTTTTTGATAGGTGGGGCAGATTTTAAGAAGTGCACTGGGCGCGATTTACGCACCCAGAATTCAAACGGATCAATTGAGGCTTTGTTTTATACCATCGAGGAACAACTGTACCGCGAGCATTACCAGTACCATCCCCATCAACCTTTCCACGGCAATAAGTCCTCGATTTCCCAGCAGCTTAGCCAGCGGAGAGGATGCCAACAGGATAACTGCCGAAACGCCCCAGGCACCAAGCAGTGCGAGCGTCCAGTTCCAGAGCTGCTCTCCTTCACTGTTTGTCATCAGCATCAGAATCGCCATGGTGGAGGGGCCAGCGACCAGAGGCACTGCCAGCGGCACAAAGAAGGGTTCACCTTCCAGTCGCTCACCCATAATGCCGCCCTCAATCGGGAACACCATCCGTATGGCAATCAAGAACAGGATAATCGCGCCTGCAATGCGAATCGCTTCCTGCGACAAACCAAGCCAAGCGAGTACAAAGCGTCCGGCGTACAGGAATACGAGTAAAACGATTAGGGCGAAGATCAGCTCGCGCATGATGACGAAAAGCTGGCGTTTCGGTGGGACGTTCTTCAGTGCCGCAAGAAATACTGGGATATTACCCAGAGGGTCCATAACAAACAGTAGGGTCAGGAAGGCGGTTAGGGTATCCATGTATAGTTCTCGAGATATGGGTGCGGTGCGAACTTACGGCTAATCACGCTACTTCGTCAATGAAATATAGACCCCAATTGTACTTCCGCTATGCTTAAATTCCGTCGCTACGGAATGTGTAAATCCGATCTCAGTTGCTAAATTCAAGATAGTGGCTGTTTTATTGTCATCAAGTGATGCGTTGAGCATGTCTTTCTGACGCTTAAATGCAGATAAATACACACTTTTTCTCTGCGCCAGAAGGTCCTCTACTTCTTGTGTAGTTTTAGACCCTAAGAGTTTAAGAGTGTTACTAAGATCACTTACGATTAATTGGCACAGTTGTTGACCGGGGAACATCTTCCGCAGTCTATTGACCGCATCGTTCAGAGATTTTGCTACGGTTACATTGCTTTTTTCTGCATTACTCCGTGTGCGGATGAAATGAATTGCCAATTCAAAAATATTTAACTCCTGTAGAGCAATAGCGTATATGTCGATTTCATCTTTTGTGGATTTTATTAGCGAGGAATTACTAGAGTGACAAACAAAGTGGGCTGTAGAGCCGGTCTTTAACACTCGAAATACTTCAGGAAGAGATTTCTCCCAGTTGCTATATTCAATGCCGTATTGGGAGGAGATTAGGTGAAACTCATTTTCTGAGAATGGAAGCTCCTCGCAAGGAGTGTTGCTCAAAAATGTCACATCTTCCCGTGCTTTCTCTATTCCCTGTGTCGAATTCAGAGTGGGATTTATTTTTGCTGAATCTATGCCAAATATATTCGCGCTTCTATTCAATTTCTTAAGTGTTTCGTGGGCAATACACGGGATGGCGCCATTCCCTGTCGCAAGATCAAGTATGTATTCGTCTTGGTTTACTGCCGAAAATTTCTGTTCCCAAAACGATTTTAGGTTCCCTGTGTAGTTGTTTTGCAGCGATGCTCCAAATGTGGTTATAAACCCTTGTCGCCAAAATTCGGTCCAGTGTGCTTCGCTCATTAGTTAGCTCCCAAAAAAAAGGGCCAACAAAAGTTGGCCCTTAATATCTTAAGTAAACTTAAGAATACATGGCTTCTTAGAAGCTCATGCTGTACTCGGCGTATACCATACGACCGGTGGCATCATACAGGTCGTAGTGGTCACGAGCGTACTTGCCATCTTTGTCCATTACTGGATCTTCGTTGGTCAGGTTGCGCGCACCAACTTTGATTGCGCCGTAAGCCTCAGTATCCAGACGGTAGGACAGATTCATGGTGGTCCAGGAATCCAGATCCGCTCCGCTCTTCTCCAGGGTACCGGCATCGGTAACGCTGGTGAACTCATCATGCGCCGCAATGTAGTCAACGGTCAGGTCAACAGCGTGCATGCCCATGCTCCAGCCCAGAGAGAACTGGCCGCGGAGGCTCGGGTAGAGGTTGAAGGTGGAGATGTCCTGTACCGGGCCCTGATAGTAGGCATCGGTCTCGTAGGACAGCTGGTGGCTGACGAAACCACCCATGGAGATCAGACCGAAGTTGGTGTCGAAGCTACCGTCTACCTTCACGTCCACACCAGTTACGTCCAGCACACCTGCGTTGGTGGTTTGAGAGAAGAACTCACGCTGTGCACCAGTACCGGTAGTGTAGATACCGCTAGCCGGGTCCAGATTTACACCGGAAGCCAGGGCGTAGAAGATGCTCTGGGCAGAAGGCTGGATGATTACGTCTTCAACTTCTACGTTCCACAGGGTGGCGTCCAGGCTCCAGCTGTCAGCGAACTGCCAGTTACCGCCGAAGGACATAGAGGTGGAGGTTTCCGCTTCCAGATCTTCGCTAGTGGAGTAGTAGGTGTCCCACTGACGGGAAAGACCAGTCGCCGGATCAGTTGCGTCTTCCGCAGAGAAGGCAGACGGACCGTACAGCTCGTCCAGCGCCGGAGCGCGGAAGCCTACACCAGCGCGGGCACGCAGAGTCAGGTCGTCAGACAGACGATAGCTTGCAGACAGAGACGGCGCTACGTTCGAGCCGAAGTCGCTGTAGTTATCGTAACGAACGGCAGCGTTCACTTCCATCTGGTCCATCACCGGGATGATGGCTTCAGCGAAGAGCGCTGCTACGTCACGATCGCCAGCAGCGGAGTTACCGGAGCTACCACCAACCAGGCCAGCTTCAGAAGCGTTATCGTACTGGTTGGCGTACGCCACGGAGTAGGCTTCAGCACCGGTCAGGACGATAGTTTCACCAGCGCCGAACCAGTCGCCGCCGTCAAACTGCAGGTGACCGTAGACTTTGGTCTGGGAGGTGAAGTTGTTCTGAGAAGTCAGGGCACGCATCGCGGCCGCACCTTCAGGGGAGAACGGATCAATGCCTTCGTTCAGAACGTAGTCCAGGCCCGGGTAGGACAGGTAGTAGGAACCGAATTCCTTCACCTCGTAGCGACCTTTCTGCGCATAAGTCTCGTAGCTCATGCCATTCGGCAGGTCGCCACGGAAACCAATGGTGAAGTCATACTGGCTGTCAGATACGTTGTTATCACGTGGGCCAATGTTGGTCCAGCGGTAGTAACCGGTGATCTCGTAGTCTTCGGTGATGGAGCCGTCAGCCAACAGGGCATCTACGTCGAACGGAACGTCCGCGTAATCAGCTGGCATGTCGGACCAAGCAGCCGCAGGCGGAGCGTAACGACCAAAAGAGTCAACCTTGGAGAAGAGCGCGTTCGCGAAGAACTCGACATTCTCAGAGATTTCGTAGTTGGCACTCAGGAAGGTGTTGATGCGGCTCAGCTCGGCCTTGTTGGCAGAGATGTTGGCATATGGGTAGGTACACAGGGTGCCGTCTGGCTCGCCGAAGGCTGCTGCGCCCATTTCGGTGAAGGTGGAATCGCCAGCACAGCTGGTTGCTGCCTGCAGACGGTAGTAATCGGTGTTTGGATCGTAGATCTCGATGGTTTTACCGTAGTAGGAGTAGCCATCGGTATCCAGATAGGCGTCCAGGCGGCCGTCACCATTGTCGCGGATCCAAGCAGAGGTGTAATCGCGGTCACCATCGAAGATCGGGTCGCGATGGTTGTACTCGGCGGCGAAGGTGATGTTGCCACGGTCGCTGCTAACGCCGGTTACAAAGCTGAAAGACTCTTCGATACCGTCGTCGTTAGCGCGCTCACCACGGCGGGTGGTAAATTCGATACCTTCGAAGTTCTCACGCATCATCAGGTTAACAACGCCGGCAACAGCGTCAGAACCGTAAACTGCGGAAGCACCATCAGCCAGGATGTCGATGCGCTCTACAGCGGCCATCGGGATCATGTTCAGGTTGATGGAAGCTGCGCCCAGGTTCGGGGAACCCGGCATACGGCGACCATTGATCATTACCAGGCTGCGCTGGGAGCCCAGGCCGCGCAGGTCAACGGTGGCGTTGGACTGGGCGGAGCTACCGGAGCGCTCGTTGAAGGAGCCCAGGGAGTTCAGCGGAGTGTTGCGCAGGGTGTCGGCGATCATCAGGTTGCCAAGGGCATCGATGTCGGCACGGTCCATGCTTACTACTTGCGCAGCTTCATCAAAGTTGGTGCGCTTAATGCGAGAACCGGTAACTACAACCTCTTCCACCATCGCACCTTCTTCTTGTGCGAATGCCGGCAGGGCTGGAACCATGATCGTAGCGGCTACGGCTACGGACAGGAGGTTCTTTTTCATTGTAAATCCTCTCTTGATCGTTGGATTTATGTTTTGAGTTGCCTAGTTAGGCGTGTGTGGAAACGACTACCCCCAAGCGGTCATTTCCTTCCCAACGTGTATTTAACGGACAGGGGATAAGTTCCCTCAAAAAAAAATATAAAAATTTCAAAAGTGTCGTATTGGCAGGTTAGACAGGTGTCTATTGGTCGGTAAAAAGTATGAAATTTGAGCAGGCTTCTAAGTACATATAAAAGGCTCCGCCATGATGGGGGGCTCTAAGTAGCGGAGGAGAGACAAAAAAAGCGGCTCATAGAGCCGCCTTAAAGAGGTAAAAACGCCTAGAACTTAGAAGTTAAAGCGAACACCAATGTAGCCACTGCGGCCAATCGGGTTATAGACCGCGGCGTTGGTATCAGTACCGGTTACGTTACCTGGCACACCGGACAGGATGATCGGCGCTTCTTCGTCGAGGAGGTTGGTTACCCCGATGTTTGCGCTGATGCTGTCGGTGAACTGGTAAGACGCGAATAGGTCGTGGCTTACATACTCTCCGACTGAATAGTCAAAGTCTGCACTGCTCAGATCCGGAGAAGCATCGCTCAGGTAGGAGGTTTCCAGCTGCACAATTAGGCGGTCCATGGCGTAGTTCACGGTTGCCAGCCACTGGTGCTCGAAATAGCCCACTTCACCTACCAGTTCATCGTCGTCACCGAACTTGGTCAGGGTGTAGTCCATCACGTGGCCGTAGTTCAGGCTAACGCCCAGCTGACCCGGGCCAACGTCCATGCCCCATTGCGCCTGGAGGTCAATCCCTTCCGTCTTCAGGGTGCCTTCGTTGATGAAGCCGGAGTTTACTTCGGTAATTTCGCCTTTCTGGAACGCAGCGCCGCTGCTGTCGCGGACGATGAAGTCACAGAAGTTGTTCGGGAAACTGGCGGAGTTGTAGCAGAAATCGACAGAGGTTTGACGGCCAACTGTATCGATCAGATCTTCGATTTCAATACTGTACCAGTCCAGGGACAGGGTCAGGTCACCGAAGTTACCCAGGGCCTGCTCGTAAACCGCGCCAAAGGTGTAGCTGTCAGAGGTTTCGGTAAACAGGTTCTCGTTACCTTTGCCGGTGAAACCACCAGTGCCCTGAATTTCGGGCTGGGTCAGCTCGAATACACCTTCAGACGCAATACGCTCGGCAACCGCGGGAATGCTGCGGCAGTTATTCGCGACAACACCTGAAGTGGATGCGGTGACGCCGTTACAGGGGTCACTAACAGTGGCGAAGTTCTCACCACCCGGAGAGAACAGCTCACTGATGTTGGGTGCACGTACGGCACGGGCGTACTGCCCGCGAACACGCAGGGAGTCGTCAATCACCCAGGAAACACGTCCGGTATAGGCGTCGGTGCTACCGATAGTGTCGTAGTCGGAGTAGCGGTATGCCGCACCAACACTCAGAGACTGGATCAGCGGTAGGTCGGTAAGAACCGGTGCCTCAAGCTCTACGTACACTTCGTTTACGCTGTAGCTGCCTTCGGTCGGCTCTTCTTTGTTACCTGCATTCTGGCCGGTACGGGTCAGGGCGTCAGGGAAGTCAGCGGCGTACTCATCGCGGTATTCCCAACCGGTTGCCATGCTAAGCGGGCCGGCCGGCAGCTCTACCAAAGTGCCATTAAAGTTGATGCCAGCAACGGTTTGCTTGGTGCGCTGGTCGCGGAGGGACGGTGCACGCACATAATCGGCAGCATCCGCAGAAATGGATCCCTTACCAAAAATGTTAATGGGTACACAGCCTTCAGTTACCGCGGCAGGGTCAGCACAGATGAGGTTGCCATTGCCGTCGTCAACGACATTCAGCGCGTTGCGGAAGCTGGAAATATTCAGCTGGCCGGTACCGCGCTGACTGTCTTGCATCTGGCCCTGGCCGACAAAGGCGTCCCAGTTCCAGTCTTGAATTTCACCACGCAGTCCCATTAACGCGCGGAATGTTTGACGCTCGGCGAACGCACCGCGTTGATCCAACTCAGTAGTCCGACGCACAAACTGGATGTATTCGTCACCAGCGGCAACCGCAAGGTTTCGCAGATCCTCGGGTACGAACGGGTTATCGATGGAGATACCGTCGATGAACAGATCTTCATAGGAGAAGGGGAAGGGCTCAATCTCGGTCTGGGTTTCGGTGCGCGCGAATGTGGTTTCAACAAACGCTTCCAGCGTGTCAGTCAACTCGTAGTTCAGATTGCCGCTGATCAAAAAGCGTTCAGTTGGAACTGTATAGCGACGGAACTGCTGACGGTTAAAACCGTAGGTATCCGCATCCCAGGGAAGGACTTCGCCTGCGCCGGAGTCGTTGTCGAAGACATACTGATCACCAGTGGACGGAATACCAAAGCGACCGTACTCGGAGAAAGAAGAATAGAACGGGGTAATGCTGTCGGTGATTTCGCCGCCGAAGTAGATGGCAGAGAGGTCATCGACCTGGGTATTGTTGCGGTCACGTGACAGTACACCGCCTTCGTCGGTATAGGTGATGGACACCACCGCATTACCCTTGTCGTCGTCGAAGTTGCCGCCTGCGGTCAGGTTGAAGCGGTCTGTGGTGTCGTCACCGTATTCCAGGGTCTGGCCATGCGAGGTGCTGATATTTACACCTTCAAAGTCATCTTTCAGGATGACATTGATTACGCCTGCCAGCGCGTCAGAACCGTAGATGGCCGAAGCGCCACCGGTAATCACTTCTACGCGTTCGATCAGTTCGGTCGGGATGGTGTTCCAGTCGACGGCAGAAGAGCCCGCTACACCAGAAACGTATCGACGGCCGTTTACCAGTACCAGGGTGCGGTCTTCACCCAGGTTGCGTAGTTCAACGGTATTGATACCGCCGCCGGAGGTGAAGAAGTTAGAGTTACTGGAGGACAGGCCGGAAACACCGGTTGCCGGTAGGGAGCGCAGAATATCCGCACTGTTCAGCTCACCAGAAAACTCAATATTGGTCGAATCCAGAGTAGTGATCGCCGTCGGGCTATCAAGGTTCGCACGCACGATACGAGAGCCGGTTACAACAACCTCTTCAACCAGCTGTGCCTCTTCTTGTGCGAATACAGACATGGAAGGAACCATGATCGCAGCGGCAGTAAGGCTCAGGGCGCCTTTAATGGCTGCGGACAGTCGGTTCTGTTTCATTGGAAATCCTCTCTTTATGTCGTTGGAGTTATGTGCATTGCCACTTGTTGCTGTGGCATTCGGAAATGACACTCCCCAAGTGGTCATTTCCTACCCAACTCATACGCAGCGAATGCGCGCTAGGTTTTCTCAAGAAATGTTTAAATATTCTCGAATGATCGTTTTGATAGGTGTGAGTTGCTGGAGAGGTTGACCGCTGAACAAAATGTGTTCAGCTAATACTTGCGAGCAAAAAAAAGCCCCGCACAAGGCAGGGCTTTGACGAGAGGTAAAAACCTTTAGAACTCCAGGGTAATACCACCGTAGAAGTAGCGACCGACAGTGTCGTAGCTTCTCATCAGGGTGTTCATGTCATCATAGTTGGTGACATACGGAGGCTGTTGGTTCCAAAGGTTGCGGATACCACCGGTGATGGTGACGCCTTCCCACTGGAAGTAGTTGAAGTTCACATCCTGGTACCAGGTGTTATCAATCTGGGTGGCTAGGTCGCGCGGAGACGGATCGAAGTCGTCCACTTCACCGATCATACGAATGGTGGTGAAGGCGCTCCAGCAATCCAACTCGTAGCCCACGGTGCCGTAGAACTTCCACTCAGGGAAGGCCACGATGGCGGTGGTTACTGGGTCAGCATAGAAGTAGCCCGCCAGGTCAATGGTGGGGTCGTCCACGCTTCCTCGGTACTTCCACTCGTGCAGGTAGGTCGCTGTAGCATTCACTGTCACTATGCCTGGACCAACAGGCACACTGTAATCGAAGCCCAAGTCGACACCAGAGGTTTCGAAGGTGGCCACGTTCTGGCTGTTCAGCAATTGACCGGCAATGGTCAGGTCGGAGGCGCGTCGAGTAGGCGCTCCCGCTGATGGACTAGTGCCCACCGCCGCTGCACCAGTGATCAGATCACACAAAGGTGAGCTGAAGTTGGGGCTTTCGTAGCAGCCTTGCACAATGGTGTCTGTGGTCAGGGTGCCGATAGCGTCATCAATACTGATATTGAAGTAGTCGAGGGTGAAGCCCATGTCGTCAGTCCAGGACGGGGTCCACACTACGCCCAGAGTCCAGCTTTCGGACTTCTCGGCCGCTAGATCTGGGTTGCCACCGAACAGACCGGTTGCCTGGGTCGACGAAATGGTGGTGCCTGGCGCAATACCGTCTGCGGCACAGTTCGCTCGGATATTTGGGTCATCCGCGGCGCCGTATTCGTTACACGGGTCGGCATAGGACTCTGCAGATACCGTTGGGGGGAGGAATAGGTCGTCCAGGCCCGGTGCACGGAAGCCTTCCGAGTAGGTACCGCGGAAGCGCAGCTCTTCGAGTGGCGCATATTCCAGCACTGCGCCGAAGGTAGTGTCGCTACCGATGGTGTTGTAGTCGGAATAGCGGAAGGAGGCTTCTACTGCGAGGACTTCGACCCAGGGTTCGCCATCCATGATTGGGAGTCGTACCTCCCCATAGAACTCGTCGACGCTGTAGTTACCACCCCAGGAGTCGCCACTAACAAAGTAGATCTGACCAATCTGCGCGGCACCATCTGCGACAATTTCCACGCGCTCGGCACGGTGCTCATAGCCTACTGCCCAGGCTGGTCCTTCGCTGGCCAGAGACCAATCACCGAAGTCGCCTACCAGGTTCGCTTGGAGGCTACGCAAGGTGGAACGCTCTACCGGTGAGTTGGTTACAAGAGCGTACTCTTGCATTTCTGGGGTAAGGGTTCCTTCCGCAAAGGGGTTCCACGCGACTACGCCAGTGGCGCCAACAGCGGCCGCACAATCTGGGTCTTCTGCGCAAAGATCCGGATCAAGGAGATTCTGGAAGCGCACAGTGTTGCCGCGGCCGCGGTCGATCTGTGAGTCTACCCAGCGCGCATAATTGTAAGACAGGTCCCAGGTCCACTCGTTACAGAATTCACCTTCCAGGCCGAGAACACCACGCCAGGTGTTCAAATCCTGAGTGAATGCGCGGCCGCCGGTTTCCTCCAGGCGGCGACCAATGTTCACTGGTTCGCCGATAGGGTTATAGGGATTGCTTACAGGTACTTCTGGTCCCCAGAAGGTACCCTCTGCAGCCAGTAGCTGATCGGAGCGGCGGTTTACAAAAGAGAGTTCGGTAAACGCGTTAATGTCGGTGAAGTCTTTCCAGTCGTACAGCTCGTAGGTGCCGTAACCATACATGGACGCGACTTCTTGCGGGGTGATCAGGTAGCTCACTTCCGCGAAGTTATAGGCATCGGTGGCTGCGTCGAAATCGCGCACCAGACCGGTAACTGGATCTACGATCAGCTGATCGGAATTCGCGGTGGGGGAGAAGCGCGCGGGTGTGGTTGTCGAGCTACCGCCGCAAATGACGTCACCGCCAATTTCACGTCGCGGGCAATCGGAGAAGCGGCGATCGCCCTGACCGATTCGTTCGCGCTTGGTGTACTGCGCGTTGACCATTACGTGCCCTTTGTCATTGGAGGCACCCAAAGTCATTGCGGCCAGGTATTCGTCACCGTCGCCGTGGGTGGAAGAGCCGTACTCCGCTCGGAGCTCCGCACCTTCAAAACCCTTTTTGGTGATGATGTTGATAACACCGGCGATGGCATCGGAACCGTAAATGGTCGATGCACCGTCCCGCAGAATTTCCACACGCTCAATAATGGAAACGGGGATGGTGTTTAGGTCCACCACACCCGTTGCGCCGGCAGATGAGCTGAGTCGGCGGCCGTTCATCAAAATAAGTGTGCGGTTGGAACCCAAGCCGCGCAAAGAAGCGGTGGAAAGACCGGCACTGCCGTTGTTCACGGAAGAGCCCAGCTGGCCACCTGTCATAGATGGAATGTTTTGCAGGAAATCTTCCAGCGTTGTCTGGCCCGACTGCTCCAGTGCAGCCGCATCGAATACGGTGATGGGCGTGGCGCTATTGGCATCCGTCGCACGTTGAATGCGAGAACCGGTTACAACAATTTCCTCAACCTGCGCCTGAGCATCCTGAGCAAACGAAACGGTAGAAAAGCTGGATGCGACGGCTGCAGCTGCGATTGCGCCCTTGATTGCCCGAGAAAGACGGGTTTTGTCCATGGTATACCTCTCCTGATACCGGTAATGATCGCCGAATATGGCTACGCCCTCCCTGACAACTGCATACATCTATCAACAAGAGGCTTGCTATCAACCCTAGAACAATTTTTCACCGTTCAAGTCGATTCGTGAATGAAATTGCGCCTTTGGTACAGACGTGCCAAAACCGGCGTCAGATGCGGGGAAAATGGCGAACGAGGTGTGCGTTCGTTGCGCGAAAGTGCGGATGAGAAGCGCCAGCGCGAGAGGCGTATGAAGGGTGTTTGAGAAAAATATTCTGCGTCAGGAGTTTCGTAGGAAAGTGGGCGAAGGAAAAATTCGCGGAGAATTTTTCGCGACGTTTGCTTTACATGTTGAAGCTAAAGGTCGTGTACCAGTAGCGACCGGCAATGTCGTAAGTGCGTGCGTCAAAGTTATCGTTGAACGCGGAAGCAGCGAACGGCGGAGCCTTGTCTATCAGGTTGTCGACGCCGATTGCAAAACGAAACCCTGTCGGTACCGCGTAAGCGATTTGAACGTCGTGGGTTGTCCAGCTGTGAATATCGCGACTGACGAATTCGTTGTCGAGGGTGAAGCTTTCTTCCAGACTGTCTACGTAATGAATGGTGTAGCCACCTTCCCAGCGTCCTCGCTGCATATAAACACCGGTATTGGCTTTCCACTCCGGGAGCGATCCGGCACCGCCACTCGCGGAGTCAACGAAGGTCCCGGTCAGGTCCTCGATCGGGCTGCCCGGCGCCAGCTGATTCAGATAACGATTAATATGGCTGCCATTCATGGACCAGCGAATGAGTCCCAACTCTTTTGACAAGTGCTGGTAGCGCATAGAGGCGTCAACGCCGCGCACTTCTCGTGCACCGATATTGAGTCTTGTGGCGACGATTCGCGTGATGTCACCGCCGGCGTCGCGTTGAACACGATCGCTGAATAGCCCGTTGTTTGCATTTTCATTAATTAGATATTGCGGGCTGGTGTCGATCACATCATTCTGGCGAATATCGTATAGGTCGAGACTGGCATGGAAGCCGGTAAAGTCGCCCGGCGTCCACACAATACCGAGGGAGCGGTTATCCGAAGTTTCTGGTTGCAGGCCTGGGTTGCCGCCAAATTCAGTCAGATACTGAATCCGCGATTGGTCCGCCTGCCCGTTGCAGCCGGTAAGGAGGGCTGCGTCGCTATTGGTGCAGGGGTCAAACAGGAATTCCTGGCTTTGGTAACCGGTCTGATTCATGTCCACCAGAGTTGGCGCCTTGAACCCAGTGGCATAACTTGCGCGCACCAGAAGGGATGGCCAAGGGCGCCAACGTAAAGCGAGTTTCGGATTTGCGGTCGTGCCGAAATCGCTGTAATCGGAGTATCGTACAGCGCCGTCCAGCCACAATCGCTCAGTGAGTAGTGGGATGGAAATTTCTGCGAAGCTTTCGCCAATTAGTCGATACCCATGGGCGGCACCGGAGGATGCGCCACCGATGAACGAAGAGCCGCCGGCGTCGATGGAGCGGAAGCTAATTTCCTCCCTGCGTAACTCGACGCCAGCCGCAGCGAGAACATCGCCTGACGGGATTTTGCCCAGAGGACCATCGGCAATATAAGTTACCGACGCCATTCGGCTCACGCCGTCCACATAACTGCTTGCGCGGATGTAATCCAGCTGTTGCTCGTCAATGCTTCCGGTTGTACCGAGTAAATTCACGGGTACACAGTCGCTGTTTTCTGAGCAGATGTCCGGTCCCTTCAGGGCGAGAGAGAGCCGGTAGGGGTCGATCAGGTTGGTAAGTCGTTCTCGTGCTCGGGTGTAGTGTGCGGCGGCAGTCAGCTCCCACTGCCAGTCGTCCATCAGTCCCTTCAAGCCGGCATTAAACCGGAAGGTGTCGGTGCCATTGTGTTGCGCGCGTGGGCCCAGCTCAATCACCCGTTTACGCACATCGAGAATGTCTTCGTTGAAGGGGTTATATATGTTGTCGCTAGCGATGGTCAGATCGCCATTGTCAAAGCGAGTAAACACCGGCGTTGGTGCCATCGCTGCCGCGGAGCGGGTACGAATGGCCATGGCTTCCGCGAATGCCTGGGTATCGTCCTGCAGGCGATGGTTCAGCGCCAAATAAATAGACTGGCGTTCAGAGGGGACCAGCGCGGATGTGTATTCGCGGAAGTTGTACAGGTCCTCCATCGTCCAGGTACGGTACCCGTCAGGGCTGTTGGTGACGACTTCATCTGCCAGGGCAATAAATCCCTGTGGTGATGCCGCGGAGCGCAGATCGGTACCGCCGCGGGTGCGGTTGTCCGCAGAATCTGAAATGGAACGATCGCGGCTCAATACTTCGCCCTGGCGGTAGTCCGCGAGACTTAGCATCAGGTGCGTATTCTCATTGCCTCCGCCCCAGGTCACGCTGTAGGAGCTGGTTTCCTGATCTCCGCGTTCGGACTGGCCGTAGTAACTGTTCACTGACAGGCCGTCAAAGTCCCTGCGCAGGATGATATTCACAACCCCGGCAATGGCGTCTGAGCCATACACTGCGGACGCGCCGTCCTTTAATACCTCAATCCGGTCTACTGCGGAGAGGGGGATAGTGTTTAGGTCAGCAGCTTCGCCGCCAAAGCCGTTACTGACGATACGGCGGCCATTGATCAGTACGAGAGTGTTACTGGCGGGCAAACCGCGCAGAGTGACGGTGGCGGTGCCATTGCCGCCGTTGGTCACCGAGGTGCTGGTAGAGTTTCCGGAGACTGCGGGTAGAAACTTCAGTAGTTCTGAGACGGTCTGAGCGCCGGTGATTTCGAGTTCAGGCTGCGCTAGAACGTCGATCGGCGCATAGCTATCGAGTTTCAGGTAGCGCAAATGGCTACCGGTCAAGCTGCGGCCGGTGACGATCACCTCTTCTTCCGGCAACAGGGGGCTTTCATTCTCCTCCTGTCCGGATTGCTTTTCTTTGGCCACCACAGCCACGGCATTGGTGCCAGTGTGGGTAAAGGTCAGTTCGGTCTTTGCCAGCAGCTGTTGCAGAGCTGGGGCAATACTGCCGTCGGGCGTTTCGAGTTGCTGTTTCGGGACTTGAATAGAAGAGGCGCTATCTGCCTGCACTACCAGTGAAATGCGGCACTGGCGGCCCAGCGAAATGAGTGCTTTGGAGAGGTTGCCGGAAGGGAGTTCTACGCCGGATTTCGGGCAGGCGGCACTGCTACTCTGTGAGAGTACTATTAGACCCGTCAGCGAAAGTGTTGCCCAATGCCGGAAATTCAATGCGACTCATCCCGCCCGTATCCGGCGCGATCAGCGACCAGAAAACATAGCTTATGTTTTAGTTGATGTCGTAAATGGGCGATCGTTCAGCTTATGGCTAAAAAAAGTACGATCGCCAAGGCGGGATTTATATCTTACTTATGCTTGGGAGACAAGAGAGTCAGGTTGGGGTCGCTCTGATCCTGGTCCAGGTCCAAAGCGGTGGCAATCGCAGACAGGGTGCTCTCCGGGTCGGCCAGTTCGAAGGTACCGGAAAGGGTGCGGTCGCCCACATTGGGGGCTGCGGCCGCAGGTACATTTAGGTAGCGGTTCAATTCTTCCAGCGCTTCATTGAGCGGGGTGCGGTCGAAAACCAGCTGTCCGCGGGTCCAGTCCAGCGCTTCATCGGCAGATGTACGGCTGACATTGGATAGGCCGTTGCCGGACACGCTGACCTTTTGATTACGCTTTAATTTTACGGTTTCGGGCTGTAGACCGCTGCCGGTGCGGGCTTCACTCACCGCAACCAAACCACCAGTAACGGATACCCGGGTGTTGCTGCGGTTGCGCTCAACATTGAACTGGGTGCCGAGCACGCGAATGTTGGCGTCACCAGCAGCTACTGTGAACGGGCGGGCGGTCTGGCGTGCTACGTCGAAGTAAGCCTCGCCGCGCAGCAGCTGGGTGCGGCGCTCATCGCGACTGAAAGTGACCACTAATTCGGAGTTTGTATTCAGTTGTACTTGCGAACCATCCGCCAGTGAAACGGTACGCGTCTCGCCGACGGCAGTTGCGTACACCTGTTGCGAAGCCGGGGCCTGCTGCAGCCACTGATTGCCCACCCAAAGTGCAACGGTCAGGCAGGCGGCAACTGCGCCACCACCGAGTAGCCATTGGGGCAAGCTCCAGCCGCTGGTAGAGGCAGGGTCTGGCTTGCGAGAGGATTGAGTGTTTGCTGGGGCGGACTGGCCTGTCGGTACGCTCTCTGGATAGAGCTCATTCAGTGGCATGTGTGAAAAGGCACCGAGATCGCCCCATAGATCAGCCATTTGATCAAAGGCCTGGCGGTTGGCGGAATCGTCAGACATCCAGCTGGCAAAGGTACGGCGGTCAGCATCGCTGAGCGAGTCGGAACGCAAACGCGCGATCCAGGCGCAAGCCTGATCGAGCTGATCTTCCGTAGGTCCTTTTTGTACTTCCTGGAGGTTCACCGCACTAATACCTTTTCCCCGATATACGAATCGAGCTGCCTGTCAGAGTTGTCTTTTGAGCAAATGGTGACTAATAAGTTCCACTTTCGCCTCGCCGCACCAATTTGGTGCCAAGCTTTGGCGTCCAAAACAACGTTCCTGTTCGTTCTGCGCAATTTTTACGATAAAACGTCGCAAAATTTAGCATATTTTGAACGATTGGTCCGTTATTTTTCACATGGATGCCCTTGTATACCAGTAAGACGGACTGGAACCGCTTGCCCTCAATACTTTTTTATGTTTTTGCTGCACTGCGGTGCGTTATTGCATGTGATGCGCCAAGCTTGTTCAAAGGTAGACCAAGTCGCAAGCGATGTGCGATTAGCCGAGGGGGTAGGTGCGGTGAGTGGGTGAGGTGTTGGCCGGCTGTGCCGTGGTGCGTGCCACCAGTCTCAGCGAATGCCGCCTGTCTTCTGTCGGCAGACTTTCAGAGCCTGCAGGATGTACTTCTCAACACTGCTGACGGAAATGTTCATTTCCTGAGCAATGTCTGAGTAGGATAGGCCGCGGTTGCGGTGCAGCAGGAATGCCTGGCGGCACTTGAGTGGCAGGCTATCCATGGCCTGATGAATAGCTTGCAATTGTTGCCTTGCAGCCAGTACTCGCTCCGGCGACTGGTCAAAGCCGTACTCATCATCGGAGGGGGAAGCGCCCTCGGGGGGCAATTGCTGGTTTACGTAGTCAATATGCAGCTTGCCGCGGCGCAGCTGGTCCACGGCCAGGTTATTCGCAATCTGGAAGAGGTAGGCCCGGGGGTTTTCGAGGTCTTTCTCGTCACTGAGCTTCTGCAGCCGCAAGTAGGCGTTCTGGGCAATATCCTCGGCATCTTCGGTGCTTCGCACAATACGCGTGACAAAGCGCACCAGCGCCTGGCCGTGATCGGCAAAAAGAGATTCCAGAAGTGTCTTCCGGGCTTTGCTCATTGGTGGACGGATTCCCCGCGTTGCGCTCGTTATGATTGTTATAAGGCCAACCATGTCAGTTATAACACAGCTGGATAACGATCGACGAGTGGTCGTTTTGGCAAGATAAAGTGACTGAACTTATCAAAATGTTTCTTTTTGGTGTGCCCAGCGGCCGGCTCGGTTGTCTTTAGCGGTTGCCGGGGTGACAAATCCAGTGACCGCGGGCGCATGCCTATTCCTGCGCGTCGATGCCGGTATAATGGTGGACTTCTCAAATTTCAATGCCAGTTCGGCGGGGGCAACCCGGGCCAGCGGGCAGATATAGACTAAAAGGTGGCGCCCATGTCGATAGGGGCCACGGCGGAGAGCGAATGAGTTACCAAGTACTGGCACGCAAATGGCGGCCGCGGTTGTTTCGGGAAATGGTGGGTCAGGAGCATGTGCTTCAGGCGCTGATCAATGCCCTGGACAACAACCGCCTGCATCACGCCTATCTATTTGCCGGTACTCGCGGGGTGGGTAAAACCACCATCGCGCGGATTCTTGCCAAATGTCTGAACTGCGAAACGGGGGTAAGCTCTGAGCCCTGTGGTCAGTGCTCTGTCTGTACCGAAATCGCCGACGGGCGCTTTGTCGATCTGATTGAGGTGGATGCCGCCTCCCGCACCAAGGTCGAGGACACGCGCGAGCTCCTTGAGAACGTGCAGTATGCGCCGACCCGGGGCCGCTACAAGGTGTACCTGATCGATGAGGTGCACATGCTGTCCAACAGCTCGTTTAACGCGCTACTGAAAACCCTGGAAGAGCCGCCTCCCCACGTCAAATTCCTGCTCGCCACCACCGACCCGCAGAAACTGCCGGTGACAGTCCTGTCGCGCTGTTTGCAGTTCAATCTCAAGAATATGAGCCCGGAGCGGGTGGTTGAACACTTGCGCTTCGTACTGGAAAAAGAACTGGTACCGTTCGAAGAGCAAGCCCTGTGGCACTTGGGTCGGGCGGCAGATGGTAGTATGCGCGATGCCATGAGCCTGACTGACCAGGCCATTGCCTTCGGCGGTGGCAAGATCAGTGAAGCAGAAGTGCGGGCCATGCTCGGCACCCTGGACAGCACCCTGGTGTGGAAACTGGTCCAGGCGCTGTCCGACGAAAACCCGTCCGCGCTGTTCGATACCGTGGGTGAACTCTCTGAACAGGCGCCAGATTACAGTGCTGCGCTGGCAGAGTTGGCCTCTATTCTGCACCGCATTGCCATTGCTCAGGTACTGCCGGAGTCTATCGATAACGCCCTCGGCGATGCCGAGCTGCTGCAGCAGCATGCTGCGTCAATGGCCGGCGAAAATGTGCAGTTGTTTTATCAGATGGCATTACTCGCGCGTCGGGACTTGCCTATGGCGCCGGACCCGCGCGGTGGTTTTGAAATGGCGCTGCTGCGTATGCTCGCGTTTAAGCCTCAGGGTGTTGCACATATCCCAACCGCGCCGCTTGCTGGCGCTGGCGCGCAAGCGACGCCCCAGCAGACTTCCGCCCAGCCTTCCCAGCAACCACCAGTCATAGAGCAGGTGCAGCCTGTTGCGCAACCGCAACCGCAACCGCAACCGCAACCGCAACCGCAACCGCAACCGCAACCGGAAGTGCCGCCGGTGGTACAGCAGCCTCCTGAGCCTGCCGCAGAAGCGCCGGCAGCGCCCAATGCGCAGCCCCCGGTGGATGATGCTCCTCCTTGGGATGTTGAGCCCCAGTCGGCGTCAGGTTCCGAGGAGGTGGTGAACGATGCGGCAAAAAAGTCCGCCCCTGAATTCGCCCCGGAGCCTGAGGCCAGTGCTCCGGTAACCGAACCTGTGCGTCAAGCGGCACCCGAGCCGGTCGTGCAGGCCTCGCAGCCCCTGATCAATCAGTCTGTAGCCGAGCAGCCAGCACCGGCCAATGTGCAAGAAGCCGCTGTGATCGAGCCGGTGGTCGAGCAAGTAGCCGAGCAACCGGTCGCTGCAGACACTCAGCTACCGCAGTCGGAGACGGTGCCAGACGCGCGCACGGCGATGCGTGAACGATTACGTCAGCAGGTGGCAGAGGTGCAGTCCGCGCCACCTCAGCAGGTTGCGCAGCCAGAAACCCCGGCATCGGCGAGTGAGCCTGTGCAGCAAGCTTCTGAGCAGGCGCAGACACCCGCCGCGCGTTTGGAAGCGCTTACCCCCGGAAGCTGGCCGGCCATGTACCCGCAAATGGGGGTGACCGGTATCCTGCATTCCATTGCCGCGAACCTGGAGTTACTGGGGCGGCAGGACAATATACTTTCCTTTACCTTGGATCAGACTCGCAGCAGTTTGTACGACGAGGGACATCAGCGCCGCCTGGCAGATGTACTGGGTGACTTTTTCGGTCAGCCAGTCACTGTGCAGATCCAGGTTGGCGATGTCTATGGTGGCACCCCCGCGCAACTGATTGCGGCGACCAAGGAAGCGCAATTGTTATCAGCCCGTGACTCCCTGAATCAGGACCCGCTGGTTCAGGAGCTGCAATCGGAGCTGGGCGCACAACTGGTGCCAGACTCGGTCGAATACCTGGGTTAACTGCATGCGCCAGGGTAAGCAGCGCGGGTTTCAAGAAATTGATGAAGTAAATGGAAAATAGGTAATTGCCATGATGAAAGGTTTCGGCGATTTAATGCAGCAGGCGCAGAAAATGCAGGCTGACATGCAGGAACGCATGGAGAAAATGCAGAAAGAGCTGGGCGACCTGCGGGTAACCGGGGAGTCCGGAGCCGGCATGATCAAAGTGACCATGAACGGCCGCCACGATGTGGTGGATGTGAATATCGATGCAAGCTTGATGAGCGAAGACAAGGAAATGCTCGAGGACCTGCTGGCTGCAGCGGTGAACGATACCGTACGTCGTGTTGAAGAAGCGGTGCAGAAAGTGCAGAAAGAGCAGATGGGCAACCTCGGTGCGGGTATGAACCTGCCGGAAGGGTTTAAATTCCCGTTTGGTTGACCGCGCCTTAAGCCAAACACGCAAGCCCGTTTTTGTTTTCCCAATTTTTTCTGGGCCCAGAGAGGGCCCTTTTTACGTTTAAACAAGAAATATGTTCAGTCCCCTGATTGAAGACCTGATTCGTGCACTACGCTGCCTGCCGGGAGTCGGACCCAAGTCCGCTCAGCGCATGGCGATGTACCTGCTGGAAAAAGACCGCGACGCCGCTGGTCTGCTCGCCAGCTCGTTGCAGCAGGCGGTCGAGAAAGTTGGCCGCTGCAGCCGTTGTCGCACCCTGACCGAGCAGGAAATTTGTGCCCTGTGCAACAACATGCGCCGCGATCACTCTTTGCTGTGTGTGGTGGAAACTCCGGCAGATGTGCTGGCAATTGAGCAGGCGGGTAACTATCACGGCCTGTACTTTGTATTGCATGGCCATCTGTCGCCCATTGACGGTGTCGGTCCGGCGGATATTGGTCTGGACGTACTCGGTGAACGCTTGGGTGAAAAGCAAAGTAATGAAACGGGCGCGGAAGAGCCCATGATTCGCGAACTGATCATTGCCACCAACCCGACCGTGGAAGGCGAAGCCACTGCTCAATTTATTGCTGAGCGTGCGCGCGCCAGAGGGGTTGCGGTCAGTCGAATCGCACACGGTGTCCCCATTGGCGGTGAACTGGAATACATCGATGGCGGCACCCTGGCGCATGCATTCAACAGTCGGACGGTGCTGTAAATGGCGGATTCATTTAACGCTGAGTCATTCAGCGCAGAAGACAAGCAGCTGGTTGATGCCACGCCGATTTGGGTCGACAGCGACGAACAGTTGGTGGAGTTGTGTGCGCGCTGGCGCACCCAGAGTGCCATTGCGCTGGATACCGAGTTCATGCGCAGCCGCACCTTTTATCCACAGCCAGCACTGGTGCAGGTGGGCGACGGTAAACACTGTTACCTGATCGATAACCTCGCCATTTCCAACCAGGAACCTTTGAAAGAACTACTGCAAGACACACGCGTGATCAAAATCATGCACTCCTGCAGTGAGGATCTGGAAACGCTGGAACGCTTGCTCGGTGTTATTCCCGACCCAATTTTTGATACCCAAATCGCCGCGGCAATCAGCGGTATGGGCGCGGGGTTGGGGTATGCGGCAACCGTTAGCGAGCTCCTGCAGATCGATTTGCCGAAAAGTGAAACCCGCTCCGACTGGCTGCAGCGCCCGCTCAGCGATTCGCAAAAAAACTATGCCGCACTGGATGTGGCCTGGTTGCCGTTGGTATACGGCATATTGGTAAAACGCTTGCGCGAGCAGGAACGTCTCGATTGGCTTTGGGAGGATTGCACGGCCATGGTAGCCGCGGCGCGCCAGCCTGAGTCTCCTGAACTTTACTACTGCAAGGTAAAGGGTGCCTGGCGGCTGCGCCAGAACCAGCTTGCAGTATTGCAGGACCTTTGTGCCTGGCGTGAGCGTGAAGCGCGCGTGAGAGACATGCCGCGCAACCACCTGATTAAAGAAAATGTGTGCATGGCACTCGCCCAGAATATGCCCAAGTACCTGGCGACGCTGGCGCAACCGGGGCTCGAAGGAAAGACCTTGCGGCGCTATGGCGAAAAATTGCTGGAAATTATTTCTAGTGCGGCCGAACGCGAGGACCTTCCTGCTCGGCTGTCGCAGCCTCTCAACCGCGAGCAGGGCGAAGTCCTGAAACTATTGCGTAAGAAGGTCACCGAGCTGGCGGAAACAGCGGGACTGCCTCCCGAAATTCTGGTGCGCAAAAAAGAGCTGGAAGTACTGGTGCAGGCCCAGCAGCCAATATTGGAAGGGCGCCTTACCGGTTGGCGCCGCGCGGTAGTGGGCGAGCCACTACTGCAAGAATTGAAAGAGTTAAAAGTATGAGTAAGCTCCTGTGTGATATTTACCGCAGCCCGCGGGAACAGGAAATGTATCTGTATGTGCAAAAGCAGGAGGGGCTGGCGCGTGTACCCGACAAGCTGCAGGAACTGTTCGGCGATCCGGTGCATGTCACTACCCTGATTCTGACCCCTGAGCGCACCCTGGCACGTGCCGAAGCTGAGACTGTAATCAAACAGTTACAGGAGCAGGGCTTCTATTTGCAAATGCCGCCGGTGGTAGACGATGAAATGCGGGCGATCGCGGCACAAAACAGCAAGCTGTCTCACGGGTGATCATTTTTTAAGGCTGGTGAGGTAGCGAACGTGGTAAGTCAGCGGCCGTTCTGGCAACGAAAGTCCCTGGCGGAAATGACCGACTCAGAGTGGGAGTCGTTGTGCGATGGTTGCGGACGCTGCTGTCTCCACCGGCTACAGGATGAAGAGACTGGGGAAGTCGCCACCACCTGTGTTTCCTGTAAGTTACTGGATAGCCACAGTTGTCGTTGTACCGACTATCCTAACCGCATGCAGCAGGTGCCGGGTTGTACCCAGTTGACACCTCAGCGTGCGGTGGAGTTTACCTGGTTACCCGCAACCTGCGCCTACCGGATTCTCGCAGCAGGGGGCGATTTACCCGAATGGCATCCACTGGTTTCCGGTGATCCCGAGTCGGTGCATCGCGCGGGCATCTCGGTGCGTGACAAAGTCATCAGCGAAACCGATGTAGATGTGGAAGACTACGAGGAATTTATCGTTACCTGGGTCGGTGAAGAATAGGTAGATGATGAATGGACCGGATATGCATCGTGCGAATCACGCGATAAATGATGTTTAGCGTGTGTCGGCGAGCGGGTAAACCCCTCTCAAGGCGCACGTATTGGAAGTAATAAAAAGAGCAGAGAAATAGTGGAAGAGTTCAAATTAGCCTGGGCCGTGTATACCGCTGGGGTCATTGTTTTGCTGGCGGCAGGCTGGTGGTTTATGCGTAACTGGGGGTGGTCCTGGGTGCGCAATCTGATTTTGCTTGAGGCGGCAACCGTGTTGTTGGTGCCTGCCCGCGGTGCAACGGCAGATGGTCCTCTGGTGCCTGTATTGCCGCTGTTTGTTTACCAGACCCTGTTTGAGGAAGAGGGCGCCACGCCGGAAGTTTCCGCCAGTCTGGTATTTGCCGCCGCTGGTGCTTTTGCCGTGATGCTGATTGTCGGAATAATCAAACTGATGCTGCGTCGCCGCAAAGATCGCCCCATGACGGAAAGTGACCAGTACTGACGTCGTATATGCTAATGCGTGCGCCAGTCCGCGACATAGGTGGTTACTGGCGCAAAAACCTTCTTTCCCTTTGGCTCGTCGGAGCCGTCCCCGCTGCTAGCTGCTATATCTACTAAAGCCCGTCGTAAAACAGCTAATCAAAACGTTCTTAACAATCACAAGAAGTGCCTGTCGTGGCGTTTACTGTGCATGGAATGAAGGGACAGGGATGCTCGATCACCTCCTTATATTGACCGCCGTTATGCTGGTCTCCGGAATCCTCGGGGGTCTGGTCAATTACTACCAGATGTTGTTCACAGAAGAGGACCCTGCGGGCCTGGCACGCTGCCTGATCATGGGGCTGTGCGGTGCATTGATGGTACCGATCTTTCTGAAATTCACCCAGAGCGACCTGCTGATCGAAATTCAGGGTGATCCCTCCCGCCTGCTGATTTTTACCGGCTATTGCCTGCTCGCCGCCATCGCTTCACGTATGTTTGTGTTCAATGCCGCGCGGCGCCAGCTGCGCGACGCCAGTATTGCCCGTGCCCGTGTAGAAAATCTCGAGCAGGAAATCCGCGCCATGCAGCTGGAAATCATGCCCTTGCTGGAGCATGAAATCGAAGGGGATCCGGATCAGGGGCCGACCCTCGACTTCAACCAAATTCGCAAGCTCGACGACAATGCACTGCATGTGCTGAACCTGTTGAACAGCGGCGAGTGCGTGTTCCGTTCACTGGCGGGTATGGTGCAGGAGGGCAATATGGAGACCAATTCTGTCGCCCGCGCCCTGAACAGCCTGCTGGTGCTCGAGATGGTGGGCAAGATCCATAGCCACTTGGGCATTCGCTGGTATATCACCGATAAGGGGCGCCAGGTGGTGCGTCGTCGTCGCACCGAGGCTGCCTGAGTATACCATTTCTGACCTATTTCTTGTTTTTGGTCGCGCTTTGCCCGGGCGCGGCCGCTGCCGTCATCCATTCTGACCGATTCCGCCTTTGGCCCCCCAGTGGCCTTCCTTTACCATGGATACTTACGATTCTCAGGCTTTCGGAGTACACATGAAATTCACCGGTACCGACAACTACGTGGCCACAGACGACCTGCAGATGGCGGTCGATGCGGCGGTAACCCTGCAGCGCCCGCTGCTGATCAAGGGCGAACCAGGCACCGGTAAGACCCTGCTCGCGGAAGAAGTGGCCAGCAGCCTGGGGCTCAAACTGATCCAGTGGCATATCAAGTCCACCACCAAGGCGCAGCAGGGCCTGTATGAATACGACGCGGTATCCCGCCTGCGCGACTCCCAGCTGGGTGTGGACCGGGTGCACGACATCGGCAACTACATCAAGAAGGGCAAGTTGTGGGAGGCCTTTGAGGCCGACGAGCGGGTAGTTCTGTTGATTGATGAAATCGATAAAGCGGATATCGAATTCCCCAACGACCTGCTGGTGGAAATCGACCGTATGCAATTCTTCGTATACGAAACCGGCGAGACGATTACCGCCAAGCACCGGCCGATCGTCATTATCACTTCCAACAACGAGAAAGAACTGCCGGACGCATTCTTGCGTCGCTGTTTCTTCCATTACATCAGCTTCCCCGACCGTGCGACCATGCAAAAAATCGTGGATGTGCACTACCCGGATATCAAGCAACAACTGGTTGCAGAGGCGATGGATGTATTCTTCCAGATTCGCGACGTACCGGGCCTGAAGAAAAAGCCTTCCACATCGGAGCTGATCGACTGGCTGAAGCTGTTGATGGCCGACGATATCTCAGAAGATGTGCTGAAAAATCGCGATGGCAGTTCGGCGATCCCGCCACTTTATGGCGCGTTACTCAAAAACGAGCAGGACGTGCACATGCTTGAACGACTGGCATTTATGGCACGCCGCGAAGGGCGTTAACCGCAACCATGCTCATCGGATTCTTTTTAAATCTCCGTCGCCACCAGCTCCCGGTGTCCATCACCGAGCTGCTCTCGCTGCTGGAAGCACTCCAGCAGCGTCTGGTGTATGCCAACCTCGATGATTTCTACTTTCTCGCCCGTACCTGTCTGGTAAAAGACGAAAAGCACTTCGACAAATTCGACCGCGCCTTTGCCGCCTACTTCAAAGATCTGGAATCCCTCGACGATATTCTGGAACAGATGATTCCGGAGGACTGGCTGCGCGCGGAGTTTATGAAGCAGCTCAGCGACGAAGAAAAGGCCAAAATCGAGTCCATGGGTGGGCTCGAGAAGATGCTGGAAGAATTCAAGAAGCGCCTTGAAGAACAGAAAAAACGGCACAGCGGCGGTAACAAGTGGATCGGTACCGGCGGTACCAGTCCTTTTGGAAATAGCGGCTATCACCCGGGTGGTATTCGCGTGGGTGGGCAGAGTCGTAATAAATCTGCATCCAAGGTGTGGGAAAAACGCCAGTTCCGCAACCTGGACGACAGTGTCAGCCTGGGTACGCGCAATATTCAGGTGGCATTGCGCAAACTGCGTAAATTCGCCCGCAGTGGTGCTGCGGAAGAACTGGATCTGGACAGCACAATCAGTTCAACCGCACGCAATGCCGGCCTGCTGGATATCCAGATGGTGCCGGAGCGTCACAATGCGGTAAAGGTGCTGATCTTTTTTGATGTGGGTGGCTCCATGGATCCCTACGTCAAACAATGCGAAGAGCTTTTTTCAGCCTGCCGCAGTGAGTTCAAGCATCTGGAATATTTTTATTTCCACAATTTTGTCTACGAGCATGTGTGGAAAGACAATCAGCGCCGCTATTCAGAATCCACACCGCTGGTAGAAGTGCTGCGTACTTACGGCAAGGATTACAAAGTGATTTTTGTGGGCGACGCGGCGATGGCCCCCTATGAGATCACCAGTCGTTACGGCAGCGTTGAGCATATGAATGAGGAACCGGGTGCGGCGTGGATGCAGCGGGTCACTGATACCTACGAAAAGCTCGTATGGCTCAACCCTACTGGTGAAGAGTACTGGCAGTACACAGCCAGTACCGGTATGACCCAGAAACTGGTTAACGGCCAGATGTATCCGATGACCATTGAAGGTTTGGATAGGGCGATTGCCTATCTGGTGAAGGGGCGCTGAGGCTCTTTGAGTCTTGAATCCCGTGTGTGGCGGCAAGATACCGGGTGCGGGTTTTCAGGACCACTGTAAACCCATCCCTGGGCGTTGCGGCGCAAACTTCCTGTTTGCGACGCTCCTGAAAACCCGCACCCGGCACCTTGCCTTCGCGTCGACTTTATCTATCTACTCACCAAACTTTTTCTGCGGCGCCACATCGTGGTCCGCAGTAATACCAATTTCTTCTTTGGTGGTCTCGTTCATTTCCGTGTGCTCTTCTTCTGCGCCGTGCATCCAGTCCACTAGTTTTTCGCGGATAAAGAACAGGATAATTCCAGCGGTAATCGCCGCAATGGCGACGCCACCAAAGGTTGCCAGCGGCCCGGTTTCACCAACCAGTTTGCCTATCTCCGCCGCACCTTTGTTGGCAATACCAATAAAGGCAAACCACAAACCCATCATCACACTCAGGTAGCGCAGCGGTGCCAGTTTCGTCACCATGGATAGGCCGATGGGTGACAAACATAGCTCGCCAATGGTGTGGCAAATGTAGGCCACCACCAGCCACCAGGGGCTTGCTTTCGCGGTTTCTGAATCGCCAATCTGCAGCGCCGCGCCCACCATGGAAATGAAGCCGAGGCCGAGGAAGATAAGGCCAAGGCTAAATTTCGCGGGCGAAGAAGGTTCGCGGGAGCCGAGTCCCACCCAAATACTCGCCACCACGGGTGCGAGGATGATGATAAACAGCGGGTTTACCATTTGCAGCCAACTCGCAGGAATTTCAAAACCGAAAATATGCAGGTCGGTATTGTATTTGGCGAAGAGGTTCATCGAGCCCGCAGCCTGCTCAAAGCCGGCCCAGAAAATCACGGTGAACAGACCCAGAATCAGAATCACCTTGATACGGTCGCGCTCCTCCGGGGTGAGCGGGCGCTTCTTCTCTTCGTCATCCAGGTTAGTCTTCAGGCCCAGCTTGGCGGAGGGCCGGTTACCGATCTCGCCGAGTAATTTATCCGACTGGGTAGCCTGCAGGATCAGGCCCAGCAGCATGCCGAGACCGGCACAGAAGAAGGCCAGCTGGTAATCCACTTTCTCGCCGATCCAGCCGATAACCAGATAGCCGAGAATGGAACCCAGGTTGATACCCATGTAAAAGATCGTGAATGCGGTATCCCGGCGCTTGTCACCTTCCTCATAGAGGTCACCCACCATGGTGGAAATGTTGGGTTTGAAGAAGCCGTTGCCGATAATCATCAACGCCAGGCCAAGCCACAGCATGTAGATCTCGGTACCGTCCGGCAGCCAGCTGTGGGGGAAGCCCAGCGCGAACTGCCCGAGCATCATCAGCGCACCGCCAAACATAATGCAGCGTCGCTGGCCCCATTTGTTGTCGGCCATCCAGCCGCCAATGATGGGGGTCAGGTACACCAGCATTGCGTACCAGCCCAGGTAGCTGAGTGCCTTGGACTGCAACTCTGACTGTGACAGCGCTTCCCAGCCGAATACGGCCGCCGTGGTCGCCGAAGTCAGGTAAAACACGAAGATGCCACGCATACCGTAGTAGCTGAGGCGTTCCCACATCTCGGTGCCAAACAGAAGGTATAACCCCTTGGGGTGTCCCATCATCTCCCCGGCACTGGCTGGGGGTCTCGGCTTGAGGTCTTGCATGGAGGCTCCTCGAAGTGGCCGCGGGTGTGCGGCGAGCTTGTCTGCACAGTGGTCGTGCGCGGTGGTATTACGCGCCTTTCGCTTGAGTATAGGACAGGCACAGCGGGCGCAATTCTAGTGAGAGGCTGTGAGAGCCCCCAGCGGGTATCCACGGGGTATAATGTCCCGCTTGCCAATCGGGCCGCCCTCTGGGCCTGAACCAACAGTCACTCTAGTAAGCCGTTTCATGAGTTCCGAACCCCAAAATCAACCCAGTCCTGAGTCCGTTATCCAGCAGTGCGCGCAGTTGCTGCCGCAGTGCATGGGGCGCGACCGCTATCGCCTGAAGCGCAGCCTGAGCAATGCGCGTCGGCGCCTGAAAGAGGGAAAACCTGTGGACCGGATGCTGGCCCAACTGCAGGGGCAGTTGGCCGAGTCGGTGGCTTTGGTAGAAGCGCGCAAGCAGAAGTTGCCCAAGGTCGAGTGGCCCGAAGGGCTGCCGGTGGTGGCGCGCCGCGAAGAAATTGCCGAGTTGATTGCGGCTAACCAGGTAGTGGTGGTAGCAGGCGAAACCGGCTCCGGTAAAACCACCCAGTTACCGAAGATCTGTCTCGAACTGGGGCGCGGTATTGTCGGTCAGATTGGCCACACGCAGCCACGGCGAATTGCTGCGCGCACCGTGGCTAATCGTATTGCCGAAGAACTCGGGCAGTCCTTAGGGGATTCCGTCGGCTATCAGGTGCGCTTTACCGATCAGAGTACCGAGCACACCCATATCAAATTGATGACCGACGGTATTTTACTGGCGGAAATCCAGCGGGACCCGCTGCTCAACAATTACGATACGCTGATTATCGATGAGGCCCACGAGCGCAGCCTGAATATCGATTTTCTGCTGGGCTACCTGAAAACCATTCTGCCCAAGCGCCCGGATCTCAAACTCATCATTACTTCTGCGACCATCGACCTGGAGAAATTCTCCCGACATTTCGACGATGCGCCGATTATCGAAGTCTCCGGCCGCACTTATCCGGTGGACATTCACTATCAGCCACCCGCCGACAGTGATGCGGATCTGAACCAGCAGGTGATTGAGGCCGTCGAGGAGTTGCTGCGAGAGGAAAAATCCTCGTCCCGTCGCGGCGGCGACATTCTGGTATTTATGAGTGGCGAGCGGGAAATTCGCGAGTGTGCCAAGGCACTGCGCGATGCGCAGCTGCCACATATTGATGTATTACCACTGTATGCCCGCCTCAGTCTGGCCGAGCAGAGCCGAGTATTCGCGCCGCACAAGGGCCGCAGAATTGTACTGGCCACTAATGTGGCAGAAACCTCGATCACCGTTCCCGGTATCCGTTATGTGATCGATCCGGGTACCGCGCGTATCAGCCGCTACAGCTATCGCAGCAAAATCCAACGTTTACCGGTAGAGGCCATCTCACAGGCCAGCGCCAACCAGCGCGCGGGTCGCTGTGGTCGGGTCAGTGCCGGTGTGTGTATTCGCCTGTACGAAGAGTCCGACTTTGTGCAGCGGCCGGAATTTACCGATGCCGAAATCCTGCGCACAAATTTGGCCGCGGTGATTTTGCAAATGCTGCAGTTGCGCATCGGCGATATTCGTGAATTCCCATTCGTCGATCCTCCGGACCAGCGCCTGATCAACGATGGTTATAGCCTGCTGCAGGAGCTTCAAGCGGTTGATGGCAAAGGTGCGGTTACCAAAATGGGCCGTGCCCTGTCACGCCTACCGCTGGATCCGCGTCTCGGGCGCATGCTGCTGGAATCTGGCCCCACCAAAAGCTTGCGCGAACTGCTGATCATTGTCAGTGCGCTCGCAGTGCAGGACCCGCGCGAACGCCCGGCAGAAAAACGTCAGGCCTCCGATGAGAAGCACAAGCAGTGGCTACACGAGCAGTCCGACTTCCTCACTCTGGTGAATTTGTGGGATGGCTTTGAAGCACAGCGCCAGGAACTCAGCCAGAACCAGCTACGCAAGTGGTGCCAGAAAAACTTCCTGTCCTGGCTGCGGCTGCGCGAATGGCGAGACATCCACCACCAGTTGCGGGTGGCTATTCGCGATCTGGAATTGAAGATGAACCCGGAGCCCTCGGACTACGCCAGTGTGCACAAGGCGATCTTGCCGGGGTTGCTTGGCAATCTCGGTGTGCGTGATGAAAACAAGGAATTCCTTGGCTGTCGCAATCGCCGCTTTCATGTATTCCCCGGGTCCGGGCAATTCAAGAAGCCGCCGCGCTGGCTGGTAGCTGCGCAGTTACTTGAAACCAGCCGTTTGTTTGCGCACACCGTTGGCAAAATCGAGCCAGACTGGGTGCTGGGTTGCTCTGAGCACCTGGTAAAACGCAACTATTTCGAGCCCCACTACAATCCGCGCTCTGGCGCGGTAATGGCGTTTGAGAAGGTGACGCTGTACGGGCTGGTGTTAGTCGATAAGCAGCGCATTCATTACGGTAAGCTCGATCCCGTGACCTCGCGCGAAGTTTTCATTCGCGAAGCCTTGGTGGAGCAACGTTATCGTGGCAAGGGCAAGTTTATTCAGCACTTCAAAAAACTACAGGAAGAGCTGGAAGATCTCGAAGCGAAATCCCGTCGTCGAGATATCGTGGTCGATGATGAAGTGGTGTACCGCTTTTTCGATGAGCGTGTGCCTGCAGATATTGTGAACCTGGCGGGCTTTGAAAAATGGCGCAAACAGGCAGAGCAGAAAGATCCACAGCTGCTGTTTATTCCCCGGGACCTGATGATGCAGCAGGATGCGGGGCATGTGGGCGAGGCACAGTTCCCGGATTCCCTCACCAGTGGTGGGATCGAATATCCGCTCAGCTATCACTTCGAGCCGGGCAGTGTCGACGACGGTGTGAGTATTCAGGTGCCGGTAGGCGCGTTGCACCAGGTGCCTGCGGCCCGACTGCAGTGGGTGGTGCCGGGTATTTTGCGTGATAAATGTATTGCGCTGGTGAAAAACCTGCCCAAGCAATACCGCAAACACTTCGTGCCGGTGCCGGCCGCTGTGGATAAAGCTTTGCCGCGTATGCAGCCAGACAATACCCCGCTGTGGCAGGCGCTGGCCCATGAACTGAAGCGCCAGACTGCACAGGATCTTCCGGAAGATGCCTGGGTCTCTGCAGAGCACGGTGTCGAAGATTTTTACCGTTTCAACATTCAGGTACAGGATGAAAACGGCCGCCTGCTGGACCAGGGGCGAGACCTGCCGGAACTGCAGGCACGCTATCGCGATCGCGTGCAACAGGAACTCGCCAGTGCCGGTGATGATTTCGAACGCGAAGGCATTATCCGTTGGGATTTCGGCGACCTGCCGCATACCCATCAGCTGGATCAGGGGGGGCTGAAGGTGCGCGCCTATCCCGCGCTGATTGCCAACAAAGATAGTGTTGACCTGAAGCTGCTGGATAACCCGGATGAAGCGGCGCGTTTTACACGCGCCGGTATCTGCCGCCTCGCGTTACTGCATCTGCCCGAACCGGTGAAATATCTGCGCAAGGAGCTGCTCAAGGGCAAAGAACTGGGGTTGAGTGCGGCAGACCTGGGGCGTCGCGAAGAGGTCGCCGACGATATTCTGATGGCGGCAGCGCGTGAGTGTTTCTGGGCGGACGAGAACTGGCCTCGTAGTGAGAGCGAGTTTGTTCAGGCGCTGGAGAAGCGCGAACAGCTGATCACTATCGCGCAGGAAATCGGCGAACTGCTGATAAAGACGCTGGCGCAACTAGTGCCCCTGCGTAAGAAAATTAAACAACAGAAAAACCTGGCCGTCGCCATGGCGGTGGGCGATATTAACAATCAGTTGAGCGGGCTCTTCTATCGCGGTTTCCTGTTCCACACCCCGCTTGAGTGGCTGCGTCAGTACGGTCGCTACCTGAAAGGGATAGAACTGCGCCTGGAAAAGGCAGCGCTCGACCCGAACCGCGATCGCAAGCTCAGCGGTGAGTTCCAGCAGGCCAGCGAACCCTATGAGGGCTATGCCGCCGGGCGCGACCTGCAGTTGCTGTCTGGAGACCCGCGCATACTGCAGTACCGCTGGATGCTGGAGGAATTTCGCGTCTCCCTGTTTGCGCAAACCCTGAAGACCCTGATGCCAGTTTCGATCAAACGATTGCGTAAGACCTGGTCAGAAATTCAGGGTTAAGTAGTATTTGAGGTGCTTTTTTGTGCGCCGAAAATGGATGACAGCGTTATACCAAAAAAAGTTAGGTTCTTTGTGTAAGAACCACCATTGCCCCTCGACTATTGGGTAACCGCTCAGGAAATCGCGGTTTATTGGCCAAGTTCACAGTTCTGGAAGCCCGGACAACGGGAATTGAACCCGAATTGTGAACCGTTGGTCTGACTTTGAGGGCAACCCGTTCACGGGAAACTATAATCCGGGAGCGGCGGTGTTCGCGCCGCGAGCGTGAAGAGCCTTAAATTTTGGTATTAGATCAGGAGATCAGTCATGAACAAGAAGAATCTGCCTCTCGCAGCGGCCGTAGGTGCTGCTTTTATCGCCTCCGCGACCCTCAGCGTATCCACTGCTGCTAACCCGTTCACCGCGACCGAGCTGACCGCTGGTTATAACCTGAAACTTGCTGACGACCACGGCAAGAAAAAAGAAGGTAAATGCGGCGAAGGTAAGTGCGGCGAAGAAGGTAAAAAGAAAGAAGGTAAATGCGGCGAAGGGAAGTGCGGCGAAGGTAAAAAGAAAGAAGGTAAGTGCGGCGAAGGTAAGTGCGGCGAAGGTAAAAAGAAAGAGGGTAAATGTGGTGAAGGTAAGTGTGGCGGGTAATTCAATCTGGCACATAAGCTGATAGTCATATGATGACCAACACGCAACGGCAATACCCGGTCCAAGGCGCAGGCCTTGGACTGCGGCGTTCGATGATGGGCGAAACGCTCAACCCCACCGATGTCGACTTTCTCGAAGTAGCGCCGGAAAACTGGATTGGGGTAGGGGGCCGTTACGGCCGTTGGTTTCGCGAATTCACCGAGCGTTTTCCGTTCGTCACCCATGGGCTCTCGTTGTCCATCGGGTCCCCGGCGCCTCTTGATGAGGCGCTGGTGCGCTCTATCAAAGAGTTTATTAAGACACACAATATTCGCTGCTATAGCGAGCATTTGAGTTACTGCTCGGATCACGGGCACCTGTACGACTTGCTGCCGATTCCGTTTACCGAAGAAGCGGTGCGCTATGTGGCCGGACGAATACGCCGGGTACAGGATATTCTAGAGCAGCGCATCGCCATGGAAAACGTTTCCTATTACGCCGCGCCCGGCCAGGAAATGGACGAACTCGAATTCCTCAATGCGGTACTGCAGGAAGCCGACTGCGACCTGTTGCTCGACGTCAACAATATTTATGTAAATGCGATTAATCACCGCTACGACCCCGAGCAGTTCCTGCTGGGACTCCCTGCAGAACGTATTCGCTACGTCCATGTGGCGGGGCACTTTGACGAGGCTGAAGACCTCAAGGTCGATACCCATGGCGCGCCGGTGATCGACCCGGTGTGGGCTCTGTTACAGAAAGCCTACGCGACCTTCGGCCCCATGCCGACCTTGCTTGAGCGGGATTTTAACATTCCGCCACTGCCGGAGCTGTGTGAGGAAGTCGCCCAGATTCGCCAGTATCAGTCAGCCGCTGGAGCGCATATACGCAGCGCCGAGCCACCGCTTGCGGAGGTCATCCATGGGCGATAGCAAGGTGGTTGATGACTCTGTGGCGGAAAAGGATGCCGGTTTTCAATTGATGCAGCGCTATTTTGCGGCACATTTGCGCGCGCCCGCAGAGGTTTCGGCACCAGCGGGCATCGAAGATCGCCGTATGGGCATCTATCGGGATTTGATTTATAACAACATCGAATCCTTTGTTTCCGGTGGCTTCCCGGTCCTGCGCAGTATTATTGTTGACGATGTCTGGCATGCCATGGTGCGGGACTTCGTCCAGCGACATTGCTCCCACAGTCCTTATTTCCTGCAGATCAGTGAAGAGTTTTTGCATTACCTGCAGAATGAACGCGCGCAGTCGCCCGCCAGTGAGCAGGACCCCGCGTTTATGTTGGAGTTGGCACACTATGAGTGGGTAGAGCTGGCGCTGGATGTGAGTCCTGAAAAATTCCCCAGCGACGTGAGCGTGGGCGTTTCGTCAGAAGGAATGTTGGATATGGCGCCAGTTGCGTCGCCGCTTGCGTGGAGCCTCAGTTATCACTATCCGGTGCATCAAATTGGCCCTGCGTTCCAGCCTGCGGAGCCCGGCGCTGAGCCTACCTGTCTGGTGGTGTATCGCGATCGCGAAGACGATGTGGGGTTTATGGAAGCAAACCCTGCAACCCTGCATTTACTGCAGCTTGTTGAGCAGGCCCAGAGCGAAACCAGTGAGCAGCAGAGCACTCGCCAACTGTTACTGCAGCTCGCCCAGGATATGCAGCACCCTGAGCCGGAGCAATTGCTCGGGTTTGGGTTGGAACTGGTACAAAAGCTACATCGGCTTGACATTATTGCCGGCTTCCGCGCGGCCTAGGCCCCTTCAGGTATACCGCTCAACCCCATTGACCAAAACTGCCAGCTGCTATGCTGGCATTACTGCCAGTGTTAAGATTGCGCAAACGGAAACAAGAACTCTGGTTTGAATAAACGTCATCTATTTGCGAGGAGCAGGGATTTGCTTAACCGCACACATATGTCCGCGTGGACCCTGGTTTTACTCCTGTCGACTTCGTCAACACTGGCGCAAGATTCGTCTGATCCTTTCACGGAAATTCCCAACGAGCCCGCTACAGCCGCACCAGCTTCGAGTGCGCCGGGCGCCAGTGATGCGTCTGCGGCAGATCCATTTGCCAGCGAGGGCGAAGTAGCTGGCGGTGCTGGCAAGGACGATACTGAGTCAACCACCGATGCTTCGGGTGAGTTTGGCGCGGGGTTTGAAGACGAATACGGGTTTGACCCGGCAGATGAGTTTGCCAGCGCGGAAGAGCCGCAAGATCGCGACCCCTGGGAAGGCTTTAACCGCGCCATGTTCCGCTTTAACGACACCGCGGATCGCTGGTTTCTGAAGCCGACGGCGGTCAGTTATCGCCAGATCACGCCGATCTTTATGCAGACCGGTGTCTCCAACTTTTTCTCCAACCTGCGCGAAATCAACAATGCGCTGAATGGCGTGCTGCAGTGGAAATGGGGGCAGGCCGGCAACGACACAGGTCGCTTCCTGATCAACAGTACCGTGGGTTTGGTGGGGTTGCTGGATGTTGCCCAATATATGGGGCTCGAACCCAGTGACGGCGAAGATTTTGGGCAGACGCTGGCTGTTTGGGGCGTTCCGTCTGGCCCCTATTTGGTGGTTCCTTTGCTCGGTCCATCGACGGTTCGTGATGTGCCCGGGGAAGTGGTAATGTGGTACACCAACCCGTTGACCTATGTCGATAATAGCTCGGTGGAGTACTCCCTCAAGTTATTGAATGTTGTGCAAACTCGCGCCAGTCTGCTGCAAGCGGAAGCCCTCCTGCAAGGTGATCGCGATCGCTATGTGCTAATGCGCGATGCCTACCTGCAGCGCCGAGAATACCTGATCAACGATGGTGAACAGGAAGACGATTTCGGCGGCGATATGGATGAATACGATTTCTGATACGGCATCGGACACAACCCGGTCCAATTCCCTGACCGACGCACCCGCTGACGCTGCCGAAAGCGTCAGCGAGCGTCATTGCCTGCTTTTGATTGACCCCGATCAACCCTGTTGCGGCCAGCTGCAAAACTCCCTCTCACGACTTGGTTACACCGTAACTCTGGTTCACTGTGGCCTCGATGCGATCGCCACTTTTGACCCGGATAAATTCGAACTGGTGATTACCGACCTGCACCTGCCCGACATGGGAGGGCTGGAAGTTCTGCGTAAGGTGAAGGGATTGAGCGCCGAAACCCCGGTGGTAGTGGTCGCCTCTGACAGTGCGGTAAATGATGTGGTACAGGCGCTGCGCCTTGGTGCCAGCGACTACCTGTTAAAACCCATTGCCGATGACGGGGTGATTGATCACGCGGTTACACGTGTTGCGGAATCGAGAAAGCTGACCCAGCAAAACCGCGCGTACCGCGAAGAGCTGGAGGACCGCAACCGTGAAATGCAGGAGCATATTGAACTCTTGCAGCGGGATCACGAGGCGGGCCGCCAACTTCAGCAGCATTTATTGCCGCGCAGTCCCTACCAATATCCCGCGGGAATTGAGGCCGCCTATCGGTTGCAGCCCTCGCTGTACCTGAGCGGTGACTTCGTCGACTACGGCCTTTTCGGTGAGCGGTTTGTCGCGTTTTACCTAGTGGATGTATCCGGGCATGGCGTGTCCTCGGCGCTGATCACCGCGTTGATCAAACACAGCGTCATGCATCTGTTGCGCGAGCGTCCACTGTTCAGTCAACTCGACACCATCGACCACGATATCACCGCGGTACTGGAAATGATCAACGCGGAGCTAGTGGCCACTAACCTCGACAAGCACGCGAGTATGTTTGTCGGTGTGGTGGACAGCCGCGCGCGCCAGCTGCACTATGCGGTTGCCGGCCAGGTGCCGATGCCGGCGCTGGTTACAGAAGAGGGCGCGCACTGGCTGCCTGGCAAGGGGCGCCCGCTCGGGTTGTTCCATCGCGGAGGTTGGGAGGTGCGCCATCTTGCACTGCCGGCCTGCTGGCGACTGGTGACCTGCTCCGATGGCGTGCTGGAATTGCTGCAGGGCAACCTGCTGGAAAAAGAAGAGATGCTGTTGAAGATGATCAACGCGAGCCGCGGCGATCTCAATAGCCTGTGTGCCGCGCTCAAGGTAGATACCGCGGAATCCCTACCGGACGATATTGCTATTCTCACCATGCGACAGGATCCTGTCGCTGACTAGACTTCTTCATTGGGTCAAATGGCTTACTGGTCACCACTCGGCCCGGATATTGCTTCATACTTTCATACAGCTGTTTGTTCTCGGTTCATGTGGGGTTCAGCAGAGCTGTACGAGACTGATCATGTGGCTGAAGTCCCCTGAGTAGCCTGATTTTCTGCGGTTATCCATGAGGGGAGCCACACTGGTCTTGTCAGCGCTGTCGGGCAGGAGTAAGCTCCGCCAAATTAAGGGCATTCAATCGGCACGGGCGCACCAAGCATTGGCACCCGGTCACACTGATTGCACCAGATACGCACAAGGAAGCGTGCTGCGGTCAAAAGCCGCAACTTAACCGTCTCGCACCTCCGCCTGGGATCACGGCAAGGTGTGCTTGAGGTCAACTATGCAGTCCGGGCAGATAATGGTTGGTGACCACCAGGGCATTTATGTCGTCAAGCTGGTGGGTGATGTGCGCCTCAATCTGTGTACTTCTTTCGATAACTTTATCGACAAGATGTTTTCGCACAGTGATTTTCACGGTGTGGTGTTTGATATGCACGACGCGGAAGGTGTCGACAGTACCACTCTGGGTTTGATGGCGAAAATCGCTTTCCGCTGTGAAGCGAGCAACGGCAGCAAGCCTGTTGTGCTGTGTGAAGACCGCGGCTTGATCCACCTGCTGGATTCCATGGGCTTTGAGGAGCTGATGGAAATCTCCGGTGACGCCGACAACGACGCCTATCAGGCGAGCCCCGCGCCTCTGCAATGCCACGCACCCGATGAGCACAGTGCCCGAGAAATGGTACTGGAAGCGCACAAAGTGCTGATGAGCATGAATGAGCAGAACAAAGAGACCTTCCGCGACCTGGTACACGCGCTCGAGACCGAACACGCCGCCAAATCCCACTCCGATTCCGCGCAAAAGTCTGCCGCGAGTCACTAATCTCGGTCGAACGCTTCCCGGGCTTTATTCCTCGAGACTGTTCTAATCTGTTTCCAGCGGCCTAATCCGCGCCCAACTGTGATTCGTCACGAGCCTCCGCGCGAGCGCGAGTAAACAGGCCGTGGGGCAGGTAAATCAGCTCTGCCACCCGCCGGATCAGGTGTTCCTCAAACGCGTCAATTTCCCCATCGGCAAAGGCCACCATCCACATCTGTTTCACCAGCAGGTACTTGTCGCGTTCGCTGAAGTTATCGTTCACGGTTTGGGTAAATTCGTATAGCGAGGTGGCCTCATCGCGCTCGCTGAGCGCGCGCTCCACCATGTCCTCGGCGGTGGTTTCATCCAGCTGATAGTGATCCCGCAACAGCCGCACCAGAGCACTGCGCTCACGTTCGTCCACCTTCTGGTCCGCAGTGGCAATTTCCGCCATTAGCGCGGCGCTGATCATGCGCACATCTTTTTCCGGACGCACCTCCACGCTTTCGCCAGCGCCAATCTGTTCGAACAGTTTGCGAAGCTGATGCAGCATGGGTGGTTTGCTCCTAAATAGTATCTTTTGTGCGTTGCGGGGGCGCTGAAGGACGTGTTGAAGAGCGCGCTGAATTAACGCGCTTCCTCAAGCAGTGCTTCCAGCTTGAGCTGGTCCGCGACAAAATTGCGGATCCCTTCGGCAAGCTTCTCTGTGGCCATGGCATCGGCGTTCAACTGGTAGCGGAATTCCGCTTCCGACAGCGGCTGCTCTGGCTTGGCCTGCGGTACAACGTCTTCGTTTAGGCCGCTAGCCAATTCGCCTTTATCGTCCTGCAGTTCCTGCAGCAGCTGCGGGCTGATGGTCAGTCGGTCGCAGCCGGCCAGGGCTTCAATTTCGCCGGTGTTGCGGAAGCTGGCGCCCATCACAATGGTGGGGTAACCGCGGGATTTGTAGTATTCGTAGATGCTCGCCACCGACAGCACACCGGGGTCATCCTGTGCAGTGTAGTCATCGCGCCCGGTGCTGGCCTTGTACCAGTCGAGAATACGGCCCACAAATGGGGAAATTAAAGTGACGCCAGCTTCGGCACAAGCGACGGCCTGGCACTGGCTGAACAGCAGCGTGAGGTTACAGCGGATGCCTTCCTTCTCCAGCAGGGAGGCTGCGGCAATGCCTTCCCAGGTTGAGGCCAGCTTGATCAGCACGCGCTCGCGGCCCACGCCTTCCTGTTCGTACAGGGTGATCAGGCGGCGGGCGTACTCCACGCTGGCGCGGGTATCAAAGGACAGGCGCGCGTCGACTTCGGTGGAAACCAAGCCGGGGACAATCTGCAGAATCTCCTTGCCGATGGACACCGCTAGCTTCATGGAAGCCTGAGCGATCACATCGCCACCCTGGGTTTCCGCCCAGGATAGGGCCTCTTTCACGTGTTGCTGGTATTGCGGAAGTTGTGCGGCTTTCAACAGTAGGGACGGGTTGGTGGTCGCATCCTGCGGCTGATAGCGGCGGATGGCCTCGATATCGCCGGTATCGGCAACCACCAGGCTGCGTTTCTTGAGTTGTTCCAGTTTGTTCATTTCGTCCCCACGTCCTTATTGTTTAAACCTGTATTTAAAAGTCTTTCCTGCGCTCAGGCGGCGCTGCTCACCAGGCCAAGTGCCTGTTCCAGTACTTCCGGCCCGGCCCCCGCCTTGTGCGCGCGCTCACTCAAGTGGCGGCGGAAGCGGCGCGCGCCCGGCACGCCTTGAAACAGCCCCATCATATGGCGGGTAATATGCTTGAGGTGCTGCCCTTTGGTCAGCTCCCGCTCAATGTACGGCAACATCTGGTGCACGACTTGTGCCGGGGTCGGCCCCGGTTCGCCGCCAAACAGGGCGGCATCCACATCAGCCAGTAGTGCTGGCGTCTGATACGCTGCGCGGCCGAGCATAACACCATCGAGCAGCTGTAGATGTTGCTGGCACTCCTCAATGGTGTTGATACCACCGTTCAACACAATTTCCAGCTCGGGGTAATCCTTCTTCAGCTGGTACACCATGTCGTATTTAAGTGGTGGTATCTCGCGGTTTTCCTTTGGGCTCAGGCCATTCAGCCAGGCTTTGCGCGCGTGCACAATGAAGGTGGTGATGCCTGCCCGGGCCTGCGTTTCCACAAAGCGTGTCAGCCCCGGGTAATCTTCCATATCGTCGATCCCGATGCGGTGTTTCACCGTCACGGGAATTGAAACGGCATCGCGCATGGCGCCCAGGCACTCTGCCACCAGATCCGGCTCCGCCATCAGGCAGGCACCAAAGCGGCCCTTCTTCACCCGGTCACTGGGGCAGCCACAGTTCAGGTTCAGTTCGCTGTAGCCCCATTTTTCGGCAATTTCCGCACAACGCGCCAGGTCTTTCGGGTCGCTGCCGCCCAGCTGCAGTGCTACCGGTTGCTCTTCCACGTTGAAGTCCAGGTGGCTCTGCTGGTCGCCAAACAAGATCGCACCCGTGGTTACCATTTCCGTGTACAGCAGAGTGTTTTTACTGAACAGGCGCCAGAAATAGCGGCAGTGGCGGTCGCTCCAATCCATCAACGGTGCGGTGCAAAAACGATGGGATACCGCGGTAGCGGTGCCAGACGTCGGGCGCGAGGCCGGATCCGTTACCGCAGGCGAGGAAGATGGGGAAGAAGAGGGTGCGTCGGACATAAACAGCAAATCAGGGGGAAATTCTGCCCGCAGTATAACAGGCAGCAGGGCATCAAGTACCTAGTCAAGTACCTAGAGGTTACGCTCCTTGGCTCCTTCCTTGCTGCTCTGTTCAGAGGCCATTGCTGCGGGACTCCAGTCGCGACTGGAGTCTAACTGCGGGCGCAGTTTTTTCAGTACGCTGCGCGCGGTTGCCCGGTAACTGGTGAGTTTGCCACCTGCGACCGCGACGATATGCGGGTGCTTGTCATCGTCGCAGCAAATCATGGTTTCACGGCTGCGGGAGAAGGGGTTGTTGTTGGCACCCGGTAAGACGCGCAAACCGGCCCAGCTGTCGCTGAGTTCACTTAACTGCAGTGGCCGGGTTTCCGGGAAGTACTGTTTCAGGGTCCGCAACAGATACGCCTTTTCCTCGAGGGTCGGTTTTACCTCGGAAGGGTTGCCATGGTAGGGCCGCTCGGTGGTGCCCACCAAAGTTTCGCCCTGCCAAGGCATCACAAACACCGCGCGCCCGTCTTCTGCTTCCACATAAAAAATCTTGTTGGAAATTTTCAGTGGCACCTGAATATGGGTGCCGGCCACCAGTTCTAACGGGGGTAGTTTCGCGCCGGGAGAGCACTTACTGTTGGTTTCGCTAATCCATGGACCTGTACAGTTCACCAGTGCGCGACAGTGCAAAGTGTTCAATTGCCCTTGATGGAAGTAATCCGCGCGCACGAAGCGGTCGGTCACTTCCGCGCCGACCAAGCTCCCAGGGCAAATCAATTCTGCGCCGCCGCGTTCTGCTGTGCGGATGACTTCCTGAGTGAGTGCCGCGTCATCGGTTTGCGCATCGAAATAGCGGTACACCGCGATGAGGTCCTCACTATTCAGCCCAGAAAGAGCCTGGTGATCGTGAATATTGATCTTGCGGAAGCGGGATTGTGAAGAAAATACCCCAGCCAGCAGTGCGTAGAGGCTCAGTCCGAGTCTGATCTTCCAGGGTGCGCGGCGGCTGTGCCGATACACCGGGATAATAAACGGCACCATATGCACCAGATCTGGCTTGTTGGTTAGCAGCCAGCGGCGCTCCTTAAGGCATTCGCGCACTAGAGATAGTTGGCCGCTTTCCAAATACCGCAGTCCGCCGTGGATCAGTTTGGAGGAGCGTGAAGACGTGCCAGAAGCGATGGCGTCCTGCTCGAGAATGGCGACGCGGTAGCCCTCGGCAGTCAGCGCCTCGGCAACGCCCGCCCCCTGAATACCAGCGCCGACAACGAGAACGTCATATTCCGTAGACATTGCTGGCCTCGCGCGAGCGCATTAGCAGTGGCAGGTTGCCGGTAAGAATATGGTGGGCACCGCGGTGACGCCAGTGTACCGCGCCTTGAGTGGTGTTGATTTCATGCACCACCCATTGCCAAGGGCCGGGCGGCAGCTCCTGACAGTCCACCGCCGCCTGATCAATCAGCAGGTAATCCGGTGCCAGCGTAACCACTTCGGCTGACAGGCAATGGGACACACTCGGTACCCGCAGGGCGACTACATCAAAGCCCAGATTGCGCGCCAGCCGCAGGCTGCGTAGATCGGAGGTGAGTAAAACGAAGTTTTCCGTTGGGCCGTGAATGTCTTCCAGTAACCGCTCAATCGCTGCCTCTGCACCAATCTGCCCCAGGGTGTCGGCATTCAGTTCTACAAACCACTCGAGATGACGGTGCCGATTGGCCCAATCCACCAGCTGCTGAAAGCTACTGAGTGGTAATGTCCTGAGGTCTTTATCGTTCAGGCAGCGCAGTGGCGCCGAAATCGCGGCCTGAGGGAATTGCATGCCATCACCGGTGCAGCACCAAGGTGTCTGATTTTTGCTGAACTGCACTTCTGTGGCGATGGCGCAGGCGCCAAGACCGTGGGCGGCCTCAAAGGCGGCAAGGGTATTTTCCGGATGGTGGATTTTGTCGCCCAAGTGCGCAATCAACATCGATAGGGGTTCCCGCCAGGCGTAGCCTTATTGTGTGGAAAAGGAGGGAGATACCGCAAAATCTCTAATTGAAAAATAGTTGCTGTGTGGCCGCTTGCAAGGACGTTTTGTCACCTATACATACCGTGATTGCCCCCACCCAAAATGCTGGGGTACTGGTGCGGGCTACACTCAAAAGAATGTAGTCGTCGCATCCGGGTGTAGAGGTAATGAACAGGACGCGCTTGCTGGCATTGGTTGCTCTGATTGGTACCCCGTGGGTTGGAGTGGAAGCGAAGCCAGAGAAGGAATCGGCCACGGCCAGCATACAGATTATCTTGCAGCTACCCGCGAGAGTAGAGTTTCGACCTGTTTCAGGTGCTACGCAGCGCTCTTCAACGCAGCTTTGCATAAGACATCTTCCTGTCCATCGGTATCAGGTGGTGGCGTTTGATATTGAAAACAATGAGCGAAGACTTACTGGGCGACCCGGAAAGAACTGCCTGCCCCCTTCATTTACCGAAAATGCAGAACGCATAACTATTGTGGCACAGTAGTTGCCTCTGCCGTGTGGCGCTTTAAAATAGAATCTTCACGTTCTATTAAGCGTTGTTCACTCATGAAGCGTCTGTTTATCGTTCTATCGCTATTAGTGTCCCAGCCTGCGTTAGCAGCTATGTCACTGGACAAAATCATTGTCTATTTAACGGACACGCCTAACGCCAGGGAAGATATTGTTGTTTCCAATCCTGATTCGGACACCCTCTATCTACAGACAGAAGTATACCGTGTAGATAATCCTGGATTACCGAATGAAGAGCGTGTGCGGGTGGTTGATCCTAAGGACTTCAGGCTGCTGGTGAGTCCGCCCAAAACCGTCATTCCGCCCGGTGAGCAACGGCGTATCCGAATGATGTCACTCGAATCGGGCCTGCAGAAAGAGGTGGTGTATCGGGTAAACTTTAAACCGGTGGTGGGCGATGTCACAAGCGACCGTACCGCACTGAAAATTCTGGTGGGCTACCAAGTATTAGTGTTTGTGCAGCCGGAAGAGGGTGCTTCAAAACTGGCAATAAAGAGGAAAGACGGCGCTCTTTATTTAAGTAACTCGGGAAATATTAATACAGAAGTGGTCGAAGCGTGGCACTGCCCTAGTGCTGAAACTCCTACACAGGATTGTCGCGAGCTGAAAATTGTTGGGCGGTTGTATCCGGGAACTCAAATTTCATTGGACAACGCGCTTACCAACGACGAGAAAAAAGGTGGTGAGTTAGAGGTGCTTACTCGCGGTCGTGACGGTGGCCGACAGCGTCTGCAACTATAAGCAGAGTTACTACGGTAAGCTCTTTAGCGCGCGATGATATGAGACCCATCGGTTACCGAATTAGTCGGCCGTTACCATGATAGTAAGCGTGTCTGCAAAATTGCTCTGGCGGGCTTGCTGCCAGTCACTTTCGGCTACGGAAACCGTTATGCTGGCATTGTTGGCCTGGCATGATCCATCCGCCTGCCTGATAAAGCTGTCTTGCAAGGTTGCGGGGAGAGCGTCAAAGACGGCTGAGTAGGGCAGTCGTTCCGAGGTATCAGTCAGGCCTGCAAGTTGATAGTCAGTAGTACCGCCATGTTCACTCGAAAGCTCGACCGAGTAACTTTCAAATCCCCTGCCACCGACACAAAAGTCGACAGTTCCTTCGAAATTACCCCCGGCCAGGGCATTGGGGTTGGTTAAGTCCATCGCCGACGGCAAGTTACTAATGCCAATACTGGGCTCAACAATGACATTCAATTGAAAATCTATTGACGTATTACCGGATAGAAATGCCTGCAGATTCATGCGGAAGCTGCCGGTATAACGGCTATCGGAGAGCGACTGACCGTCTGCAATATTGACTGTGAGCGCTCCAGGTGCGGGTTGAGCGCTGCCAGGCCAGTCATCGTTGACTCCTGGGGCAAGTTGCTTCTCTGTATTGGTTAAGAATAGGTCTAGTGATATCTCGAGCGGATTCCCGATGCCATTCTCCGGCTCTAATGTGTAGGTGGCATTCGCTGCGGGCGGATCAGTTTGCTCCACGTTGGCGAAGATAGTTAATGGGAAGCTCGGAAAGAAAACAAAATAACTGATACTTGCAATATCAATTGTCTCAGAGAGAGTGTTATCGTTATAGCGATAGGTAAAACTGTAGTTTCCTTCAAGGTTACACACTCCTAGGGGGCCTGTAGGAGGGCAGCTTTGAGCAGAAACTGGCAATGCGCAAAACAGAAATAGCCAACAGTACCAACCAGTTAACCAACGATAACCGCGCATATTAGTTCCTTTGTGCAATACGCGAAGGACAGCGAGCATCGGCCAGCTCCACCACGCCCAAATTGATCCAGTCTTTTCCGGATGTTTGGTCAGGTAAGGGGACCCGGCAATCTTTCCATATCACATCCGGTGTGCGCATCGTCTTTGGTTCACCAAACATTTCCATCTGGAATACTCCGTATTCGTCAGTGGTAGCCGAAAACTCTCCGATAGACAGTTTGATGCCAGCGCGGGGTATACCGTTTTGCAAGAGCCGCCCAAAAACGAGAATAACTTGCTTTATCTCGTAGCTTGCCTCGGCCAGGTTTCCTGGGTAGAGGGTAATAGTGTCGCTGATATCCCGAAAGTGATAGAAGCCTTCACCCAAAGGCTTTACTTCGATGTTGTAACTATCGAACTCCGGTAAGTTGATCAAAGAGCGGCCTTCACCAGCAGCATATCCTCGACGTTGACCATTCACTAAAATTTCAAACTTTTCTCCTGGCGCTCCTTTGACATCTACCAGAACACCACTGGTATGTGTTCGTTCTCCGCCCCAAGCGAAACTGCTTCCGTTGGCCATCAGGCTAGTGCCGAAGCTACCTGTGTAGTTAAGGCTATCGTTGATACCATCCCGATAGTTGATTTGTGAGCGTAAATAACCTCGACGTCCGGCGAAGTTTGTCTGGCTGGAGAGTAAGTGTTCTGTTCCATCAGAGTCTGTGGAAATACGCTGATCCAGCTCGGCAGCCCATAGGTCACCGTCACGCCATTGAGTAGAAAAGCCACCACGCTGCAAGTTGTCACTGGCACCATTTTCAGAATAGTAACGGCCGGTGTGATTCCAGCGACCACTGCGATATCGTAGTTGGAATGTGGCGGTTGCCAATTTCTCTCCATCTGCATCATTCACTGCGAACGCTATATCTCCGCCCCAACCGCGTCCGACACGGAAAGGGAAACGGTATTCCAGGGTTTTTAATTCCTGGGCAAATGTATCAGTAGCTTGCGCCGGTGTAGCCGAGAAAGCGGTTGTTGAACTCACTGGTATCGCTGAGGAACGTCGCGTATAACGACCGGAAAGCTGTCCGCCTAAAATATTGGTAGTGAGTTGCGCTGTTCGATTATCAATACCGCTATAGAGTAATCGGTAGCTGGGTTCATTTGAAAATGTCTGCTGTTCGTCCAGGTGAGAACTGCTTGCGCTGAGTGTAAGCCATGGACTACGTAAAGCGCCGCTTACGCGAAAGCCAGACTGACCATTGTTCGAGTGGATGATGCCGGGAGATAGCTCAAAATATTCACTTAGCCAGCGCAGGCTAATCTCTCCTGCGTGTTCTCTATCTGTCGCGGCTACAGTCGCATATAGGCCAAAATTGTCGTAAAGGCGCCGACCAATTGTGCCTTGAATAAGGGTTTGATCGTAGGCCTCCGGTAGAACTTCATCTGAAAATAAATTTACCGGCTGCCCTGCAAGTAATTGCCAGTCCCATGTATTGGGTGCTGGCAGCCGAGCATCTTTGCTAAAGTACTCTTCGCTTTCAGATAGAAGGCGACCGCTTTCATCAAAGGTCCGAATCGTAACTGGGTAAGCACCAGCAGGAAGGTCTGAAGTATCCAGTAACTGGTTACCGGCCTCTAGCAGCTCGCTGTGAACAAGTCGCCCGTCAGTATGTATTTCGACTCTTCCTCTCAGGGGCATATTTACTTCTAATAAAGACCCCTGGCGATATCGCCGGTCAGTGCGGCTGCGGTCGGAACGCCGATACTCCAATCCATACAGGGCATTATTGGTAATAAAACTACTGAATCCAGCTTGGGATTGAATTAAACCTAGCGATAGGGCTTTGCCTCGGTAGTCTTTAGCCCAGTGTAGACGCGAGATTTGACTGTTGCGCTGGTCCGAAAGGGCCCAACTACTGTGAACTCCTCCCTCGCCAAAACTCAGAATAGTGTCGCCATACAGTGCACTACTTTCGTTATTGTACCCGTCAAGACTGTCCGTGCCTGCGGTATTGGAGCCAGACCAAATCCCACGCAAGATTTGAACCGCGGAAAAGTCACTGGAGCTTTCGGGTAGGTAAGGATCGACATTAGCAGCGCGCGAAGGCTGCAATTCCTGACTGATAAATACCGCAGCCCGAAATCGCTCTCGGTCGTAAATAATTTCGACAGTTTTTGGATAAAGAGTGCCGCAGTTCTTTTGTTTTGTATTACGGCAAAGCGCGTGGGCGTTTAGAGAAAGAGGTTGCGTGAGCGCAAGCAGAACGGCCGCAGGATCTAAGGTTTCTGGAAGTAACGCGGCGACAGTTTCTGGCTCTTGAAACGTTAAAGAATGAGTTCCAACAAGCGCTCGGGAAGAGCCGATTGCCTTTCCGCCATAAAATATATCTACCACAAGTGCTTGAGGCTCTTGAAGATCCTCGAACCCTTCTGGAGGGCTGGTTTCCAGAAAGAAAGCGGCTGTGGCTGCCGTTACGTGTTGCGCCGCTACAAGGGCTGCTAGCAGCATTGATGTTATAAGGCGCATTCTCATAACGGCAATAACTTTCCTCCCCCTTTGGGGGGAGGAATTACCTGATGAAAGTTCAGGTTATACGGGTTCAACCAGAATGGTCAGAGTATCGGTGTAAGTGTCGCTCGCTGCACCGTCAGCATCATCGAGTTCACTAGTTGCTACAGATGCAGACAGGCTTGCATTGGTGGTGCTGCAAGTACCTAGTCCGCCATCTTTCACAAAGCCAACGGCAGGATCTACATCAACCCTGCCGGTAGCGTTTACAGTTGTACCATTGAATGACACGGTGTAATCAATCTGGTCACCAGCTGAGTTTGCGAGTGTGTAGTCGTCTGCGTTAGTACCGTTGTCGCTGGTCAGGGTGACGTTGTAGTTCGAGAAGCCGATACCGCACACTGAGAATGAGGTAGTGCCTGATGCGGTTGGATTGTTGATGTCCGTAGCAGTGTCTACCGTAAGAGTCATGGTGCCAGCCAAATTCCGAATATCGACAATTTCCGGCAGGGTCAGTTGAACCGTGATGTCTTCAGAGTCTGAGCCTAAGCCAATCGCAAGAACTGATGAAGCGGTCAACAGTGATGCACCGGCAACCAGAGTACGAAGAGCGAATTTTTTCATTGTGTTTTCCCTAAATCCTGACGCGTTGTTTTTATCCAAGGGCATTTTATGAGCTGGCCCTGGCGTCGGCTACTGCAAATTGGCGGTTTTTCCTCCAATTCCGTCGACTTAGAGGTAATAATACCTTTTTTGTGAAGTGAGTCACGGAATTTCTGGTGAAAGTTTACGTTAAGTGACGCATTAGTCCTTTTTAGTTCTAAATATGTACAGAAAATGGGAAGCTGGTCCCTCTGTGCGCTACTGGAGCCCGGCGATATAATGCCGCGCCTCAAATGTCTTTCTTTCTTCCTTTACTAGTTATTTGTCCAACATCAGGTTACCAATGACCGTAAGAACCCGAATTGCACCTTCTCCCACCGGCGACCCTCACGTAGGTACGGCCTACATTGCTCTGTTCAATCAGTGCTTTGCTCACGCCCATGGTGGCCAGTTTGTACTGCGTATTGAAGATACCGACCAGGCGCGCAGCACCCCGGAATCTGAACAGGCGATTCTCGACAGCCTGCGCTGGCTGGGTTTGGACTGGCAGGAAGGTCCGGATGTCGGCGGCCCCAACGGCCCCTACCGCCAGAGCGAGCGGGGCGACATCTACAAGAAACACTGTGACGAGCTGGTAGCCAAGGGTCATGCGTTCCATTGCTATCGCACCGCGGAAGAGCTGGACCAGCTGCGTGCGCAGCTGCAGGAATCCGGCAAGGCAACCCTTAAGCCCAGTGACCTGGCGCTGCCCGCTGAAGAAGTGGAAAAGCGTAAAGCCGCCGGCGAACCCTACGTGGTGCGCATGAACGTGCCAGAGACCGGCACCTGCATGGTCGAAGACCTGCTGCGCGGTACCATCGAAATTGACTGGGCGCAGGTAGATGCGCAGATCCTGCTCAAGTCCGACGGTATGCCCACCTACCACCTCGCCAACGTGGTAGACGACCACCTGATGGAAATCACCCATGTACTGCGCGGCGAGGAGTGGATTAACTCCGCACCCAAGCACAAGCTACTGTACGAATACTTTGGTTGGGATATGCCGGTGCTGTGCCACCTGCCACTGTTGCGCAACCCGGACAAAACCAAACTGTCCAAGCGCAAAAACCCCACCTCCATCCTGTACTACAAGCGCGCCGGCTTTATGCCAGAAGCGCTGCTCAACTACCTCGGCCGCATGGGGTGGTCCATGCCGGACGAGAGCGAGAAGTTCACCCTGGACGAAATGCTCAAGCACTTCGACATCCAGCGCGTCTCCCTTGGTGGCCCTGTATTCGATGTGGAAAAACTGAGCTGGCTGAACGGCCTGTGGATCCGTGAGCTGGAAGACGCGCAACTGGCAGACCGCCTGCAGAAGTGGCTGCTGAACCGCGACAACCTGCTTAAGGTACTGCCCCACGCGAAGGGCCGTATGGAAACCTTCGGTGACTTTATGCCGCTGGTCAGCTTCCTCGCTGCTGGCAGTCTCGGCCTCACCGAAGAGAGCTTCGCCGGCAACAAGATGGAATTGGACGACCAGAAGAAGCTGCTGCAATTCGCCCTGTGGCGCCTGGAAGCCCTGCGCACCTGGAACAAGGAAAACATCTTTGCCGCGGTCAAAGAGCTGTCTACCCAGATGGGCATCAAGCTCAAAGACTTCAATGCGCCGCTGTTCGTCGCCATTAGCGGAACTACCGCGTCCTTCTCAGTTATGGATGCCATGGACCTGCTGGGCGCCGACCTCAGCCGCGCCCGCCTGCGCCAGGCCATCGACGTGCTTGGCGGTGCCGGTAAAAAGGTGCTGAAGCGCTGGGAAAAGGAATACAACAGCTTGGCCTAAATGTATTTCCTGAAAGGCAGTGGATAAAAAGTGCCGCTCTCTGTACAGAGTGGCATTTTTTTTGCCTAACTAATTACTGAATGGCCTTGGTGCCAAAAGTAAAAGATTTGTATCAGAATGAAACGTTATGTGACAGTTGTCACATTTGGGGTGTAGAATCGCGCACACCTAAGGGGCTAAGGATCTAGCCGAGAAGTAAATTAAAGACACAAGGACACACTTATGACCGCAGTAAAAAAGGCCGTTATACCGGTTGCGGGTTTGGGGACCCGGATGTTGCCTGCAACTAAGGCAATTCCAAAAGAGATGTTGCCGATAGTGGATAAGCCACTTATCCAGTATGTAGTGAACGAGGCAGTAAAGGCTGGTGTAAAGGAGATTGTGCTGGTAACTCACGCCAGTAAAAACGCCATCACTAACCATTTCGATACTTCATTCGAGCTGGAAGCGCAGTTAGAAAATCGCCTGAAGCGACAGCTTCTGGACGAGGTGCGCGCCATTATTCCGCGTGATGTCACGGTTATTTCTGTACGTCAGGCTGAGGCAAAAGGTCTTGGTCATGCCATTGCCTGCGCGCGCCCGGTCGTGGGTGACAATCCATTTGCGGTTTTACTGCCAGATGTTCTTGTTGACGAATACGCTGCAGACCTCACTTCCTCGAACCTTGCCGCCATGGTGCGTAATTTTGAGCAAACGGGTGCCAGCCAAATCATGGTTGAATCTGTGGAGTGGGAAGACGTCAGTAAATATGGTGTCGTGGACTGCCTGGGTGCCGACCTCAAAGTGGGTGGGGTAGCCAAGATCGACGGCATGGTGGAAAAGCCCAGTGTTGATGCTGCACCTTCCAATATGGCTGTTGTGGGGCGCTATGTCCTTCCTGCGGAAATCTGGACTCTGCTGGAAAAAACCCAGCCGGGCGCTGGTGGTGAGATTCAGTTAACCGATGCCATTGATGAGTTGTTGAAGGTACAAAATGTTGACGCCTACCGTATCGTTGGTCACAGCCATGATTGCGGTAATAAGCTCGGTTACATGAAAGCCCAGTTTGAATACGGCTTGCATCACCCTGAGATTGGTGTGGGGCTGCAGAAGTTTCTGGGGCAGCAGAAAACAAAGGCAGGGGCCGAGGCCTGAGCCGGTTAGGGCTGGGCGGGTGTTGGGGCAGCGGCTGACCCAGCATCCATTGAGAGTGGTAGGAGAGTGCTCCTTATTACGCTCTAACTAATTGATTGAAAAGTTGTTTTTCTGGTTGACACCCGAGGCGGCGCTGTTAAAATGCGCCTCGCTTTCGGGGGAAACTCAAGTAAGAAGGCAATTTTGGGGCTATAGCTCAGCTGGGAGAGCGCAACACTGGCAGTGTTGAGGTCAGCGGTTCGATCCCGCTTAGCTCCACCAAATCAAAAAGGCCGCATCCGCAAGGGTGTGGCCTTTTTTCGTTTGAGCTTTTATGTCGGTGTTACATGCCGTAGCAAAATTACAGATGATTACAGTGGCGTCTTTGGGTAGAATTTTGCGCCATAAAGCTTAGACGTGTGTCACATTACCTGTCCTGTGGTCCCTATTTTGTTGGGGGCATAGATTAATGCGTTATTTTGGGGTGGGGCTGTGCGGTAGTTTTTACGTCGGTCTCAAGTTCAACAGAAAAATTACAAATGCAGCCAGTAGTTCAGCGCAACCCGTGGCAGATCCAGCGGGACGTCATTCATGCGCTCTTAGTGCGTGAAATGAAGACCCGCTTTGGTAAGTGGCGTCTTGGTTACGCGTGGATGCTGCTGGAGCCAGCTATGCACATTATGCTGCTGGCAGCTATCTTCAGTTTTTTTGGGCGAGAGTTCTACCCAGGCATTCCTACCTTGCTATTTATGTTGGGTGGAATTGCACCATTTCTTTGCTTTGGTAATTGTTTTGGTAAGGGGGTGGCTGCGGTCGAATCCAATCGAGGTTTGTTCAACTACCGCCAATTGCGTCCGTTCGATGCGGTGCTCACTCGGGTGCTGCTCGAGTTTGCTATTTATCTGTTTAGCCTTGTCGCGTTGCTCACGGTACTGGCGTGGTTTGGGGTGGTTGTGCCCTTTGGGAATTTCCTCCTACTGGTTGGCATCAATATTTTGTTTTTTGCTTTCTGCCTCGGGGTCAGTTTAGTGATGTGCGTAGTCGGGTCGAGGTTGCCCGAGGTGGCAAAATTTGCCCCAATTATTGTGCGCCCGCTGTATTTCATATCTGGTGTGTTTTTCTCTCTCGAGCAGGTTCCGCAGGAGTACCATGGATACCTTTCCTGGAACCCACTGCTGCATATGATTGAGTTAACCCGTGAAGGGCTGTTTGCTAGTTATCAGGGTATGTTTGCGAACCTCCCATATTGGATTAGTTCTTCATTGGCTATGTTGGCATTTGGACTGTTGGTGTATCGCAGTCAGTGGCGCGACTTGGTGCGCAGTCAATGATCGAATTGCGCAACCTTACTAAATCGTTTCGAACACCTGCCGGACGAAAGGTGCTGTTCCATAATGTAAATGCGGTTTTTCCAGAAGGAAAAAATATCGGTATTTTAGGGCGCAATGGGGCTGGTAAATCGACACTCCTCAAGATCATGGGCGGGATTGATTACCCAGACTCAGGCCAAGTAATTACTGATCAGCGAATTTCGTGGCCAATGGGTTTGTCTGGCGGTTTCCAGGGGAGTATGACCGGTCGTGAAAATACAGCCTTTATTTGTGGGATTCACGGGATTTGGGGTAGGGCGAAACACAAGATCCTAGATCGCGTACAGGATTTCGCTGAAATTGGCGATTATTTTGATGCGCCGGTTAAGAATTATTCCTCGGGTATGCGTTCTCGTTTGGCGTTCGGCCTCAGTATATCCGTAGACTTTGACTATTACCTGGTGGATGAAGTGATGTCTGTAGGGGATGCGCACTTTAAGCACAAATGCGAACAGGTGATTGCGGAAAAGCGTAAAACGTCCAACTTTATTATCGTGGCGCATAGCATGGCGACTCTAAAGAAAAATTGCGATGTTGGGATCTATCTGGGGCCGGGTGGCTTGCAAATTTTCGACACCGTCGAGCAGGCAATTACGTTGTATCAGCAAGGTGTGCCCAAACCAAAATAAGCTGCAGCTCGAAAATAATTAGTAAGAATTATGGATTCATTAGTAGAAAATTCGCCAGAGGCGGGTGACAAAAAAAGTACATCAGCAGTAAGTGGACTTCTAGGAAAACTGTCGCTGGCAAATATTATGTTTGCCGCCCGGCGTGCAGGGCAGTGGGTTGGGGTGTTCTCGTTTGTGGTGCTTCCGCTATTGCTCGTGAGTAGCTACTACGTGCTTTGGGTGTCGGAGCGCTACGTGAGCACTACGCAATTGATCGTTAAAGATAATGGTAATAGTCAGGGCATGTCTTCTGCATTGGGGTTTCTCGTGCCTGGGGCGGGAGGTGACTCCCAGGATGCATTTCTTGTGGTGAATTACATCCAGTCTTTGGATATGGCGCTATACCTTGATGATGAATTGGGGCTTTCTGGCTATTACAAAAATAGCAGCATCGATGTGTTTTCGCGTCTCTCAGCCGATGCCTCTCAAGAAGAGTATCTTGATTACTACCGTGCGCACATCGGTGTGAGCTTTGATGAAATCACCGGTATTATCAGTATCGAGATGCAGGCATTTGAGCCGCAATTTGCACGTCAATTGGTCGAGGTAGTAGTCAGAAAGTCGGAGGATTTTGTGAATGCTCTGAGCAATCAACTCGCTGACAAACAAGTTGCGTTCGTGCGCAATGAAGTTGAGCGAGCACAGGGCAAGCTGCGTAGCAGCAAGCAACAGATTCTTGATTTTCAAAACCGTAACCAGATTGTCAGTCCGGAAGAGTTAACTAAAGGTATCGGTGTCATTATTCAAGGGCTCGAGGCGAAGCTAGTTGAGTCCCGTACTAATCTCACTGCTGCCAAAACCTATTTGAATGCGAATTCTTCGCAAGTGATTTCTTTGCAAGCAGAAATCGATTCGCTTGAGCGGCAAATCGAGGCGGAAAAGGTTCGTTTGGTTGGAGTCTCGGAAGAGCAAGGCGATGAGCGACTAAACAGTTTGAATGCGCACTTTCAGAATCTGCAGCTGGATCTACAGTTCTCAATGGATACCTATCAGGCATCCCTCACTGCGCTTGAAGCTGCACGTATGGAGGCTTCGGGCAAACTTAAACACCTGATGGTGGTTAGCCAGCCTTCGGTAGCGGAAGATGCAGAGTATCCGCACAAGCTTTACAACTTGGCGAGTCTGGCAGTGATTCTGTTGCTGCTGTACGGCATCGGGAAAATGCTGGTCGCCAGTATTCGCGATCACAGGGTGTGATAGGAAAATTCAGATTCCACATTTGAAAAGCGTTATGACAAAAAAATTGATAAAGCGCTGGGTGATCAGCGCACTCGTGGCTGCAGGGCTTAGTGCCGGTGCTGTCGCCCTGGATACCCAGCAACTCGAAAAAGACCGGCTGCAGGTTGCCGCGGGCGAGCATCTTCCCGTCTTCGGTGAGTCCTTATTCAAGGGTGCCTTTAAAGACCAGCCGTTTAGCGGTTTCAATGGTGGCTACCGCGTTACCGTGGGCGACGAGATTGCGCTGCAGTTGTGGGGCGCTTACAGCTTTAATGCGGTGCTAACCGTGGATGCCCAGGGGAATATTTTTATTCCAGAAGTGGGGCCGGTACATGTCGCGGGTGTTGAGAACGGTGAACTAAATAGCTTCATACTGCGGCATGTAAAGCGGGTGTTCAAAAGCAATGTGCAGGCGTACGCCAATCTTGAGGCCAGCCAGCCGGTAAAAGTCTTTGTGACCGGTTTTGTGGAAAGCCCGGGCCTGTATCCCGGATTCTCATCGGATTCCGTGCTGTACTACCTCGACAGTGCCGGCGGTATCAGTCGCGAGAGTGGCAGTTATATCGACGTCAAGGTGCTGCGTCAGGGTAAAGAGCTGCAGCGCGTTAACCTGTATCGCTTCCTGGTGGAAGGGCAAATGCCGGCGCTGCAATTGCGCAATGGCGATTCCATCGTCGTTGGCCCGCGTCAAGGGTATATCAGTTTCGAAGGGGCGGTGCAGGAGTCCGGGCAGATCGAGTTTGTGGGGCCGTCTACCCATCTTGGCGAAATGCTGTTGGTAGCAAAGCCGGATCCGCAAGCTAACTTCGCGCGCATCACTCAAATCATCGACAGCGAGCAGCAGGCAAGTTATCTCCCTCTGGAGCATGCTCTGAGCACATCGCTGTACCCCGGAGCTCATGTAGAGCTGGTGAGTGACAGTGAAGTCAGCAGCATCTCGGTGCGAGTTAGTGGTGAAGTGAGCGGGCCGGCCGCCTATGTGTTGCCTTACGGTGCAACTCTACAGGATCTGTTGGACAAGCTGCGCTACCGAGATAATGCCGATCCATTTGCGCTACAGCTGTACCGCAGAAGTGTAGCAAAAAAACAGAAGGTCGCGCTGGAGCGCTCGCTGGATGCGCTGGAAATGGAGGCGCTGACCCGTCAGCCCACAACCACTGCAGACCAGGCATCGATCAAGGACACCGCGTCCATGATTCAGAACTTTATTTCCAAGGCGCGCAGTGTTCGGCCGCGTGGACAGGTGGTGTTGGCCAACAATGCCAATGCCGGGCAAATGTTGCTGGAAGATGGCGACTCACTCATCGTTCCTCTGCGGTCATCCACGGTTTCTGTGGTGGGTGAAGTAGTGTTTCCAACATCGCTTGTATTTAATGAGCGCCACACTTTAGAAGACTATATTGAGCTTGCTGGTGGCTTTTCCAATAACGCCAATACCGACGAGTTGGTGGTTCTGCATATGGATGGAACCATCAGCCGAATTAAAGCGCGGAAGTTTAATAATCGCTTGAAGGGTGTTCTGCGCCCTGGCGATGAAATCATGATCATGCCTGAAATCCGGGCGAGTGAATTGCAGGTTACTAAAGATGTAACTGAGATTTTGTACCGTATTGCAGTGGGTACTGCTGCAGTATTGTCTTTTTAATTGCTGAGAGATTTTGGCGGCTTAGCGCTTATAGTCGCCTATAGTCGCCAAAATTCATGGTTTCACGGAACAAGTGCACTGTAAATGAGGGGGATAACTGGCCCCAGAATTGCAGTGATATGTCGCCCAAATCCACATAAAGTTTATCTAGGAGAGTGAATGAAAACTGGAACTTCGTCACGAAAAGGAATAATTCTGGCTGGAGGGTCAGGTACACGCCTGTATCCGCTAACCAAAGGCGTCAGTAAGCAGCTGATGGCGGTGTATGACAAACCGATGATTTATTACCCGCTAACCACGCTAATGATGGCAGGTATTCGCGATATTCTCATTATCACCACCCCGGAGGAGCAATGTCTGTTCCAGAAGCTGCTGGAAGATGGCGCTCAATGGGGTATCAATATCACATATGCAGTGCAGCCCTCGCCGGACGGACTTGCCCAGGCATTTCATATTGGTAGGGAACACGTAGGCAACAATCCAAGTGCATTGGTGTTAGGTGACAACATTTACTATGCAGAGCGATTTAGTGATGTTTTGAAAAACGCTGATGCGCGGACAGAGGGTGCCACAGTATTTGGGTATCACGTTGCAGATGCCCGTGCCTATGGCGTTGCGGAATTCGATGGCAATGGCAAGGTCATTAGTATTGAAGAGAAGCCCGAAAACCCAAAGTCTAACTATGCAGTGACCGGTTTGTATTTTTACGATAACCAGGTGTGTGATTTGGCACAGGAAATCAAGCCAAGCCCACGTGGCGAGCTGGAAATTACTGACCTCAATAGCATGTACCTAGAGCAGGGTAAACTGAATGTAGAGCTTATGGGGCGCGGTGCAGCTTGGCTTGATACCGGTACGCACGACAATTTGCTGGAAGCCGCACAGTTTGTGCAAACCATTGAGCGTCGCCAGGGTTTGAAAGTAGCGTGCCCCGAAGAGGTTGCTTTCCGTAAAGGGTTTATCGATGCTGAAACCCTGGAAAGGCAGGCACAGCCACTGATCAAAAGTGGGTATGGCAACTATTTGATGCAAATTTTAAAAGAATCAAAAACGGATCACGTGTTCACGCGTTGAACTTTTTCGGTATGGAGTAGAGTTGCCTGAAACTAGGCAAAGTGTGTATGAAAGTAATCGAAACCCAAATACCCGATGTAAAAATCATCGACCCCAAAGTTTTTGGCGATGAGCGCGGCTTCTTTCTGGAAACCTTCCGTCAAGACTTCTTCAGCCGGGAATGTGCTGAGCGCACCTTCGTGCAAGACAATCACAGCAAATCTGGTCGGGGAATCTTGCGGGGCCTGCACTATCAAACCAAGAGTACGCAAGGCAAGCTCGTACGCGTTACCGCAGGTGAAGTATTCGACGTTGCTGTAGATCTGCGCAAAAGCTCCCAAACTTTTGGTCAGTGGGTTGGAGTACTGCTGAATGAAGAAAACAAGCGTCAGCTCTGGGTCCCTGAAGGTTTCGCCCATGGCTTTTATGTTACCAGTGAGTCTGCAGAATTCGTCTACAAATGCACTGACTACTACGCACCGGAGCACGAACACTCCCTGCGCTGGGATGACCCGGCAATCGGTATTGAGTGGCCCCTGGTCAATGGTCAGCAGCCAAAGCTTTCCGCCAAAGACGCCGAAGGCATGCTCCTAAAAGACGCCGTAGTCTTTGATTAATTCGCGGGGAAGAAAATGAAAGTTCTGATTGCTGGCAAGAATGGCCAGCTGGGCCAGCAGCTGCAAAAGCAAGCTCCCGCGCATGCCACTGTGATCGGCCATGGCCGCGATACCCTGGATATTGCCAGTAAAGAGCAGGTCTTCTCTGTCCTAAAGCAGGAGCAGCCGGATATTGTCATCAACGCCGCTGCCTACACCGCTGTAGATAAAGCGGAGTCCGATGCCGAGCAGGCTCATTTAATCAACGCGCGCGGCCCGGAGAATCTGGCTCTGGCCTGTTGCGAACTCAGTATTCGCCTGGTCCACGTCTCTACTGATTTTGTGTTCGACGGCAGCCAGTCCCACCCTTACCAGCCAGGTGATACCAGAAAACCGCTGGGTGTATACGGCGAAAGCAAAGCCCGCGGCGAAGAGGCTATCGAGGCGATTTTTCCGGAAGCCATCATCGTGCGTACCGCCTGGGTCTACGACCGGGAGGGCGGCAACTTCGTAAATACCATGCTGCGCCTGATGAGCGAACGCGACCAACTCGGTGTTGTGGCCGACCAAATTGGTACTCCCACCTGGGCCGGCACCCTGGCGCAAAGCATCTATGCACTTGTTGCCAATGATGCGGCTAAAGGTATTTACCATTGCACGGACGCCGGCGCCGCCAGTTGGTACGACTTCGCGGTAGCCATTTATGAAGAAGGCAAAGCTATAGGCCTGCTCCCCACAGAGAAATCGGTAAAGGTCGATCCCATCGCCGCGAGCGAGTACCCAACTCCCGCCACTCGCCCCCACTACAGTGTGCTCGATAAGACACGGCTGATAAAAGATACGGGTTTCGAGCTAAAGCACTGGCGGCAAGTGCTAAGAAACATCCTCACTTCCCAGTAGAGATCGCCCTGTAGGCGCACCGGGCGCTTTAAGCCCCGCTGAAAACCCAAATTTTAAACTGAACACTCCGGCACATACCGGAAACAAGACAAACGGAACTGCGAAAAATGAGCAATCTACTCGTCACTGGTGGCGCCGGATTCATCGGTGCAAACTTTGTCCACTACTGGATGAAAACTTACCCGCAAGACAACGTGGTCGTATTGGATGCGCTCACCTACGCCGGTAACAAGGCCAACTTGGATCCTGTGGCAGCGAATTCCAATTTTGTGTTCAACCACGGCAACATTTGCGATACCGCACTGGTAGAGACCCTGCTCAAAGAACACGGCATCGATACGCTGGTGCATTTTGCGGCTGAGAGTCATGTCGACCGCTCCATAACTGGCCCGGATGCTTTTATTGAAACCAATATCATCGGCACCCACAGTCTGCTCAAGGCGGCAAAAAAAGTGTGGTTAGATGAAGGGCTGAACAAAAAAAAACATCGCTTTCACCACGTCTCTACCGACGAAGTGTACGGCACTCTGGGGCCAAATGACCCCGCCTTTAGCGAGACAACACCCTACGCGCCCAACAGCCCGTACTCTGCGAGCAAGGCCGCATCGGACCACTTGGTTCGTGCCTATCACCACACCTACGGCCTGAACGTCACCACCAGCAATTGCTCCAATAATTACGGTCCTTATCACTTCCCGGAGAAGCTGATACCGCTGGTCATCACCAATATCCTGCACGACAAGCCTCTGCCCATTTATGGCGACGGCCAGCAGATCCGCGACTGGCTCTACGTGGAAGACCACGCGCGTGGAATTGATTTGGTGATTAAGACAGGCCGCTTGGGCGAGTGTTACAACATCGGTGGTATCAACGAGTGGGCTAATATCGATATCGTCAAGCTGATTTGTGGCTTGATGGATAAAGCCTTTGCGGAAAACCTGGAGCTTGCAGGCCGCTTCCCACAAGCCGGCAAGGTGAGGCAAGGTAAGTCGTCTGAACTAATCACTTATGTCACCGATCGTGCAGGTCATGATCGTCGATATGCCATTGATCCTTCGAAATCCAATGAAGAGCTGGGCTACCAGCCACAAGAAACCTTTGATAGCGGCATTGCTAAAACAGTGAAGTGGTTTTTGAACAATGAAAACTGGTGGGCCGCTGTAATGGATGGTAGCTACCAGGATTGGGTCAAGGAGCAGTACGAAACTGAAGTTTAGGGGTAATTCGAAATGGGGTTGAGAGTCACTCCTGTCATCATGGCGGGTGGTACGGGGAGCCGCTTGTGGCCGGCATCACGACAGTTGATGCCTAAGCAGTTTTTGAGTTTGTTGGGAGAGCAGTCGATGCTTGCCGAGACTTTGTCTCGGCTGGAGGGCATGGATTGTTCAGATCCTGTAATTATTTGCAATGAAGAGCATCGATTTTTGGCGGCCGAGACGATGCGGAAATGTGGCCAAGGCAATGCTCGTATCATCCTTGAGCCAGTTGGGCGTAACACGGCTCCTGCGATTGCTCTCGCAGCACTTGCGGCCGGTGAAGATTCCTTGTTGCTGGTGCTTGCTGCGGATCACGTAATTAAAGATCACGACGTCTTCCAGTGCGCCGTGACTGCTGCGGCTGAGAGTGCAAAGGCCAACAGTCTGGTTGCCTTTGGTGTTGTACCACGTTCTGCGCATACCGGTTACGGATACATTAAGGCCGAATCCATCCACAAGCCCTCCACGATTGAGCGGTTCGTGGAAAAACCTGATGCGGAGACCGCTGCTTCCTACCTCGCCAGCGGCGAATATTTCTGGAATAGCGGTATGTTTATGTTCCGTGCCCAGGCATACCTCGAAGAGCTCGGTCGCTACCGCCCAGAAATACTAGAATCTTGTCGCATGGCTATGGCAGATGCGAGTAAAGAAATGTGTTTCATTCGCCCCGAGGCCGACACGTTTAGTGCCTGCGCTGAAGATTCAATTGATTACGCTGTGATGGAGAATACGGACAAGGCGGTAGTCGTTCCAATGGACGCTCAGTGGAGCGATGTGGGATGTTGGGCAAGTATCTGGGAAATCAGTGAGAAGGATGACCGGGGTAATGTCGTCCGAGGCGACGTGATTGGTTGGAACAGTCGTAACTGCTATGTTGATGCTGGTGAAAGACTCGTTGCCACTGTGGGCCTGGAAAATATAGTCATCGTACAGTCAAAGGATGCACTACTCGTAGCCCATCGCGACAGTGTTCAGGATATTAAGAAGGTCGTAACCCATTTACAGGATAAGGGACGATCTGAATACCTTCACGATCGAGAAGTATATCGCCCTTGGGGCAAGTACGATTCCATCGATTTCGGCGAACGAGATCAAGTCAAACGAATTACAGTAAATCCGGGCGCTAAGCTGTCAGTCCAAATGCACCACCATCGTGCCGAGCACTGGATAGTGGTCTCGGGGACTGCGCGTGTGACCGTGGGAGACCGGGTATCTCTGATTAGTGAGAACGAATCTACCTACATTCCGATTGGTGTTGTCCACTGCCTGGAAAATCCGGGTCAGATTCCTCTCGAAATGATCGAAGTTCAAACCGGATCCTATCTTGGGGAGGATGACATTGTGCGGTTTGAGGATCAGTATGGTCGTACTTAGTACGTTAAATCCAAATTTTGCATTTTAACTATTAATTGGTTGTCAGGCTTTTTGGCTTGGCGACAAGTATCTTAAAAATAAATTGTTTTCGGGGGAGCTCGTGACGAGTCCATTACAAGGCGCTGTAGATTTAGGTGAGACACAATCACAGACTGCTAACGAACCTGCGATAAAGATCATGGGTAGTATCGATGCGCTTGAAGCTGGTGTTATTCGCGGTTGGGCCGCTGTGATTGGCGAAAGCGAACCAGTACCGCTGCAGGTCGTGGTCGATGATCGTGTGGTAGGTGCTGGTACCGCAAATATTCATCGCCCTGACTTGGTTGGTGCGGGAATAAATGATGGCGAACATGGGTTTGAAATCCCGGTTGATATTGTCACCTCACGTTCTGGAAACGTTGAAGTCACTTTGCTTCATGGTGAGACTTCCAAGCCTGTCGACCATCAAGCTTTTGAAGTCGTCGTGAATGAACAGGCGGTATTTGCTGAGTTGCTGCGAGTGCGTGACGGCCATATCGTGGCGCGCCTTCAGGCGACGGTATCGGTTGGCGTAAGGTCTGTCACACTCTACCACGATGATCTGCCTATATTCTCCCGCGACCTTGATTGTACTGCTGAAGCTCAGGAAGTTCTATTGCCCATACCGGTCAGCTTACAAGATGGCCGGCCCAAACTGTTTAAACTGGGCATACACGGGGAGCCGAATGCTCTCGCGATGGAATGGTTTACAGTACATCCGGTTTCCACGCCCTGGCAATTTATTCGTGAGAGCTACCGCGAACCTGGCTTTATGTCGCGCCCTCCGCAGGCTGGGCATCGTTACGAGTCAATGAATTATCACCTGGAAGCACAGGCGAAAGCTGAGTCCGTGCTAGAAATTGCGGATTTAGCTACTGTACATAAAGTGATAGTTGAGGGCCATGAAGGCCGTCGAAAATTCCCGAGTTTCAATCTGCCGAAATTTGACGCTCCGCGAGTTTCCATAATTGTACCGGCGTACAACAAGTTTGAACTCACATACCACTGTATCGCATCCATCGCGCTTGCCTATAACAAGGTGAGCTATGAAGTGATCTTAGCAGATGACTGTTCAACGGACGAAACGCGCTTTGCAGAGCAGATAGTAGGCAATTTAGTAGTATCCAGAAATCCTGAGAATTTGCGTTTTCTGCGTAGCTGTAATCGTGCCGCTGAAGAGGCAAAGGGCGAGTTTATTGTATTCCTGAATAACGACACCGAAGTTACATCCTATTGGTTGGATGAGCTGGTGAACAAGTTGGACAGTGATCAATCTATTGGTATGACTGGTTCAAAGCTGTTGAACCTTGACGGTACGTTACAAGAGGCTGGTGGTATTGTTTGGGGTAACGGCGAACCATGGAATGTGGGTCGCAACGAAAATGCGTATACTCCTGAGTACAATTATGCCCGCGAAGTCGATTACCTTACTGGCGCTGCCATGTGTATCCGTTCCGATCTATGGGAACAGGTAGGTCGTTTCAGTGAAGAGTTGGTTCCGTGCTACTACGAAGATACTGACCTCGCTTTCAAGGTCCGTGATGCAGGGCTCAAAACGGTCTATGTTCCCCACTCTGTGGTTGTACATTTTGAAGGGCAAAGTCACGGCCGCGATGTCACTAAGGGGCTCAAACGCTATCAAGCGGTTAATGAGCGGACTTTCCGTAGCAAATGGTTCAAGGAGTTCCGCTACAACGGTCAGCCCAGCTTTGAAGCATTGGCCCAGGAAAAAGACCGCAATGTTGATCAGCGCATTCTTGTAATTGACTATGCCAGCCCAATGCCGAACAAAGATGCGGGTAGCTATGCTGCGGTCCAGGAAATCAAGCTAATGCTCGAGCTCGGCTTCAAAGTAACTTTTGTCCCCGAGAATATGGCACACTTCGGCAAGTACACGGTTGAGTTGCAGCGCCTTGGTGTGGAAGTTCTTTATGCGCCTTTTTACACCTCCGTTCAGAACGTATTGGAGCGACGTTTACCGGAAATGGACGCGGTATATATCACGCGGTATGAGGTCGCGGAAAAATTCATTGATCAAATCAAGCAGACCTCTAGTGCGAAGATTATCTTCAACAATGCTGATCTTCACTTCTTGCGCGAAATGCGCGGGGCCCTTAAAGGCGAACGGGACGAAGCGAAACTTCAGCAAGCGCTGGAGACCCGTGATAAAGAGCTTGCGGTTTGCAGGAAGGCCGATGCCGTATTGTGTTACAACGCCACCGAGCACGCGGTAATTACATCCCATATTCTTGAGGCGGAAAAGTTACATATAACCCCTTGGGTATTGGAAGGAAAAAGTGAGGGGCCAGATTTTCAAAAGCGTGAAGGTATCGCTTTCCTCGGTGGATATAACCACTACCCCAATGTTGAAGCAGTAGAATATCTTGCCCGCGAGGTAATGCCACGCTTGGGCAAAAGTAGGCCGGATATCTGCCTATATGTTTACGGAAGTAATATGCCGGAAAGCTTTAAAGAATTTGAGGCCGAAAACATAAAAATGGTTGGCTTTGCTGAGCACTTGGATCAAGTGTATATGGGGCACCGAGTGTTTGTTGCACCTCTACTTTCTGGCGCTGGTATCAAGGGGAAGGTTCTCGAATCGATGGCCTATGGGTTGCCGACGATCCTGACTGAAGTTGCGTCGGAAGGGACTGGGCTCACCAATGCGGTTAGTGCTCTCATTGCTGAGACCCCAGATGCTTGGGTTGAGGCAATAAGTAAGCTTTACGACGATAAAATGCTCTGGAAAAGATTTTCAGAAAATAGCAAGGCGATAGTGCAGGAGCAGTTTTCATTGGAGCATGGAGTAAGTCAATTTAAGAATATATTTTCGTCAATTGGTGTGTACTCTGTTCGTTGATCGTTGTTGGAAAGATTTGAGGTTTAAATGAGAAAAATTATTTTTCATTATCATTTGTTCAAAAATGCAGGTACATCTTTAGATGCGGCATTTAAAGAAAATTTGGCTGTGGACGAGTGGGTTACAAGCGAATTTCCTGGGAATCCTTCCTTAAACAGAAAGATGGTCCAAGAATGGATTGTTAGCAACCCTAAAGCAAAGTGTTTCTCATCTCATACTGCTGTGCTTCCACCGCCGAATATAAAAGGTATAGATATATTGCCGGTGATATTTGTTCGTCATCCAATTGATCGTATTGCCTCGGCATATGCATTTGAGCGTAAGCAGGATGGATCTTCTTTTGGGTCTGTGCTAGCGCGCAATACGGACTTTAAAGGGTATGTTGAAACTAGGCTTGCTTTATTGCACGATCGGCAATGCCGAGATTTCCACGCCCAAAAATTGTCGGCAATGTTTGAGCAGGGCGACGAGAAGAGTAGAGCGTTTAGGGCTTTAGATGCTTTACCTTTTGTTGGTTTGGTAGAGGATTTTCAAGGATCATTAAAGACTCTTAACGCTATGGCTATTGATCGAGAGTACACAGATACTCCGCTATCGATAGTTAGGAAGAATGTCTCTCGAGCTTCAAGTGGAACCCTGGAGGATAAAATTGATCAGATACGGGAGCAGCTTGGTGATGAACTGTATAGCCGTTTGATTGATTGTAATAGTATCGATCTCGAGATATTTGAGTACTTAAAGAAAAACATATAAATACTTTTCAACTTTCAGCTGGTTTCCTTGGGGGTGTTTAATGTCTCGTTTTTTTTGTTTCGATGAGCTTCTCAAGGGTGAAGATCTTGATGTCGAAGTCGAAAGAAGGTGTCTTGTTGATGCTAAGAGGGAAGTCTCACTTTCAGCAAGATTAAAGGCCACCGGCCCTCGTTCTTCGACTTTTCAGGAAAAACATAGAGGTTTTTTTGTTTATCCCGCGTTGGGAGTTTTGGAAATTGCTGAGGCAGAGATATTGTGCACAGGCGTTGTTAAATCTAGATGCGGTTCTTATGTGGCAAGCAAAAACCAATTTTCTGAGGAGCAATTGACGAATTTTAGCTATAGCCCAGTAGGAATTCCTAAAAGAGTGTCTGATTCTGTCGTTCCGCTTTTGCGCCCAGGTGACCATATCTATGGTCATTGGTTGGTAGATATTTTGCCTCGTCTTTGGCTGTTGAAGCAGGTGTATGATTTTAAAGAGCTAAAGTTTCTCGTAAAGGAGTCTGTCCCTGCCTTCGCTTTGAGGCTTCTAAGCGCTGTGGGGGTTGGTAGTAACCAGATTTTAAAATGGGACGCTAAGTCTGGAGGCTCAATTATAGCGAAAAGGGTTGTGATGCCTACAAACCTTCGCTATGGGCAGGTTATACACCCTAGATTGGCGGAATACGCGAGTTGGTTAAAAGGTCAAATTCGCCCCTCTTCTCGAGGATTGGCGGGGGATAAAAAGGTATATCTCTCTAGAGGAAAATGGAGGAAGACCTCTAATGCTACTAGGGATTTGGCGAACTCCTCGTGTGTCGAAGAAATGTACATAGCGAATGGGTATAAAGTTATATACCCAGAAGAGTACAGTTTAGAGGAACAGGTTCGAATTTTTCATGATAGTGATGCGGTTGCCGGGGAAGAAGGGTCTGCGTTGCACAACAATATTTTCATGAGAGAGGGAACTCTTGTTACTTGCTTTCGGGGTGAGCTAAATCATTCTCTAATTCAAAGTACTTTATGTAGTGCCATGAGTCAGCGTTCTGAGCATGCATTCGGTAAAGTCGCAGAGGGAGTCGCGATTCCGAGTAGGACATCGCCGTATTCTGTCGATCTGGCGACGATCCGTGAGCTTATATCGAGTTAGATTAATCATTTCCCGGTCGCGACCTTAAATTTGTTTGTCCATATGATTGAATAGTGTTTGTTCGATATCTGAAGGCACGTGGGATTCTGGACTCTATTGTAGAGCTTTACGAGTTGTATTTATGTTGCTCTGTATCTAGATTGAGGTCGAAGCTAGGCAGTCCATATTTATGAAGTGCGAATTCTTTTCGATTGATTTGTCAGTCTATGAACCGATTGTATAGGCTTTCAATTTAGAAGCGCATGTTTGTGGTAGTTAGTGTGTGGTCGAGTTTAAATTTCCGCACCGAATTTTGGGGTTTACCTTATGACAGTTCCGCGCGTTGGTGTAGCGGCCATATTCAAGAATGAGTTTGAGTACATTCTTGAATGGATTGCATATCATCAGTTGATAGGCGTAGACCATTTTTATATCGCAGATAACGTAAGTAGCGATTATTCGTCAGAGCTTCTTGAGGCACTTGACGCAATGGGAGTTATTACCCGAGTGTATTTTCCTCGGGTAGGAGATCAAGGGCCTCAGGCAGGCGCATATAATAAAATCCTGACTGAATTTGGTGGCCAGGTAGATTTGATGGCATTTATCGACGCCGATGAGTTCATAGTTTCAACGAATGAAAAATCTTTAAAGGAACATCTCCAGCCGTTTTTCGAGTCGGAATCGGCAGGCGCAATGGCACTGAATTGGCGAAACTACGGATCTTCTGGGCATGTGCTGCAGGATTGTGGTCCGGTACTTTCAAGATTTACGCGGTGTTCAGAGCAGCATCACGACTTCAACCGGCACATCAAAACTATCCTGAAGCCTGCTAAGACTAAGCGGATGAACATACACGAGTGCGAACTAGTCGCAGGTAGGTATGTGATGGCGGATATGTCACCAGCAGAGTTTGAAGGCGATGTGGACTTTGGCCCGAAAACTAAGACGGTCTCCTATCCAGGATTGCGGATTAACCATTACGTTGTTAAGTCGAAGCAAGAGCATATTGTTAAAAAAGACCGAAAAGGCTCGGGTGCTGGTAGTGCCGCTCGCCGTAAAGGCGTTGGCTACTTTCGTGGGCATGACTTAAATAGTGTGGAAGATAAATCCATGCTGGATTTTGTTCCCGGTGTTATCGATCGAGTGAACAGTTTAAGAGCTCGGTTGGTCGCTGAATCACCTTTTATGTCGTTTGGTGGTGGTCATGTGGATGTTAATGCTGATGTCATATCTGGTTGGGTTACCTCGGAAGTGGACGTTCCGCTAAGTGTAAAAGTTTTGGTCAATGGCCTGGAATATGTTGTCCCGGCGACACGCGAGCGCCCAGACGTTGTCCGTAAGGGGCTTTCAAATCGTTTGCGTTGTGGGTTCTGGTTTAAGCACCAACGCCCTTTAACACCTGATGACAAGGTTGATGTGTCGATTTTTGGGTCGCTTGCGGACTGCAAGGTCAATTTTGTTGAGCAGTAGGCTAAGCCGCAGAGTAGTAAATATGTTGTTTCGGCGGCGACTGGTCACCTCTCCTATAGTCTTTGTGCACATTCCGAAGACAGCTGGTACGAGTTTTCGAATCGGTGCGGAGAAATCTTTTCGTAGATCCCAGGTTCTCAAAGACTATGGGCGCGGTGCCCGTGCAACTAGTAGCCTGCTTGAAAAGCATGTCTATTCGGAAACCGATCACTGGGCGTTGCGACAGAGTATTGTAAATGGAGGAGTGCGATTCTTAACTGGACACTTTCATGCATCTAAGTATGCCCCACTTTTTGATGCGGCTTGTTTTGTGTCCTTTGTTCGTCATCCTGTTCAGCGTTTGGTTTCAGAATATCATCACGCACAAAAGTATCACGATTACCAGGGCGACTTTCAAAGCTTTTACCGCGCGCCCGAAAACACCAACCGTCAGGCGCGTATCCTTCGGGGGATTCCTTTAGGTGCATTTGGGTTTCTGGGGATAACTGAGCGCTATAATGAAAGTCTGCATCTAATCAATGAAATATACTCTACGAAAATCGGCGTTCTTGAAAAGAATCGCTCTGAGAGCAGTTTGGAGTTGAGCCAATCTACTCTAGATGAACTGATTAAGCGCAACCAGCGAGATGTAAAACTGTTTGAAGTTGCATCCGACATGCTGACGTGGCGTTCAAAACTTGCCAAAGAATCACTTTCCTTTGTCCACGGTGAATACTCCGTGTCGTCGCCTGAGTTGCTTCGAGGGTTTGCATGCATAAGCGCGAGCGATGCGCTTGTGCGTGTACGAGTGCGAGTAAATGGACGCGAGATTGATGTGGTTACTGCAAATGAGTATCGCGATGAGTTGGGTCTTTTGGGCCTCCCAAGAGGTGGGCATGTTGCGTTCTCATTGAAATTGCCACCTGGCGTTGATGTTAACCAAGTGTCTTGCGAGGTTCTGGATACGTCTCAGCCTTTGGCTCGCGTTTTCTGATCGAATTGTTTTGAATTTAGTAAAAGAATATTTTGATGATTAAATCAATTGGTAGTTATTTTTTTCCTGACTTGTGTTCTGAACTTGTGGCTGGCGCAAACGTTCAGCCGGTAACCGGTGACGAGGTTCTAGACTGGGAGTCGACCTCTGACGATCCCCAGTTCTCTTTGGGTGGCGTTTCGCTGTCTGGTGGCTGGTATATGCTGGAGCTTCAGCTTGTACATGCCGCACCTAGTGCAGATGCGCGTTTGTATTTTGATTTCGGGGAAGGGTTTAGTGAGGAGGATAGCGTTTTTCTTCCTGTAAAATGTAATCGTGTTACAAAGCGTTTGGTCTATCTGCCAAAGAGAGCAAAGTCGATCCGCTTTGACCCAATGGAGTCAAAAGGCGGCTTTGGTGTAAAGCATTTTCGTTTGGTTAAGTTGCTGACTGCTTTTGCTATGGATCGACTGATCCAGCGGCTTGTAAATATGCATGACGCATTCCGGGATGTCTCTAAAACAGAGGCTAAGCGTCGGGTGAAACTTGAAGCTAAATCGGTGGGAAAGCCGTTCTTAGCGTTGGCACTAAAGTATTACAATCAAACCTTTGAGCGCAGGCGCCAAACTGTTGATTATCAACATTGGATCGATAACCAAGAGGCGTCGCTTTTTGCTAATGCCAGGAAAGCCGCTTGTGGCGAGGAAGATTGGTCACCTTTAGTTTCAGTTGTTGTTCCTACCTATAACGCAAAAGTGCGGTTTCTGGAGGAGTGCATTGATTCAGTATTGGCGCAATCTTATCAAAACTGGGAGCTCTGTATTGCTGATGATTGTTCTACAAATCCAGAAGTTAAAGAGTGTCTGTCGCGGTATGTGGAAAAAGACTCACGTATCAAAGTGGCTTTCAGGGAGGTAAATGGTCACATATCTTCCGCTAGTAATAGCGCGCTCGAGTTGGTGTCTGGTGAATTTGTTGCTTTACTTGATCACGATGATGTTTTGTCGGAAGAGGCGCTTTCGTGCGTTGTTGGCGTATTGCAGGAAAATAGAAACCTCAAGTTAATTTATTCTGATGAAGATAAAATTGACGAATCTGGTATGCGGTTTGAGCCACATTTTAAGCCAGACTGGAACCCTGATCTGCTTTTATCACAAAACTATATTTGTCATCTAACCGTTCTGGCCAGAGAACTGGTGGCGGATGTTGGTGGGTTTCGAGTGGGTTTCGAGGGTAGTCAGGACCACGATTTGCTGCTCCGTTGCGTGCCACATTTAGATGTGTCGACTGTTGCGCGTATTCCTTTGGTGCTGTATCACTGGAGGGCGATGTCTGGCTCAACTGCACTTGAGGCGCAAAGTAAATCTTACACGAGTGAGGCAGGAGTCAACGCGATACAATCCTATTTAGATCTGAATAGAATTGGTGGGAAAGTGGAGTTCGGTAAGGTGCCAAACACATATCGAATTCGTCGTGAGATTCCAGAGGAGGAGCCTCTGGTTTCGTTGCTTGTTCCCACTCGGGACGGAGTAGATATACTAAAGCCTTGCGTCAATGCAATTCTTGAGCGAACCAGTTACGAAAACTTCGAACTGCTGATTCTTGATAACCAAACCACATGTGCTGCAACACTCGAGTATTTAGCCGATGTGGTCAAGGATCCTCGGGTCAGTGTTCATCGTTGGAATCACCCCTTCAACTATTCTGCGATCAATAATTATGGGGCCGAATTGGCCAATGGATCAATTATCGGCTTGATCAATAATGATATTGAACCAATCAACAATGATTGGTTGACTGAAATGGTTTCCCAGGTTGTAAGGCCGGAAATTGGCTGTGTCGGTGCAAAGCTCTATTATCCGGATGATTCTATTCAGCACGCTGGTGTTATTTTAGGTATTGGTGGTGTTGCCGGCCATTCTCACAAATACTTCAATCGCCATGATTTTGGCTATTTCTCTCGGTTGCATCTTGTTCAGGGCCTGTCTGCCGTAACAGCGGCATGTCTGTTGGTTCGAAAACCAGTTTTCGACGCAGTTAATGGGCTTGATGAAGAAAACCTATCAGTATCTTTCAATGATGTGGATTTTTGTTTGAAGGTGCGTGAGGCTGGATATCAGAACCTATGGACACCATATGCTGAGCTCTATCATCATGAGTCTGTTTCTCGCGGAGCTGATGACACGATTGCAAAAAGGCAGCGTGCGGCGGCAGAGGCTCGGTTTATGAGGGACAAGTGGGGGCACACCCTTGATCAAGACCCTGCGTACAGCCCAAACTTGACCCTAGTTCACGAAGATTTTTCTCTGGCCTGATATGAGCAGATTGTCGGGAGCATTATGAGTAGCCGCTATATTGTGGTGGAAGAAGTCGCAAACCCGTCGAGCGATTACTTTGTATTGCCATACCTTCAGGCGCAGAGAGCAACTGTCGAACGTTACAGTTTTTCAGAGCTGCCGGATTCAGGCGAGTTGCACGGGGCTAATGTTCTATTTGTCCGCTATATTCCGGCTGCCTGGCGTGAGCTGGTTGCTGCGCATCGTAATAGGTTGGCGGGTGTCTGGCTTTTTATGGACGATGATCTGTTCAGCTGGCGGTCTTTCGCTGGTATGCCACTCCGCTATCAATGGAAGCTATGGCGGTTGAGCCGGCGGCACCGTTCCTGGCTGCGCGCGATTGACGCAAAGCTCGCGGTATCTACCCCATACTTACAGGCGCGTTATGCAAGTTGGAACCCGCATCTACTGACGCCTGAAGTCCCGGCTGCGTTTGCCCCTCTTTTGAATCGTAGGGGCTCCTCTGTTGAAAAATCCGAGCAAATAACACTTTTCTATCACGGTTCTGCCTCTCACGGTGCGGATATTAAGTGGCTCCAGCCTGTTATCGCGGAGGTACTGTCCGCGGATGAGCGGATTGTATTTGAGGTAATTGGGAACGGCAGCGTAAATCGCCTTTTTAGAGGGTTGCCTCGTGTGCATGTGCTACACCCGATGAAGTGGCCAGCCTACCAATCATTGCTCCATCGTCCAGGGCGAACCATTGGCTTGGCGCCACTGCTGGACTCGCGATTTAATCGCGCACGTGCCCACACTAAATTCCTAGATATTACCCTAGCGGGGGCGGTAGGTATTTATGCGGAAGGGGCAGTATATGGTCAGGTCGTATGCCACCAAAAAAATGGTCTTCTGCTGCCGATGGAGCAGAATCGTTGGGTAGAGAGTATTTTACAATTGGCGGCAGATGAACCGACGCGGGCGCAGATACTAAGCGAGGCTCGCCAGTGCCTTTAATCGGCTTTTGTTCCCGGGGATTGAAACGGCTTTCTCATCTCGACGTGTTACTGGAAGCGCAGAGCTACTGGTTTGCGCTGCGCCCAGTACAATCTACGACACATATTGCCGGCTGGGGACGTAAGCCCAGTGCAACACGTGCGCGAGAGATAGCAGTCGAAGCTGGCTTGCCATTCGTGAGCCTGGAAGATGGCTTTCTGCGCTCCTTTGGCCTGGGTGTGCAGGGTGCGCTGCTGCACAGCCTGATCGTGGATTACACCGGTATCTATTACGACGCGACGGCGCCCAGTGATCTGGAGAACCTGATTCGTGCGGCGGATTTTTCAAGCGAAGAGCTTACCCGCGCGCGCGCCGGTATTGCATTACTGCAGCGGCTTCGCCTGTCAAAGTTCAATTGCGCTTCCGATACGCCTGTTGTGTGGCCGGATGGGCGCCGCAGGGTGCTCGTGGTGGACCAGACGTTTGGCGATGCAGCGATTACTTATGGTGGCGCCGACGCGTCGAGTTTTACTCAAATGCTGGAAACAGCCATTGCTGACAACCCGGATGCAGAGGTGGTGGTTAAGGTGCACCCGGATGTTATCGCGGGTAAAAAACGCGGTTATTTACTGGACGCAGCACGTGAGCACGACTGTCGCGTTTGGTCGGAAGACATTTCTCCTTGGGCACTGCTCGATGCGGTGGACAAAGTGTATGTGGTCACCAGCCAGTTTGGCTTCGATGCGCTGCTGGCAGGCAAACCGGTGTGTTGTTTCGGGATGCCATTTTTTGCTGGCTGGGGGCTAACTGAAGATTTGCAGACGTGTGCGCGGCGCGGGCAACACCGCTCATTGGAGCAGGTTTTCGCGGCGGCCTATCTGCGCTATTGCCGATATATCAACCCGTATACGGGCAAGCGTTGTACTTTCGAAGATACTGCTCGTCTGATTTCAGAGCAGGTAAAGCGGAGCCAGCACCTCGCCGGATCCTGGTTAGGTGTAGATTTTTCACCGTGGAAACGCGGGTTCGTGGCTGATTTTTTGGCTCGCCCTAAGCAGTGCCGGTTTGTGAGAAGGCATTCGAATGCTTTCAGCGAGGTAGAGGCAGAGACTCAGGTAGTGGCTTGGGCAAGTAGCTTGACGGAGCCGGTTGTAACCAAGTGCAGTAACTCCCGGTTACCGCTTTGGCGGCTTGAGGATGGATTCCTGCGGTCGGTGGGTTTGGGGTCCGATCTGGTGCGCCCGCTCTCGTTGGTTCTGGATAAGCAGGGGATTTATTATGATGCTTCCCGACCGTCTGACCTGGAATCTATTTTAAAGGACGCAGAGCTATCTCCGTTGCTCTGTGCTCGTGCGGCCGCGCTGCGAGAGACCCTTGTTACCCGACAGTTGAGTAAATACAACGTAGGTGAACAGGGTGTGGCTCTGGATTTGCCATCAGACCGAACCATTATATTGGTGCCCGGGCAGGTGGAGAGTGATGCATCGATCGCCAGCGGCTCTCCTTGGCTCAAAAGCAATCAGCAGTTATTGGAGCAGGTACGCAGAGCGAACCCCGATGCTTATATTATTTATAAACCGCACCCGGATGTAGTCGCGGGTGGGCGCATTGGGAAGTTGGCTGACGATGCTGGTGTTCTTTACGATCAGCTGGTAGCCGATGCACCAATGCCTGCAGTACTTGCACGAGTGGATGAGCTACACACACTTTGTTCTTTAAGTGGCTTCGAGGCGTTACTGCGGGGCGTTAAGGTCGTGACTTATGGCTTGCCGTTTTATGCCGGTTGGGGGCTGAGTGATGATCGTCTTCTTGGCGAGGGCTGCGACGAAATGCCCAATGCCCTCTCGGAGTTGGCAATGGTTCGTCGCTGCAAAAGAGCTCGTGGACGGAGCCGCACACTGGACGAGCTGGTAGCCGCAACGTTGATTCTATACCCCACCTATGTGGATCCGCACCGTGGCGACATCGTGGATGTCGAAACTGCGGTGCAGTTGTTGGCGTCCCAACAACAGGGCTCGTCTTATCTCAGCTGGTGGCGACGTGGGCTTTATCGCATCGTTCGCAACCAATTTTTCAAGAAGTAGTCGCGGGTCATTGCGCGTGAATTCCAGATTCCTCAAGAAAATTTATCTTCTGCCCAAATGGCTCCTCGAATTGGTTTCATGGGGTAAGAGCTTTAAGAACAATCCCATTATTGGCAGTTTCTGGCTCAATCGTTGTGGGCTTCACGTTGCCCGGGTAGTGATTGCGCACGGTTTGTTCCGTTTTCGACTGTTCCTGTTGTCGCCGCTGATTCCCGCAGAAGATCGCCGCCATTTCCGTAAATACGGCTTTGTCCTCAAACGCAACTTTCTCTCCAGTGACGATTTTGAAAAATTGGCGCATGAATTGCAGAACTATGAAGACGGTGGCCGTGAATTCGTTGAGGGCACCACGCTAACCCAGCGAGTGTTTCTTACTGGCGCAGAGCGAGAAAAAATGCCCTCAATTCGTGCGCTTATCGAGAATCCGAAGCTCGACCGATTAATGCGCTATTGCTCGTCCAAGAATCGTCGCCCGCTGTACTACGTGGAAAACCTGTGTAATCACGCGAATGTGGTGCCGCGTCCGGATCCGCAACGGGACATGCACGCAGATACCTTCCATCCCTGTGTAAAAGGGTGGCTGTATCTGGATGCCACTGACGACCTGAATGGGCCGTTTGTGTATGTACCGGGTTCCCACCGGTTGAGTTGGCGCCGCCTGAAGTGGGAGTACCGGCAGAGCCTGGAGGCGAGTAAGCGCGGTGAAGCGCGCGATCCGCAGAGATACTGGGATGGGTCTTTCCGAGTAACTACGGCAGACCTTGAGGAAATGGGATTTGAACCCAAAGCCCTCCATGTACCCGCGAATACGCTTTTGGTCGCGAATGTTTATGGCTTTCATCGCCGTGGCGAGGCGCGAGAGCAGTCGCACCGTATGACGGTTTGGATGCAGGCGAGGGACAACCCATTCAATCCATTATTCACCTTGTGGCCAAGGTCGACGGCCACGATGTTTGAATGGGGATGGTCGAAGGTACTGCAAAAACTGGATAAGGCAAAACTCGCCAGCGGTGAACAGCGAAGTTTTGTCGGCAAATTCACCCGTTAGGGTCTCGTTCTAGCTAGCTAAAGCAAGACAATCGTCAAATATAAGAGTATAGTTTTGCGCCAGTTATGTGGTTTATATCGCAAAACTTGGCGTATTTTGCTTTTTTCGGCTCTACTTGGTCGTTCTTGTTGTTTTTAGGTGCGGGGGTTGCCCGCGCGTGTTTAGTGCCCCGGGGGGCGGCGAATTTCGCCGTGGGGCTAAGTGGGGAAAATGTCAGGGGTTGTATTTTTGCAGGGGCCACATGGTCCTTTCTTTGCCTGTTGTGCCCGTTATTTCTCCGCACGGGGCATTGAAACTCATAAGATAAACTTCAACGGTGGGGACCGTTTATTCGGCTGGGCCGCCCACCAGGTGGACTATGTGGGTGGGCAAGCTGGCTGGCCAGAGTTTTTTGCCGGTTACTTACGGCGGAACGATATTCGTGCGGTGATTGTGTATGGCGATTGCCGGTATTACCACCGTAAGGCACGAACAGTTTGCGATGAAATGGGCGTCAGCTTCTGGGCTTGTGAAGAGGGCTACTTGCGCCCTGATTTCGTCACCCTTGAGCAGGGAGGCGTAAACGCATTTTCAGGCGTTGATTGGTCCCGTGATGCCATTGAGGGATATGTTCCTCATGGCCGCTCGCCCTCGATAAAAGTGGGTAGGACTTTTTGGCAGAGGGCCCGCTATGCCATTTGTTATTACTTTGCCGTCCTTGTCTATGGGTTGCGCTTCAACCATTACCGTCACCACCGCCCAAGGGCTTGGTGGCAGGAAGCTGGATGCTGGTTGCGCAGTTTTTATCGCAAAGGTCTCTACCGCATAACCGAGCGTAACTACACGAAAGCGCTGGTACAGCGTCATGGCGGAGAGTTCTTCCTTTTTCCCTTACAGACTGCGGATGACTTTCAGATTCGCGAGCATTCGGACGTACATTCGCTGGAAGATTCGATTAGAGATGTGATTGCGTCTTTCGCTCTTAATGCAGCGAATAAAGATATCTTGGTGATCAAGCATCATCCCATGGATCGAGGCTTTTGCCACTATGGCAAATTTATTCAGCGTGCTGCGCGCGATTCGGGTGTGGATGGACGTGTGGCATATTGCCATGATCTGCACTTACCTACGCTGTTGGATCACGCCAAAGGTGTGGTGACGATTAACAGCACGGTAGGAATCTCAGCACTGTTGCACCGGGTGCCGACGATTACTCTGGGGCGCGCTCTTTACGATATTCCGGGAATGACCCATCAAGGCGGATTGTCGGATTTTTGGACGGAACCAGAGCCCGTAGACATGGCGCTGTTTCGTGCCTTTCGTACCTACCTATATGAGCAGACCCAGCTGGACGGTAGTTTTTCCAAGCATATTGACTTCACTGTTCCTCAGATGATGGCGCGCATGCTGCCATCACTTAAAGCCGCACAAGCATCTGTTGACGACGCTGTTTCTGTCGATGATGAAGTGCTCGCCGCTTGATTCACCGCAGTCCTTGGGGTGGAAAAATGTAAACGGGGAGTGCTACAGATAGCGCTGCCCACGCATTCGAGGCGGCTCTTTACCGCTTGAGAATGGTCACAGATGACTCCTAAGCGTGACATAATGGGACTTAAATGCCATCTCCTCTTATCTGGTGTTGTACGGAGGAGTACGTTAGTACTATTTCTGTAGCAGAATAAGTTTATGATTTTACCGGTAATAATGGCCGGCGGTTCAGGCTCTCGCTTGTGGCCGCTTTCGCGCAAACTTCATCCGAAACAGTTTCTGCCGCTTACGGATGATGCGACTATGTTGCAGAACACCTGTGCGCGATTGGAGGGCATTGAGTCGCAACCTCCATTGCTAATATGTGGCGATGATCACCGCTTTATCGTGGCAGAGCAGTTGCGCGAGGTAGGTCAGGCGCATAGTGGGATCTTACTCGAGCCTGCAGGCCGCAATACCGCTCCGGCGGTAGCGTTGGCTGCGTTAAGGGCCATGGCCGGGGGGGCGGAAGATCCGTTGCTGCTGGTATTGGCCGCAGATCACGCAATAAAAGACGTAGCGGCCTTCCAGGCTGCGGTGATGCGTGCGGTTCCTCACGCCGAGGCTGGCAAACTGGTGACCTTTGGTATTGTGCCCTCGGCCGCCGAAACCGGTTACGGCTATATCAACAAGGCAAGGGCCATAGATGAAGCTGAGACTGCGTTTGTGGTTCAGCAGTTTGTAGAAAAGCCTGACTTAGCTACCGCAGAGAAATACGTGAGTTCCGGTGAATTTTACTGGAACAGCGGTTTGTTCCTATTCCGCGCCAGTCGTTTCATTGAAGAATTGTCTAAATATGGCCCGGATATCCTTGAGGCTTGCGAGAAAGCTATGCAGGGCGCAACCTTTGATGTCGACTTCGTGCGCCCCGCAAGTGAGGCTTTTCTGGCCTGTACCGATGAGTCTATTGATTATGCAGTTATGGAGCACACCCGCGATGCAGTGGTAGTGCCGATGGATTGCGGTTGGAATGATGTGGGTTCCTGGTCAGCGCTTTGGGAGGTGTCTGAGAAGGACGAACAGGGCAATACGTCGAAAGGCGATGTTATCCTGGAAGATAGCCATAATTGCTATGTGCAGAGCGATAGTAAGTTAATTGCTACTGTAGGCCTGAATGATATCGTGGTGGTAGAAAGTGATGACGCGGTGCTAGTTGCCACTAAAGATCGCGTGCAAGATATCAAGAAAGTGGTTGAACGCCTCAAGGCCGAAAATCGTTCGGAAGCGCAGTTACATCGTAAAGTCTATCGCCCATGGGGCTATTATGACTCCGTTGATTTTGGCGAGCGTTTCCAAGTGAAGCGAATTGTAGTGAACCCAGGTGCACAACTTAGTTTACAAATGCACCATCACCGTGCGGAACATTGGATAGTGGTGTCTGGTACTGCGAACGTGACTTGTGGGGAAAAAGAGTTTTTAGTTACAGAAAATCAGAGCACGTATATCCCGCTTGGCGTTGTCCACCGTCTTGAAAATCCTGGAACCATTCCGCTGGAACTGATCGAGGTTCAGTCCGGCTCCTATCTGGGGGAGGACGATATCGTCCGTTTTGAAGATCGGTACGCTCGTAACTAAGAAGTTCTTTTGTGCTAAGTAAGTGCCTCGGCTCAGATATGCCGAAGTTGTTCGGGTTTGTGTATATGCACACCTTGAATGCGTAAAAGAGGACAGCGTAGTACTCGCATGATCGATCTGCATTGCCACCTTCTCCCGGGTATCGACGACGGTGCCCGGGATCTCGACCAGGCGCTGGTGCTCGCCCGCGCCGCGGTTGCCGATGGCATTACCCACATCGTGGCTACCCCGCATATTCACTCTGGTCGCTTTCCCAATACCCTTTCGACCATCTCTAAAGCGCACCGACAGCTGGTCTCCGCGTTGGATACAGCCGAGATCCCACTGCATGTGGGTATGGCGGCAGAAATTCGCCTGTCCGAAGAAATTCTGAATATGGTGATGCTGAAGCAGGTCCCATTTTTGGGCGAGTGGGGAGACGAAAAGGTGCTGCTGCTGGAACTGCCGCACAGCCATATCCCGCCGGGAACTGAGCAGTTGATCCGCTGGTTGCGCAAGCAGAAGGTCCGTCCGATGATTGCACATCCGGAGCGCAACAAGGATGTTATCCGTGACTTTAACAAGGTTATGCCGCTGGCGGACGAGGGTTGCCTGTTCCAGGTAACTTCCGGCGCCGTATGTGGTCATTTTGGTGAGCCGGCACAGCAGCGTTCTATCGAGATGCTGGAGAACGGGCTGGTTACCATACTAGCCACTGACGCCCATCATGAAGTGCGCCGTCCGCCAGCGTTGAAGGCTGGCCGAGAGGCTGCGGCTAAAGTAGTCGGTGAAGAGAAGGCCTGGCAGCTGGTGCGCGATAACCCAAGTAAGATCGCTGCAATGCACTTCGCCCATCACAAGACCCTTTGACCGCCATGAAGAGCGTGACCTCACTGACTACTGGGTTCGCAGGCACGTAACCGGCATGTTCATATTCTACGGTCTCGAACAAAATCTACCGGTTAAAAAATAAACTGGCCTTCTCGGACTAAACTGTTAGACTGCGCAGCCTTTTAAAGGCCAATCCGGCCCCTCAAGTACCGGCGTTAGACGCCGCAAGTGATTCCCAAATATGACCGATACCCCCACGGCCACTGGCTTTGACCAGTTGGGCCTGCCCGCTGAAATCCTCGACGCTGTCACCAAACTTGGCTATGAAACCCCATCTCCGATTCAGGCAAAGACTATCCCGTCTCTGCTGGAGGGTCGCGATGTGCTGGGCCAGGCACAGACAGGAACGGGCAAAACAGCGGCATTCGCGCTCCCTCTGCTGGCGAGCCTGGACCTGAAGAACAAGCGCCCTCAGGCACTGGTGCTGGCACCCACCCGAGAACTGGCCATTCAGGTGGCCGAGGCCTGCCAGTCCTACGCGGCCAACCTCAAAGGTTTCCACGTTGCGCCTATTTATGGCGGCGCTGACTACCGCGGCCAGATCCAACAACTGAAGCGCGGTGTGCAGCTGGTAGTGGGCACCCCGGGCCGTGTGATGGACCACATGCGCAAAGGCACCCTGGACCTGTCTAATCTGAAGACCTTGGTCCTCGACGAAGCCGACGAAATGCTGCGCATGGGCTTTATCGATGACGTGGAGTGGGTACTGGAGCAGATTCCAGAAGAGCGCCAGATCGCGCTGTTCTCCGCCACCATGCCGCGCGAGATCGCCAAGATTGCCCGCGACCACCTGGACAACCCGGTGGACGTCAAGATCAAGGTCAAGACCGAGACCGCAGAAACCATTCGCCAGCGTTACTGGCCGGTGGGCGGCCTGCACAAGCTGGACGCACTGACCCGCATTCTCGAAGCCGAGCCGGTGGATGCCACCATCATCTTCGTGCGCACCAAGAACACCACCGTGGAACTCGCCGACAAACTGGCCGCACGTGGTTTTGCCTCTTCCGCCCTGAACGGGGATATGGCGCAGAACCTGCGTGAGCAGGTGATCGACAAGCTGAAAGCCGGCAAGCTGGATATCGTTGTGGCCACCGACGTGGCCGCCCGTGGCTTGGATGTGAAGCGCATCAGTCACGTGATCAACTACGACATCCCTTACGACACCGAAGCCTACATCCACCGTATTGGCCGTACTGGCCGTGCGGGACGTGAAGGTGATGCAATTCTGTTTGTGGCCCCGCGTGAGCGTCGCATGCTGCGCGTTATCGAGCGCGCAACCAAGAAGTCGATCGAGCGTTTAGAGTTGCCAACGGCGAAAGCGGTCAACGCATCGCGTATGGAAAAATTCCGCCAGCGTATTAGCGATACCCTCGGTGGTGAAGGTGACCTGGCGCCGTTCCGCGATTTGGTTGATCAGTTCTTGGCAGACAATGAAGTGGACCCGCTGGATGTGGCCGCGGCTCTGGCTGCCATGGCGCAGGGCGATCAGCCGCTGCTGCTGGACGAGCGTGAGCCGAAGCAGCGTGACTTTAATGATCGGAATGACCGCGACGACCGCCGCCGCGATCGCGATGGCGACCGCAAGCGCGAACGCAAAGGCGGTTACGAAAAAGACAAACGTATGCCGCCGCCTGATGAAGGCAAAGAGCGTTTCCGCATTGATGTGGGTCGTGAGCACGGCGTGCGCCCGGGCAGCGTGGTTGGTGCTATTGCCAACGAAGTAGAGCTGGACAGCTCTTACATTGGTCGCATCGAAATCTACCCGGAATACACCACCGTCGACCTGCCGGAAGGTATGCCGAAAGAGATCTTCCAACACTTGAAAAAGGTGCGGGTAAACGGTCGCCCGATGAACATTGCCAAGTACGACCCGAATACGGCAGACAGTGGAAAACCGTTCAAGAAAAGCGGTTCCTTCAAGAAACGCAAGTTTGAAGGTAAGCCTGAAGGCAAACATGGTGGTAAACACGGCGGTAAGCATGGTGATAAGCCGCACCACAAGTCTGGCAAGCCAAAGCAGCATCGCGATCGCGACTGATTCAGGCTTGTAGGGCCAACAAAAAAGGGCACCAGATGGTGCCCTTTTTCTTTGTCTGCAATATGCCAGTTATTTGACTCTGTTATTTCACTTTGCCGAACGGCAGCATCTGACGCAGGGTGTTGTCTTTGTTGTAGAAGTGATGCCACAGAGCGCCACCGATGTGAAGCACCAGCAGTACCAGCAGGGCATTCCACAGCAGTTCTTTGTGCAGGAAGGCAAACTGCTTGGCCACATCGATATTCTTTTCAAAGAAGGCGGGCAGCTCGAACAGCCAGAACAGCGTGGTGTCACGGCCAGCGAACTGGCGCATCAACAGGCCGGTGAGCGGCATACCGATGATCAGTACATACATCAGGCTCTGGGTGAGCAGGGAAACCGGCTTTTGGAAACTGCCACCGTACAGGTTGGGGCGACCGTGGGTGGCACGGTAGTAGAGACGGAACAGGCCCAGGAACAGTACCAGGAAGCCGAGGGAGAAGTGGAGCACCATCCACCAGCCGCGCATGTAGGAGCCTTTTTCATATTGCTCATGCAGTTCTACGGAAGCCCAGGCGAACAGGATAAAAAACGCGATCATCCAGTGCAGAGTTTTGAGCGCTTTGCTCCAGCTATTGGGTGTGGAGGCCATACATATCCCCTTGTGTGTTTTATTACTTGTTTATGTTATCGGTCGCGGCAAGCACGCCATTCAGATTGGCGAAGCAGGTATCCCGTGCTGTGGTGAAGAAGTCCCTTAAAAAAGCCTGTTCCAGCATCTCCTCGCGCACCGCAGCGTAGAGTGTACTCCACACGCCGGATTTTCCTAGTCTCAATTGGTTTACCAGCCCCTTTTGTAAATATTCGTAAAGAGCCCAGTTGGGCAGGGCGCAAACACCGCGGCCACTGACCACCAGTTGCACCATCATTACGGTAAGTTCTGCGGTGCGCACCGCGGCGGGTTCGATACCGGCCGGGTCGAGAAACTTCTGGAAGATATCCAGCCGCTCTCGTTCGACCGGGTAGGTGATTTGCACCTCATCTGCTAGATCCTGAGGAGACACCGTCTTCTTTTTCGCCAGCGCGTGCTTGCGGCTGACCGCCAGACACATCTCGAAGCTGAACAGTGGTTCGTAGTGGATACCTTTAAGAGAGGTATCCGGGTTACTGGTAACCACCAGGTCCAGGTCGCCGCGCACTAGCGCGGGTAGTGGGGCGAAGTGGAAACCACTGGAGAGGTCCAGCTCGACTTCCGGCCAGTCATCCCGGTAGGCATCGAGGGTTGGCATCAGCCACTGGTAACAGCTGTGGCATTCGATAGCGATATTCAGTCGTCCTGCCTGTCCAGATGCCAGCCGCGCCAAGTCTCTTTGTGCCACCGCCACCCGCGGCAGCACATCGTCTGCCAGCTGCAACAGCCGCAGCCCGGCGCTGGTAAAGCGCAGGGGGCGTGACTTGCGCACAAACAGCGCCTGCGCGTGGCGGTCTTCCATCTCGCGGAACAGGTGGGAGAGCGCGGATTGGGTAAGGTGCAGTCGCTCGGACGCACGCACCATGCTGCCGGTGTCCCGCAGCACCGTCAGGGCGCGCAAATGCCTCAGCTCAATCATTCGTACTTATCATCTTTAGTTAAATTCATGTTTCTGGCGAAAAATATGAAATTGATTGAACATGCTGGGAGCCCCAGAATCAACCCCGAATTTTACGGACCCAGGGGAAAGGGCATGGCAAAGACACATATTCTCGGATACCCGCGCATTGGCGCGCATCGCGAGCTCAAACGCGCGCAGGAAGCCTATTGGAAAGGTGACATCGACCAGCAGGCACTGCTGGCTGTCGGTGCGCAGATACGCAGTCAGAACTGGCAGGCCCAGCAGGCGGCTGGATTGGCACTCACTACCGTGGGGGACTTTGCCTGGTACGACCAGGTACTGAATCACTCGCTGATGTTTGGTGTTATTCCCGAGCGCTTTCAGAATGGTGCGGCAGACAACAGGCTGGACCAGTACTTCCGTCTCGCTCGCGGCCGCGCACCTTCCGGCGAGCCGGTGGCCGCCAGTGCCATGACCAAATGGTTTGATACCAACTATCACTACCTTGTGCCGGAGTTCTCGGAAGATCAGCCGTTCACGCTGGATGCGGAATGGCTGCTGGCAGAAATCAAGGATGCACAGAGCCTTGGTCACAATGTTAAGCCGGTCATTATAGGTCCGCTTACCTATCTTTGGCTGGGGCGCGGTGTGGATAACGCGCTCGATTTACTGCCGGCTCTGTTGGCCTGCTACGAGCAGTTACTGGTACAGCTGGCCGACGCCGCCGCGCAATGGGTGCAGGTCGACGAGCCAATCCTGGGGCTCGATTTGCCCGCCCAATGGCGTGATGCGTTTGCGCTTGTGTATAAAACTCTGGCAAAAGCCAGTGGCAGCAAACTATTACTCGCTACCTACTTTTCCACATTGCGGGAAAACCTGCCGCTGGTATTTGATCTGCCTGTGGATGGAATTCATATCGATGCGGTGCGCGGTGGTGAAGATCTGCAGCCTGCGTTTGAGGCGTTGCGTGGAGACCAGATACTCTCGGTCGGCGTAATCAACGGCCGCAATGTGTGGAAAACCGATTTGGCCCAGTGGCAGCAGGCTCTGAAAAAAGAAGCGGAAGTTCTCGGCGACCGTTTGTGGATATCTGCCAGCTGTTCACTGCTGCATTCGCCAGTGGACCTGGAAACCGAAACGGGATTGAGCGAAGAACACAAGAGCAAACTGGCCTATAGCCGTCAGAAACTCGATGAGCTACAGAAGCTGCAATCGGCACTCGAACCAGGGGTTGAGCCGCTGGCGGCTTTCCCTCAAACCGATAGTCGTAGCGAGGCGGATATACGTCAGCAGCTGGAAAGTACCTGGCGCCCGCAGAAGTTTTCCGAACGGGTTGAGGCTCAGCGCGAGCGCTGGCAGCTGCCACTACTGCCGACCACCACTATCGGTTCTTTTCCACAGACCGACGTTTTACGTCAGGTACGTAAACAGTTTCGCAATTCTGAAATCAGTCAGCAAGATTACCACGATCACTTGCGTGCAGAAATAACTGAAGCGATTCGCCGTCAGGAAATCCTGGGGCTGGACGTATTGGTGCACGGCGAAGCCGAGCGCAACGACATGGTGGAATACTTCGGCGAGCAACTGGACGGGTTTATCCACACTGGTAATGGCTGGGTGCAGAGTTACGGTTCCCGCTGTGTAAAGCCGCCGATTATTGCCGGTGATATCAGCCGACCCAATGCGATGACCGTACAGTGGAGTGAATATGCCCAGAGTCTCAGTAAGCGTCCGGTAAAAGGGATGCTTACTGGCCCGGTTACTATTTTGAACTGGTCCTTCCCCCGGGAGGATATTCCACGCGCGGTAAGCTGCCTGCAGATCGCCAAAGCACTGCGTGACGAGGTTCGGGATTTGGAGGCGGCGGGTATCGGCATCATCCAGATCGACGAGCCGGCACTGCGGGAAGGTTTGCCATTGCGGCAGGCCGATCACAAGGCGTATTTCGATTGGGCGGTGGGTTGCTTCCGTTACACATGCAGTGAGGTAAACACGCAAACCCAGATCCACACCCATATGTGTTATTCCAACTTTAACGCCATTATGGACGCGATTGTGGCGTTGGATGCGGATGTGATTACCATCGAATCTGCCCGTTCGGATCTACGTTTACTAGATGTCTTTGCCGGTGAAAATGGTGGTTATCCGAATGAAATCGGCCCAGGTATCTACGATATTCACTCGCCCAATGTGCCGGAACGTGAAGAGTTGAAAGAGCGATTGCAGCAATTACTCGAAGTGATCCCGAAGGAAAAGCTCTGGGTAAATCCAGACTGTGGATTAAAAACCCGTAATTGGGCAGAAGTAGGTTCGGCGTTGCTGAATATGGTGGAGGCGACGCGCACGGTACGCAGTGCGTTAGTTTGATTCCATTTCACAGCCAATAGAAAAGGGCCTGTATTCAGGCCCTTTTCTATTTTGAGATTTAATAGCAATCCCGCGTCATATTTTCCACACGGTCTTTGTGCACGATCAGGTTGTCCTCGATACGTACACCACCGTAAGGCCGCAGTTTTTCCACCTTGTCCCAATTCACTTCATCCGCCAGCTGGGATTCTTTCAGGTCCGACAGCAGACTGTGGATAAAGTACAGACCCGGTTCGATGGTGAAGACTTGGTTTTCTTCGATGGTACGGGTGGTACGCAGGAACGGGTACTCGGTCGGCGGTGGGGTGGTGCCACCTTCCGGTGCGGTCTGGTGGCCGCCTACATCGTGTACCTGCAGACCGAGGAAGTGGCCCAGGCCGTGTGGCATAAAGGTACCGGTGAGACCAGATTCCACCGCGCTTTCCGGCGATGTTTTGATCACACCAAATTGCTGTAGGAGTTGGCCGATTTTGTGGTGGCAGTCTTTGTGTAGTTCTACATAGGAGGCGCCGGGAACCAGGCCCGCAACCAGCTCCTGCTCTTTCTCGTGCATCGCCGTTACCAGGTCGGCGAATTCGCCATCGCGGTAGGCATAGGAGCGGGTGATGTCGGCACAGTAGCCGTTGCAGTCGGCACCGGCATCGATCAGGAAGCTGCGACGCTCGTTCTCCGACAGGCGCTGTGTAGATAAGTGGGTGTAGTGCAGGATGGCACCGTGCTCGTTCAGGCCCACAATATTGCCGTAGGGCATCTGGTTTTCACCCTGGCCGGCGGCATTCAGGTAAGCCAGGTTGATTTCGAACTCGCTCGCGCCACTGCGGAAGGCTTGTTCCGCGGCCTGATGGGCACGCACCGCAACGCGGTTGGCTTCGCGCAGGCAGGCAAACTCGTAAGGGGTTTTGTAGGCGCGTGCCCAGTGCAGCTGGTCGATCAGGTGCTGCGGGTTGCGCTGGCCGATCTCCCAGCCCTCAAGTTTTCCTGTCTCACCAATAAAGGCCGCGTTCTCGCCGCTGAGAAACGCTTTGGCTTCGTCCGGTTTCGACAGCAGTTCGATATCGTACTCGTCACTCCAGAAAGTCTGCGGAGCGGGCGGCACGTAGTGCCAGAAGTCTACCGGGCGGTAGAACAGCAACTTGGGCTTTTGGCCGCGACGATAGATGACCCAGCTGTGTGGGTTGTCGGTGACCGGCACCAGTGCTTTGAACTGGGGGTTAACCCGGAACGGGTAGTAGTTGTCATCCAGGAACTGTACGGACGGCGAACCGCTATACACGTTGAGGGTCTCGAACCCACATTGCTCGAGGATCTCATCGTAACGCTTGCACAGGATGGCAAGGTGTTCACTGAAGAGTTGCTTGTCCATAACGCCCCTTAGTTAGGTAGATAGTTTCGGTCGAAAGTTCTGGTAGATAGGTCTGCTAAATAAATGTCGGGTCAAAAGATAACTCGACGAATTGGTCGAAAACTAGTCATTGTCGCGGGTACACGAAAGCACATAGTGTATAGTCACTGTTCTGGATAAATAGTCTGATTTTGGACCATGGAAAAGAAGATACTGCTAACGGACTGCCCCGATGCCAAAGGGCTGATCGCGAAGATCACCAACATCTGCTACAAGCACCAACTGAATATCACCAAGAACGACGAGTTCGTGGACCGCGCGCAGGGCCGCTTTTTTATGCGCACCGCGCTGGAAGGTATCTTTAATGATGATACCTTCCTCGAAGACTTGGACATGACACTGCCCCAAGGGGCAGAGCGCCGGCTGGTCGCCAGTGGGCGCAAGCGTGTGGTGCTGATGGTTACCAAGGAATCCCACTGCCTGGGTGATATCCTGATGAAGTGCTATTCCGGCGCCCTGGATGTTGAGATTGCCGCGGTAGTTGGCAACCACAAGGTGCTGCAGCCCCTTGTGGAAAAGTTCGATATCCCGTTCCACTGGGTACCTGCAGAAGACCTTGAACGTGCCCAGCACGAGGAGCAGGTCATTGAGATTGTGGATCGTTACGAGCCGGATTATTTGATCCTCGCTAAATATATGCGGGTGCTCACCCCCGAATTTGTCGCCCACTTCAAAAACCGGATCATCAATATTCACCACTCTTTCCTGCCGGCATTTATCGGTGCCAAGCCTTACCTGCAGGCGTTTGAGCGCGGGGTGAAAATTATTGGTGCCACCGCGCATTTTGTCACCGATGATCTGGACGAGGGCCCGATCATTGAGCAGGATGTGATTCATGTGGATCACTTCTATTCCGCTGACGATATGGCGAGCGCCGGTCGCGATGTGGAAAAGCAGGTATTGAGCCGCGCGTTACAGCGGGTTTTGGAAGAGCGCGTGTTTATTCACGGTAACCGCACCGTGGTATTTAAGTAGTTCTCTTGGGGGAAAGATGAAACAAGCAATGGTTAAGGTCGCAGCTTTGTTGCTGATGATGCAATTACTTGGTGGTTGCGCCAGCGAACCGGCAGCCCCAAATCCTGGGATTAAAGAGTCTTTCCACACCGAGATTTCTGCTAACGGCTCCAAGCGATTTACCTACGTGCTGGAAATTGCTGCGCCCGCGTTGCGCGGACCATATACGCAGAGTGCGAGCGAGCGCGCGCGTATGGGCAAGCAGTACGAGGGCTTCGGCCGACCGCGCCGGGTGAACTTCGACCACGCGTTACAGCTCAAACTCCAGGAAACGGGTTTCTGTCGCGACGGGTATTTTGTGATTGATCGGGCGGTTTCGCCGCAAGGTGGTGAACTGCGCGGTGAATGTCGGGAAGGTGCAGAGAGATAGTGGGCGAATGGCTTGGCGCCTTTTGCTGAGGCCCAATCAAAAATGCCGGAGCATTGCTCCGGCATTTTTGTTTCTGGGTTACTTATTCCTGGCTATTTAGTCCATGTAGCTCTCAACCGGCGGACAGGAACAGATCAGGTTCCGGTCGCCGTAGACGTTGTCTATACGGTTGGACGCTGGCCACACCTTGTGGTGCTTCAACCAGGCTGCCGGGCGACCGGCAATTTCGCGGCTGTACGGGTGGGTCCAATCGTCGGTCATCACGTCGTCTTGAGTGTGCGGCGCATTGTGCAGTGGGTTGTCGTCTGCACTGTATTTGCCGCTGGCCACATCATCGGCCTCCTGGCGAATGGTCGCCATGGCTTGTACAAAGCGATCGAGTTCTTCCTGCGCTTCCGATTCGGTCGGCTCGATCATCAGGGTACCGGCTACTGGGAATGACATGGTCGGCGCGTGGAAGCCGAAATCCATCAGGCGCTTGGCGATGTCTTCTTCGGTAATACCGCTCACTTCTTTCAGCGGGCGCAGATCGATCAGACACTCGTGGGCGATAAAACCGTTACTGCCTTTGTACAGCAGCGGGTAGTGTTCGCTCAGTTTCTTGGCCACGTAGTTGGCATTCAGGATCGCGGTTTCGGTGGCGAGCTTCATGCCTTTTTTGCCCATCATACGAATGTACATCCAGCTGATTGGCAGAATGCTGGCGGAACCCCAGGGCGCAGCAGAAATGGTGCCGTTGACCGGATCGTTGCCCGGTACCTCGGTTACCGGGTGGCCTGCCAGGTAAGGCTTCAGGTGTTCGCCGACCGCAATCGGACCCATGCCCGGGCCGCCACCACCGTGGGGAATACAGAAGGTCTTATGCAGGTTCAGGTGGGATACGTCACCACCGAATTTACCCGGTGCGGCTACGCCAATCAGCGCATTCATGTTGGCGCCGTCGATGTACACCTGGCCGCCGGCGTTGTGGATAAGCTCGCAGATCTCGCGGATGCCTTCCTCAAATACACCGTGGGTGGAGGGGTAGGTCACCATCAGCGCCGCGACGCGGTCGCCATGCTCTTCCACTTTTGCTTTCAGGTCGGCGATGTCCACGTTGCCGTTGTTGTCACAGGCAACCACCACAACCTTCATGCTCACCATCATCGCCGAGGCGGGGTTGGTGCCGTGGGCGGAGGCCGGGATCAGGCAGATATCGCGCTGGCCTTCACCTTTCGCTTCCAGGTATTTCTTGATTGCTACCAAGCCCGCGTACTCACCCTGGGAGCCGGCATTAGGCTGCAGGCTCACGGCGTCGTAACCGGTACATTCCGCCAGCATGGTCTCCAGCTGGGTGAACATCTCGCGGTAGCCCTGCGCCTGGTCGGCTGGGGCAAACGGGTGCAGCTTACCGAACTCCGGCCAGGTCACCGGGATCATTTCGGCAGTTGCGTTCAGCTTCATGGTGCAGGAACCCAGCGGAATCATGCTGTGGTTCAGGGCGATATCTTTGGACTCAAGGGTCTTCAGGTAACGCAGCATTTCGGTTTCGGAATGATGCGTATTGAACACCGGGTGGGTCATGAATTCACTGGTGCGCTGCAGGCTTGCGGGTACGCCGGCGGGGCCTTTCGCGGCCAGCTCCGCATCTACCGCATTCAGGTCGAGACCGTGCTCTGCACCGATGAAAATGTTCAGCAGTTCGGAAACATCTTCCAGCTTGGTGGTTTCGTTCAGGCTCACACCCAGCGCGTCTGCACCCACTTTGCGCAGGTTGATCTCGGCGGCAATGGCGCGCTCGAAGATTTCAGATTGCTTGTCACCTACGGAGACGGTGAGGGTATCGAACCAGCTGTCGTGGGTGAGGCTCAGGCCTTTTTCTTTCAGGCCGGAAGCGAGGATGTCGGCGAGGCGCTGGATACGCGCGGCGATGGTCTTCAGACCTTCCGGGCCGTGGTAAATGGCGTAGAAGGCGCTCATCACTGCCAGCAGTACCTGGGAAGTACAGATGTTGGAGTTGGCCTTTTCACGGCGGATATGCTGCTCGCGCGTCTGCATGGCCATACGCAGTGCACGCTTGCCCTTGCTGTCCACGGAAACACCGATGATGCGGCCGGGCGCGGAGCGCTTGTAGGCTTCGCGGAAGGCGAAGAAGCCGGCGTGCGGGCCACCGTAACCCATGGGGATGCCGAAACGCTGGTTACAGCCAACCACCACGTCCGCTCCCATTTCACCCGGCGCTTTCAGAGCCACCAGGCTCATCAGGTCTGCGGCCACAGTTACCAGCGCATTGGCTTCGTGCACCTTGGCAATCAGGTCGGTGAGGTCGCGTACCACACCGGTAGAGCCCGGGTACTGGAACAGGGCGCCGAACAGTTCTTCCGGCAGGTCGGTTTCCGGGTTGCCCACAACCACTTCAAAGCCGAAGTGCTCCGCGCGGGTCTGTACCACCGCGATGGTTTGCGGGTGGCAGTCTGCGTCCACAAAGAAGACGTTGGATTTATTCCGCTTTACCTGGCGCTTACACATGGCCATGGCTTCCGCCGCAGCGGTGCCTTCGTCCAGCATGGAGGCGTTGGCCAGGTCCATACCGGTCAGGTCCATGATCATCTGCTGGAAGTTCAGCAGGCCTTCCAGGCGACCCTGGGCAATTTCCGGCTGGTACGGGGTGTAGGCGGTGTACCAGCCCGGGTTTTCCAGCACGTTGCGCAGGATTACGTTGGGGGTGATGGTGTCGTGGTAACCCATACCGATAAAGGTACGGAAAATCTTGTTGCGGCTTGCCAGCGCTTTCAGCTCCGCCAGCGCCTCCTGTTCGTCCACCGCATCTGCCAGGTTCAGGTCATCGGATTTGCGGATGGCGGCAGGCACGGTCTTTTCAATCAGTTCGTCCAGGGTGGCGACACCGAGGGTGTCGAGCATGGCCTGGGTCTGCGCGGCGTCCGGGCCTATATGGCGGCGGATAAAGGCGTCGTGCTGTTCCAACTGCTTGAGGGAAGGCTGGGTCATGGTGGTCGGATTCCTGTAAACGCTGAGGGCACTCGGGGACAGATTCCCGGAATGCGTTAACGCTCAAAAATAGCAAAGTGGATCGGACGAACGGATCCGTATTCATTCTGGGGCGGCGTGGCGGATGACCAGCCGTTCCCGCATTCGACGTTCAGTAATAATGGTGTGGCAAAGTGAACTTGCCCAATTGCCGGCGCGACACCGTCGTTGTGACCCCACCGACAGTTCGAGTCTGTGGGGGCGCCAGTCGGCGCGCATCTTAGCAACAGCAGTGTTTACGGGCAATTCACGGGTTTGGGGGGCGAAATGTACTGGAGTGATCGTATTTTTGTGAGATATATCCTGTTTCAGCCAGCTTGGCGCTATTTTTTCCTGTGAGTTGGGACGTCGGGCGGGCCAGATTGGGGATTTGCGCCATACTCCTTGAATAGTCAAATAATGCGACAGGGCCCGAAGGACCGCGGCCGTGTGTATCTGCTCCCAGGGAATAGGGGATTTCACCGTGTTGCCACAGGCAAATTTCAACTCGCTGCGCGTTAAGGCCTGCCTCTCTTCGGCAATGCTGGTCGTAGCGGTTTGCCTGTTCTTTATCCTACTGGGCAATGGCAGCCTGCAGTCCCTGATGTCCAAAAACCGCGAACAGCGGCACCTCAATTTTCAGTTTCAGGTTTCCGGCCTGCTGCAGCAATCTCGCGAGGAGCTGGTGCGCCTTGCCGAGTTGATCGCGCTCAGCCCCCGTGGGCGAATTTCATCTCAGGAAGAATTGGGTAAGGCGCTGGACCGGCAGTGGGAGCTGTTGCAGCAAAGCTGGGTACTGCACTCGCTCAAGGTCTACGACGCCGACAGCCAGCTGGTAGACAGCTGGGGTGCGCCGCAGCGTAAGTTGCGGCCGGGGCAGGTGGCACAGGTGCTACTGGGCGGGCAGCCGTTGGAGCTGGTGCACTGTGAACCGGTATGTGTGCAAAGTCTCGCGCTGCCCATGCGCGCGCGCGGCGGCGACTACGTGTTGCAGTTGGAACGACCACTGGGCAAAGCCTTGCAGCGATTTCGCGAAATGACGGGTACCGATATCGGTATTCTTTCCGCGGTGCGGGAGCAGACGCCTGCGAATAGCGGCGTTTTTTACCTCGCGAATTGGCAACGTGAAATTCTGTCCCTGACTTCCCGCGAGCGAGTACTACCTCTGCTTGAACGCGTTGCTTCGGATGTGCCGCACCTGTCGGGACTGAAGCGGAAGAGGGTGTATGAACTGGACGAGCGTCAATTTGATATTCGCACCATGCGTATGGATGCGCACGATGAAGGCCCACAGTTTGTCTTTATTGAAGATGTGTCGACGCAAGTGGAGCACATCAGTGAGTCGATAAAGGTCCTATTTCTGTTCGCAGTGCTGGGAGCACTGATTTTCAGCGCGGCGGTGGCGGGGACTTTGTGGGGGCCAATTGTCCGTTTACGCCGCCTGGCGCAGGCGCTGCCGCTGCTGACCAATGGGCGCTTCAGCGACGCCCGCCAGTTAATTCGGCCAGTGCAAAAAAATCTGGAAAAATTCGACGAGTTGGATGTTCTGGATACAACCGGCCACGCGGTGTGTGACCAGTTGGAAGACATGAACGACATGGTCACCCGTAAAACCGCTCAGCTCGAGCAAATCGCCATGCACGATAGCCTTACCGGCCTGGATAACCGGTACAGTTTGATCGAACAACTGGAATTTCATCTGGAGCTCGCGCGGCATCAACCGGATACTTTGCAGCAGTTAGGACATTTATTTTTTATTGACCTGGATGACTTCAAGCAGGTGAATGACACTCTGGGGCATCAGGGCGGTGACGAGCTGTTGTGTGTGATTGCCCGCCGCTTGCTCAGTGTGATGCGCTCCAGCGATATCGTAGCGCGCCTCAGTGGCGATGAATTCTGTGTATTTGTGCGCGATGCAGAGGGCGATAGTTGCCGTGTTCTCGCAGAAAAACTGCTGAATACGGTGGCCCAGCCAGTGAAGATTTGCGACAACTTGGTGACAGTTACCATGAGTATTGGTGTTGTTGCGGTCGACGGTAAGGCTGAGACGCTCGAGGCAATTTTACAAAAAGCTGACATGGCGATGTACCACGCCAAGCGCCACGGGAAAAACAAATTCCAAATCTACGATGCATCACTGCCAACACTGGCCGCTGATGTGCAAGGTGGTACCAAAGGTGATGTGGTGCGTCCGCTGGAGCTGGTGAATTCCACTAAAAATTAAACGCAAACAAATCAGCGCCATTGAGTGATTAGTGCCGCGTATTTCACCCTCATCACGCGGCGCCTCCTGCCCCTCTAGTCTATCTTTTTATTATGCCATTCCGATTTGCACGCCGGTGCCAGAAAGGGACACTGGGCCCCTGGCGGGGAATGGTAAATTCCACGAAATATCATTTCAGAATTTGGGTAAGACTCGAAGTCGGACCAAAAGTCCGCCGAGTAGGGATTGCAAGGTTACTCACTCGCATCATGGCGCGAAAAATATACACCACGGATGATCAATTACTGGGCAGCTATCTGCAGAACCTTTTGCAGTCCGCGGGCTATTCGGTCTTGACGCAGAAAACACGGGTAGAGTCTGCACAGGGTGGGCACGGCTTTGGGGCGGGGAACCTGAATTGGAATTCCGAGCTCTGGCTGATCCGCGACGCAGATCTCGCCAGTGCCCAGCAGGTGTTGCAGCAGGCACTTTCCAGAGAAAGCGCCTGACGCCGTTCTTCTTTTTCTTTTTACGAGTTACATCTTCTCGCGTTACATCTTCTCAAGTGTCTCGATACCCAGCAGGCCCAGGCCGGTAGACAGGGTACGCGCTACCAGGTCACACAACTGCAAGCGGCTCTGCTTCTCTTCTTCGGTCACACCTTCTTTCAGCACCGGGCAGGCCTCGTAGAAGGCCATGTAGGCGCTGGCCAATTCATACAAGTAGGTGCACAGCACGTGCGGGAAGGTGTCTTTCGCCACCTGATCCAGAACTTCACCAAACTGATTCAGCTTGATGGCCAGCGTACGCTCCGCATCGGTACCCAGGGTAATGGCACCGCTCAGCGCGGATGGCTCGACTCCGGCGCGGCGGAAGATGCTGCGTACGCGGGTGTAGGCGTATTGCAGGTAGGGTGCGGTATTGCCCTCGAACGCCAGCATGGCATTCCAGTTGAACACGTAATCGTTGGTGCGGGTTTTGCTCAGGTCTGCGTACTTCACCGCGCCGATACCCACTACGCGGCCTATCTCGGCCTGTTTCTCGGCACTCAGCTCCGGGTTTTTGCCGGCGACCAGTGCGGTGGCACGCTCCACCGCTTCGTCCAGCAGCGCGGCCAACTTCACGGTGCCACCGCTACGGGTTTTAAATGGCTTGCCGTCGTCGCCCATCATGGTGCCGAAGGCACAGTGTTCCAGAGTTTGGCTGTCGGCGATGTAGTCGGCCTTGCGCGCTACGGTAAAGGCCTGCTGCAGGTGCAGGGACTGGCGCGCGTCCACTACGTACAAGATACGATTGGCCTCCAGGATATTGGCGCGATAGCGGATAGCCGCCAGGTCGGTGGTAGCGTAAAGGTAGCCACCGCCTTTTTTCTGGATAATCACCACGCTCGGGTTGCCTTCCTTGTCGGCCATTTCCGGCAGGAAGGCCACAATTGCGCCCTGGTCTTCCACTGCGATACCGCGGTCCAGCAGGTCTTTCACCAGCACCGGCAGGTCGTCGTTGTACTGGCTCTCGGCGTATACATCTTCCCGCTTCAGGGTGACACCCAGCTTCTCGTAGATTTCTTCCGCGTGGCTGATAGAGATGTCGATGAAACGCTGCCACAGCTTCAGGCAGTCGGCGTCGCCACCCTGCAGTTTCACTACGTATTCGCGCGCGCGGTCGGCAAAGCCTTCCTCTTCATCGAAGCGCACCTTGGCTTCGCGGTAGAAGACTTCCAGGTCCGCCAGCGCTACTTCCGCGTCCTGGTTTTCCATCTGGTCTGCCAGGTGGGCCAGCAGCATGCCGAACTGGGTGCCCCAGTCGCCCATATGGTTCTGGCGAACCACCTGGTGCCCCTGGAACTCCAGCAGGCGGGCGAGGGCGTCGCCGATGATGGTGGTGCGCAGGTGGCCCACGTGCATCTCTTTGGCGAGGTTGGGGTGTGAGTAATCCAGTACCACGGTTTCGGGGCTGGCGACGGCGGCGATGTTCAGGCGCTCATCGGCACGCGCAGCGGCCAGAGTTTCACCCAGCCAGGCTTCATTCAGGTGAATATTGATAAAGCCGGGTCCCGCGACCTCGACCTTCTCGATCATGGGCTGTTCGCCCAGATTGTTGATGATCTTGCCGGCCAGCTCGCGTGGGTTAGTGCCCACTTTCTTGGCGGCTGCCATGGCACCGTTGGCCTGATAGTCGCCAAAGCCCGCCTTTTTGGCCGGGGCGACCGCCGGGCCGCATTCCGCGGGAATGCCCGCGTTGGTCATGGCGGTTTGGAAAATGTCGTTAAGCTGCTGGCGAATATTCATAGATGGGCGTTATCCCGTGGACGTTCTGGACAATATAGAAGAAGGCGGGATTTTAATGGGCAGCGAAGGCTTTGCAACCTGCGCGGTGCACTCCAGCTGGGGTAACATGGCGCGCAGTTGAAGGAATTTGGGGGAAGACATGTCCGGCAAACCGTCTGGCACCACGCTGTACTGGCACGATTACGAGACCTGGGGCGTAGATCCGGGTGCGGATAAACCCTCCCAGTTCGCCGGTATTCGCACCGATGAGGAGCTGAATATCGTTGGCGACCCGCTGATGATTTACGCCAAGCCCACCAGTGATTGCCTGCCCCAGCCCATGGCTGCGCTGGTGACCGGGCTGGCACCGCAAAAGGCGTTTGCGGAAGGCCTGCCGGAAATCGAGTTTATCCAGAAGATCCTCAATGAGCTGGGCGCGCCGGGTACCTGCGGTGTGGGTTACAACAGCCTGCGCTTTGACGATGAAGTGACCCGCCACACCCTGTACCGCAATCTGCTCGACCCCTACGAGCGCGAGTGGAAGTCCGGCAACAGCCGCTGGGATATCATCGATATGGTGCGCCTCACCTATGCGCTGCGCCCCGAGGGCATCGACTGGCCAGAGCGCGATGGTGCCGACGGTACCCGCGTACCTTCCTTCCGCCTGGAAGAACTGACCGCCGCCAACGGCATCAGCCACGAAGGGGCGCACGATGCACTCTCCGATGTGCGCGCCACCATCGATATGGCGCGGCTGATTCGCGAGAAGCAGCCCAAGCTTTACGATTATGTTTACAAGCTGCGCCGCAAGCAGAAAGTGGCGAAGATCCTCAATCCGCGCGAGCGTAAGCCCTTGCTCCACATCTCTGGCAAGGTGCCCGCCAGCCACGGCCACCTGACCTACGTGCTGCCTCTGGCCATGCACCCGGTGAACCGCAACGCGGTCATCTGTGCCAACCTGGCCATGGACCCGCAACCGATCTTGGACCTGGATGCGGAGGCGCTGCGCGAGCGCCTGTACACCTCGCGAGATAAGCTCGTGGAAGGGGAGCTGCCTGCGGGCCTGAAACTGATCCATATGAACCGCTGCCCGGTGCTGGCGCCGGCCAACATGCTGTCCGATGAGCGCGCAGTCGAACTCAAGATCGACAAGGAGGCCTGCCGTGCTAACTGGCAGGCGCTGCAGGGGCTGGACCTGACGGAAAAACTCCATCAGGTGTTTCTCGATGGCGATTTCCCGAAGAAGGATGTGGAGGCAAGGCTCTACGACGGCTTTATGAACGACGCCGACCGCGATACCTGCCGGCAGCTGCACAATGCGCTGACCAGCCGTGGCCCGGAATCGCTGGCGACAGAGGTGCCATTTTCCGATGCGCGCCTGCCGGAGCTACTCTTCCGCCTGCGTGCGCGCAACTTCCCGCAGACCCTGAATGAGGAAGAGCAGGGGCGCTGGGAAGAGTGGCGCTACCAGCGCCTGACGGACCCGCAGTTTGGTGCCAGCATTACCATGGAGCCGTACTTTGAGGAGATTGCGCGCCTGCGGGAGGAGCACCCGGACCGCAATGCGCTGCTGGATCAGCTGGAAGCCTGGGGCGACGCGCTGCTGGGCTAAGTTGTGGCTACTATTCCAGACGTACTATTCCAAACAGGGCCCGCCGCGTAGAATACCGCCCGCTAAGCCGCCGGCGATCCCGGCGCAAACCTGTGCATAAAGTGGAGCATCAATGGACTTTATCGGCGCCAATATCCTTTCCGTCAGCCAGTTTGAGCGTGGCGACATCGACCGAATCTTTACCGTAGCGGACACCATGGTCCCCTACGCGCGCCGGGAAAAAGTGACCCGGGTTCTCGAGGGCGCGATCCTCGGCAACATGTTTCTCGAGCCAAGCACCCGCACCCGGGTAAGCTTCGGCTGTGCTTTCAACCTGCTCGGCGGCACCGTGCGCGAGACCGTGGGGGTTTCTGCCAGTGCCATGGCCAAGGGCGAGTCCCTTTATGACACTGCACGGGTGCTGTCGGGCTATTCCGATGTGATCTGTATGCGCCATCCGCAGGCGGGTTCGGTTGCCGAGTTTGCTGCTGCCAGCCGAGTGCCGGTGGTGAATGGCGGTGACGGTGCCAATGAACACCCCACCCAGGCGCTGCTGGACCTGTACACCATCCGCAAGGAGCTGGAAGGCAAGGGCGGTTCACTGGATAACTTCCGCATCGCCATGATTGGCGATCTCAAATACGGCCGTACCGTGCACTCCCTGTGCAAGCTGCTGTGCCTGTTTAAAAACGTACAGCTGGTATTTGTTTCTCCGGAAGAGCTGGCAATGCCTCCGGTGGTAATCGAAAAACTGCGCGAGGCCGGCCACCAGGTGACGGTTTCCGACCAGCTGGAGCAGTCCATCAAGGCGGTGGATATTGTGTACTCCACCCGCATCCAGGAAGAGCGCTTCGAATCCCAGGAAGAGGCAGATCGCTATCGCGGGCGCTTCCGTTTGAACCGGGATATTTTCACTCGTCATGCCGAGCCCAATACGGTCATCATGCATCCGCTGCCACGGGATTCCCGCGCGGAAGCCAATGAACTCGACCCGGATCTGAACGAGCACCCGAGCCTGGCCATTTTCCGTCAGACCGATAATGGTTTGCTGGTGCGTATGGCGTTGTTTGCGATGCTGCTGGGGGTGGAAGACAAGGTGGATCAGTACGCGCGGCCGATTACCTGGCAGACGCGACGGAACCAGATTTGACGTATGTAGATTTGACCCAAACAGATTTATTACTGGCGTAGAAAATCAGAAATAAAAAAACCGGCAATTTGCCGGTTTTTTTATTTTTTCATGAAGGGTGCGTTGGGCGATCAAGCGTTGGCCAGTGCCTCGCGCACGGTGGCCAGTTTCACACATAGGGTGAAAACCGCCATCGCCGTATCTAGCTCTTCTAGCGGTGGGAAGCTTGGGGCGATACGGATATTGGTGTTTTCCGGATCTTTGCCGTACGGGAAGGTGGCGCCGGCAGGGGTCAGCTTCACACCCGCTTCTGCGGACAGGCGAATCACTTCAGAGGCAACGCCCGGACGGGTGTTGAAGGAAACAAAGTAGCCGCCCTGCGGTTTTTCCCACTCGCCCAGATCGGTATCGGCGAAGTTTTTGTCCAGGTGCTCGAGCACACAGGCAAACTTCGGGCGCAGGATTTCTGCGTGCTTCTGCATGTGTTCTTTCAGCTGGGTCAGCTCCGGGAACAGGCGCGAGTGGCGCAGCTGGTTCACCTTGTCGGGGCCGATAGTCATGGCAGACATTTGCTGCTTGATGGACGCCAGGTTAGCCGGGCTCGCACTTACAAAGGCCACACCAGCACCGGCGTGCGTTACCTTAGAGGTGGAGGCGAACTGCAGTACTGAATCCGCGGTGTCGTTGCTCAGTGCCGCTTCGCGGATATTCGGCAGGATTACTTGGTGGTCCAGATCGTGGATCGCGTAAGCGTTGTCCCAGAAGATACGGAAGCCCGGGTTGGCAATTTTGCCCAGCTGCGCGAGGCGGTTCACGGCGTCTTCGTCGTAGGTTACGCCGGTGGGGTTGGAGAACTTGGGTACACACCACAGGCCAATGATCTGGTCGTCTTCACGAATCTTCTGTTCCAGCACATCCATGTCCGGACCGGTGGCGGTCATGGGCACGGTGTCCATGGTGATACCCAGTTGCTCACAAATGGTGAAGTGGCGGTCGTAGCCGGGCACCGGGCACAGGAACTTGGGCGCGCTCATGTCTTTCCACGGCTGGTTGCCGGCAAAGCCGAACAGGTAGCCGGTGAGCACGGCGTGGTACATCAAGGTCAGCGAGCTGTTGCCGCCGGCGAGCACTTCTTCAAACGGTACCTGCAGGATGTCCGCACCCAGTTCGCGGGATGCAGCGATACCTTCCAGGCCGCCGTAATTGCGGGTATCGGTGCCGTCGGGGGCGCGGTAATCACCGGTCAGAATACCGTCGAGGCTGTCGGAAAGGGAAAGCTGATCTGCCGCCGGTTTACCGCGGGTCAGGTCCAGGCTCAGGTTGTGTTGGCAAATTCGCTGGTACTGTTGCTCCAGGTCTTTTTCCCACTGTTGCAGCTGGTCGCGATGAGCGGTTTCGATACGCACGGACTTTCCCCTTCTCTAGCCAAAATATTTGGCGATTAAATTCGGAGCGGGAGCTTATCAGCAGTGGGTGGAAGCCGTCATGTTTTCTGTAATTTTTTTACAGAAAAAACGTCAAAATACACGGGGATTCGGCAGAAAATTTGTTGCAGTTGAAACGGACTGTAACAATGTCCATTCAGTGCTGATTGGCGGGGGCGGAGCCGTTGCTCTCCGTCGACGTCCGGAGTTAATTACCCATGTTGTTTATCAGTGCTTCTGGGCTGCCAGGTGGCGGAAGTCAGACGCGAATTCCAGCAGGGTTTCTTTCATGTGCGCGCGCTGCTCGGGGGTGGTGCTTTCCAATATCCCGATGGCCAGGGTTCTTGCTTGGTCGCGCAACGCATCCTGCATCTCACGGTAATCTTTTGGCCACAGGGCCTGAGGGTCGATTAGTAATTCACGCAGTGCGCGCTCGTAACCTTGTGGCTTGTTGCGCAAGGTATTGAGGAAGGTTGTAGTCCAGAGCTCACGCTGCGCGATGCGGCGTGCGGGGTCAAACTTGGTATTGGCTACCTGCTCGTCGATCATGGCTTGCTGCCCGGCGGTAAGGTCTCCCAGCCAGCGCTCCGCCTGTTTGCGGAACTGCTTCTCGCGTTTGCGCTGCGATTTATCCCATTTCTTTAGCGACTTTTCCCGCTCTTTGCGTGCGTTTTCGGATAGCTGATTAATTTGACTGTCGTCCAGCTGTACCAGGATGGGCAACAGTAGATCACTGAGCATGACCACGGAGGAATGCCAGAATTCATCGACCTGTTTTTCGATTCTTTCCAGGTTTTCAGGACTGGCGTCGGGAGAATCAACCTGCGCGGCCAATTGTTCCATGTAGTCGGCGTAGCGCGGTAATTGCGTCTGGCGATGCCAGCGGTGGAATTCGTCGACCCGCTGGGACAGAAGTTCTTTTTGCGGGCCTTCCAGGTCCAAATATTTGTTGAGCGTGCGGTCCATCCACCAATCGAGGTGGCCGTAAACCAGGCGTACACTGGAACATCCGGACAGCGACAACAGAAGCAGGGCAAGCACCAGCGTGATGATGCGTGCGCAGCAGTTGGTTCTGTTTGGCAAAATCGCTGTGGTCATGGCGTTAAATATAGTTGCTATGCTCCGCCACCGCATTGCTTATGTGCTAAAGGGCCGCCTAATTAATCCAGACTTCGACACGGCTGTTTTTTACCGGCCCCTGCTCGCTATCGGCGGTAAGCGGCGCGAAGGCGCCTACCGACATGATCTGGCTGTCGCCCATCTGATGGTCACGCAGTAGGGCGCCCTGAACCTTGAGTGCACGGAAACGGGAGATAAGGTCGGAAATCGTTTCATTGGCCTTGCGATCCGAAAAACCTACCAGTGTCAGGGAAAGGTCGCGGTTTTCCTCTTGCGCCATGTAGTCTTGCAATCGGTGCAGGTCGCGCAATGCGCGGTTATCGAGCTCGGTGCTGCCGTTGGCAAACCGGAACGAAATACTGAGACGCGATCCGTTCTCCATCAGCGCGCGATAATTCTCCGGCGCATTGGCAAACGGTGCCATTTGCAGGGCAACCGGGGTCAAATTGATAAAGCCGATGTCCTCGACGATTAGCTGCCCGGCGTGGGATTCAGCGAAGTGCAGGAAGGCGTCGACCTGCGGATTGTAGCGGCCCGGATTGCGGTACAGATACAGCCGGCGGGTGAGGGGAAAGTCTTCGGTCGCGATGATGCCGCGGTCGGGCACCACCGCGGCCAGTTCCCCGGATTTGATCGCGACCTTGTGCAGGCCCGCGGCATCGGCAAATGGCAGGTAGCCAATGGCGGCTCTGTCCCGCAGTACCAGCCCGCGGGTCTCGTGGTTGCCGGATACTTCGTATACGAAGGGTTTGGCCGGCCGGCTGCCACCAAAAATTTCACTGTCAAACGTGGAGCGGGTACCGGACTCAATATCCCGGTGCAGTGGCCGAATCGGTAGGTCGTCACCGCCCAGCTGTGCCCAGTTACGGATCTCACCCCGGTAAATCTGCGCCAGTTGTACAAGACTTAGCCGCTTGATGGGGTTGTCTTTGTGCACCGCGATCACCAGCGCATCCAATCCGATAACGTGCTCCGCTTGGGGGCCGGTAAAGTCGCCGAAGCGCGCCAGCATTTCGACTTCTTTAGCTTTGACGCGGCGCGAGGCCATACCGATGTCAGCGGTATCTCCGTCAAGTGCCTTGAAGCCAGTACTGGAGCCCAGTGCAATAATGGGCACAACCACCTGCTCATTCTGCAGGCGAGCATCGATCCAGTGTTTTTCGCCCTGGGTGCGTTGACTGATCTCGGTGGCGCCCAGGGAGTGCAGATATTGTTTCACCAGTGCCGGTGCCAGATCAGCGCCGACGGTATTGGAGCCAGTCATACGAAACAGAACCTGCGCCTGGCTATTTTCGGTGGCCTCCGCAAAGCAGGCTGGCAGCAAGCCTGCCAGAGCTGTCATAAGCAGCAGAGTTACTGCGAAAAAATTTCCCTTGCGTGTTTGAGCGAGTTCCATCCTGTCTCCTATCACTGCATTTGGCTCCTCGAATGACGTCCCGCACGACCTACGGTTGCTTGTAATGAGGTGTGGGCGCGCGCTTTATCGCAAAAAAATGTGACAGATTTGTTTCAGCTGAATTGAACTGCTGCACATTTGTATCTGGCTGGTTTGTGGGGGCGGGCGAGTGGCGGGAAATAGTACGGGTGGTCGCTCTTATGCACCGATGTGCGGCTCTATCTAACGTTCAATCTAACCCTTTCGGGTGAATTAGCGGGTTTTATCACCAATCAGGTCGTAATACAGACATATAATGAAAAGAATCTTTGTAGATTTTTTGAAAAAAGGCATGACAACGCTGTCATTTGTCTTGTACTATTTCCTCATACACAGATTGGTACAGGCGTCACTGGCGTCTCACCGGAATCCCCTGGGGCGCAGACGATGCGGTGGGGAGGTCCGGTAAGGAAACATAACAATAGAAATCTTAGGGGCCGGTTAGATGGTTGCTTTGAGAGACAGCAGGGACATACTCTTTATTGGCGTCGATGGTGGTGGCAGCAAATGCCGCGCATCCATCTTCGATGCCGACAATCGCCTGCTTGGTACCGGGGTCTCTGGGCCCGCAAACCCCCTTCATGGTTACGCTCAAACCATTGATTCAATCGTGCGTTCTGCCGCCCTCGCGGTGACAGATGCTGGTCTGCCCGCCGAAACCCTTGGCGAGTTGGTGGCTGGTGTTGGTCTTGCCGGGCTCAACATGCCTCGTCTTTACAACGAGATGAATGCCTGGGCGCACCCGTTCAAACAAATGTTCCTCACTACCGATCAGCACTCCGCGTGCCTGGGCGCCCATCGCGGCGGCGACGGCGCGGTGATTATTGCTGGCACCGGCTCTGTCGGTTACTCGTGGGTCAATGGCCGCAGTGAGATTATCGGTGGTCACGGTTTCCCTCACGGTGACAAAGGTAGTGGTGCCTGGCTGGGTATGGAGGCGGTGAAGTACCTGCTGATGGCAATGGAAGGACTCGCCGAAGACTCCATGCTCAAACGCGAGCTGGAATCAGCGCTCGATACCAGTGATCCCTACGATGTAATTGAAATGATGGCCGGTAAACCGTCCAGCCAGTACGCCAAGCTGGCCGTGCCCGTGGTGGAATGTGCCGAGGCAGACTGTCCGGTTGCTGCATCGATCATGCGCGATGGTGCGGCCTACATCAGTGATCTTGCGGATAAGTTGATGGAAGGCAAGTCGCCTCGTCTGGCCATGATAGGTGGCCTGGCACCGCGCTTGAAGCCCTGGCTGAAACCGCATGTAGCGGAGCAGGTTGCCGACCCGCTGGACCCGCCGGAACTGGGCTGTGTGTACTTTGCGCAGCACTCTCTCGCGGCTCTGGGCGGCAATGATTCCGGTTCTGGTGATGAGGTTGAGGCCAAAGCGCTCTTTGGATGAGCGCTGTAAGTCGTTAGAACACACAGGTTGTCGGAAGGCCGCAGGCTGTCTGAAGACACGGTCAGATATAAGTTACGGATAGATTTTATGAGTGCAGTGACCTCTGGTGAGGCCAACAAGGTGGATGCTTCTATGGCGATGACAGTAATGGAGCGCGAGGCCCGTGAAGCCCCGAGCCGGGTTGCCGAGCAACTGAAAAACAATGCGCCGATTATGGAAGCGCTGGGTGAGCGCTTGCGGAGCAAGCCGCCGCGTTTCGTGATGATCGTCGGCCGTGGCTCTTCCGATCACGCTGGTGTTTTCGCCAAGTACCTGATCGAAATTGAGACCGGTACCCCGACGTTCGCTGCGGCGCCTTCGGTGTCCAGTGTGTATGGCAAAAAACTGAAGCTGGAAGATGCACTGGTTATCGTCATCTCCCAGTCTGGCCGTAGCCCGGACATCCTCGCGCAGGCGCAAATGGCGAAAGACGCCGGTGCCTATACCATCGCGCTGGTAAATGATGAGTCTGCACCGATTAAAGATATCGTTGACCAGGTTGTGCCGCTAAAGGCCGGCCCGGAATTGGCCGTTGCTGCGACCAAGAGCTATCTGTGCACCCTCTCTGCGGTGCTGCAGCTGGTAGCCAACTGGACGCAGGATGCCGAGCTGATGGCCGGTGTTGAGATGCTGCCGCAAACCCTTACCGATGCAATTGAGTCCGATGTGCAGCTGCGCCCGGAAGATCTGGCCGCTGTAAAGAACTTGGTTGTTCTCGGTCGCGGCCCTGGCTACGGCATTACCCGCGAGCTGGCGCTGAAGCTGAAGGAAGTGTGCAGTGTGCACGCAGAATCTTTCTCCAGTGCGGAATTCCTGCACGGCCCGGTAACTCTGGTAGAGCAAAAGCTCACCGTGGTGAATGTCCCGATTGAAGATGAATCCTATCAGGCGCACAGCGAACAGATCGCTGACATTATCCGTCGCGGCGGTACCCTGATTAATCTGCATGTGCCGAGTAAAGGTGTGCACCCGCGGGTTGCTCCGCTGGCCTTGCTGCAGCGCTTCTATATCGATGTTGCCCACGTGGCGGTGAGCCGTGGTATCAACCCAGACGAGCCGGCGGGTCTGAAAAAAGTTACTCAAACCGTGTAACTAGACCGTTTAATTGCAGTAATCCAGGACGCGGGGCAAAACAGTGGCACAGGCATATATCGCCGAACAGCTTTTTGATGGAGAGCAGTTGCGCAAGGACGTGGCGCTTACCATCGACGGCGGCAAGATTGTCTCCTTGGGTGGTGCGCCTGTTGCTGATGCAACCCGCCTGCGCGGATTGTTGGCGCCGGGCTTGATTGATGTTCAGGTGAACGGTGGCGGTGGTGCCCTGTTTAACAACGACACCACCGTGAATGCCCTGGGCAAAATGTCGACGGCCCACGCGCGCTTTGGCACCACGGGTTTTGTGCCCACCCTGATTACCGATCAGGTGGATGTAATGCAGAAGGCCGCGGATGCGGTGAGCGCGGCGCTGAAAGAAGGTGTGCCCGGCGTGCTGGGTGTGCACTTTGAAGGACCGCACTTGAGTGCACCGAAGAAGGGTACGCACGAAGAGCGGTTTATCCGTCCACTCAGCGATGAAGAGTTGGCGATTTATGCCCGCGATGACCTCGGTCTGAAAGTGGTGACCCTGGCGCCGGAAAATGTAGCGCCGGAAGATATCGCCAAGTTGGTATCGCTGGGTGTGAAGGTTTGTCTTGGGCATTCCAATGCCGACGGCAAGACCGCGGCGGCAGCCGTCGCTGCTGGCGCGACCGGATTTACCCATTTATACAACGCCATGTCGCCGTTGCATTCTCGCGATCCAGGCATGGTCGGCACTGCACTGATCAGTGACGGTTGCTGGTGCGGCTTGATTGCCGATGGCCACCACGTAAGTGCGGAAGCCATGACGCTGGCGCTGAAAGCCAAGCCGCGCGGCAAGATTATGCTGGTGACCGATGCGATGTCGCTGGTTGGCAGTGACGAGATGAGTTTTCCGTTGTTCGATCGCGTGGTAACGCGCGATGGCGACAAGCTGACTTCGACGACCGGTGAGCTGGCCGGGTCGCACCTGGATATGATTGGTGCGGTGCGCAACATTCGCGACTGGTGTGGCGTCGAGCTGAGTGAAGCCTTGCGTATGGCGGGTTTGTATCCCGCTCAGTTCCTTGGCTTTGACGGCGGACGCATTGCGGAGGGGAGTGCGGCCGACATGATTTTACTGGGTGGCGATGGCCAGATGCGCAAAACCTGGATCAGCGGACAGGAAGTGTTTTCCGCAGACTGACCATCTGCATGCATACAAAAATTGATGACGAAATTTATTAACGCTAGATAACGATAATTAAAGGTGACTCTATGAATACCGCAGTTATTAGCCAGAGCGAAACGCGCAGTAGCGTTTTGCCGATGGTAATCATCGGCCTGCTATTTTTCATTTTTGGTTTTGTTACCTGGCTGAACGGTGCTCTGATTCCGTTCCTGCAAACCATTTGTGAGCTGAGTGCCTTTGAGGCCATGCTCGTAGCTTCCGCCTTTTATATCGCCTATACCGTAATGGCGTTGCCCATGGCTGCGATCATTGAGCGCACCGGTTACAAAACTGGTATGGCACTGGGACTTGCCCTGGTTGCTGTGGGTGCCCTGATCTTTATTCCGGCGGCTTATAGCCGTATGTTCGGTATCTTCTTGCTCGCGCAGTTTGTTGTGGGCTCTGGTCTCACCATTCTGCAGACTGCCTCTAACCCGTACGTAGTAAAAGTTGGTTCTCCGGATACTGCGGCGGTGCGCATTTGCATCATGGGTCTGTTGAACAAAGGTGCCGGTATTGTTGCGCCGCTGGTATTTACCGCGCTGGTTATGTCTGGCATCAGCGGTGTAAGTGACGCAGAACTGGCTGCACTTGCCGCAACTGCGAAAGATGCCAAGCTGGACGAGCTGGCGGGTCAGCTGGTTACTCCGTACATCGGCATGGCAATTCTCGGATTTATCCTGGCCGTTGCGATGATGTTCGCACCGCTGCCGGATATTGAAGACGAAGCCATCGAAGGCCAGGAAGAGATGGCGGTAAACCTGCCTGCGCTGCTGAAGTTCCCGCAGCTGATCCTAGGTTCCATTGCGCTGTTCTTCTACGTAGGTGTTGAGGTGATTGCCGGCGATGCGATTGGTCTGCTGGGTAAGCAGGCGGGTCTGGATACCGCGGTGGCTTCTGTGCTGACGTCTTACACCATGGTATTTATGGTATTGGGCTACCTCTGGGGCACCGTTGCGATCCCGCGCTTTATCAGCCAGCAAACCGCGCTGCTGCTCTCCGCTGTGCTGGGAATCCTGTTTACTATTGCGGTAATGACCGGTTCTCTTGAGAGCACCGTGATGTCCTCTGCAACCCTGGCTATCTTCGGTCTGCCTGAAATTCCCAACGCAGTTTACTTCGTAGCATTGCTGGGCTTTGCCAACGCCATGTGCTGGCCGGCAATCTGGCCGCTGGCGCTGGATGGTCTGGGCAAGTTCACCTCCAAGGGTGCCGCGCTGCTGATTATGGGCATCTCTGGTGGTGCGATTCTGCCGCCGCTGTACGGCCACTTTGCCGACACCGGTGACGGCCAGCTGGCATACGCCATCGCCATTCCGGCTTACCTGTTTATTCTTTTCTATGCTCTGAAAGGGCACAAAATGCGCAGCTGGAAGTAACCCTTCCCGCTGTTGTTATCGCAACAGTCAGTTTTATGCTTTCTCTTTGGTTCTCGTCATCTTTGCCCTCCTAGTGAGGGCTTTTTTTTGACCAAAAAAGCCCGCTCAATGAGCGGGCTTCATTAGGTCGTCAGCTTGTCCGTCAGAATTCGTAACGGGTGCGGAGGTAGTAGAAGCCACCTTCAAAGCCGAAAGGTGAGAACTGGCTATAGCGGTTGCCTACACCGCCTGCCGCACCTGGGTTTTCTTCTGGAGTTTGATCCAGAATATTTTGCGCACCCAGAATGACAGAGGCCTGTTCGTTGAATGCGTAAGATACTTCGGCATCAACAATGACTTCACCACTGTATTTCTGGTCATCTTCCGAATCGTACCAGTCATCGTAGTAGCTAGCGCGCGCCAGGAAGCGCCAGTCGCCAACGAAGGTAGTGCTGGAAAGATTCCAGCGTGTTTCCGGCAGACCCTCTTCCAGTTCACGGATTCGCGTCGCATCGATAGTTTCAGGGGTGAAGCTGTCTACCGAAGTTTGCGTTTGGTTAAAGGCCAGGCTGATGTCAGTACTATCGCCAATGGCATCGGTACCGTAGGTCGCGACAATGTCGAAACCTTTGGTGGTGGTGTCGAAGTCATTGGTGAAGAAACGGAAGTTCTGCAGGTTTGCAGCGCTGGTTACGCCAGAGGCGACCAGGGTGTCTACTTCCGTCTGGGTGAGGGAGTAAAGCTGCGAAGGTGCAATACGTCCTTCCAGTTCAATGTTGAAGTAGTCGACGGTCACGTCGATAGGACCGGCACTGAATACCGCACCAATAGTCCAGTTAGTGGATTCTTCCGGGTCCAGCGCCTCACCGCCACGCAGCTGCGCAACCGGGTTGGTGGAAGGGATGGTGCCGTTGTTCACAAGGTCATTGAGTGCAACATCAAACTCGGTGGAGACGTTGAACGCGTTGGACTGCCCTGGAGTTGGTGCACGGAATCCAGTACTCCACGAGGCGCGCAGGGAAACCGCTTCGCTTAGTTCCAGATTGGTCGCCAGCTTTCCGTTGACGGTGGTACCGAAGTCTTCGAAATCCTCAAAGCGCAACGCCCCCGCCATTAACCAGCCATCTACGATGTCGGCTTCCATATCGATATAGGTAGCTAGGTTGGAGCGGCTCCACTGACCGCCAGCGAGAGGGCCAAAGCCTGGGAATCCGTTCGACGCCGCACTAAAGCCTTGTGCGGCCAGAGGGCCAATTTCATAAGACGCCTGGTCGCCAGTGGTAATCTCGAAGGTTTCGTCGCGCCATTCGAAACCGGTGGCAACACTCAGTTCAGAAGCGAGGCCAACTTCGAACCCTTTAATCAGGTCGATATTGAAGTTCTTTTCAAGCTGGGTGTAAGCGCCCGGATTGAAGCTCGTCGGGGATTGTGGGCCCAAGGACGCGTTAACGGTGTTGTAGATAAAGAAGTCGACATCGTTATAACCGAGCGAGGCACTTACGTCGTAAGCCCAGCCATTGTCGAGTTCGCCACGAACACCGGCGAGGCCGGACAAGTCGGTTACGTAACCACCGAAACGGGGGGTGAAGCCGCCCGGGAACATTTCCTGGAAGGAAAAGCATTCATCGCTGGCGATGGCCTGGGCATGGGTGAAGCCCGCACAGCTGTCCAGGCCATTGTCTGGGTTCAGGTCGCCAATAAGCGGGCCTGATCCATCACTGAATACAGCGCTGCGTGTTTCGGGGTTACGGAAGTAGAAACCACCATCAACAGTTTTGCTGCCATAGTTACCAAAGGCGTAGAACTCTTTGCCACCACCAAGCTCGAGTCCGAGGTTAACAACCGACTTGAAATCGTCTTTGATTTCAGGGCTGCCCCACACTTGTGCCGGCGTGGCTACCGCGGTGTTACCTGCGGCAATCAGCCCGGCGGCGTCATCCCTTTGTACGCTGCGATCGGTATCTTGCTTGCTGCCTGCTTCAAAACTGACGTTTACAAAGCCTTGGTCGGTAAACGGCATACCGTAATTACCGGCGACGGTAAACTGGCGTCCGTCACCCTCGTAGAACTGACCCGCTTTGACTTCGATGGCTCCGCCGTCGCTGTCATCTTTTAGTTGGAAGTTGATGACGCCAGCAATCGCGTCAGAACCGTATTGTGCTGCTGCACCATCGCGCAGTACTTCAACTTGTTGCAGGGCGATCGAGGGAATCTGTGAGATGTCCGGGCCCTGTGCACCGTCAGAAACACCGTTGCCCAGCCAGGCAATTACGGCGGCACGGTGACGGCGCTTGCCGTTGACCAGAACCAGAGTGTGGTCGGGCGCAAGACCGCGCAGGTTGGCGGGGCGAACCAGGCTGGCAGCGTCACTGATGGGTTGGGTGTTGACGTTGTAGGAGGGTACAACGTTGCGCAAAAGGGAGTTCAGATCGGAGTCGCCCTGATTGACGAAGTCTTCTCCGGTAATGATGTCGATAGGGACGGCGGAGTCTGCGGCGGAACGGCCCTCGACTCGCGTACCAATGGTGATTACCTCTTCGATAATTTCACTTTCTTCCGCGACAACGGGCGTCGATGCAGCGGCAATAGCGATAGCCAGAAGCGATTGTTTTTTAAGCGTTTCGATCATCTTCAAATGCGTCCTTGAATTATTATTTTGGGCAACGGCAAAAAGCCTTCCTGCCGCCCGAGAATTTGAATGTAAATCGTTGGTTGTCTCTCCTAGACGCCGATATACGGCGTAATTCCCCTCCCTGTGATCTTGAAAATTAGTGGAGTACTCGCCGAAGCAGTTTGTGTGACTGGCGAGAGGTTCATATTCTCGTAAATTCCGGGCTCAGGTGAGAACTGTGTCACATTGGGTGCGGGGTGACGCTGAAATCATTCTGACGTGATCTAGGTATCAAGCTCGGTGGAAGATTGTTGGAGAGAAGAGAGAAGAGAGAAGAGAGAAGAGAGAAGAGAGAAGAGAGAAGGAGAGAGGGGCTTAATAGCCCCGATAGGAGAAATTAGGAAAGGCTGGGGGTAACGTTAGCCCGCTGGTGAATCGCCAGTAGAGTCACGTACCAGCAGTTCCGGCACAAATACCTTAGTAATACCGGCCTCTTTGTTTGCCGCAGCGCTTTCCGCAGCCCCTTTGCTTCGGGCTTTATTCAATACCAGCGCGGCCGCGCACTTGGCGATTTCACTGTTGGGCTGGTGCGCGGTAGTGAGTTTCGGCCACGTCTGACGGGAGAAGGGGCTGTCCTCGAAGCCGACAATAGAGAGTTGCTCCGGGATCTCGATATGCATCAGGCGTGCGGCAAACAGTGCCCCCGCCGCCATTTCATCGTTACTCGCAAAGATGGCGGTGGGTGGGTTGTCGCTTTCGAGTAGTGCCTTAGCGCCGGCCACACCGGAGTCAAAGGAATACTCGCCAGGGATGACCAGCTCTGGCGCCAAGTTGATGCCAGCCTGCTGCAAGGCTTGCTTGTAGCCGTCCAGGCGCCCGTGGGTGGAAACGTGCTCCTCGCCACCGGACAGGAAGCCGATGCGCTGGTGGCCATGCTCAATCAGGTGCTTGGTGATATCGAAGGCTGCCGCAGTATCGTCAACCTGAATACAGTTGTCTTCGTCGCCTTCGGCGGCGCCGCTGGAGACGATACGGACATAGTCGAGGTTGAGCTTGTTTACTTCATCAATGACCGACTGGGTCTCGGAGAAGGGCGGGGTCAGTACTACGCCGGCAACCTTGGAGTGCTCCACCAGGGCCCGCAACTCGTCGTTAACCGTATCGGACTTTGAATTGCTGGGGTGGATCAGTAGCTCGTAGCCACGCGCCTTACACGCCTCGAGAATACCGTTCTGCATGTCGATCACGTAGTAGGCGTTCGGGTTGTCGTAGATCAGCGCAATGGTGTAACTGCGGGTGCCCGCAAGGTTACGGGCCGCCAGGTTTGGTTGGTAGTGAAGCTCTTCAACCGCATCCATCACTTTCTTGCGGGTGGCGGGCCGTACCGAGGGTTCATTATTGATCACCCGGGAAACGGTCTTGATCGACACCCCGGCCCGTGCAGCCACGTCGTTGATGGTGCTTTTCATGTCTGGCGTTTTCCTTGTCTTTGCCTAACCCGCAAGTTTAACCGGTTCCGGGCTGCGCGACGATGGCCTGACAGTCATTCACGCTTTTGTTGTGCCTAGTTCAGTGCGCGCCGCACTGGCGCCTGTGGAAAAAAACTACAAGCCCGATTGACAGCTTCCACCAACTATGTGACTCTCTCGCCAATTTGACAGCGTTGTCATTTTGCTCGGTGGTTCTCGCTCAGGGGGTGTGAAAGCAGCGAGATAAACGGGTAAATAACAATAACCGGTGCCCGCAACCCCAGTGCTGGCATCACTTTCCGGGGGTCGCTATGCACTCTGACACTTCTTCATCTCAACCACTAGCACATTCACCTATCTGGCAGGCGCTGCAGGCGCAAGCCGCCGAGTTCAAGCAGGCGTCGCTGAAGGGCCTGTTTGCTGTAGATCCGCAGCGGGCCGAGCGTTTTTCGCTCGAGCTGCCGGAGTTCCTGCTGGATTTCTCGAAAAACCTGCTCGACCAAGAAGTTTTTGTAAATTTATTACGCTTGGCGGAAGAGGCGGAATTGCCCCGCTGGTGCGCAGATTTCTTCGCCGGCAAGCCAATTAATGCAACTGAGGGCCGGGCAGTGCTGCATCCCGCGCTGCGTGGGGGTTTACAAGAAGATATCGAGATCGATGGGGATTTCGTCACGGCCCAGGTCGAGGCTGAATTGGAGCGCTTGAAAAAGTTTGTAGTTTTACTACATAATGGGGCCCTGACTGGCTATCGGGGTAAAAGGTTTACCGATGTAGTCAATCTTGGGGTAGGTGGCTCCCATCTCGGGCCGCAAACCACCATCGAAGCGCTGCGAGCCCACCGGAAGGGCGATGTCGCAGTGCATTTCGTTTCCAACGTGGATGGAACTCAGCTCACGGATGTGCTGGCCGGCCTGGATGCCGATTCGACACTATTTATTGTCTCGTCCAAGACGTTTACGACCAGCGAGACAATGACCAATGCCCGCAGCGCACATGCGTGGCTGCAGCGGGCGATGCCGGAAGTGGATGGGGAGGTGTTACTACAGCAGCACTTTGCTGCGGTGACCTCCAGTCCCGATAAGGCGCAGCAGTTTGGGGTATTGCCAGAGCGGACCTTCCGGTTCTGGGATTGGGTTGGGGGGCGCTTTTCACTCTGGTCCTCCATCGGCTTGCCAATTGCGATCGCCTGCGGCTTTGAGAACTTCCGCGCGCTGCTGGATGGCGCTGCGAGCATGGACAAGCACTTCCGCGAAGCGCCGCTGGAAACCAATGCGCCGGTGATTATGGCGCTGCTGAGTGTCTGGTATTGCACCTTTATGGGCTACCCGGCACACGCCGTACTGCCCTACGAGCAGGCACTGCATATGTTGCCTTCGTATTTGCAGCAAGCGGATATGGAGAGCAATGGCAAATCAACCACCCGCGCCGGGGTGGCGGTGGATTACCCCACCGGCCCTCTGATCTGGGGGCAGACGGGTATTAATGGGCAGCATGCGTTTTATCAGTATCTGCACCAGAGCCCGGAAGTGGTGCCGGCGGACTTTATTGGCAGCGTGGCACCCGGGCACGACCTGGATGGTCACCACGAAATTTTGCTGGCCAACATGTTTGCCCAGAGCCAGGCGCTGATGAACGGTGTGGATGCCGAGTCAGTGGCTAGCGAGCTGGCAGCCAAGGGGCTGTCGCAAGAAGAGATAAAAAGGCTCACCTCATTCAAAGTACACAGGGGTGGAAAGCCAAGTAACACAATACTCTTGAAAGAGTTGGACCCCCGATCACTGGGAGCGCTGATCGCACTCTATGAGCACAAAATTTTTGCGCAGGGTGTGATTTTGCAAATTTATTCTTTTGATCAGTGGGGAGTGGAACTGGGTAAGGGCCTGGCGAATAAACTGGAGCCGAAACTGGCTGCGGGAGATTTGTCGGGCGAAGACAGTTCTACGACTCAACTGATCGAATACTACCGCCGGAAAAAGAACGGCGCGGTTATGTCCACGGAGCTACCGGAAGTTGCGGTGGCTGAGTCTGCTGGAGAACAGGCTTAACAACAACGTGTGGCGGGCCGATAAAAAAACGAAGAGTTGATCAAAAATGGCAAACCAAACAGCGGTAAACAGTCGCATACAGGCGGTGACCGACAGGATCATTCGCCGCAGTGAAGAAACCCGGGCCAAGTACCTGGCCCAGGTTGAACGCGCGCAAGGCAAAGGCCGGGCACGTCACAACCTTGCTTGCGGGAACATAGCGCATGCAATGGCGGCTTCCAGCGATCACGATAAAAATCTGATCGCATCCGGACAGGGTCCAAACCTGGCCATCATCAATGCCTACAACGATATGTTGTCTGCGCACCAGCCGTACGGCGCCTATCCCGATATGTTGAAGGCCGAAGCGCTGCGCAACGGCGCAACAGCACAGGTTGCCGGTGGCGTGCCGGCAATGTGCGACGGGGTGACTCAGGGGCAGCCGGGCATGGAATTGTCACTGTTTTCCCGTGACGTCATTGCCATGGCTACAGCCATTTCCCTGTCCCACGACATGTTCGATGGTGGCCTGTATCTCGGTATTTGCGACAAGATTGTTCCTGGACTGGTAATTGGTGCGCTGTCATTCGGCCACCTGCCTGCGGTATTTGTGCCCGCAGGCCCAATGCCCACCGGCCTGTCAAATTCGGAAAAGGTTCGCGTTCGACAGTTGTATGCAGAGGGCAAAGTTGGTCGTAAAGAACTGCTGGAAGCCGAGAGTGCTTCTTATCACAGTGCCGGTACCTGCACCTTCTACGGCACCGCCAACAGTAATCAGATGCTCGTGGAGATCATGGGCCTGCAGTTGCCGGGCAGCTCCTTCGTTAATCCGGGTACGGAATTGCGCGACGCGCTGAATCAAACTGCAGTGAAGCAGCTGGTGCAAATTTCCGAGCCCAGCAACTACACCCCAATTGCCAAAATTCTTACCGAAAAAGCGTTTGTGAATGGCATTGTCGGCCTGCATGCCACCGGTGGTTCTACCAACCACACCATGCATTTGATTGCGATGGCGCGCGCCGCCGGTATCCAGATTACCTGGCAGGATATGGCTGAGTTGTCTGAAGTAGTACCGCTGCTGTGTCACGTGTACCCGAATGGTACTGCCGACATCAACCACTTTGCGGCCGCAGGTGGTATGCAATACCTGATTCGCGAGTTGCTGGGTGCAGGTTTGCTGCACAACGACGTGAGCACCGTGCTCGGCGACTCCGGTATGGAGTCTTATACCTACGACCCATTCCTAAACGATGACAAGACTGGCCTGGTGTGGCGCCCGACTGCGGAAGAGTCCGGGAATCCTGACATTATTCGCCCGGCGAACGATCCGTTCTCTAGTCATGGCGGCCTGCAGTTGTTGAAAGGCAATTTGGGTAATAGCGTGATCAAGGTGTCTGCGCTGAAATCTCCACAGCTGAAAGTTACTGCTCCGGCAGTGGTGTTTAACAGCCAGAATGATCTGCTGGATGCGTTCAAAGCGGGCGAGCTGGAAAAGGACTTTGTCGCAGTGGTGCGCTTCCAGGGGCCGCAAGCGAACGGCATGCCGGAACTGCACAAGCTGACGCCTTCGCTCGGCGTTCTGCAGGATCGAGGCTTCAAAGTAGCGCTTGTTACTGACGGCCGTATGTCTGGTGCCTCCGGCAAGGTACCAGCGGCAATCCATCTGTCTCCAGAAGCTCTGGAAGGCGGCATGGTAGCCAAAATTCAAGATGGCGACCTCATCGAGCTCGATGCGGAAGCCGGTGTTCTCAAAGTACATGTAAGTGATGAAGAGCTGGCGGCAAGAGCGCCAGCGGAATGCGATTTGTCTGGCAATGACACAGGCATGGGCCGCGATCTCTTTACCAATATGCGCAAGCTCGCAAGCGGCGCGGAAACCGGTGGCAGCATTCTTTTTTAACTGAAATTCACGCGGGGTCTGCAAAAAAAGATACCCGCGTCTTTGTTTGAGAGCAGAACAATGGCAAAAGCATTCGACATGGTACTGTTTGGTGGCGGCGGAGATCTGTCACTGCGCAAATTGATTCCCGCGTTGTACCGCGCATTTATCGAAGGTGGCCTCGACAAGGGCACCCGCATTTTCCCGGTGTGTCGTCGCCAGGAAGATGCCGATGCGTACATGAATACCGCTCAGCAGGCGCTGAAAACCCACCTGCGTGACGGTGAGTATTCGGATAAGCAGTGGAAAGCTTTCAGCCCGCTGCTACGCGCGGTGTCTTTGGATATTTCCAAGCCCGACGAGCAATGGGATGTATTGGTAGATTTGCTGGGCAACGATGTCGAGCGCACTCGTCTGTTTTATCTGGCGATTCCTCCGGCAGTTTTCGGCCCCTGCTGTGAAAACCTGTCTGTTAAAGGTTTGATCCACGAAAACTCCCGCGTCGTGGTAGAGAAGCCGCTGGGCTACAACGCCAAAACTTCCGACGAAATTAACAGCAAAATCGCAGAGTACTTCCGCGAAGAAAGTATTTTCCGTATCGACCACTACCTGGGTAAGGAAACGGTTCAAAACTTGCTGGCGCTGCGCTTTAGCAATGTGCTGTTTGAGCACCTGTGGGATGCCAAGACCATTGATCAGATCCAGATCAGCATTAATGAAACCGTGGGTCTTGAAGGGCGCGCCGGTTTCTACGATGACACTGGCGCAATGCGGGACATGGTTCAGAACCACCTGCTGCAGTTGCTGTGCCTGATTGCGATGGAATCGCCCAACAGCATGTCCGCCCGCAATATCCGCTCCGAGAAAATCAAGGTGTTGGAAGCCCTGCGTCCGCTGACAGACGACGATGTAGATGAAAATATCGTGCGCGGCCAGTATGTGGCCGGTGGCCTGGGCGAAGAGCTGGTGCCCGGTTACCTGGAAGAATTGAAAGCACCGAATAGCACCACCGAAACATTCGTCGCGATTCGTGCGCACATCGACAACTGGCGTTGGACCGGTGTGCCGTTCTACTTGCGCACCGGCAAACGTATGGAAAAGCGTTGTGCGGAAATTGTTATTCAATACAAGAACGTTTCCCATAGTGTGTATCAGCCGGAAGCCGGCGAGGTGTTGCCCAACCGCCTGGTGATTCGCCTGCAGCCGGAAGAGAGTATCAAGCTGGTGCTGATGGCGAAGAAAATGGACAGCCTGACCATGGAGCTGCAACCAGTTGAGCTGAACCTGTCGCTGTCTGAAACCTACGACAGCTTCAAGAGTGACGCCTACAAGCGCCTGATGCTGGATGCGGCGGCGAATAACTCGGCGCTGTTTATTCACCGCGATGAAGTCGCTGCGGCCTGGGCATGGGTCGACCCCATCATGGACCGCTGGCGCGAAACCAACAACCAGCCGCAGCTTTATCGCGCGGGCACCTGGGGGCCACAAGCCTCTAACCAACTGCTGGCGGAAAATGGTCACCACTGGTTTAACCCTTAAACGAATTATTCAGTAAAAGAATTAATTTCAAAATCGGTCATAAGACATGGTTGAAGAAAAGTTTTTTGCAGATCGAGAGCGCCTGACGCTGGCGCTCGCCAATGAGTGCGCTGCTGCTCTGCATGAAGGTATCAAAGAGAACGGTCAGGCGACGTTCCTGGTAAGTGGCGGTAGCTCGCCCGAGCCGGTTTATCGCGAACTGTCCCGTCGCCCGCTCCCATGGGAGAAGGTAAATGTAGCGCTGGTTGATGAGCGCTGGGTAGAGAAAGACGAATCGGGCAGCAATCTGGCATTTATTTCTAATACCTTGCTGCAAAACGAAGCGGCCAAGGCGCCGTGTCTGGGTATGAAAAATGCCGCAGCCACGCCATCCGCAGGCGAAGCAGATTGTGAGCGCGCTTTTCAAGAGTTGCCACGCCCTTTCGACGTGTGTGTATTGGGTATGGGTAACGATGGCCATACCGCTTCCTTCTTCCCGTACGCGGAAGGATTGGAAGAAGCGCTCGATCCGAAGAGTGAAAAGCTGTGCAAAGCCATTACTGCCAAACAAAGCGCAGTCACCGGTGTGCACACCGAGCGTATGACGCTGACACTTGCGGCAATTTTGCAGGCAAAAGAAATTAAATTGCTGATCTCTGGCGAAGAGAAGCTGAAAGTGTATCGCCAGGCTCTGCTGGGCGATGACGTGCTGGAAATGCCCGTTCGCAGCATTCTCAAGCAGGGATCAAAGCCGGTCACTGTGTACTGGGCACCTTAATTTATCGGGCCCTAGGCCATTTAAATAACAACGAATTAGACGAGATTTAGGAATTGACCATGCAAGAGACTCTTGTACCCGTATTGGAACAGGCTGGCGTTGTGCCGGTAATCGTGATCGATAACGTGAGTGATGCACTGCCGCTGGCGCAGGCGTTGGTAGAAGGCGGCCTGAACGTACTGGAAGTCACTCTGCGCACAGAGGCAGCGCTGGCTGCGGTTGAAGAGATTGCCAAGCACCTGCCAGATGCACACGTAGGTACCGGTACGGTGTTGAATGCTGGCGACATCCGTCGCTCCGTGGATGCCGGCGCGACCTTTATGGTGAGCCCGGGCGCGACCGACGCTTTGCTGGATGCCGCTGCCGATGTATCGGTACCCATGTTGCCGGGCGCTGCTAACCCCTCAGATGTTATGCGTCTGCTGGAACGTGGCTATGGCTACCAGAAGTTCTTCCCTGCGGAAGCGGCCGGTGGTGTGCCGATGCTGAAATCCATCGGCGGCCCGCTGGGCCAGGTTAAGTTCTGTCCTACCGGCGGTATTGGACCGAAGAACGCGATGGATTATCTGAACCTGTCCAACGTTGTTTGTGTTGGCGGTTCCTGGATGGCGGCTCCGAAATTGGTAGCAGAAAAGAACTGGGCTGAGATCACGCGTCTCGCGAAAGAGGCTTCCCAGTTAAAAGGCTGATTCAGCCTGAATGGATTCCAAAATCTCAAGATTGAGACAACGCGCTGGGGGGGATTTGCACTCAGCGTCGCGATACAAAATTCATAAACTTTACAAGACAAAGGGTGTAGCGATATGAAACTCAAAATTGCTATTAACGGATATGGTCGTATTGGCCGCAATGTCACTCGTGCAATTTACGAGTCTGGCTATAACGACCGTATCCAACTGGTTGCGATTAACGATCTGGCACCGGTGGAAGCCAATGCCCATCTGACCCGCTTCGATACCGTACACGGCCGCTTCAATACCGAAGTTGTGGTTGAGGGTGAGAACCTGGTTATTGGTGGTGACACTGTGAAAGTTTGCCAGGAGCGCGATCCTGCCGCCTTGCCATGGGCGGAACTGGAAGTGGATCTGGTACTTGAGTGTACCGGTCTGTTCACTGATAAAGCTGCAGCGTCCAAGCACATGGAAGCTGGTGCAAAAGCGGTACTGATTTCTGCTCCGTCCAAAGACGCAGATCTGACCGTGGTTTACGGTGTGAACGACGACAAGCTGACGGCAGAGCACAAAGTTGTGTCCAACGCTTCCTGTACCACTAACTGTCTGGCACCGGTTGCCAAGGTGCTGAATGAAGCGATTGGTATCGAGCGCGGCTTTATGACCACCGTTCACGCTTACACCAACGATCAGAACACCCAGGATGCGGTGCACAAAGATATCTATCGTGCACGTGCAGCCGCAGACAACATGATTCCGACCAAGACTGGCGCGGCTGCCGCGGTAGGTCTGGTGCTGCCGGAACTGCAGGGCAAGCTGGACGGTATGGCGGTACGTGTACCAGTGAACAATGTTTCCCTGGTGGACTGCCAGTTTATTGCTAGCCGCGAAACCACTGCAGACGAAATCAATGCGATTCTGCAGGACGCTGCCGGTACCATGAAAGGCGGTGTGCTGTCCTACTGCGATCAGCCTCTGGTTTCTGTGGACTTTAACCACACCGCAGCTTCCAGCCACTTTGACGCCAACCACACCCGTGTAAACGGTAACCTGGTGAAAGTGATGTCCTGGTACGACAACGAGTGGGGCTTCTCTCACCGTATGCTCGACACCAGTCTGGCCATGGCCAAAGCCCAGGGTCTGTAATTACTTCTGTAATAGCAGCCGGATAACCTTGCGTTATCCCGCCCGGGTGAGTGCAAGACTCACTCGGGCCTGTTCTTGACCTTGCTAGCGGGTTTGGTAGCGAGGTAAGCGGTCAACGATGACTGCGATCACAATGAATCGGTCTCACTTCACATTCAAATACAAAAAACCACCACTATGATTCGCCATACAAAAATTGTTGCCACACTCGGCCCGGGCACGGACAAGCCGCGTGTAATTGACGAGATTATCCGCGCCGGCGTAAATGTTGTACGCCTGAACTTTTCCCACGGCAGTGCCGATGACCACCGCAAACGTGTGGAAGAAGTGCGCCGCGCCGCTGCAGAGCAAAACAAACTGGTTGCTGTTCTGGGCGACCTGCAGGGCCCGAAAATTCGAATTGCCCGTTTTGCGGAAGGCAGTATCTTCCTGGAAAACAACGCCGAGTTCACCCTCGACGCCGATTGCCCGAAAGAGGGTGGTAACCAGCAGCGTGTGGGTGTCGATTACCCTTCACTGATCGCAGACTGTAAGCCCGGTAATATTCTGCTGTTGGACGATGGCAAGATTCGCCTGGAAGTCACCGGTGGTACCAATAGCAAGCTGTTCTGTCGTGTACTGCAGGGCGGCAAGCTGTCCAATAACAAGGGTATTAACCTGTTAGGCGGTGGCCTTTCCGCGCCGGCGCTTACCGAAAAAGACTACGGCGATATCAAACTCGCTGCTGAATTGGATGTGGACTTCCTCGCTGTGAGCTTCCCGCGCAGCGGTGAAGACCTGGATATCGCGCGCAAGGCGATGCGTGAAGCGGGTAGCAATGCCGCGATCGTTGCCAAGGTGGAGCGCGCTGAAGCGGTCAACGATGATGCGCAGATGGACGGTATTATTCTGGCGTCTGATGTGATCATGGTGGCCCGTGGTGACCTGGGTGTAGAAATCGGTGATTCGGCGCTGGTAGGCGTGCAGAAGAAACTGATCAACCGAGCCAATGAACTGAACCGCGGTGTGATCACTGCGACTCAAATGATGGAATCCATGATCACCAACCCGACCCCGACCCGCGCCGAAGTGATGGACGTGGCCAACGCGGTTCTGGATGGCACCGATGCAGTGATGCTGTCTGCGGAAACCGCCGCTGGCGACTTCCCGGTAGCGGCGGTAGAGTCCATGGCGGAAGTAGTTGTTGGTGCGGAGCAGTACCTGGGTACTACCTCTCGCCCGGCTGCTGATCGCTCTTCTTCCGAGACCATCGATACCGTGATTGCTCAGGCAGCAATTGAGTCTGCGGCCCGCGTTGAGAACCTGTGTGCGGTAGCAGCACTGACCGAGTCTGGCCGTACCCCACGTATCATGTCTCGTGCCACCAGTCAGTTGCCGATCTTTGCAATGACTCGCCACTCGCGTGTTGCCCGTCAGTTGGTACTGCTGCGTGGTGTGGAGCCGATTGAGTTTGACCCGGCGTCTGTGCCGCTCGGCCACCTGACCGACGCGATCGTTGAGGTATTGGGTTCCCGTATCGATCTGGAAAAAGGCCAGCGTATCCTGATTACCCAGGGTGAGCGCCTGAACATGGGCGGTGGTACCAGCTCCATGCGCATCAAGGAAATCGAATAGGTCAAGATTGACCTGTCGTTTGAAAACCCCGGTCTTGCCGGGGTTTTTTTATGGGTGGTTGTTTTACATTCTGCCCTGTGTGGTCAAGGGGCATGAGCCAGTCGGCCTCTCATGTGGGGTCCGCCCAAAAAGTTTGTACAAATTTTGTACTGCACCTGCCCGAAATTAGAGTAAATCTCACTTCGAACTGTCATAAATGACAGTTAGTGAGATTAGAAAGACGGCAATTACCCAGATATTTTCCTTCCCGAGCGGTAGCTTTTTCTTTCCAGAGTGTGTATTGTCGATCGTGAGAATGACAGCGCTATCAAAGCTATCAAATGACAGCGCTATCATTTGGCGGTACAAGGTGAATAAAAAATTTCTAACCAAACCTTTATATCTATAAAAAAGGAAGGGGAAATCGATGCTTAAGCGCAACAAACTCGCTCTCTCGATCAGTGCGGCTGTACTGAGTGGTGGCCTGATGGCTCCGCTGGCAGTTGCTCAAACTGATGCTCTCGAAGAAGTTACCGTTACCGGTATTCGTGGAGCTCTACAGGATGCAATCAGCACCAAACGCGATTCCTACTCTATTGTGGACGCGATCTCTGCAGAAGATATTGGCAAGTTCCCAGACAAAAACGTTGCAGAATCACTGCAGCGCGTTCCTGGTGTAACTATCCAGCGCCAGTTCGGTGAAGGCGCAGCGGTATCTATCCGTGGTGCCGGTAATGACCTGACTCTTACCACGCTGAACGGCCAGAACGTTGCGTCTACCGGTTGGTTTGTACTGGAGCCTGCCAAGCGTAGCTTCAACTATGAACTGCTGCCGTCCGAGCTGGTTGGAAACATCGAAGTGTACAAAACTTCCCAGGCTGACCTTGCTGAAGGCGGCGTGGGCGGTACCGTAGTTATTAATACTCGCAAGCCTCTGGATCTCGATCCGCTGACTCTTCAGGCTTCAGTCGAAGCTTCTCGTCAGTCTGATTCCGACTCTACCGACCCGCAGTTCTCCGGTCTGGCGAGCTGGAAAAATGATTCCGAAACTTTCGGTGTTCTGGTTTCCGCTGTTTCCCAAGAGCGTCTGCTGCAGCGTCAAGGTAACGAAGCGTTCTGGGAGTGGGGTGCCGGCCCAGTTGCATTTGAGCAGGAGCGTAAGCGCTCTGCGTTGAACGCAACTTTCCAGTACCAGCCTACTGAAAACCTGGATATCGTGCTGAATGCCATCGATATGCAGATGGAGGCAGACAACACCAACTACGCACTGTGGCTGACTCAGGGTAACTGTGGCTGGTGTGGTGTTGATGTCGATCCGGCAGACCAGCTGAATGGCACCACTGCACGTGGTCCGTTGAACGTGGCGTTCCTGCAGGCGCGTCCGCGTGAAGCAACCATGAATTCCGACGTGTTTGACCTGTCTGTCACCTATTCTGGTGAAGGTTACGAAGCGAGCTTCCAGGCTGGTTCGACTTCTTCAACCGGTGGAACCGACTTTGAAATGGCTGTCGACGACGGCTCTGGTGGCTTTGCACTGGACGGCGCTAGCTACGACTTCTTCGGTGGCGGTCAATCCTGGGATCTGAACGGTTTCGACTTGGGTAGCTACGATCCAGGTTCCCTGTCTATGCAGACTGGAGCTAACTTCAATGCGACCCCGAAAACCGACGAAGAAACTTACTTCCAGGCGGACGTAGAGTTTGACGTGGAATTTGGTGCGATTAACGCAATCAAGACCGGTATTAAAACTGCTGATCACAACTCCACCAGCCGTCGCTTTGAGTTCACCCAGGTAGATGGCTTTGATCCGATTATCTCCACCGACGGCATTATCAACGGCACAATCGATGCGGGTGCTGGTAGTTACCAGATTCCTCGCCTGAATGACGATGCGCTGAAAGCGTGGGCCAAAGCTTCCGTTACCGGTAAGGTTGAGGATCTCGGCTCTTACAGTGAGATCGATGAGACCAATTCTTCGGTCTACGCTATGGCTACCTACGAGGTTGGTGATGTACGCGGTAACTTCGGTCTGCGCTACGTAACCACAGATGCCACTTCTGTCTACTACATTGACGGTGTGCGCACCGAAACTGACGCTGACTACTCTGTTGTTCTGCCGAGCTTTAACCTGGCATACAACTTGAGCGACGATGTGGTTGTCCGCGCTGCAGCCGCCAAGGTAATGGCTCGTCCGCAATACGTAGACATGTACGTAAACCCGAGCCCCATCGGTGCCAACGACGAAATCGACAATAACCAGTTCTGGGTGGTTGGTAACGTTGGTCTTGAGCCTTTCCTGGCTAACCAGTTTGATCTGGGCTTGGAGTACTACTTCGCAGAGGGCTCTCTGATTTCTGGTGGTGTTTTCTACAAAGACGTTAGTAACTTTGTAACCATCAGTGAGTACAGTGCTTCCGCGAGCGAGGTTCCGTTTGAATTGCCTGCTAGTGAGCAGCCATTTGGCTGGACTGTTCAGGAAAAAGACAACGGTGAAAGCGCAACAATTACCGGTATCGAGCTGGGTTATCAGCAAGACTTCGGTAACGGTTTCGGCGCTATCGTGAACTACACCTGGACCGACACTGATACCGATGAGGCAACTTTCACCGACGGTAACCCGTTCCTGAGCGATAGTTCCGAGAATGTGTATAACCTGACTGGTTACTACGAAAACGACATGTTCTCTGCTCGTATTGCATACAACTGGCGCAGTGAGTACATGCTCCGTGAGTCGGGCTCATACGGAAACCGTTTGCACGACGATTTCGGTAGTCTGGATCTGAGCGCGGTTTGGTATGCCACTGAGAACCTGGATGTTAAGCTCGACGTGAACAACCTGCTGGCAGAAGAATCTGTTCAGCTGGGTAATAATGCTCAGCCCGCTCCGGGAAGTGGTTTCACTGGCGGCTTCCCGCTGTACGAGTACGAAACCGCTCGCCGCATCAACATTGGAGCTTCTTACAAGTTCTAATAGCGAAGTAATTTCGTGATGTGACGGAAAAAGGGAAGTTTTTGCTTCCCTTTTTTCGTATGAAAAATATACTAGGCGGGCTTTTTAGAATAACTTCCAATTGAATAAGGTGTTGTATGGCCACTGTAGAAGCCCCAAAAATCGTACCACTACGCAGTGACGTTCACGGTAAGCTGAAAGTTCGTGAATTGGGGACCTTTGAGCACGTTAAAGAGGCTCACATGGTGCCGGTAACTGCCCATGAGTTCTCTCGCCTGGGTGCTGAGTACCCGATCGTTTTCGTGAAGAACTCCGATACTGGACAATTCCAATCTGTTGCGCTTCTGAGCCTTAAAGTAGGTGAAAACCTGTTTGTTGATGGCGAAAACTGGAAAGGTGTTTTCGTTCCGGGTGCTGTGCGCAACCATCCTTTCGTTCTGGCTCCTGCCGGCGAAGATCAAGAGAAACTGATGGTTGGCTTGGTAGAGAACAGCCCCGTTGTCGGCGAAGAAGAGGGTAATGCCCTGTTCGACGACGCAGGCGAAGAGTCTGAGTACCTGAAGGCGAAGAAAGAGTCTCTGGTGGGCTACCTGGAAAGTGATCAGATGACTAAAGCTTTCATCGCGATTCTTGCCGAGAAGGACCTGCTGACCACTCAGAATGTTGCTGTTAATGCTGGTGGTGAGAAGATCAACCTGACCGGTATTTACATGATCGATGAGAAGAAGCTGAACGAGCTGAGCGAAGAAGACTTTGCGGACTTCCGTAAGCGTGGCTTCCTGCCGCCGCTGTACGCGCAGCTGGGTTCCATGCATCAGTTCTCCCGACTGGCCAAAATGCAGGCTGGTGTTTAATTTTTGAACTTAGTTCAATAGCATGACTATCGATAGTAGTGAGCAAATCAAACGCGTATTGATAGTCGGAGGTGGCACAGCTGGCTGGTTGTCAGCTTGCCACCTTGCTAAAAAGCTAGCCTCCTCCTCCCCAGCTGGCGTTCAGGTTACGCTGGTTGAGTCTGAAAATATCCCCACAATTGGTGTTGGTGAAGGTACGGTTCCGGCGATTAGGGATTCCCTCCGTTACCTCGGCATCAGTGAAACCGAATTCATACGTGAGTGTGATGCCACATTCAAGCAGGGTATCAAGTTTGCGAATTGGGTCCGCCCTCCCGGAACCTCTGGAGCAGACTACTACCACCATATTTTTGATTACCCGGATAATCAGTTTGGCGATTTAACACCTTACTGGTTGCAAGGTGCGGCAGACGGCAGTTATGTGGATACCGTAGCCGTACAGGGTGCGGTCTGTGATAGCGGGCTTGGCCCCAAAGATATGACGGTACCCGAGTACGAGGGACATACCAGTTATGCTTATCATTTGGATGCTGCCAAGTTTGCGCGCTTACTCACACGTCACGGTGTAAAGAAGCTGGGTGTAAAACACCTGCTCGCTGATGTTCAGAGTGTTTTGCGCGATGAGTCTGGTGATATTACTGCGGTTAAAACGGTCGCGGGTGAGCAGCTGGAAGCTGATTTATTCGTCGACTGTACGGGATTCGCCTCACTTCTGCTTGGGCAGTCGTTAGGGGTGAAGTTCGTAGATAAGCGCGATGTATTGTTTGCGGACTATGCGTTGGCTGCACAAATACCCAACCAGAGCAAAGACGCCCCAATTCCAAGCTTTACTATATCCACTGCTCAAGAAAGCGGGTGGATATGGGACATTGGTCTATCCGAACGTCGTGGTACCGGGTATGTCTATTCAAGCGATCACACGAGCCATGACAGGGCTGAATCCGTTTTTCGGGATTATCTGGACGATAAGACGGGTGATCTGTCTATTCGAAGAATTCCGATGCGAGTGGGATATCGCGAAACTTTTTGGCAAAACAATTGTGTGGCTATTGGTTTGTCCCAGGGGTTTGTTGAGCCTTTAGAGGCAACCGGCATACTTGTTTATGATGCCGCAGCACGAATGCTCGCAGATATTTTCCCGGCAAATAAATCGGCGATGCCGATAGTCGCGAAACAGTTTAATCAGGCTGTGCAGTACTCATGGGATTGTGTAATTGACTTTATCAAATTGCACTATTGCATTAGTGGTCGTCGAGATCATGCGTTTTGGGTTGATAACTGTGACACACGCTCAATTCCTGATTCGCTCCAGGAAAAATTAGCTCTCTGGAAATTCCAGCCGCCAAGTGCATATGATTTTCCGAGTAAATTCGGAATTTTTAATTTGGCAAACTATCAGTACGTTCTATACGGAATGGAATTTGAGACGACGCTGTCCGCAGGAAGTTCTGGGTGGTACACGCGTATGTCAGAAGCTGTAAGCAGAATTCAAGAAATTTCGATGTTCTCTAAGCAGTTGCTAGGTGCGTTGCCTGAGCATCGGGTGCTTATTGAACGTATTAAAAAATACGGTCTACAAAAAATTTAGCAACCTATGAAGTCTCGCGCGATCAAAACATTGAATATTGTAGGTGGTGGTAGTGCGGGATGGATGACCGCAATTTACCTCAATCGCTATTTTAATCGCGATGTCAAGAACTATCAGATCAATGTCATAGAAAGCCCAGATATTGGAATTATCGGGGTTGGTGAAGCTACCGTTCACAGCATTCGTTTCTTTTTTGCTGCCATGGGGTTGGATGAACGTGAGTTAATGGCAGAGACGAATGCAACCATCAAGTCGGGGATCATGTTCCGTAACTGGATGAAGCCGGTTGATGGTAATACCCATGAATATTTCCATCCATTTGATCAGCAGCAACCCGGTGGCTCGGTAGATATCTCTACGGCATGGTTCGTCGGGGGGCGGTCTGATCGGCAGCGTTATGATGAAGGTGTCAGCTTAAATTCTCACCTAATTAAATCGGGGCAGTGTCCTAAAAGTGGCTCCTCTCCCCAGTTTCAAGCCATTGCGCCTTATGGATACCATCTCGACGCAACGCTTTTGGCGCGTTTTCTGCGTCGAAAAGCGGTCGAGCAAGGCGTTTGCCATATTGAAGCAACTGTTCTCGATGCTGAGGTTGAGCAGGGGGAGATTCTTTCTGTAGCAACGGATCAGGGAAGTTTTTCCGGGGATTTCTTTGTTGATTGCACAGGGTTTCGCGGTTTATTAATCGATAAGCTTCAGAAAGATAATTGGGAGTCATTCTCTGGCGTTTTGCCTTGCGACAAGGCTGTCGCTATTCAGCGGGAGATGCCAGAAGGTGCGACTCCGCGTCCGTATACGGTTGCTACAGCGCTATCCAGTGGTTGGGCTTGGCAAATCGATTTGGTTAATCGGCAGGGTAGTGGCTATGTCTATGACAGTAGCCGGCTGTCGCCGGAGCAGGCCGAAAGTGAGTTGCGGAGCTTTTTGGGGACTGATGCTAGCGTAATCAAGTGTACGCATTTGGATATGAAAGTTGGCTGCCGAAAAGATACTTGGGTTGGAAACTGTGTTGCAGTTGGGTTGTCGGGGGGCTTTATCGAGCCTTTGGAGTCTACAGGCCTGCACATGATTCACTTGGGCGTGAGTTTGCTGGCAACGCACTTGGCAGGCGATGACGGAAGTGCTGTGTTACGCGCTTCATACAATGAAAAAATGCGGGGCTTCTACCAAGACCTAAAGCAGTTCATCGTCTTGCACTACTGCCTGTCTAATCGTGATGATTCTGAATTCTGGCGCAATGCTCCTGCGACCGTTGAGGGGTGTCACTGGTTGAACTCCAGATTGCCACTGTGGAAGCACAAGATCTGTGAATACCAGGATTTTGCTGGTAGCTATGCGAGTATCTTTACGGATACGAATTATCGTTATGTGCTGTACGGGATGCAGCATTATCCCTCTCCCCGTTTTTCCATGTCTGATACGGAAGTTGGCACCATCTTTGGGCGGTTTGAGCAGCTTGTGGGTCGTGCGAAAACTGCCTCAATGGAACATGACAAATTTCTAAAGCTTGTACACGGCTAACGTTGAGTGTGGGTCAAGTTTATGAAACGCGCCTTATCCCGTTATTTGCCCTGGCTGCTGTGGCTCGGTGTGTTCTATTCGCTATGGGCTGTTTACGTCTTCGGCAATAATTTCTGGCCTCTTGTCACTGAACACTGGCCCATGGCTCTGTCTATGGCTGTTGGCAGCTATGCTGCCGGCTCTACCCCTATGGGTGGTGGTACGGTGGGATTTCCGGTTCTGGTGCTGTTATTTGATATGCCCGCGAGTCTAGGACGGGATTTCAGTTTTGCCGTACAGTCCATCGGCATGGTCAGTGCCAGTATCTATATATTTTGTCGTCGGCAGGCGCTTGCCTGGGCGATGTTGCGCGGTGCCCTGCTCGGCAGTCTGATCGCTACGCCGCTGGGGATATTGTTTTTTGCCCCACTGGTACCGGATTTGTGGGTAAAGCTGACCTTTGCGGTGATCTGGGGAAGTTTTGGTCTGCTGCACCTCTATCGTCTCCGCGAGATTACCGCTCATGACCACCATGGTGACCCCCGGTGCCCGAAGGATTTCCGCATCGGTGTGCTGCTTGGTGCTGCTTCCGGATTTGTCGCTGTGTCGGTGACCGGTGTCGGTATTGATATGGTGGTGTATGCGGCGCTGGTTCTGCTATCCCGTGTGGATCTGAAGGTGGCCATCCCCACTTCTGTAGTCATCATGGCGTTTTCTTCCGTGGTCGGAGTGGCGGTCAAGAGTGTCGCTGGCGACTGGCAGCCGGGGGTGCTGGACAATTGGCTCGCTGCGGCGCCTGTGGTGGCCCTTGGGGCGCCGTTAGGGGTGTTTGTGGTGGGTTTAATAGGCCGCACGCCCACACTGCTGGTGGTGGCGCTATTGTGCGTGGTTCAGTTCGTGTGGACCTGTGTGTCTGAGTGGGGCTCTTTGGGTGCATCCGGGGTGGCGCTGGCGCTTCTCGGAATGGTGGCGTGTCTGGCGGGCTTTGAGGCGCTCAGATTGCTTGGGCTGCGCCGGGAGCAGCTGCGCAAGCGCAACTTTACTGCGTCTTCCGAGACTGAGGGCGTTGTTGCTGCGACTTGATAGGGGTGAATCTGGCAGGCTTGGATGAGTGAGCAGAGGGCGGGTCAGATAGACGGCAAATAAAAAAGGCGATTCCCTAGGGAATCGCCTTTTTTATAAAGATGGCTGGGGTGGAAGGATTCGAACCTTCGCATGACGGGATCAAAACCCGCTGCCTTACCGCTTGGCTACACCCCAGTGGTGTTCCGTGATGCTGGAATCACGAGAAGAAAATGGTAGCAAGGGGGAGACTTGAACTCCCGACCTCAGCATTATGAGTGCTGCGCTCTAACCAGCTGAGCTACCTTGCCACAAATAATCTCGGCTAACCGAGGGCGCGCATTATCGGGCGACCTAGGGGGGCTGTCAACACCTTTTTGGTAAATTAATCAGTAGCTTAGCGCGCTATGCACTTTTACCACAGATTCCCGTGAGTGGATCAGCGGCCACGCCCAATGGCAGCTAGCAGAGAGCCGAGCACAACGGTTATGGCGCCAACCCAGCTGATCCAGTTCATCGGCTCCATATCGATGTAACCCGGCCATATTGCGCCGATAATCGTGCTCAGTCCGAGGGTCATTAGCGGTACCAGCGCGAGTGTCGCGCTGACTCTTGAGGCCTCCCATACCTCCATGGCTTTGGCGAAAGCGCCATAGGCGATGAGGGTATTGGCAGTGAGGAACAGGAGGAGACCCCAGCCCAGCCAGTCCAGCTGTAGCGCGGTGCCCGGGTGGGAAACCGGCAGGAAGCAGAGGGTACCGGCTACATAGATCAGTGTAAGAAGGTTCTGCGGGCGGGATTGGGCGACGATCTTTTTCTGGAAGAGTCCGTACACTGCCCAGGTAATTGCCGCGATTACCACCAGGCCCACGCCAATCAGGTATTCACGATCTTCTCCGGCCCAGAGCTCTCCGAGGCGCTGATTGAAGAACATCAGCAGGCCGGCGCAGACTAGAACAACCCCCATCCACTGGCGGGGTGAGAAGCGTTCGCCGAGCCAAAACACGCTGAAAATCAGCAGGAGTAGCGGGGCCAGCTGAATAAGGACCTGGAGTGCTCCCGGCGTAATGTAATTGAGGCCGGTGGCATAGGCGATGTAGTTCGCCAGCAGGCCGCCTACTGCCAGCACTGTATAGGGCAGAAGTTTGCCGCTAAACAGGTTTTTCAGTTCCAGCTCCTGACGCCATCCATACCAGGTCACCGCAAACAATGCGGCACCAAAGAACCGGTACCAGGTCACCGTGGTGGAATCCATGTCCTCGATCAGTCCCTTCATGGCGATGGGCAGCAGGCCCCAGAGAAAGGCAGTGGTGAGGGCGAGTGGAAGACCAACTCTCCAGTTGGATTGGTGCATGGCAACCTTCGGTGTTGGTTATGGTGCTGCTATTGCAGTCGGGGGCTGCGGGTGGCGAGTTATCCCGGCAGGCGCTTGCATTGAGTGGTCAAGCGCCCACCGGAAATCGGCTAGCGGGAGTAGCCGGAGAGGGAGCTTAAACGTTAAAGCGGAAGTGGACTACGTCGCCGTCGGCAACGATATATTCCTTGCCTTCAAGGCGCCACTTGCCCGCTTCCTTGGCACCGGCCTCGCCATTGTTGTCCACGAAGTCGGTGTAGCTGACAACTTCCGCGCGAATAAAGCCTTTTTCGAAGTCGGTGTGGATCTTGCCCGCCGCCTGCGGTGCGGTTGCGCCGAGCGGGATGGTCCAGGCGCGCACTTCTTTTACCCCGGCAGTGAAGTAGGTGTGCAGGCCCAGCAGCTCGTAGCCCGCGCGGATTACGCGGTTCAGGCCGGGTTCTTCCATGCCCAGTTCTTCCAGAAACTCCAGCTTTTCATCGTCGTCGAGTTCGGCGATCTCGGATTCCAACTTGTTGCAGATGGGCACCAGTACCGCGTTTTCTTCCGTGGCGATAGCGGCAACCGCGTCCAGGTGTGCGTTACCTTCAAACCCGTCTTCATCCACGTTGGCGATGTACATGGTGGGCTTTACGGTAAGCAGGCTCAGCTCGCGCAGGTCCGCCAGTTCATCTTCGCTCAGACTGAAGGAGCGCAGCGGCTTGGCTTCGTCCAGATGTGGCTGAATTTTCTCCAGCAGCGCTTTCATTTTGATCGCGTGCTTGTCCTGGCCTTTGGCGGCGCGGGTGTAGCGTTGCAACGCTTTTTCCACGGTATCTAGGTCGGCCAGAGCCAGCTCGGTGTTGATCACTTCAATGTCGGCAACCGGATTTACCTGGTTGGCTACGTGAATGACGTTGTCGTTGTCGAAGCAGCGCACCACGTGGGCGATGGCGTCGGTCTCGCGGATATTGGCGAGGAACTTGTTGCCCAGACCTTCACCCTTGGAAGCGCCGGCCACGAGGCCCGCGATATCGGTGAATTCCATGGTGGTGGGAATCAGCTTCTGCGGATTGACGATCTCCGCCAGTTTGTCCAGGCGCGTATCCGGTACCGGTACGATACCCGCGTTGGGTTCAATTGTGCAGAAGGGGAAGTTCTCTGCATCGATACCCGCTTTGGTCAGGGCATTGAACAGAGTGGATTTGCCCACATTGGGCAGGCCGACGATGCCGCAAGTAAAACCCATGGTCTGAATCCTGTTGGTGTGGTCGGTACGTCTGCGCGTGCCGCCTTTCGTTGAATGTGTTTCGCAGCGAAATGCCGCTACTTGGAGTTGGTATGCAGTGTTTTCATGGCCCCGTTCCAGTCGCCAGTAGCGGCGGTGGGTAGTGCGTCCACCGCGCGGTCGATGGCTTCCGCCAGCTGGTCCTGTTCGGTGCGGGGCGCGCGCTGCAAAACGTACTTGGCTACATCGCGGGCGTTACCCGGGTGGTCAATACCGAGACGCAGGCGCATGAATTCACGATTGTTTCCCAGTGCCGCGATGATATCGCGCAAGCCATTGTGGCCTCCGTGGCCGCCACCTTTTTTCAGGCGCGCGGTGCCGCAGGGCAGGTCCAGCTCGTCGTGAGCGACCAGAATAGCTTCGGCGGGAATCTTGAAGAAGTTCGCCAGTGGGCCCACTGCTTGGCCACTGCGATTCATATAGGTGGTGGGAATCAGCAGGCGGATATCCTGCCCGCCGATCCGCACACGGCCAGAGTGGCCGTGATACTTGCTGTCTGGCGCGAGTTGGGTGCCGTGAATACGGGCCAGCTCGGAGACAAAGTCGGCCCCGGCGTTGTGTCGCGTCCGGTCGTATTCCGGGCCTGGATTACCCAGGCCCACAATCAACTGGATGGGCGTGTCCGGAGCCTTACTCAAGGTGCTGATCCTGAGAAGAAGTCGACTTGGAGAGTCGGCTTATTCTTCGCCGGACTCTTCGCCTTCTGCAGCTTCAGCGTCGGCTTCAACAGCGCCGCGTGGCTTGTGTACAGAGGCAACAACCAGATCGTGGGATTCACCGTGGGCCAGATCCACAGACTCAACGCCAGCAGGCAGTTTGATGTCGGAAATGTGGATGGTGTCGTCCAGTTCCAGGTCCGCCAGGTCTACTTCGATGAACTCGGGCAGCTTGGAAGCCGGTGCAGTGATGTCCAGCTCATTCAGGGTGTGAGACACGATGCCGCCAGCTTTAACGCCTGCACAGGACTCTTCGTTCAGGAAGTGCAGAGGTACTTTTACGTTTACCTTGGTGTTGGCAGAAACGCGCTGGAAGTCAGCGTGCAGCAGGATGGCTTTGGCCGGGTGACGCTGCAGGTCGCGCAGGATTACGGTCTCATCTTTGCCGTCAACACTCAGGGTAACAACGGAAGAGAAGAAAGATTCGCTTTCCAGAGCCTTGAACAGGTCTTTCTGCAGCAGGGATACGGACTGCGGCTCAGCTTTGCCACCGTAGATGATGGCCGGTACTTTTGCTTCCAGGCGACGCAGGCGGCGGCTCGCACCTTTCCCTTCGTCGGAGCGGAGGCTGGCATTCAGTTTGAAATCAGACATGGGGTAAACCTCAGGTTGTCTGTCCAGAAGGACCTGCGACCGGAACCTTCTGGCGTTGCTATAAGTCAGGCGTAAGCTATTGAAACGCCCAATAGTAAACGCCCGGCAGTGCCGGGCGGGCGCGTATTCTAAGTGTAAGCGCCGGCGAATGCCAGCGCTTATGGGGAGAAGATCGCGGGGGAGCCAGGGCCGGCTCTTAATAGGTGCTGTAAGAGCGGAGCCCTTAGGTAGGGCCGGAACTCTTAGGGGCAACCCTTAAGATCTAAACATCGCCGACAGTGATTCTTCGTTGCTGATGCGGCGCATGGATTCGGCCAGCATGGCGGACAGGGTGAGCTGGCGGATCTTGGGGGCTTTCTCCATTTTGTCGCCCAGTGGGATGGAGTCGGTGACTACCAGTTCATCCATTACCGAGTTGTTCAGGTTGTCGATGGCCTTGCCGGACAGAACCGGGTGGGTACAGTAGGCAACAACCTTCTTGGCGCCGTGGTCTTTCAGGGCTTTGGCGGCGTTACACAGAGTGCCGGCGGTGTCGACCATATCGTCCACCAGTAGGCAGGTGCGGCCGCTGACTTCACCGATGATGTTCATCACTTCCGCCACGTTGGCTGCGGGGCGACGTTTGTCGATGATCGCCAGTTCGCAGTCGAGGCTTTTCGCTACCGCACGCGCGCGCACAACACCGCCGATATCCGGGGAAACAACCACCAGGTCTTCGTATTTCTGGCGCTCGATATCGTCGAGCAGCACGGAGGAGCCGTAAACGTTATCCACTGGCACATCGAAGAAGCCCTGGATCTGCTCTGCGTGCAGGTCAACGGTCAGCACGCGGTCGATGCCCACGCTCACCATCATGTCGGCTACAACCTTGGCGGAAATCGGCACACGCTGGGAGCGAACACGGCGATCCTGGCGGGCGTAACCAAAGTAGGGGACTACCGCGGTAATACGGCCGGCAGAAGCGCGGCGCAGTGCGTCAACCAGCAGGATCAGTTCCATGATGTTGCGGTTGGTCGGCTGGCAGGTGGACTGAACGACGAAAACGTCGCGGCCGCGCACGTTATCGGTAATCTCCACAGCAATTTCGCCATCGGAGAAGCGCTTAACCACTGCTTCCCCGAGGGGTATCGCCATATGCTCAACAACCTTTTGTGCCAGTTCCGGGTTTGCGTTGCCGGTGAAGACCATTAAGTCAGCCACTGCGAGTACCTTTTTCGTCGGGATAGAAGATAGTAGTAAAAATTAGGCGGAATACGGAGCGGGAACTGCTTGCAGGGTGTTGTATTGCCAATTCATTGGGCGACCGTTGTGCAAGTGTCGTGTTGTGGCTGGGTTGCCAGTTTTTCCGGCTGGGCCGGAGGCTCCGTCTGTACCCCAAGGTGGTAGGGATACCTATAAATAAGGAAATGGCTGGGGTGGAAGGATTCGAACCTTCGCATGACGGGATCAAAACCCGCTGCCTTACCGCTTGGCTACACCCCAGCAAAGTTGCAGTTAGTCAATTTAGACAGTTGCTGCAAAATTCGCGAGTTGCCGGTGTGTGAGTGATTCATCTGCACCTTTGGCAACAAAACCTTCCCACCCATCTGGTCGTGCTTCAAGCACTTGTCGTGCAGTCGCTTCCGACTCAAATCCGGCAAAAACACAAGCGCCAGTTCCGGTCAAAAATGCGTCTGCATATTGCGCAAGCCACTCTCTGGCTTCGCGCACCTCAGGGTAGAGGTCTTCAACGAGCGGCTGAAAATCGTTGCCGGCATATTGGGTTAGCCAGTCGCTATTCAGCTGCCTGTCGCGAAGGGCCGCTAATGTAATTGCGGCGGAATCTCTTGTCAAACGCGGATTGGAAAAAAGCGCTGCGGTGCTGACATGGCAGGCAGGTTTGAGCACGACGTACCAGCGGGGCTCGATGGATACCGGGGTGAGCTTTTCGCCAACACCTTCGGCAAATGCGGAAGCGCCACGCACGAAGACGGGAATATCTGCGCCCAGTTGCCGGCCCAGTTCCGCCAGAGCGTCCAGGTCCAGTTCACACTGCCACAGGTGATTCAGGGCCAGCAGGGTGGTGGCGGCATCGCTACTGCCTCCGCCAATGCCGCCGCCGGCCGGAAGTACCTTGTCGACCGATATCTTCACCCCGATGTTTTGCCGGCTAATGTTCTGCTGCAGTGCTGCCTCTTGCAGTAACCGGGAAGCGCGCACAATCAGATTTTGCTCCGGGGGAACGTCGACGCCGGGACAATGAAGATGGATTTGTCGATCATTCGTGGGGGTAAAGCTCAGGGTGTCACCGACATCCAGCAATTGAAATACCGTCTGTAGCTCGTGATAGCCGTCTTCGCGGCGCCCAAGGATACGCAGCATCAAGTTCAGTTTTGCGGGTGCGGTAAGAGTGAGGGGAGGCGTATTCATTTCGCTGGAGGGAATGTAGAAACCAGCGGCCAGTTTACCAGCCGCCAGTTTTTTTGGCAGGGAATTAGGGGGGTACCTGTGATTACTTCGGAATCCACTCCTTGACCACGACGGTAACGCTCACCGGGCCGGCGGGATTTGAGCTGGCCGCTTTGATACGGCTTGGCAGCTTGTAGGGGCCCACTACCTGATAATCGCTAAAGTTCAATTGCCAGCCGGCCTGTTGCAGGCTTTGCAGTAGTCCTTCGGCATTCTTCTGCTGACCACTTACTGCACCAGGTGCCGCCAGACCACGCACCCAGTAAAACATTTCGGAGACCGGCAGCGGCCAGCCCATGATTTGCTCGGTGAGTTGCGCAGGATTGGATGCAAACACGGCGGGGTCGCTGCCTTTCTGCAGGCTGACACCGTTGGGCGCACCGGTGATGGTGGTGGACCCGGCACCGAGAGGCCCGCTCAGGTGAATACGGTAATTGGTGTTGGCTTGTTGCCAAACCAGATTTGCGCTGCCGTTTTCTCTCGGTGAGCGCACGCCCAGTTTTCCTTTGACCTCCCAGCGCTGAAGCGCCGCCGCCGACTGTTGCTGGGTGCTGTGAGAGGGTGTTTGCTGCGGTTGTGGTTTCTGCGCGCTACACGCGGCGAGCGTGAATAGCAAAGCTGCGCCCAGTACTTTCAGGGCGCGGTGTGCGGTTGCTTCATATGAGGTGAAAGAGAGAACGTCAGCTTTCCGTAACATGCTGTTCCAGTCTTTGTTGATCCTGAAGCCGCTGCATGGCTTCTGGAATAAGTTTACTTTCCGGGTTTTGCTGCAATCCTTGCTCCCACACCTGCATGGCCTGTTGGTGTTCGCCGAGGGCCCAAAGGGCTTCTCCAAGGTGCGCGGCAATTTCATGGTCTTGCAGCAAGCTCAATGCTTTTTGCAAGTAGGTGACTGCTTCGGTGTAGTTGCCAAGGCGGTAATGCGCCCAGCCCATACTGTCGATGATTGCAGGATCATCCGGGCTGAGTTCAATGGCCTTGGAAATAAGCACCATCGCTTCTTCGACGCGGTCATCGTAAGAAAGCAGTTTGTAACCCAATGTGTTTAGCAGGTTCGCATTATCCGGGTCGCGGGACAATAGCTTGCGTAAACCCTGTTCAAAGTTTTCCACATCGCCTAACTGTTCGCTGGCCATAGCGTGTGCATAAATCAGGCGATTGCTGTCCTCGTTTTCTTTTATCGCGTCAGCCAACAGGGTCTGCGCTTCTTCCAAATACCCATTTTTTGTTAGCAGGTCGGTCTGCATTAAATAAAACTGCTCCTGCTGGGTCGAGTGGCGCTGGCGCAGTTCAGAGAACCATTTGTGCACTTCTTCGGTTTCCCCGAGCTTGGCGAGCAGGCTCGTACCGCGGGTGATGGCCTGCACATAGTCACTGCCTGGGCGCACTAGGCGGTAGTGAATCACCGCTTGCTGTGGGTTGTCTGTTTGCTCGGCAATGCCGCCCAGGTAAAAGTGTGCGATGGATTCGTGATCCTCCAGCTTGAGCAGCTTGTTGAGCAGCGGTGCGGCCTTATCGAATTGCTTAGTTTCGTAGTGAATAAGTGCCAGGGAGAGGATGAGGTTGCCATCGTTGGGGCGCTGCTTTACCAGCTCGGCAAACTGTTGTTGCGCCAGATCCAGATCCTGGCGAATAAGAAGTCGGGCGTATTGCAGGCGCAGTCGGCTCTCTTTGGGGTAAAGTTCTACCAGGTTTTCCAGCAGGCGGCGGGCCTCATTTTCTCGGCCCATGTCGATCAGGGCGTGAGACTCAAGCAGTGGCGCATCCAGGTTTGATGGGTCGCGTTCCTGCACCTGACGCGTAATTTTCAAGGCCTCCTGAGAGCGCTTGTTTGCGCGTAATAGCATGGCATAGGCTAGCGAGACTTCAGAATTCCCTGGGTATTTTAGATGGAGGCGCTCGAACTCTGGCAATACTTTTGCCGCGAGCTCTTCGTTATCAACTGCGGTAGCGGCCACCGACTGCAATGGCGCGTTACCGCCGAGCGCCAGTGCCAGTTCCGCATGGTGCAGGGCCTCATCCAGCTTGCCGGCAAGGGTTAGTTCGGCGGTTGCCGCCAATTGTGCGTCGGCACTGTCTGGTGCCAGTTTTACCCACAATTGCGCCGAGCGCAGCGCGGCGCGGCGCGCATTGAGATAGCGGGCTATGCGAGTAGCGCGGGCAGCAACGCCCGCGTCCTTGGTGCGCTCGGCCTGAAAGTAGTAGTTTGCCAGGGCCAAATCGTATTGCTCTCTATTGCCCGCAATCTCGGCGACGAGCAGCGTATAAAGCGTTTCGATGGGGAAGGGTTTGGCTTTTGCATCCGCTGTGGTCGCGGCCGTGTCTGGCTGGTCGGACGCATCGGCAGTTGCAGAGGTCTCTGCGGGCTCGGATGCGCCGTCCTCTCCGCTGTCTTGTGCGGGAGTCTGAGTGCCGGCTTCGCTGACTGCTTCGGTCTCCCACTGGTCGCGCCAGTCGCCCTGTTCCTCGTTTGCAACCTGTGGTTGCTGTGCGCACGCACAGAGAATGGCAAGTGAGGAGGCCATGGCGGCCCCGCGCAGGTGGCGCCTGAGGTTCGCCGGCTGGCTGTAAGCCAGGGCGGTTTCGAGGGCCTTGTGGGGTTGGCGGCAGGCGAGCAAAAAGGGAAGGAGCAGCTGCATAGAAACGTGTCCGTACGTTCGCGCCTCATGAATCGCGTGTTGCTCAGGGTGTCGGTCCAGGCCTCGCTTGGTAAGCGGGGCGCGCACTGGGGTATTTGGCCAGATACGCTGGAAACCGTGGCAATTTGGCTAACGAGGCGCCTATTGGCGTATTTTTCCGGGTTATCGCCGTATAATTCTAGTTCTGAATTTGCCCCCCGTTGCCAGCAGGCCGGGTCCGGTGACAAAGTCAGCATCTATTTAAACTAGGAAGATTTTGTGCGTCGCCGGATTCCGCTTGCACCAGCCGCGGCGGGCCCGGACAATATGCGGCCATTTTTGCACCGCGCTCGCTTGTTGCGTTGGCGCGTGGAAGTAGTGACGAGAATCTATGCCAATCCTTGCCCTGGGAATCAATCATGACAGCGCGCCGGTCGCCGTGCGCGAGCGGGTGGCCTTTGCCCCCGAAGTGATGCCCAGTGCCCTGGCAGAGGCGCGAATTGCCCTTGAGTGCCCGGAATTGGCCATTCTTTCTACCTGCAACCGCACCGAAATCTACGGTGAAGTGGCTTCGGAAGCCGTTTTGGCCTGGATTGCCGAGTACCACTCGGTCACTCTGGAGGAGCTGACCAGCTGTTACTACCAGTTTACGGATGAAGCCGCCGTACGGCATATGATGCGGGTGGCCTGCGGACTGGATTCCCTGGTGCTGGGTGAGCCGCAGATCCTCGGGCAAATCAAGTCTGCCTACGCGGTGGCCCGTGAATCCGGCAGTGTGGGTCCCACGTTACATAATGTCTTTCAACAGGTGTTCTCGGTGGCCAAGAAGGTGCGTACCGAGACCGCCATTGGTGAAAACCCGGTATCCGTTGCCTTTGCTGCGGTGTCGCTCGCTTCGCGCATCTTTACCGACCTGGCTGAACAGACCGCTCTGTTGATCGGCGCCGGTGAGACGATCGAGCTGGTGGCCCGCCATTTGCTTGATAAAGGCGTCAAGCGGTTGATCGTGGCCAACCGGACTTTGAAGCGAGCCCAGTCTCTGGCGGAAGACTTTGGTGCTGAAGCGATTTTGCTGGCAGATATTCCCGAGCATTTGCCCCGTGCAGACATTGTTATCAGCTCTACCGCCAGTCAGTTGCCGATTCTCGGCAAAGGTGCGGTGGAAACTGCGTTGAAAGAGCGTCGCCATCGCCCCGTTTTCATGGTCGACATTGCGGTACCGCGGGATATTGAGCCGCAAGTCGGTGAACTCGACGATATCTACCTCTATACCGTGGATGACTTGCGCGGTGTGATTGACGAGGGCAAACGCCTGCGGGAGCAGGCCGCCCAGGCGGCGGATGAGATTGTAAATGTAGCTGCCTCGGCATTTATGCGCGAGCACCGCAGTCTGCGCGCCGTGGACTCCATTCGCAGTTACCGCCAACAGGCCCAGGCGATCAGCAAAGATGAACTGGAAAAAGCGCTGATTCAATTGCGTGCGGGCAGTGAGCCGGAGCAATTGCTGGAGCAGCTCGCACGCACATTAACCAATAAACTGATTCACGCTCCTACTGTGGCCTTGCGACAGGCCACTGCGGAGGGTGATCTGGAACGATTGCGTCTGGCCCGACAGATCATCGGGTTAAGCCCGGATGACGCGGGTTCGGACGCGTCCGCAGGAACCGAGGGTTCCGCGGACAAGCAGGACAAGAAGAAACTCAAGTAATGAAAGCTTCGGTACAAAGCAAACTCGACAATCTGGTGGAGCGTCACGAAGAAGTATCTGCCCTGTTGGGCGATGCGGAAATCATTAGTGACCAGGATAAATTCCGCGACCTTTCGCGCGAGTATTCCGAGCTCGAAGAAGTGGTCAGCTGTTATGGCCGCTACAAGATCCTGCTGGACGATATGGCCGGCGCGCGCGAAATGCTGGATGAGAACGACGCAGAAATGCGCGAGATGGCCCAGGAAGAACTGCGCGAAGCGGAAGCACAACTGGAGCCGTTGGAAAAAGAGCTGCAGACGTTGCTGCTACCTCGCGACCCCAACGATCGCAAAAACGTTTATCTGGAAATTCGCGCCGGTACCGGTGGTGACGAAGCGGCGATATTCTCCGGCGACCTGTTCCGTATGTATTCCCGCTATGCGGAGAAGCAGGGCTGGCGCATTGAAATCATCAGCGAAAACGCCGGTGAACACGGCGGCTACAAGGAAATTATTACCCGCGTCGCGGGTGAAGATGTGTACGCAAAGCTGAAATTTGAATCCGGTGCGCACCGCGTGCAGCGAGTGCCGGAAACCGAATCCCAGGGGCGTATTCACACTTCCGCGTGTACCGTGGCGGTGATGCCGGAGCCCGACGAGCGCGACGCGATCGAAATTAATAAAGCGGACCTGCGTGTGGATACCTACCGCGCCTCCGGTGCCGGTGGCCAGCACGTGAACAAGACGGATTCAGCGGTGCGCCTTACCCATATCCCTACCGGTATTGTGGTGGAGTGTCAGGATGAGCGCTCCCAGCATAAAAACAAGGCCAAGGCGATGGCGTTGCTGCAGGCAAAGCTCAACAGCGCCCAAGAATCTGCCGCTGCCCAGGAAATCTCCGATGCGCGCCGCAACCTGGTAGGCAGCGGTGACCGCTCCGAGCGTATTCGCACCTATAACTTCCCGCAGGGACGTGTCACCGATCACCGTATTAGCCTGACTTTGTACAAGCTGGATGAAGTGATGCAGGGTGCGGTGGACGAGGTTATTGGTCCGTTGCGCACCGAATATCAGGCGGATCAGCTGGCGGCGTTGGGACAGAATTAATCGGTATGGCAACGGTTAAGGAAAACCTGCAGCGCGCGATAGAACTGACCGAAAGTGATAGCCCGCGATTGGATCTCGAGGTGCTGTTATGCCATCTGTTGGGTAAATCGCGCGCCTGGCTATATACCTGGCCAGAGCATCAGCTAAACGACGACCAGCAAGCGGACTTTGAGCAGCTGCTCAAGCGGCGTATTGCCGGCGAGCCGGTAGCCCACCTTACCGGTAGCCGCGAATTCTGGTCGCTACCTCTCAAGGTGAATCGCTCCACACTGATTCCCCGCCCGGATACGGAAGTACTTGTCGAAACTGTACTGGCCCTCTGCCCCCAGGATACTGTGCGGCTGCTCGACCTTGGCACCGGCACCGGTGCCATTGCCCTGGCCCTGGCGAGTGAAAAAAAGCACTGGCAAATTACCGCCGTGGACACCATGCCGGCGGCAGTCGCCTTGGCCGAGGAAAACCGAGCGGTGCAGGGCTTCGGTAACGTACAAATTCTACAGAGCGACTGGTTTTCTGCCCTGGGTGGTGCCACCTTTGATGTTATCGTCAGCAATCCTCCCTATATCGATACTCAGGACCCGCATTTGCGCCAAGGGGATGTGCGCTTTGAGCCGGTGTCTGCGCTGGTGGCGGATGAAAAGGGACTTGCCGATATTCGCAAGATAGCGGCGCAGGCAGCCGGTCACCTCTCCGAGAGTGGTCTGCTGTTGGTGGAGCACGGCTGGGAGCAAGGCAAGGCTGTGCGCAATATTTTTTCCGAGTACGGATACAAGGATGTGGAAACCCGGCTGGACTATGCCGGGCGGGAACGTATTACGCTCGGGCGTACGTAGTCACATCAGTTTTTTCCCTCCGTCTATCGCGGAGGGGAGTGGCCAGTAAGGAAACCGGCTAGGACATCACGCATGCACGATCATGCCCACCACCATCATGGTAGCGGCCGCTTGAAGCCCCTTGTCTGGGGGCTTGTTATCACCTTTTTGTTCGCCATCGTTGAGGCCATCGGCGGTTGGCTTTCCGGTTCTCTCGCTTTGCTGGGCGATGCCGGGCATATGATTACCGATTCCTTTTCTCTCGCCCTCGGCGCGGTGGCGGCATTGATTGCGCGCAAACCTGCAAGCCGGGTGATGTCATTTGGTTGGGGGCGTGCGGAAGTGCTCGCGGCGATGGTCAATGCGCTACTGATGCTGTTGATAGTAGTGGGCATTTCTATTGCCGCATTTGATCGCCTGCAAAACCCGCAGCCGGTTGCCGGCGGGGTGGTGATGCTGATCGCGGCGATTGGCCTGCTGGTAAATGTTGCCGTGGCCTGGGTGCTGCACCGAGGCGAGCAGACCCTGAATATTCGCGGTGCGTTACTGCATGTAATGGGCGATTTGCTGGGCTCGGTGGCAGCGCTGGTGGCCGGAGGGGTGATTTATTTCACCGGCTGGACGCCGATCGACCCGTTGCTGTCCATGTTGATCTGCATCCTGATCCTGATCGCCAGTGTGCGTTTAATCAGGGATGCGGTGGATGTGTTGATGGCGCGCGTACCCCGTGAATTGAGTCTGCCGATAGTGGCGGAAGCCATGGCGCTGGAGGAGGGAGTGCGGTCGGTGCACGACCTGCATATATGGCGTTTCGACAGCAGCACGATTTTGCTGTCTGCACATATCATCGTCGATGATTTGGTGGCCTGGCCACGGGTGCTCGAGCGGCTGCGCAACACCTTGAATCAGCGATTTGGTATTCACCACATCACGTTGCAGCCCGAGCCGTTAAATCTTGATCCTACGCCGGTGATCGATCGGGTGAGTGGCTCGCCGCCATACTGAATCGTTACCCTGCAGGGAAATACGTATCCACTTGTTGCGGCGAGTTGACCTCAGTGAGCCTGTTTGCCCGCTCTCCTCACTCATCCTCTTCGCTTTGCTCTTCCGGGTCGCCGGATGGTTCGGTTTCAGTGCTTTGTGCGGGCTGTTCCACGGTTGCTCCCGTGTCTTGCTGCGGCGGCTCGCTGGTAGTCGTTTCAGGTGCGGCGGGTGCAGGTTCAGCTTTTACTGTCACTTCCTGTGGTGCGGAAATCTGTTCTTCCGGTGCCTGAATACCAATGTGGTACGCGGCAAAGCCCGGTTGCACCACCTGATTCATAGCCATGCCAAGAATGCGCCCGTTGTACTGGGAGCGAATTTCTTTGCGCACGTTGGTGATCGGGTTGGTGACAGTGCCGAGCAGGTCGCCTTTGCGCACGGTGGAGCCAAGTTTTACGTTGCTGAAAATAATGCCGCCGGTAGTCGCACGCTGCCAGGTGGAGTTGTAATACACCGGCTCCGGGTCACCCCAGAGACTGAATTTACTCATCATGCCAAGCTGGTTGAGCAGGGTGCGAATACCTTTCACGCTGTGACTGACCGACAACTCATCCAGCACCATGGGGGCGCCGGCTTCCAGGGTGACCGTGGGAATACCAGCTTCCACTGCGGCCCGACGCAAGGTGCCCTTGGCACCATCGCTGTGCAGTACCACGGTGGAGCCAAAACCTTTGGTCAACTTAACGACTTTGGGATCCTTCAGGTCGCCGCGCAACTGGGGCAAGTTAGTGCGGTAAAACGACCCGGTATGCAGGTCGACGATGGCGTTACAGTGCACCACTACCTCATCAAAAAAGGAGCGCGCGATACGCGAGGCCGAGGAGCCGCGATTGTCTCCGGGGAAGTGGCGATTCAGATCGCGGCGGTCGGTCAGATAGCGGGAGCTGCGGTGAAACCCTTGCAGGTTTACGATCGGCACACCGATGACCGCGCCCTTCAAGGTCTCTGTATCCAGGTTGTACATTACCCTGCGCACGGTTTCGATGCCGTTCAATTCGTCGCCGTGAATGGCGGCAAACAAACACAGGGTGGGTCCCGTTTCCGCGCCATTTACTACCAGTACCGGGGTGGCACTGTAGACACCTTCGAAATGCTGGCGAGGTGACCAGGCCAGGCGCGTAGTCGTGGCTGGCGGCACTTCGGCGCCCAGCAACTGTAGCGGGCGACCGATGGGCTCTTGTTCCTCGACTGTCGGTGTCTCCGCGGGAGCTTCGGGCTGGGCGGTTTCTAGTGTGGGGGCGGGCTCTTCATCGGTCGCGGGTGGCGCAACCAGTTCACTTTCGCTTACGGGCTTGTCGAGCTCGACGCTCTTCGCCTTGGGGATTGGCTTTTCCGGCTGGTCGCCCGTGTTGCGCTGTGCGCCTTCCTGCAGCGCATTTGTGTCGAGTGACGGTTCTGCTGGAGCGGTTTGCTGGGCAGATGGCTCGGGCTTTGGAGCCTTGTCGCTTTGGGTTGATTCGTCCAGTGCCAGTGAGGGTGCCGCCAGGCAATACAGGGCAAGCAGGAGGGAGGGGCGCAGAGCGCGATGACGCATGAAAAGCTCCGTTTTACTGGAAATCCCGTGCTGGCCAAAGCGATTTGGCCGCGCGCGATGATTCGGATGTCTGGAAACTGAGAGCGCGAGTATAGCCAATCGGTTCCCGGCGAATTGCGCGGCACTTGGCGATTCTGCGATTCTGGCCGGTCAGCGCGCAGGTCGGCCAGGAAATTAGGCGGGGACGGCGCGTGCGGAGGGTAGGGCCTTGTTGCTGGTGCGCTGGAGTCGCCAGAGCAGCAGTAGCGATGCTGTGCCGAGGCCGATACAGATTCCTACCCAGTAGCCGTATACCCCCCAGAACTGCTCGCCCAGCCAGTAGGCGGAGGGTAGGCCAATCAACCAGTAGGAAAACAGCTGTATATACATTGGCACCCGGGTGTCCTTGTAGCCACGCAGAGCACCCCAGGCCATGGCCTGGGCAACGTCCACCAGCTGGAAGGCGGCCGCGAGCAGCAGCAAGTTGGTGGCCACCGCAATGATTTCGGCGTTGCTTGTGTAAGCGAGTACCAACAAATTGCGCAGGCTGATGAGTACCACGCCGGTGCCCAGTGCATAGATCAGGCCGCTGCCGACGCCCACCATACTGACAAAGCGCGCGCGCTTTGGCCGCTGCTGGCCCAAAACCTGGGCTGTGCGGATACTGACTGCCTGTGCCAGTGCCAGTGCCACCAAGTAAAAAACGGAACCAATGCTCATACCAATCTGGTGTGCCGATACGATGGTGGCGCCGTAGGAGGCGAGCAGCAGGGTAAGGCTGGCAAAGAAGGTTACTTCGCCGGCGGCGCCAACACAGATCGGCATGCCGACCGCCAGCAGGTGCTTCAGGGTCGGCCAGTGTGGCCGCTCCGGCAATAAACGCAGCTTCAACGCCCGGTAAGCGGAGTCGTTGCCCGCATGCCAGTAAAGTGCGATGGCAATTGCCCAGCACACCAGGCTGGTGGCCCAGCCACAGCCGGCGCCGCCCATGGCGGGTATTGGGCCCCAGCCAAACACAAACAGGATATCCAGCGGCACGTTGAGCACCGCCGCGGCCAGGTAAATACGCATTACCGGGCGCACTTGTGCCATCCCTTCACAGTAACCGCGCAGTGCACTGCCAAAGGCAAAGGGCAGGACTCCGGTGGCCAGCGCCAGCAGGTACTGCACCATGATTTTGCGCACCGGTTCCTCGGTCTGGATCCACTGGCTCCACAGCGGTGCGGCCAGCAGAGCGCCGGCCACCAGCAAGCCACCCACCAGCGCAATCCACACCGACTGGCTCATCTGCCGCGCGCAACCCTGTTCATCGCGGGCGCCGCGCAGGTTGGCCACTACCGGTGACACTGCCGCCAGCATGCCGATCAGGGTCACAGCACATACGGCCCAGATACTCGAACCCAGCGCGAGACCAGCCAGGTCCACTTCCCCCGAGCGTCCAGCGACGATGGTGTCGGTAACCCCCATGCTAACCACCGCGAGGTTGCTTACGACCAGCGGCCCACCAAGATTGGTGAGGTGGCGTAGCTCGGTGACTGTGGCGCGTTTATAGATGCGAAACATGCGTGTACGGCGAGATCTGCTCGGTTAATGAGTGGGGACTAAACTGTTCGGGACCAGATTGGCGGCTGAAGTGTAAGCATTTCAAGCTTTCAGCGACTACTGAACAGGTTGGATCAAACGGATTCAGTCGCAATACACCAAAACGGGAGCGGATTATGGATGGGGCGCACAGTGGGTTCAATCGATTCTATGAGGGATTTTTGCGCTTTTTGCGGCCGCTGGATGGCTTGGGGCCACTAGCCTTGCGGCTGTTCCTCGGACCGATCTTTATTCTCGCCGGTTGGAACAAGTTGATGGGTATTGGTGATGTTGCGGCCTGGTTCGGAAACCCGGACTGGGGGCTGGGACTACCCGCGCCCATGCTGTTGGCCTGGTTGGCCGCGCTCACCGAGTTTTTTGGTGGCATCGCACTGGTGCTTGGTTTGGGCGTGCGCCTTGCTGCGATCCCGCTGATGTTCACCATGGTGGTCGCCGCGGTAGCGGCCCATTGGCAATACGGCTGGCACGCGCTGCCGGAGCAAACGCTCACTATGCCCTGGGAATGGCGCAAGGATCTGATTGCGGAAGCCGTGGTGCGCAAGGATAAAGCGGTTGAGTTACTCAAAGAGTACGGGCACTACGAATGGCTGACCGAGGCTGGAAACTTTACCGTGCTCAAAAACGGTATCGAGTTTGCGGCCACTTACTTCATCATGCTGCTGGCGCTGCTGTTTACCGGTGGCGGGCGCTTTGTGAGCCTCGACTACTGGATCGCCCGGCGCCGCGGCCTGCTGAGGGATTAAGTCGCACCAGTGGCCGGGCGCAAGATTTGCGGCGCTTACACGCCGCTTCCCGCGCCGGTCACATATAGATGATATACTCGCCGATTATTTAACCCGTTTCTGTGGCCATATGGTCACAGAAGCTACCTGAATCAGTCGGTTTGCGGCTGTGCCGGTGCAATTGAGCGAGCAATCTTTTGATAGGCAAGTTTTTCCGTCGTTCCTCCGACAAATCTGAAAATGCATCCAAGCCGCAGGCTAAAGGCCCGAAGGCTGGCCCGGGTGCCGAAAAGCGTTCTGCGGAGGGCAAGTCCACTTCCGGAAAGGATGGCCGCTCCCGCGGGCGTCAGCGCAACCGTCGCCGTGACCAGCGTACAGATGGCCGCAAGGATACTCGCACAAAGGCCCCACAGAAGCCCTGGACACTGGACGAGTTCCAAGTGCCTGAGCAGGAAGGCAAGGTGCGCTTCCACGATCTGGACCTGCCACTGCCGGTAATGCACGCCATTGCGGACCTTGGCTTTCAGTACGCTTCCCCGATTCAGGGCCAGTCTCTCCCGCACACGCTGAATGGTCACGACCTGGTAGGCAAGGCGCAGACCGGTACCGGTAAAACCGCCGCCTTCCTGATTACCGTAATCGATGACCTGCTCAAGCACCCGTTCGATGGTGAGCGCTACGCCGGTGAAGCTCGCGCGCTGATTATTGCGCCGACCCGCGAACTGGTGATGCAAATCGCCGACGATGCCAAGAACCTGTGTAAATACACCGATCTGGAAATCCATACCTTGGTTGGCGGGATGGATTATGAGAAGCAGCAGCGGGCGCTGAACGAACGCCTGGTGGATATTTTGGTGGCAACGCCGGGCCGTCTGCTGGATTTCGTCAACAAGCGCGACTGTTACCTCGATCAGACTGAAATCCTGGTGATCGACGAAGCGGATCGCATGCTGGATATGGGCTTTATCCCCGACGTGCGCCGTATTGTGCGTCAGACGCCGCGCAAGACCCATCGTCAGACCATGTTCTTCTCTGCCACCTTCACCCCCGAGGTGGACGATCTGGTAGAGCAGTGGACCACCGAGCCGACCATTGTGGAAATCGAGCCGGAGCGCGTGGCGACCGATACCGTTACCCAGCATGTGTATCTGGTTTCAAGTGATGAAAAATACCCACTGTTGTACAACATCGTGCAGCAGGATGATGTGGACAGCCTGATTGTGTTCGCTAACCGCCGCGACCAGTGCCGCCGTCTGCACGACCACCTGCTTGCCCATGGCATCAAGGCTGGGCTGCTCTCTGGTGAAGTGGCGCAGAACAAGCGTGTGCGTACCCTGGAAGATTTCAAAACCGGCAAATCCAAAGTGCTGGTGGCTACTGACGTCGCGGGCCGTGGTATTCACATCGATGGTATCAGCCACGTAGTGAATTACACCCTGCCGGAAGAGCCGGAAGATTACGTACACCGTATCGGCCGTACCGGACGTGCGGGCAAGAAGGGCACCTCCATCAGCTTCGCCTGTGAAGACGATGCGATGCGTCTGGAGCCAATCGAGACTTTGCTCGGCAGCAAACTGAAGTGCGAAGTACCGCCGGAAGAGCTGCTGGTTGCGCCGCCTAAGGTGGAAGTGAAGCGCAGTAGTGGTGGCGATCGCAATGACCGTGGCGGTCATCGTGGTGGGCGTCGCGGTGGCGGCGGTCGCTCTCGCCGCTGATCCTTCAGCGGTTCGTTGTGTATAAAAAAACGCGGGAAATACCCGCGTTTTTTATGCCTGCTTACTTGCCGTTTTTCGGCCCCTCAATACCTTTTGGCCATTTCTTTGTCTCGGTGGCCGGTGCCGGATCGATTGGGAAGCTCCGTCCGTTTGGTCCCTTGCCAGGATCGCCATCGGACCAGATGCGTTCCACCCACAACGCCGTTCCACCGGCAACCGCCGCCGGCATCACAAAGATGTTCAGGATCGGCACCATCTTCGCCAGCATCACACTGCCGCCAAAACCGAGGGTGGTGAATTTTTTGCGCATCAGCACGCTTTTCAGTTCGCTGAAAGAACGCTGATGGTTATCCAGCGGGTAATCCACATACTGAATCGCCATACACCAGGCGCCCCAGAGTGCGCCGAGCAGGGCAGGGATAAATACGGTCCAGCTGGTGAGCAGGGCGATCACAAAGATCACGATACCCCAGCCAATAAAGTACATCAGCTTGCGCAGTTCCCGGCCGAGGGTGCGGAAGACCATGCTGTGCAAGGCTTCCGGGGGCGGCGGGTGGCCGGTCAACAGTTCTTCGACTTTCTCTGCCAGCAGGCCGTTAAACGGGGCGGCGATGATGTTGGTGATAATGCCGAACAGGTAGCCGTATACGAAGAAGAACAGCAGCACGACAACAATGGCGATTAACCAAGCCAGCCACTGGAATACGCTTGCCGCCCAGTCTGCGCCGGTGGCGAGAATGGCGCGCCACCAGGACATGTTGGAGGTGTCTACCGGGGTGTCGGTGAGTAGGCTGCCGATGTAGCGGCCGAGGTCGTCGAACTGGCTGATCATCACGAAGCCCAGTGCGATAAACAGCACCAGATTGATGAGCAGAGGGATGATAATGAACGGGCGCAGCTCTTTTCGGGTAAGCAGCTGCGCCCCCCGGATCAGTGCGTGTACGCCATGTGCCGGGTTGGAAGTCATGGGTTACTGCGCTCCCGCGGCCTTCAGGATTTCTCCGTACTCGGCACCCTGTTCGTGCTCGCCAATGCGCGCCAGCAAGGTCTGGCCTTCCGGGCTCTGGCTGTTCAGGTCGAGGCCCTGTTCCTTGAACAGGCGCACGAAGGTTTCAAAATTTTCTGCTTTCATGCCGCGATATGCGCGCTCCAGCAGGTAGAAGTCGCGGTTAAACCCTTCCGGGGCTTCACCTTCGAGAAAGCCGGCGATACGTGCATCGTCGAACACTTCACCGAGAACTTTTTGTTTGTCTTTTTTCAGGCTCACTTATTAATTCCTTGCGTGGTCTGTTGTAGCTCTTGTCTGGACACCACCGGAGGTGGGGTGATACCACCAATGCCTCCGGTCTCAGTCCCAGTCTCAACCTCAGAGTAGGGCGTCCAGTTTCTCTTTCAGGATCTTGTTGATCATCTGCGGGTTCGCCTGGCCTTTGGACGCCTTCATGATCTGACCCACAAAGAAGCCCATCATCTTGGGGCGCTTATCCGGATCGGCGTTGCGGTAGTTATCTACCTGCGCAGTGGAGGCGGCAATCACATCGTCCACCAGCTTCTCGATGGCGCCGGTGTCGGAGACCTGCTTCAGCCCTTTGGCTTCAATTACGGCATCCGCGTCACCATCGCCATTGGCCATCGCCTCAAACACCTGCTTGGCGATTTTTGAGGAGATGGTTCCGTCCTTGATACGCGCAATCAGGCCCGCCAAATGCTCGGCGTTTACCGGGGACTGTTCAATAGATTTTTCTTCGCGGTTCAGTAGTGCCGCGAGTTCACCCATCACCCAGTTGGCCGCCAGTTTGGCTTCGCCACTTTTTGCCGCAACCTGCTCAAAGTAGTTTGCAGTGGGGCGCTCCTGAGTCAGCTGGTCTGCGTCGTAGGCAGACAGGCCGTATTCCTTTTCAAAGCGTGCGCACTTTGCGTCTGGCAGTTCCGGCAGATCGCCGCGCACCTGTTCCACGTATTCGTCCGACAGTACCACCGGCAGTAAGTCCGGGCAGGGGAAGTAGCGGTAGTCGTTGGCCACTTCCTTGCTACGCATGGAGCGGGTTTCGTTCTTGTCTGCATCGTACAGGCGGGTTTCCTGTACCACCTTGCCGCCGTCTTCGATCAAATCGATCTGGCGCTGGGCTTCTACCTTGATCGCCTTCTCGATAAAACGGAAGGAATTCAGGTTTTTGATCTCGGCACGGGTGCCCAGCTCTTCCTCGCCCTTGAGGCGTACGGAAACGTTGGCGTCACAGCGCAGCGAACCCTGGGACATGTCGCCGTCGGAAATGCCCAGGTAAGTCACAATGCTGTGGATCTTTTTCAGGTAGGCCACGGCCTCGGCGGCGCTGCGCATATCCGGCTCGGATACAATCTCGATCAGCGGGGTGCCGGCACGGTTCAGGTCAATGCCAGACATGCCGTGGCCAGTATCAAAAACAGCATCGTGCAGGGATTTACCTGCATCTTCTTCCAGGTGGGCGTGGTGCAGGCGCACGGTCTTGCTACTGCCGTCTTCCAGGTGGATCTCGACCTGGCCTTCGCCAACGATCGGTTGTTCCAGCTGGGTGGTCTGGTAGCCCTTGGGCAGGTCCGGGTAAAAATAGTTTTTGCGCTCGAAAACGGAGCGCTTGCCGATTTCCGCGTTCATCGCCAGGCCAAACATCACTGCAAAGCGGAAGGCTTCTTCATTGGGTACCGGCAAAGTGCCGGGCATGGCCAGGTCTACCGCGCAGGCCTGGGTGTTCGGATCGGCACCAAATGCGGTGCTGGCGCCGGAGAAAATTTTTGATTGGGTGGCCAGTTGTACATGCACTTCCAGCCCGATTACGACTTCCCATTCCATGTCGCGTCTCCTTATTTTACTGCCGGGGCGGTTTGTTGATGCCAGTCACTGGCTTGCTGGAACTGGTGCGCCACATTCAACATGCGTGCTTCGTCCAGGTAGTTGCCAATGATCTGCAGGCCGACGGGCAGGCCGTGGGCAAAACCGCAGGGGATGGACATGCCGGGCAGGCCGGCCAGGTTGGTGGCGATGGTGTAAATGTCTTCCAGATACATAGCCACCGGGTCGGCATTCTTCTCGCCCAGCTTGAATGCGGGGTTGGGTGCAGTTGGACCCATGATGACATCGACCTTATCGAAGGCGTCGACAAAGTCCTGCTTGATCAGGCGGCGCACCTGCTGGGCTTTGTTGTAGTAAGCATCGTAATAGCCGGCAGACAGGGCGTAGCTGCCGACTAAAATGCGGCGTTTCACTTCTTCGCCGAAGCCTTCACCACGGGAGCGCATATACAGATCGCGCAGATCCGCGGGGTTTTCACAGCGGTAGCCGTAGCGCACGCCATCGAAGCGCGACAGGTTGGCGGAGGCTTCCGCCGGTGCGATTACGTAATAAGCCGGCACCGCCAGCTTGCTGTGCGGCAGGCTGATTTCCACCAGCTCGGCACCGAGTTTCTCGTATTCCTTCAGTGCGTCCTGAACGCGGGCGCCCACTTCGCTATCGAGGCCTTCCCCGAAGTATTCACTTGGTACACCGATCTTGAGGCCAGCGATGGAGTCGTTCAGTTGCGCGGTGTAGTCCTGCACCGGGCGATCCAGGCAGGTGGAGTCTTTCGCATCGGGGCTTGCCATTACCGACAGCATCAGCGCGGCGTCTTCCGCGGTACGCGTGATCGGGCCGCCCTGGTCCAGGCTGGAGGCGAACGCAATCATGCCCCAGCGTGACACCCGGCCATAGGTCGGTTTGAGGCCAGTGGTACCGGTCATGGCGGCTGGCTGGCGAATCGAGCCACCGGTGTCGGTAGCTGTTGCGCCCGGTGCCAGCAGTGCCGCGACCGCAGCGGCGGAACCACCGGAGGAGCCGCCGGGAATGCGCTCTACATCCCAAGGGTTTTTCACCGCGCCGTAAAAACTGGTTTCGTTGGAGGAGCCCATGGCGAACTCATCCATATTGGTCTTGCCCAGACTGATGGCGCCGGCCTGCTGGAAGTTGTCGATCACGGTGGCGTCGTAGGGCGGTACGAAGTTGTCCAGCATCTTCGAGCCACAGCTGGTGCGTACGCCGTTGGTGCAGAAAATGTCCTTGTGCGCCACAGGTACACCACACAGGGCCGGGGCATCGCCCTGCGCCAGGCGGGCGTCGGCAGTTGCGGCCTCATTCAGTGCCTGCTCGCTGGTGACGGTGATAAAACTGTTGAACTGGCTGTCGAGCTGCTGGATGCGTTCCAGATAGTGGCTGGTGAGTTCAACGCTGGAGAATTGTTTGTCGCGCAGGCCGCGGATGATCTCGGCGATGGTCAACTGATGCATTGGAAATCCGGTTTCTTGTCTATTCTGTGGTGGCCCAAGTCGGTGCTTGTGCGGTCGGGCAGGTCAGGTCCTGGGTCAGTCGATGACTTTAGGGACCAGATAGAGGCCCGCTTCCGATTGGGGTGCCAGGGCGAGGAACGCTTCGCGGCGGTTGGGCTCGGTCACGGCGTCTTTGCGCAGGACCTGAACCTCATCCAGCGGATGGGCCATGGGTTCAACACCGTCGGTATTGACCGCCTGCAACTGGTCCACCAGCTGCAATACGTCGCCCAGGCGGCTGCTGACATCGTCTATGGTTTCTTCGGAAATGGCGATGCGGGCCAGTTCGGCCAGCTTTTCAATGGTTTGCGCGTCCACGGCCATGGGGATAGAGACTCCAGCTTCTCATTGGCTAATTTGCGGCCAGGCCCGGATTCGCGGGGCTGGCGGGAATAGAAGGAGCGCAAATTTACCATACCTGTCGGGGAAACTCTTTATGGATATAAATCAGAGGGCGCTGAGCCTTGCCCTTAACCCCCGCCATTGTTAGAGTTTGCCGATTCTGGCCAGGTCACCGTTGTCTCTGGCTTATTCGTCGAAGAGCGGACGAAAACGCCGTCCGGAACACAGAATTGTTTGCGTGGACTAATTATCCTGTGACGCATCTCCAGCTGGGGGCGCTGTTCACACTAGTTTGCGCTCTCGGCACCTGATCCCGCTCGGGTGTTGTACTACAGAAGAATTAAGGTAATCGAATTCCATGTTTAAACGTTTGCGGGGCATGTTCTCCAGTGATCTCTCTATCGACCTGGGTACTGCCAACACGCTTATCTACGTGCGCGATCGCGGCGTAGTCCTCGACGAGCCGTCTGTTGTTGCTATCCGTCACTACAACGGAACCAAAATTGTGGAAGCGGTTGGCGTGGAAGCCAAGCGTATGCTGGGCCGTACCCCAGGTAATATCACTGCGATTCGCCCGCTGAAAGACGGCGTGATTGCAGACTTCCAGGTCACCGAGAAGATGCTGCAGCACTTTATCAAGAAAGTGCATGAGAACAGCTGGATGCGCCCGAGCCCGCGGGTTCTGGTGTGCGTGCCCTGTCAGTCCACCGAAGTTGAGCGTCGCGCGATTCGCGAATCTGCCCTCGGTGCCGGCGCCCGTGAGGTCTGGCTGATCGAAGAGCCTATGGCGGCGGCGATCGGTGCCGGCCTGAAGGTGGAAGAAGCCAGTGGTTCCATGGTGGTGGATATCGGTGGTGGTACCACTGAGATCGCAATCATCTCGCTGAATGGTGTGGTGTACTCCGATTCCGTACGCATTGGCGGCGACCGTTTTGACGAGGCCATCGTTAACTATGTGCGCCGCAACTACGGCAGCGTGATTGGTGATGCCACCGCTGAGCGCATCAAAGAAGAAATTGGCTGTGCCTATGCCGGCAGCGAAGTGCGTGAGATCGACGTGCGCGGTCGCAATCTGGCAGAAGGTGTGCCGCGTAGCTTCACCCTAAATAGCGACGAGATTCTGGAAGCCCTGCAAGAACCGCTCACCGGCATCGTGCAGGCAGTGAAAAGCGCGCTGGAACAGTCTCCCCCCGAATTGGCTTCCGATATCGCCGAGCGCGGCATGGTGCTGACTGGTGGTGGTGCGCTGTTGCGCGACCTGGATCGCCTGCTGATGGAAGAGTCCGGTCTGCCGGTCATTGTCGCTGATGATCCGTTGACCTGTGTTGCCCGTGGCGGTGGCCAGGCGCTGGATATGATGGATAAGAGCCGTCTGTACCTAGTTTCGAGTTGAGTTTCCAGCTAATCCCGACACGCAGCTGGTTTCGGCCGGTCTGCGACGGCGGTGCTCATGGAGCGCTTGTCGCGTCTTGGTGACTTCCTGACGGAATACCCGGGCCGAGCGCCGCCGAATCACCCGCGTACGGATACGCGCACAGACCAATAAGAACATTATTGCTGAACAGGTCGATGGGGGCCGCCCATTAAACCGCTATTTACCCGAGGCCCGTCACCGGAATCCCGCATACTTGTGCTGGGGCTGGTGGCGACGGCGCTGATCCTGATCAACCTCTACACCGACTGGCTAAACCCGGTGCGCGAGCGCCTTTCCAGTTTGGCTGCTCCCTTTTACTGGCTGACCGGAACTCCCTCCCGAGTAGGTGATTGGGCGGGCGAGCAGTGGCGCACCCGCGATGAGCTGCTGGATGAAAATAGCCGTCTCAAGCATCAGGTGATGTTGCTGGAGCAGCAGGCCCAGTTGCTCGCCGCGGTCCGCGCGGAAAACACCCAGCTAAAAGAATTGATGAACTCCGCCGAGAGTGTGAACCAGCGAGTACTGGTGGCGCAGGTGATCGGTGTGTCGCCGGATCCGCTCGAGCACGTGCTGATTATCGACAAGGGCCGCAGCGATGGCGTGGTACAGGGTGCCGCGATCATGGATGCCAGCGGCCTGCTTGGGCAGGTGATTGAGGCCGGGGATTTTTCCAGTCGGGTTCTGCTGATTACCGATGCCAACCATGCGCTGCCGGTACAGGTGCTGCGCAACAGTGTGCGTGCGGTGGCCGAGGGCACCGGGGATCTGTATCGGCTCAAGTTGCGCCATCTGGCCAATACCAGTGATATCCGCGAGGGTGATCTTCTGCTGAGTTCTGGACTCGGCGGGCGCTTTCCCGCGGGCTATCCAGTGGGTGAAGTGATTTCGGTCAAACGTGACCCCGGGCGTGCCTTTGCCGAGGTGGATGTGGAGCCTCGTGGGCGCATGAACCGCAGTCGTTTTGTGTTGGCGGTACTGAATACGCCCACTGACGAGGGGCAGGACTGAACGGATGGATGCCCACAATCGCTGGTTTATCCTGTTCACCGTGGTGGTTGCGCTACTGCTGGCAGTGATGCCGCTACCCACAGATTGGCTGTGGTTCCGGCCCGCATTCTGCGCGCTGGTTGTTATCTTCTGGACTACACGCATGCCCCAGGAATTGGGGGTGGGCTTTGCCTGGATGGTGGGGTTCGCGGAAGATCTGGTGACCGGGGCCACCCTCGGGGCGCATGCCCTTTCTCTGGCGGTGCTCGCCTATTTCAGCCTGTTGACCTATCGCCGCACCCGCGCGTTTAACCCCGGGCAGCAGCTGATGTGGGTATTTGTATTGGTGGGGATCAATCAGTTGCTGGGCAACTGGGTGCACAGTCTGGCGGGCAAGTCGGTGCCGGGATTGACCTTCCTGTGGCCGGCGCTGACCACGGCGGTACTGTGGCCGGTGATCACCCCCTGGCTGCACCGCACCGCTTCTAGCCTGCGGGTCCGATAGTTTTGGGGCCTCTGGCTCTGACTCTGTCTCTGCCGCGAGCAGCGACCGAAATCCTGAGACCAGAGTCCCGAGTCCCGAAGTCAATATCCTGAAACCAGAGCCCCGGAACCAGAGCCCCGGAACAAAAACTCGACCGAAATTTGCGTTAAGTATCCTTAAGGGGCGGTTATTTTTCGAGCGTGGCCGCTATAATCAGGCGTTCTGATATTTCGTCCAGCAAATACATAATCATAAGCGTTGCCCGTGCCACAGCCAGACACTCGACAAGCCACCCCAGTGCCGCGCCTGCTTCTCGCTTCGGGATCCCCCCGGCGCGCCGAGCTGTTATCGCAGATAGGGGTTCCGTTTTTCTCTGCTGCCACTTCAGTAGAAGAATGTCGTCGCCCTGAGGAGTCCGGGCGGGAATATGTGCTGCGCCTGGCTCAGGAGAAGGCGCGGGCCGGTCTCGCGCAATCGGAGGTGGAAGCGGGTGCCGCCGCCTGGTCTCTGGGTGCCGATACCCTGGGTATCGTGCAAGAAGAGGTGCTGGAAAAACCGCGGGATTTCACCGACTTTCGCCGCATGATGGGCCTTATGTCGGGTGCTGAGCACGCGGTGCTCACCGCCATTTGTCTGACCGACGGGGATCAGTCGTTCAATGCTGTGGTCGAAACCCGGGTGCGCTTTCGTGAATTGAGCGATCGTCTGATCGAAGACTACTGGAATACCGGCGAGCCTCGCGATAAGGCGGGTGGTTACGGTATTCAAGGCAAGGGCGCTCTGCTGGTGGCGTCTATTCAGGGTAGTTATAGCAATGTGGTGGGATTGCCGCTGGAGACCCTGTCGGGTTTTCTGGAGCGCGCAGGCATTCCATTCTGGCAATTTGATCGGCGCGTCGATGCAGGGATGATCGAGGAGTAGCGGTCCGGTGAGTGAAGAATTATTGATCAATGTGGCGCCCATGGAGACCCGTGTGGCGCTGGTGGAAAACGGCGTGCTACAGGAGGTTTACCTGGAGCGCACCGCGAGCCGCGGAATTGTCGGCAATATCTACAAAGGCAAAGTAGTGCGAGTATTGCCGGGTATGCAGGCGGCGTTCGTCGATATCGGCCTGGAGCGCGCTGGGTTTATCCACGCTTCGGACATTGCGCCCCTGGATGAAGAGGGTATGGAGTCCCGCGAAGGGGAGGTGGCCGATATCCGTGCACTGGTGCGCGAGGGGCAGTCGCTGGTGGTGCAGGTGGTCAAGGACCCTATCTCCAGTAAAGGTGCACGCCTCACTACGCACTTGTCGGTTTCTGCCCGTTACCTGGTGTATATGCCGCAGACCCGGCACATCGGTATCTCCAATCGCATCGAGGATGAGTCGGAGCGAGAGCGCCTGCGCACTCTGGTTGATCTGGCTTCCACCAAGCTGGCGGACGAGGGGCTGAGCGGCGATGGCGGCTTTATTCTGCGCACCGTCGCCGAAGGGGTCAGCGAAGAAGAGTTACTGCGCGACATTCCATTTTTGTACAAGCTTTGGAAAGAGCTGGAGCAGCGCATCAAGGCAGAAAAAGAGCCCTCGATCATCTACGAGGACCTGCCGCTGTTTATGCGCGCGTTGCGGGACCTGGCTCGCCCGCATACAGAAAAGATTCGAATTGACTCGCGCGAGGCCCACGCCCGCGCGGCCAAGTTCACCAGCAAGTATGCGCCGGAAATTGCTCCGCGCATCGAGCACTATCCCGGTGAGCGCCCGCTGTTTGATTTGTACGGTGTGGAGGAGGAAATTCGCAAGGCACTGCAAAACAAGGTGACCCTGAAATCTGGGGGTTACCTGATTGTCGAGCAGACCGAGGCGATGAGTACCATCGACGTTAACACCGGCGCGTTTGTGGGGCACCGCAATCTCGAAGAAACCATCTTTAAGACCAATCTGGAAGCCGCCACCGCAATCGCCCGCCAGCTGCGCCTGCGCAACCTGGGCGGTATCATCATTATCGACTTTATCGATATGCAGGATACCGAGCACCAGCGTCAGGTATTGCGTACTCTGGAGAAAACGCTGGAGCGCGATCACGCGAAAAGCAGTATCACCGGTGTGTCTGAGCTTGGCTTGGTAGAGATGACCCGCAAGCGCACCCGCGAGTCCCTCGGCCAGATGCTGTGTGAACCCTGCTCGGTATGCGCGGGGCGCGGCACCCTGAAGACTGCGGAAACTGTGTGCTACGAAATCTTCCGCGAAATTATTCGCGAAGCGCGCGCCTACGACAGCGACAAGATTATGGTGTTGGCCAGCCAGGTGGTGATTGACCTGTTGCTGGATGAGGAATCGGCCAACGTGGCCGATTTGGAAGAATTTATTGCCCGCCCGATTCAGTTTCAGGTGGAGCCTATATATAACCAGGAGCAGTACGACATTGTACTGGTGTGATCGTCCAACCAAGACTGCGTGCGTGCGCCCGAGCATGGCCTTTCCTGTAGGAGAGTTGGCCTAATGCTGTGGTTGCGCTGGTTCGTCCGCAAGTTCTGGTTACTGGTGGTGGTCCTGGTGATCTCCCTGGCGATCCTGGTGCAGACCGGGCGTATTCTCTCGCCTCAAGTAAGCAAGTACAGCCCGCAAATTAGTGGCTGGTTGTCGCAACAGCTCGGCGCGCCGGTGGCGCTCGAACATATCTCGCTGCGGTGGCAGGCGCTGGAAGTTGCCCTGCAGGTAGATGGCCTCAAGATTGGTGAAGAAGGCCAGGTCGCGCTGCGCCGTGGCCTGTTCCATCTGGATCTGTTGGCGAGTCTGTGGAACCGCGAACTGATCTGGAAAAACCTGGAAGTTGATGGGTTCTCCGCGTCGCTGGAGCAGCGCGCGCAAGGTGGCTGGCAAGTCCGTGGATTCCCTCGCGCTACGCAGCCGGCAACACCAAATACCGATGGCGTGCGTCTCGGTGACCCCGCACGTATTTTCCAGTTGGGTCCCAAGGTACTGGTGCGCGACGCCAGTATTGCGCTCGCCCTTACCGATGGGCAGTCGGCGAATGTCAATCTGAAGGAAATCCAGCTCGAGAACAGTGGTGGCTTCCATCGTCTGGTAGCGCGGGCATTCGTCACTGGCGCGGTGCAGAGCCTGAACAGTGGTGAAGAGAGCCTGCGACTGGTGCTGGAAGGGCGCGGTGACCCGCGTCATAGCGAAGCATTCACTCTGCGCGGTTACGCGCAGTTAAATGAACTATTGATCGATGCCGACCTGATTGGCTTGATCTATGAGCTGTCGCCTCTCCCCGAGAAACTTTACTGGCCCGGCCGCAAATTGGCAGGTGGGCGCCTGTGGCTCAATTCGGATGCGGATTCTGGTTACAGCCTGCGCGGTAATTTGAGCCTCGCACAGGTTGCTGCGGACGCTGCAGCAGCGGGTGAGACTGACACACAGGAGGCACCTGTCGGAGCGCTGGGTACGCTGAACGCCCTGTCGAGCAATATTTCGGGCAACTGGCGTCCTGGCGAAAAGTGGGAGTTAGTACTGCAAGATCTGGGGCTTAACTGGCAGCAGTTGGAAGTACCAGACGTGAACCTGCAGGCGAGCGGTGACCAGCAGGGGAACCTGCAGTTGGCGCTGGATCAGATTGAGTTGCAGGCCTGGCACCGGGTGCTGCGGGTACTGGAGTTAATTCCACCGAAAGCCGACGAGTGGCTGCAGGCGCTGGAGCCTACCGGCGAGCTGCAAAATGTACGTCTGTCCCGGGTGAATGGCGAAGTGACCATTGCCGCCAACCTGCATGACGTAGCCGCGGGCGCACATCGCGGCGCGCCGGCAGTGACGGGGGTGAATGGTTTCCTGTCACTGAACGGGCAGGGCGGTCGTGTAGAGCTCGATAGCCATAATGGTTTCAGCGCGCATTTTCCCCTGCTGTACAAAGCACCATTCAATTTTTCCTCCGCGCGCGGCACTGTGGCCTGGGATGTGGATCGCGAGCACGACACCGTATCTGTGTATTCCGGCCCTCTTATGTTGGACGCGGAGGCGATCGGTCAGCAAGGCCAGGTACCCGCTGAAGGTGCTTTCCGTGGGCAATTCCTGCTGCAGATTCCCCTGGTTCCGTTTACCCGCCCATCCGACTTCACCCTGGCGCTTGGCCTGCGCAATGTCGCGGTAGCCGAGCAGCGCCATCTGGTACCGACGGTCGTTAGCGCCGATTTGCGCAAATGGCTGAACAACAGTATTGGTGTGGATAACACGGGGCAGATTCCTGCCGCCGGGTTTATTTATCGCGGATACAGTTACCGTAAAGGCGAAGATCCCGTACTCCTCGCGTTGGGCAAGAGCAAGCAGCGACAGACGGTTCAGTTGCAGGCCGATATTGCCGACAGCAGTTTGCGCTATGCCAGCGGCTGGCCAATTGCAGAACAAGTGAATGGCCATCTGGGAATTAATGATACGGAAGTGTTGGTGGTGGCTCCCACAGCGAAGCTGTGGCAGGTGGACGGCGAAAATGTCTCGGTGCGTGTTTCACCGGCGCCGGGCGGTTCGCGTCTGGATGTCTCCGCGGACCTGAAAGGGCCTGCTGCAGATGGTTTGAAGCTACTGCGGGAGTCTCCCTTGCGCGACAAGTTGGGTGATGCCTTTGATCACTGGTCGCTGAATGGTGATATGCAGGGCACGCTCAAAATCGCCCAGCCCATGGGCGGTGCCAAATTTGCGCCGTTGCAGGATATTGACCTGACGCTTGCCGGGAGTGAACTGAACCTGCAGAAATTGAACCTGCAGATCGACCAGTTGAGCGGTAGGGTGCGTTACCACAGTGAGAAAGGTCTGCAAGGTTCCAGCTTCCGTGGCGCCTTGTGGGGGCAACCCTTACAGGCATCCATTCAGCACCTGGGTGCAGGTGATGAGCGCGATACGCAAGTGGTCGTGAATGGCAGCGCGAACACCGCAGCTATCGGCAGTTGGAGTGGGCGCCCGGAATTGCAGTGGATGGATGGCGACCTCGACTATCAGGCACTGGTTACCATTCCGGCAAAATCCAAGGACAAGCCGTATGGTGCAATTCTGGAAATTTCCTCCGACCTGCAGCAGGTAGCCGTTGGGCTGCCGGCACCGTTGGGGAAAACCGCGGGTGAAAAATCCCGGTTTGTTATGCGGGTACCAATCGGCGATGAAGGCAACCTGTACCACCTCAGTTATGGTGAGCATTTGCAGGGGCAATTGTGGCAGGTCGACGGCAAGTTGGAGCGTGCCGCTATTGCCCTAAATGCGCCCGCCACGCTGCCAGACTCCCCGGGTATTTCGGTGTTTGGTGATCTTGCGGTCGTGGATTTTGCGCCCTTGAAAGAAGCGCTGGAAATCTACACCGGCGGTGCTGGCGAGTCAGCGACCGAGGGGGATGCCTCCGCACTACCGATTGTTCTCGATCTCAGTACCGATCTGTTGCGAGTATCTGAGGCGGTGCAAATCGAAAATATCCATGCGCGCGGTCGCGGGCTGGGTGCCGACTGGCAACTGCAGTTTGATAGTGAAACCGCTGCCGGCGAGTTGACCGGGCTTCTCAATTCCACCTCACCGCTGAACTTGAAACTCGAACACCTTCGATTGCCGGCGCTGGCCAAGGCGGAAGCCCAGAGCGGCGACGGAGAAGAGGAAAACCGCGAACTGACGGCAGCCGCAGTACGTGACGCTGTGCAGGACCGCTGGAAAGGGTTCGATTTCACCGCTTTGCCACGGGTGGATTTTTCCACCGAAAACCTGTGGCTCGGTGAAGAGGATATGGGGCCCTGGTCGTTCCGTTTACGCCCCTCGGAAGAACGTCTGGTGGTCAGTGAAATCCAGGGGGCAATGCGCGGCTTGCGTATCGAGGGGCGCGGCGAAGGAGAGAATCGCCTGGGTGCTCAGCTGATGTGGATGCGCGACGCCGACGGCAGCGAGTCTACTCAGTTCATTGGTCGCCTGAGAGGCGATAACCTCGGTGACGTACTGCAGGCCTGGGGTCAGGAGGCGGCCATTGAAAGCCGCTCCGCGGTATTTGACACCGCGCTGCGCTGGAGCGGTTCGCCGGCAATGGTGCGCCCCAACGGTATGAACGGCGAAATCCGCATCGATATCCGCAACGGTCACTTTCTCCGTGCCAGTGACAACGCCGGCACATCCCTGTTGCGGCTGCTCTCCCTGTTCAACTTCGACACCTGGGCGCGGCGCCTGCGTCTGGATTTTTCCGATCTGGTGCAAAGTGGCCTGACGTTTGACCGGGTGCGCGGCGAGGTATATTTCGAAGGGGACGGCGAACTGTTGATCGCGGTACCCATTCAGGTGGAAGGCCCTACCAGTGAGTTGCAGATGGCGGGGCGCGTGAACCTGCAGCGGGAAGATCTGAACCTGACCCTGGTGGCGACCCTGCCCGTGGGCAATAACCTCGCTTTTGTCGCGGCGCTGGCCGGTGGCCTGCCGGCGGCAGCGGGGGTTTATCTGATCAGTAAGGTGTTTAAGAAGCAGGTGGATCGAGTCGCCAGTGTCAGCTATCGCATTAACGGTGCCTGGTCTGAACCCGAGGTGCGCTTTGACCGTTTGTTTGACGACGGGGCTGCAGTCGAACCAGAGCGCGCGGTGGCCAACTGAAACAGTTTCCGCTTTTACTCACAGCTTGAGAAATATTGTGCTATGAGGTGAAATTGCGCGCTGGCGGTTGCAAAAACCGAATAATTATTCGATATTGCTGTTTCTTGCGGCAAATTCAACAGCTGCGAGACCCGCAGCTAACCGTGCAACGCATGCAGCACTTGAGTAAGTAACAACAATAATCACGCTATCGAGGTTCTTCGCCAATGTCCGAGGTGGTTTCTTTGGCCGGTTTATCCGCTAATCGCTATACCCTGTTCAAGATTTTTAAGTACGTTGTGTACAGTTTGCTGGCGTACAACGTATATGCGTTTTTCTTAGAAAACCACGCGGCCGCGGGTACCGTATTCGCCGATGGCGTTAGCCTCGGCAAAATTATTGAGGCCTACAACGATTCGATCGATACCCTGGCATGGGTGGTGTTGCTGCTGGTGTTCGAATTGGAAACCTGGGTGCTGTCCGACGAGAAGCTGAAGGGCGCAACCAAGTGGGCGCTGAACGCGGTGTCCGCGTTCTGTTATGTGTTTATTGTTTACTCTTTCTACGGTTACTTCTCCGAGATGGTAACCGTGACTAATCTTCTCCCTGCGTCGGCGGCAGCCTGTGACCTGGTGGCGAATGGCGGCTGGTCTATTGTGCTGGAGCAGGATGACTATGTGGCGCTGACGGCGGCCAATTGTGGCTCACTGGTAGACGCGAGTCTGCTGCAGCTGGCGGATGCGCAGGTTGTTGGCTCTGCGGAAGTCTGGCGTGAGATTCAGTGGCTGGCGTGGGTAGACGTAATTAACTCCGGCGCCTGGCTGCTGGTGGTTGCGATTTTGACTTTTGATGTATGGCTACAGCTGCGTCACCAGCTGTCCGATTCCATCATGCGTTATTCCCAGGTCATTAAAGGCATTCTCTACTTCACCCTGTTGCTGTGCGCGATCTACTGGGGTGTAAATGGCAGCTTCCTGGATTTCTGGGATGCCTTTCTGTGGCTGGTAGCCTTCTTCTTTATCGAAATGAACCTGTTCGAATGGCAGGCTGAGACAAGCACTGAGACAAGCTCTGAGTAAGGGGTAACCCGGGGGCGGAGATACTTTGTTCTGGCTCTGGTGGCGGTACCGCCACCGTGCAAGACATTGTGAGACACGCCGTAAATCCATCCCTGGGGGCTCTTCTAAAACATCCCTGTTTTAGAAGGTCTCACAATGCCTTGCCCGGCATCGGCACCTTAGCTTCGGGCATCTGTGTTTTTGATGCCCTGAGCCTTTAAATCAAGCGGTGCGGCTGGTCACTTCCAGCAGGTGATAACCAAACTGGGTTTTCACCGGGCCGTGTACCTTGTTCAACTCATCGTTGAAAACCACTGTGTCGAATTCCGGCACCATCTGGCCCTGACCGAATTCACCCAGGTCGCCGCCATTGCGGCCGGAAGGGCACTTGGAATATTGCTGCGCAATTTTTCCGAAATCGGCGCCGTCTTCAATTTGCTTTTTCAGGTCCTGACACTGGGCTTCAGTTTCTACCAGAATGTGGCGTGCTGTTGCTCTTGGCACGGGTATCTCCCTATTTATTGGTGATGAAGTGTTTCTTGAGCGGCAAGCTTAGTGCGTAACGAACTTGGGCGCTACTCAGCGCCCGGATAGCGCCGCAAACGTGTTGCACTTGTTCACATCTCCGGTACTAAATCCCTGATTAAACCAGTAGGCCCGCTGCTCTGCGCTGCCGTGGGTAAACGCGTCGGGGGACACTGCGCGGCCGGCACGGCGTTGCAGGTGGTCATCACCGACGGCCGCTGCTGCGCGCAAGCCTTCCTCAATGTCGCCGGGTTCCAGCATTTGCTTGTCGCGATTGGCGTAAAACGCCCAAACGCCGGCGTAGCAGTCTGCCTGTAGCTCCAGCATTACCGACAGCCGGTTTGCGGTGACTTTATCCGCGCGCATGCGCGCCTGTTGTATTTGAGCGGATGTGCCCTGGAGGTTTTGCACATGGTGGCCTACCTCGTGGGCAATCACGTAGGCGAAGGCAAAGTCCCCGGGAGCGCCCAGTTTCTTGAGTTCATTGAGGAAGCTCAGGTCCAGATACACCTTCTGGTCACCGGGGCAGTAAAACGGGCCGACTGCCGCAGAGCTCAAGCCGCAGGCGGAGCGCACAGCGTCGGTATACAGCACCAGTTTGGGTGCCGTGTACTGAGAACCCGCCTGCTGGAAAATGCCGCCCCACACGTCTTCGGTGGATCCGAGCACCACCGCAACAAACTCCGCGAGTTCGTCGGTGGCGCCAGGTGTGCCCGGTGCGGTTTGTGCATCCGGGCCGAGGCTTGGGGACTCGGTTGTTTGCATGCCGCTAAACAAGTTGCCACCAAAGAAGTAGAGGGCAGCGAGGGCGGCGAGAATCAGCCAGCCGGTTTTGCTACGCAGCAGGAAAGGGGCCAGCGCGAGCAGGTTGCCCATCCCTCCCAGGCCGCCGCCTCCGGGGGATTGTTCTCCGCGGCGGTCTTCAACATTTGAGCTTTTGCGACCCTGACGCCAACGCATGGTGATACCTCTCGATTCACGACCGTTGATGGGCAACGGCGTTGCACATCTGCGATTTCACTTCGCACATAGTTCTGAGCATAGATCAGATGGCGCGATTTTTTGTTTGCACGCCGGGAGATTATTCTTGTGCCATCCGCAGGAGTGGTATCGTTGTCCCATTCACGTTCAACCAGAGAGTCAGTACCTTGTCCCTTATTCCGCTCTTTCCCCTCAACATGGCCCTGTTTCCCGGGGTGACGCTACCGCTGCGCATCTTCGAGCAGCGCTATCTGCGGTTGGTGACTGAATCCTTGAAGTCCGACACCGGTTTCGGGGTGGTATTGATTCGCAGTGGCAAGGAAGTGGGGCCATCGGAAGTCTGGCCGCTGGGGTTGTATGTCCGCGTGGTGGATTGGAGTCAGGGCGAAGAGGGGTTGCTGCATATCGACGTGGCCGGTGAGTCTCGCTTCCGCGTGCTGGAAACACATCGGGAAGAAGACGGTTTGCTGATGGCGGAAGTAGAGTGGCTGCCCGACGAGGAGTCCCACCCGGTGCCGGAGAGCTGCGACGGCCTGCTTGCGGTGCTGAACGAGCTGAAGCAACACGCGGCAACCCTGGCGCTGAAATTTGCGCCGGTTGAGTCCGCGGAGGTGCTGTCCTGGCAGTTGGCACAGCTGCTGCCTTTAGAGGATTCTGCGCGGGTGGAATTGCTGGCAAGTCACGATCCGCTGGAGCGGCTGGCAAGTATTGCCGCCAATCTGGATCAATGGGCGAAGGAATAACGGCGACGGCAACCGCGCCGGGGGAGTGGATCGCAATGGCTTGCGCCCGCGCGATTCGCAGCTAGGCCGCAACAAGCAAGCGGTTAGAAAACAGAACAATAAAACCTGAAAGATCACTATGGAAAACTTTGTCCTGCTCGGCGTCCTGCTGGTTATCACCATTATTGTTGGCGCATTCATGGGGATATTTGCCTTCGCCGAGGTTAAACAGCTGCGCAGAGAGGTGCGCAGCTTAACGGCGCGGTTGGACGAACGGTTGGACGAAGTATCTGAGCTGGGGGAAGCCACGGGCCAGAACCGCAGTACTGCGGGCGATAACGAAGTGTTTTCCACCGCCGCGCAATCCCCAGCAGAGTCCGATACGCTCGAACTGGATCTCGATTTGGAGCAGCCTACGCCGGCTACGCCGCAGAAACCCCGCAGCCAGCGCTGGGCCAGGCAACCCGAGAAACGTTCGCCCGCAGGGCCCTCCGCAGGCGGTCGTTTCTTCGCGAACTTACAGAAAAACTGGATGGTGTGGCTCGGTGGTGCCTGTGTGGCGCTATCCGGGGTATTTCTTGCCCGCTATGGTATCGAGCAGGGAATGCTCGGGCCCAAGGTCAGAGTGGTAATGGGGTTGGTCACGGCGCTTGCGCTGTATATTGCGGCGGAAGTGTTGCGCCGTAAAACCGGTGGTACCCACCCGACCTTTGCCGCCCTCGCCGGCGGTGGTGCCATAACCGCATTTGCGGCCGTTCTTTCCGCGGTGCACCTGTATCACTTTATCGAGCCCGGGGTGGCGTTTGGTGCCCTGGCACTGGTGGCCTTGGTGACTATGTGGCTCGCGCGCTTGCACGGTCCGGTACTGGCGGCGATCGGCATGCTCGGTGCTTATTCGGTGCCGATTCTGGTCTCCAGTGATTCGGGCAACGTACTCGGCGCGATGGTGTATGCGCTCATCATCTCCGCATCGGTATTGCTGCTCCTGCGCCACGTTTACCGCAGCTGGCTCTGGCTCGGGTTGTTGGCCGGAGCACTGCTGTGGTGGTTGATTTCCCTGGCTGGGCATCAGGCAGATGGTTGGCGTGGCCCCTACTTGGCAATAGTCGCTTACCTGATTTTGGCCGTTATTCCCCGGGACTGGCTGCTGCGCCTGCGTATTCCAGATGCGAGTCAACAGGGCGCGCTGGTGCTTCCCAGCCTGCTGTTGCTGGTCGCCGCACAGTGCATATCCATTTTGCGTGAAGGTTTCCTCTCTTCGGCAATATGGTCCTGGAGCCCGCTCGCCATCGTGACCTTGCTCGCCGCGCGTCAGACCCCGCGCCTGGCGCCGGTACCCTGGGTGCTGTTTCTCGGGCAGGTGGCGGTCTGGTTTGCCAATCAGGTTGGCGGCGAGCCCTTGCGGTTGTCGCCAATGGCCCCAGAGCTGCACAGTCCATTTTTGACCTACCTGCTGGTGAACACGCTGCTGTTTAGCGGTTTTGCCGTGTACAACTATTTCGCGGTGGATGGCGGCGCGAATAAAGAGCGTGCGGTAACCGCGGCCTGGTGGGCGTCGCTGGCGGTGATGGTGCCACTGTTGTCGTTGTTGCTGGGGTATTCCCTTGCCGGGGACTTCCTGCCGCGGTACCTGTGGTGTCTGTATGCGGCAATATTCGGCGCAATCTTTATGTTCCTCGGCAGTCGTGGCGTCGGTAAACACTGGTCGCGCGGTATGGTGGTGTGGTTGTTTATCGCCGCCCATTTCGCCTATAGCCTGGCGGTGTGCCTGTGGCTGAAACAGGCGAGCCTTACCTTGGCGCTCGCGCTGCAGGCGATATCCCTGGCGTGGGTGATTCGTCGTTTCGATATGCCCGCGCTCGGCTGGTTGCTGAAGGCGGTATTGCTGGTGGTGGTGGTGCGGCTGACGTTAAACCCATGGCTGCTCAGTTATGAAAATGTCGCTCACTGGTCGCTGTGGACTTATGGCGGTGCGACATTGTGTGCCTGGATCGCTGCGCGCTTACTTTCCTCTTCTCAGCCGGCGGATTCTGTACAGGCGGGGTTGGCACGCTGGGCGGAAGCGGGTGCCCTGCACCTTTTGGTGCTCACCCTGTGGGCGGAGTGCCGTTACTGGCTCTACAGCGGGAATGCGCTCGCTGCCGAGTTTAGTTTTACCGAGGCAGTCATCGATATGTGGCTGTTTACCTGCCTGGGCCTTGTCTATTACCGCAAGAGTTTGCTCAGTGGCCATTTTGGCCGCTGGTACGACGGCTATGGTCGCGTACTGATGCTGGCCGGGCTGGCCTGTTACGTCGGGATTCTGCTGGCGACTGCATTGAGCGCGCCCTGGGTGTGGCGCGGCATTGGCGAGCGCCCGCTGCTCAATATGCTGATACCGGCGTTTGCCGGCCCCGTGTTACTGGCAGTACTGGCCAGTCGCTACTACCTGCCCAGTGTGCGCCGGTTCGCCGGGCTGTTGGCGGCACTGGCGGCGTTTGTGTGGGTTTCCCTAGAGGTGCGGCACTTGTGGCAAGGCAGCATCCGCCTGGATGTCTCGGCAAGCACCGGCGAGCTCTATACCTACTCGGCAGTGTGGCTGGCACTGGCGGTAACCGCGATCCTGGTTGCCAGCTGGCGTGGTTGGCGCAGTTGTTATCAGGGCGGTATGGCGCTTCTGGCACTGGTGATCGTCAAGCTGTTTCTGGTGGATATGTCCGGGCTTGAGGGACTGCTGCGGGTGGCCTCGTTTATGGGAATGGGCCTCGCATTGCTGGGGATCGCCTATCTCCACCAGAAATTGGGGGTGAAACCGGAGGATTCCGCTTAACTCGAGCTGATCCAGGCCAATACAGGCCAATTTTTGGCCGCGCTTGCGGTATACTGCGCGGCCTTTTTCCGGCGGCTTTTTTCCGACAGCTTTCTTCTTGGCGGGAATGGCGAATATCGTCGCCGGTATCAGGACAAAATGACGCGGGACTGGTAATGGTCCCGGACCGATAGCGTGTAATGCATGGAGATTAGCAGTGAACAGTGTCAGTGCCACCGAGCAGCAGGGCAGTCAACAAAGTACTGAGCAGAAAATGCAGGCCATGGGCCGCGCCGCGCGCGCAGCAGCCCGTCTGATGGCTCGCGCCGACACTGGAGTTAAAAACGCTGCACTCAAGGCTATCGCCGCGGAACTGGATAAGCAGCGACCGCAACTGGCGGCGGCCAACGCCCAGGACATGCAGAACGGCCGTGACAACGGCCTGGACGCGGCCCTGTTGGACCGCCTGGAACTGAATGACGGGCGCATCGACGCCATGATCGAAGGCCTGCTGCAAATCGCAGAGCTACCTGACCCGGTGGGTGAGGTGAGCGATCTCAAATACCGCCCCAGTGGTATTCAGCTTGGCAAAATGCGCGTGCCTCTCGGGGTGGTTGGGATTATTTACGAATCCCGCCCTAACGTGACCATCGATGCCGCCAGCCTGTGCCTGAAGTCGGGCAACGCCACTATCTTGCGTGGCGGCAGCGAAGCGCTGCACTCCAACGGCGCCATTGCTGCGTGTATTACCGCTGGTCTCAAGCAGGTTGGTTTGCCGGAAGCGGCGGTGCAGGTGGTGGGCACCACCGATCGCGCTGCGGTGGGCGCACTGATTTCGATGCCGGAGTATGTGGACGTGATCGTACCGCGCGGTGGCAAGGGGCTGATCGAACGTATCAGCCGCGAGGCTCGGGTTCCGGTGATCAAGCATCTCGATGGTATCTGTCACGTGTACCTGGATGACCGGGCGGATACGGAGAAGGCATTTAATATTGCGCTAAATGCCAAGACCCATCGCTATGGCGTGTGCAATGCGATGGAGACCCTACTGGTGGCTGAGGCGGTGGCGACAGAATTCCTGCCGCGTCTGGCCGCCGCTTACGCTGAAAAGGGTGTGGAGCTGCGCGGCTGCGAAAAAACACGTTCGATTCTGCCGCAGGCGTTACCCGCTACCGAGGAAGACTGGGGCACTGAATATCTGGCACCGGTACTGTCGATTCGCGTGGTGGCGGATATGGATGCGGCGATGGAACACATCGCGCAGTACAGCTCCGGCCATACCGAAGCGATCGTTACCGAGGACTACACCCGCGCGCGCCGGTTTATGGCGGAAGTGGATTCCAGTTCCGTGATCGTAAATGCGTCCACACGTTTTGCCGATGGCTTCGAATACGGCCTGGGTGCGGAAATCGGTATCAGTACCGATAAAATTCACGCCCGCGGCCCGGTGGGTCTGGAAGGCCTGACTTCGCAAAAATGGATCGTGTTCGGGGACGGGCAAATTCGTCAATGAGTTCGCACTCGTCAAAAACCCTGGCGCTGTTCGGCGGCACCTTTGACCCGATTCACTTCGGTCATCTGCGCATGGCACTGGAGCTGAAGCAGGTGCTGGCTTTTGACGAGATGCGCTTGCTGCCGTCGCACCAGCCCGCGCACCGCGCGGCGCCCGGTGTTACGGCGGAAAAGCGGCGGGATATGTTGGCGTTGGCTCTGGAGGATTGCCCGGAACTGGTGCTGGACGCACGCGAACTGCTGCGTGCCGGCCCCACATACACCGTGGATACGCTGGAAGAGTTGCGCAGTGAGTTGGGCACTGAGTTGCCTATCTCCTTCTGCATGGGGATGGATTCCCTGCTGGGACTACCCAGCTGGCACCGCTGGCAGCGACTGCTGGAGTTGGCCCACCTGGTGGTGGTGGCACGGCCGGGTTGGGAGATGCCGGCAAGCGGGCAGGTCGCGGATCTATTGGCGGCCCATCGCGGCGAGCTGGCGGATATTCAGCAGCAACCCGCAGGCAAAATTTTGGTGCAGGAGCGGCGTTTATTGCCTATTTCTGCCACCGATATTCGCAACCAAATACACAGTGGTCGCTCCCCGCAGTTTTTGCTGCCGGAGCGGGTGCTGGACTACATTCAATCTCAAGGGCTCTATCAACAAGAGCGCTAAAACGGTGGAGCACAGGCTCCCGATACAGGTGTTATGACTGATATCAAATCAATTGCGGTAAACGCACTGGAAGACCTCAAGGGTAAAGACATTGTTTCCATGGATGTGTCCGGACTCAGCGATGTGATGGAAACTCTGATCATCTGCACGGGTACCTCCAACCGTCAGGTGAAATCTCTGGCCAACAATGTGGTCGAGGATGGCAAGGAAGCGGGTATTCGCCCTATCGGCGTCGAGGGTATGGACTCGGGTGAGTGGGTACTGGTGGATTACGGTGACGTGGTGGTGCACGTGATGCAGGCGGAGACCCGCGGCTTCTACGACCTGGAAAAGCTCTGGTCCATGACCCCGAACACCCGCGAAGATGCGGACGGTTCCGACCCTCATCAAGACTGATCTTGTCAGCTTGTCTTTCTTTAAGATGCCATTCTCGTGAAGATCAGAATAATCGCTGCTGGCGGCAAGATGCCCGGGTGGGTGCAGGAAGGGTACAACGAGTACGCCAAGCGCCTGCCGCGGGAATTGACCCTGGAAATGGTCGAAATCCCGCTGGGTAACCGCGGCCAGAAAAACTCCCCCGCACTGGTGGAGAAAGCCCGCCAGAAAGAGGGCGAGGCGATGCTCGCCGCAATCCAACCCCGTGAACATGTGGTCGCCCTGGAAGTGAAGGGCAAGTCCTGGAGCACAGAGCAGTTGTCCCGTGAGCTGGCGGACTGGCAGATGGGCGGCGACAACGTGTGCCTGCTAATCGGTGGGCCCGACGGGCTGGCCCCGGAGTGCGTGGCGCGCGCGAATCAGAAGTGGTCGCTGTCGGCACTGACCATGCCGCACCCGCTGGTGCGCGTGCTGTTGGCTGAACAGCTATACCGTGCCTGGACACTGCTTGCGGGTCATCCTTATCACAAGTGAACCGGCGCCCGTGGGCGGGGTCTTAGTAGCTGGATAACCGTGCCTACTGATGCACTGTAAATGCCTGCTACGAGCAGTGGTTTACTTCCGCAGGGACAGCAAACTTGTGTACACTTCGTGGTCATTTTCGCGCCACAGAATAATCTGTATCCACCAGCATGTCTGAAAACCTGCATTTTAAAGATCACCACACGGAGCAGCGGCTATTCCGCAACCGTATGCTGGTGGCCATCTGCGGGGTTGTGGTACTGCTGGGGGTGCTGGTTGCCCGTTTTTACAATCTGCAGGTGGTGCACTTCGAGGATTACCGCACCCAGTCCGACGAGAACCGCATTCAGGTTCGCCCGGTCCCACCTACCCGGGGGCTGATCTATGACCGCAACGGCCAGCTGTTGGCCGACAACCGCCCCAGCTACACCCTGTCGATTGTGCGCGAGCGAGTCAGAGACCTGGATGCCACCCTGGAACTGCTCGGTCAGCTGGTCCAGCTGAACGACAGTGACGTCGAGAAATTCAAACGCCGTCTGCCACGGCGCCGTCCATTTGAACCCGTCCCCCTCCGCTATCGCCTCAGCGAAGAAGAAATTGCCCGCATCAGTGTCAATGAATTCCACCTCGTGGGTGTGTCGGTGGAGGCTGAACTGGTGCGCTTTTACCCCGAGCAGGACCTGTTTGCCCACAGTGTTGGCTACGTCGGCCGTATCAATGAACGCGAACTTTCCGGCTTTACCCAGGAAGATGTGCGCCGCTATCGCGGTACCCAGAGTATTGGCAAGGTCGGTCTCGAGCGCTCTTATGAAGAGTTACTGCTAGGTGAGGTCGGGTTTGAGAATGTGGAAACCAATGCCCGTGGCCGGGTACTGCGTGTGCTGGAACGCCAGGATCCCAAGCCCGGTGCGGAACTGACCCTGCACCTGGATACCCGCCTGCAAGAGGTTGCCACCCGCGCACTCGGCGACAAGCGCGGTGCGGTGGTGGCGATCGACGTGAAAACCGGCGGGGTACTGGCGTTTGTCAGCCAGCCGTCATTTGACCCCAACCTGTTTGTGACCGGTATCAGCTTCAAAGACTACAGTGCCTTGAGGGACTCGCTGGATGTGCCGCTGTTCAACCGCGTGGTGCAGGGGCAGTATCCGCCGGGGTCGACGCTGAAGCCGATGATGGGACTCGGTGGCCTGGCGGATGGCATCATCGAAGTAGATACCAAAATTCGCGATCCCGGTTTCTTTAAATTGCCCAATGACCCGCGCATCTATCGAGACTGGAAACGCACCGGACATGGCAACCATGTCGATTTGGTGCAGGGACTCGCGGAGAGCTGCGATACCTATTTTTGGGATATGGCGTCGCGCTGGAGCATCGATCAGATGCACGACATCGCCACGCGCTTTGGCCTTGGCGAAAAGACCGGTATCGACCTGCCCCGCGAATACCCCGGCCTGTTTCCATCGCGGGACTGGAAGCGCGGTGCCCGCGGCGTCCCCTGGTTTCCCGGTGACAGCCTCAATGCGGTACTGGGGCAGGGCTTTGTACTGGCGACTCCGCTGCAGTTGGCGGTGATGACCGCCACCATTGCCAATCGCGGTACCCACTATCGCCCACAGATGGTGATGGCGGTGGACGGTGTCGAACAGCCGCCGGAAGTACTGCACCACGTGGACGCGCGTCCTGAACACTGGGATGTGGTGTTCGAGGGAATGGAAGCGGTTGTATACGCCACCAATGGTACCGGCAAGCGCGCCGGTGCCGGCCTGGACTTCAAAGTGGCGGGTAAAACTGGTACCGCGCAGGTTGTGGGTATTGCCCAGGGGGCAAAGTACGATTCGGAAGCCCTGAAGGAGCGTCACCGCGACCACGCCTTGTTTGTTGCCTTCGCGCCGATGGATGACCCGCAGATCGCAGTATCGGTACTGGTGGAAAATGGTGAAGGCGGTGGCCTGGTCGCCGCACCGGTAGCCAGAGAGCTGTTCTTCGACTGGATGTCGCGGCCGCTGGAAGACACCGCGAGTATCCAGCCCTTGTACATTCCGCATCTCGGCGAACAGTGCACAGAACCGATGGGGAGAGCATTTAATGGCTAGTCGCGATTATATGCACCGGCTGCCGGATGCCGGCAGCAGTCTGCGTCGCCCGGAGAGCTTTGCCCGTCGCTGGCATGTCGATCTACCCTTACTGCTGCTATTGCTGTTATTGGCAGGAGCGGGGCTGGGTGTCCTCTACAGTGCTGCCGGTGATGAGTTTCACTATGTGAAGCGTCAGGCCGTATTTATGGCGCTGGCCTTTGTCGGCATGTTCATTGCCGCGCAGATTCCCCTGGAATTTTACCGCCGCTGGTCGCCTTGGTTTTACGTGGCGGGTTGCTGCTTGCTCGTTGCCGTATTATTGATCGGCGTTGGCGCTAAGGGCGCACAGCGCTGGCTGCAGATTGGTGGCTTCCGCTTCCAGCCATCGGAAGCACTGAAACTGGCGGTACCCATCGCGGTGGCCGCCTACCTGCACAAACGCACCTTGCCGCCTTCATTGTTAACGGTCTTTACTACGCTGGTGATTATCGGCGTGCCGGCGCTGTTGATTGTGCGCCAGCCGGACCTGGGTACCTCCATCCTGATCGCCGCGTCGGGCATCTTCGCGCTCTACCTGTCGGGTCTCAGCTGGAAGTTGATTGGCAGTGCAGTGGTGATGTTGTTGATGGCAGCCTGGCCCATGTGGATGTGGGGCCTTAGGGACTATCAGAAGCAGCGAATCCTCACCCTATTCAATCCGGACGCGGATCGACTTGGCGCTGGCTGGAACATTTTCCAGTCGAAAGCGGCCATCGGCTCTGGTGGCTGGTCTGGCAAGGGGTACATGCAGGGCACCCAGTCGCAACTGGATTTTCTGCCGGAGAGTCACACCGATTTCATTATTGCGGTACTGGCGGAAGAGTGGGGCATGCGCGGTGCGCTGATACTTCTCGCCCTGTACCTGTTGATCATTGCCCGGGGCATCTATATTAGTTTTATGGCCCAACACGTATTCGGACGCTTGTTGGCGGGTAGTATCACGCTGACCTTCTTCGTGTACGTGTTTGTGAATATCGGAATGGTGACCGGCTTGCTGCCGGTGGTGGGGGTGCCCCTGCCATTGGTGAGTCACGGTGGTACCTCGGTCATCACCTTGATGGCAGGCTTCGGTATTTTGATGGCCGTCAGCACGGAAAGACGCAGAGTACTTTTCTGATTACGTCTCTGATTACGTCGTCTGGATTTCGCCGCGTTTGCCAATAACGTGAGCCGGTTCAGGCTGGCTTTACTTTTTCACGTGTATCGTGCCACTTTTTGGCGCGCTTGTAGTCACAATAGCCAGAGAGGTGCCGGGACGGCACGCCGCAGTCAAAGGCGATTGTGATGGATACAGCGATTTACACAGTGATTAGTGAACAAGTAGTTGGAAGTACTTTATGAAGACAGGAGCGGTTGTTTTGAAGTGGACCACGGGATTGTTGGCTGGCTTGGGGCTGGTGCTCAGCGCCTGCGCTCAGGAGCAGGGGCATGACGAAAATGTCCAGGCCAAAGCCTTCGTGGATTATATGGTCGCCGAGCACAACTTCAGCCGCGACGAACTCGAAACACTGATGCGCGAGGCGAAGCGCAAAGACTCCATTCTCAAGGCCATCAAGCGCCCGGCAGAGAAAGCCAAGCCCTGGTACGACTACCGCAACATCTTCATCACTGATGCCCGTATTCGCGGTGGCGTCGAGTTTTGGGATAAGAATGCGGAAGCGCTGAAAGCCGCAGAAGAAAAGTACGGTGTGCCGCCAGAAATTATTGTGGCCATCATCGGTGTAGAGACGCGCTACGGTGGCAATATGGGTAGCTACCGGGTGATTGATGCGCTGTCCACGCTCGCGTTTAATTACCCCCGTCGCTCCAAGTTCTTTACCAAGGAGTTGGAAAACTACCTGTTACTTACCCGCGATGAGAAGATCGACCCAACCAGTCTGAAAGGTTCTTACGCCGGTGCCATGGGATTCGGGCAGTTTATGCCCTCCAGTTATCGCTTCTATGCGGTGGATTTTAACGGTGACGGCCGCGTAGACATCTGGACCGATACTGAAGATGCGATTGGCAGTGTGGCCAATTACTTTGTGCAGCACGGCTGGAAGACCGGTGAACCGGTTGCCGTCATCACCAAACCGCTGCCCAACGCGGATATGACCATTGTAAACGACAGCCTGAAGCCCAAGTGGACAGTGGGAGAGGTCGAGGCAAAAGGCTTCCCGACCACGGCGCAGGTAACCAAGGAAATGCCGGCCAACGTGTTCTCGCTGCAAACAAAAAAAGGCGAACAGTTCTGGATCGGACTGAATAATTTCTACACCATTACCCGCTACAACCACAGCCGTATGTACGCGATGGCGGTGTATGAACTGGGGCAGGAAATCATCAAGGCTCGCGGTGGTCGTTCCTGAAGCGACTTAGCCCGAGTCGACTTAGCCCGAAGCCAAATAGATTGAAAGGCGCCAGAGTGCGCCGCAATATTGCACAGTAAATAATTAACCGTACAAAACGGAATAGATCGATAAAAAACGGTAGCGAAAGCAGTTATCTCGCGCCGGGGGGAAATCATGATAAAACCACTATCTGGGTGTTCGACCCGAATCGGCGCTGCATGTCTGTTGGCTCTTGCGTCCGCCTGTAGCACGGTTCCCATAGAGCAAAAACGCACATCCAAGGTGGGACCGGGAGATATCCCTTTCGATCAAGTGCGCGATAGCGGCCCCGCGGTACCGGTAGATATGCTGGCCACCCCGGAAGTGACCCCCATGCGTGAACCCATCGGCGTTGCGGGCAATAAGTCCCCATACGTGGTTAACGGCGTAAAGTACCGGGTTCTCGATGGTGTGAAGGGCTATCGCGAACGCGGGCATGCTTCCTGGTATGGCACCAAGTTCCATGGCCGCAAAACTGCCAATGGCGAGGTGTACAACATGTACGCCATGTCTGCCGCGCATAAAACTTTGCCGCTGCCCAGTTACGCGAAGGTCACCAATCTGGATAATGGCCGCAGTATCATCGTACGTGTGAACGACCGCGGTCCGTTTGTGCCCGGGCGCATTATTGATTTGAGCTACACCGCGGCGCAGAAGCTCGGATATATCGACAAGGGGGTTGCCCGCGTCGAGGTAGAAGCACTGGATCCCGCGAGCTTGCCAAGCGCGATGGAGACATTGGCGGTAGAAAAAGACGCTGCTGCGCGCAACGGTTTGCCGGAAGATGCCAGCTTCAAGTTGCCAGACAACACCTTTCTGCAGGTAGGTGCTTATAGCTCATCCTCGCAGGCTGAGCAGATTCGCGCGCAGCTGGCTGCCACATTCGGCTATCCTGTTACCGTAAGCCCGGTAAACCGCGGCGGAAAGATGCTATATAGGGTACGAATTGGGCCAATAGAACAGCAGCGTGCGTTGGTTGCGCTGCGAGAATCCGTTGAACAACAGAATTTCGGTCAACCACAGGTGGTTGTGGATTGAGCCCAGTCATTACGGATTAAGTACAGTTTCGACACTGTATTCTCCCGATGGAAGTCGGGATTTGACACTTTTAGAACGCAAGGAATAAGAGATACCCATGTTCAAACGCTTATTTGCCTGTCTGCTCCTGTTAGTCGGCGCCAACGTCGCCCAGGCCAATAAACCGCTGATTCCCGCGCCGCCGCAACTCGCGGCCTCAGCCTATATCCTGGTCGACGCGCACACCGGCCAGGTGCTGGTGGAGCACGATGCGGACAAGCAGATTCCGCCCGCCAGCTTGACCAAAATGATGACCAGCTACATCGTTTCCGAGGAACTGGAAAAAGGTGTCATTAAAGAGCAAGACATGGTGAACATCTCTGAGAAAGCCTGGCGTAAAGGCGGTTCGAAGATGTTTGTTAAAGTCGGCGACAAGGTGCCGGTGATCGATCTGTTGCGGGGTGTAATTGTCCAGTCCGGTAACGACGCCAGTATCGCGTTGGCCGAGTATGTTTCCGGCAGTGAAGAAGTCTTTGCCGAAGTGATGAACCAGCAGGCCGAGCGTATGGGCATGCAGGACACCAACTTCGTCAATGCCACCGGCTGGCCAGCCGATGGGCACCTCACCACCGCCCGTGACCTGAGCACACTGGCGCGCGCGCTGATTAATGATCACCCAAGCCACTACGCGCTGTACTCTGAAAAGTATTTCCGTTTCAACGGTATTAACCAGCCCAACCGCAACCGCCTGCTGTGGCGCGACCCCGCGGTGGACGGCATCAAGACCGGTCATACTGAAGAAGCTGGCTACTGTCTGGTGGCCTCAGCGGTGAAGCGCGGCATGCGCCTGATCTCTGTGGTGGTTGGCACCGATAGCGATGAGAAGCGTGCGGCGGAGACCCAGAAGCTGCTCGCCTACGGCTTCCGCTACTTCCAGACTCACAAAGTCTACGGCAGTGATGATGTCCTGCAGACCGAACGGGTATGGGGCGGCAAGGCCGACTCCGTGGGTATCGCCGTGTCTCGCGACGTATTCGTTACCATCCCGCGCGGTGGCGAAGAGAACATCAAGGCCGACCTGATTATCGACGGCGAGCTGAAGGCGCCGCTGGCGAAAGGCCAACAGGTGGGTAAAGTGGTCGTGAACCTCGATGGCGAAACAGTCGCGGATGTGCCCGCGGTGGTAGCCGAAGATGTGGAAGAGGCTGGCTTCTTCAAGCGCGTATGGGATTCCATCAAGCGCTTTGTCATGTCGTTCTTCAAGTAAAATCCTGATATGGCCCGGCGAATCTCGTCGCCGGGCTGCTTGAAGGTCCTCCCAAAGCAGTTTCGTCTGCAATCTTTCCTCCCTGTCCAGTGCCCCATCGGCACTGTATAATTCCCGCCCGGCCGCAATCCTCGCCGGGCAGATACCGGCAAATCCACCATCTGACCTGCGGCCATGTGAGCGTGGTATGACCCAGGATTCAGAGCAGCAGCCTCCTAAAATCGAATTTCCGTGCGAAGACTATATGGTCAAAGTGGTGCGAGACGCCGACGACCAGGTGCACGATTTTGTAATGGGTGTGATGCGCCGGCACGCGCCGGGCTTCGATGAAAGCAAGTTGAAGCACAAGCCCAGCCGCAACGGCAAATTTAACTCAGTGACCTTCTACATCCTCGCCACCGGCGAGCCGCAACTGAAAGCACTGTTCGAAGAACTGAAGGCCCACCCGGGCGTGCATATGGTGCTGTGATGGCAGGTTCGAAGCCAGTCATCTGCAACCTGGGCCGGCGCGACTACGAAAGCGTATGGCGCGCCATGGCCCATTACACCGACACCCGCGGCAACGACGCCGTAGACCAGATCTGGTGTGTCGAACATCCTCCCGTATTTACCCAGGGACAGGCCGGCAAGGCCGAGCACCTGCTCAATACCGGTGATATCCCGGTGGTGCAGGTAGATCGCGGCGGCCAGGTGACCTACCACGGTCCCGGCCAATTGGTGGTGTATCCACTGCTGGATCTGCGTCGCAGCAAAATTGGTGTGCGCGATCTGGTGACAGCGCTGGAAGAGGCGACCGTGGCCATGTTGGCGCAATACGGCATCAGTGCCTCGCCCCGTGCCGATGCTCCGGGTGTTTACCTGACCGAGGGCCCGCGCGCGGGTAACAAGATTGCGTCCATTGGCCTGCGTGTGCGCCGTGGGTGCAGTTTCCACGGTATTGCCATCAATATCGATATGGATCTCGGCCCTTTCTTGCGCATCAATCCGTGCGGTTACGCCGGTATGCAGATGGTGCAGATGGCCGAAGTGATTCAACCCACACCCGCGTGGCAGGATGTCGCGGAAAAATTTGTTGCAGCGCTGCAGCAAAAGCTGGGACTGCCGGAAGCCAGCTGGCATCCGCTGGATGAAAACGTATTTGAGGTAGCTGCACAGGCGCAGGCTGCCGAACCAGGAACAAGTAATGTCTGAACGATTTGACGCCGACCAGTCTGAAGTGAAGGCGACTGAAGTAACGCCCGCTGAGGTAAACCCGAGCGAAACCGCTAAACCAGATCTCGTGCCGGTAAAACGCACCCGCCGTTTGCAGCAGGGTGAAAAGCTGCGCGATGGGGAAAAGGTTGAGCGGATTCCGGTGAAGGTGATCGCCAGCGACCAGACCCTGCGCAAGCCAGACTGGATTCGCGTCAAGGTGCCATCGGTAAAGGCCTCCAAGGAAGTGGAGCGCATCAAGAGCATCCTGCGCTCGCAGAAACTGGCCACCGTGTGTGAAGAAGCCAGCTGCCCGAACCTGGGCGAATGCTTCAGCGGTGGTACCGCCACGTTCATGATCATGGGTGAAATCTGTACCCGTCGCTGTCCCTTCTGCGATGTGGGCCACGGCAAGCCCAATCCGCTGGATCCAGACGAGCCGCAGCAACTTGCTGAAGCCATTGCGGCCATGAGCCTGCGCTACGTGGTCATTACCTCCGTAGACCGCGACGACCTGCGCGACGGTGGTGCCGAACACTTTGCCGAATGTATCAAGCAGTCCCGCGCGCTATCTCCCAACCTGCAGGTGGAAATCCTTACCCCGGACTTCCGCGGCCGTATGGACGTGGCACTGGATATCCTGGAAGCCGAGGCGCCAGACGTGTTCAACCACAACCTGGAAACCGTGCCGCGCCTATACCGTGAATCCCGCCCGGGGGCCAACTACAAGTGGTCTCTGAAATTGCTGCAGGAATATAAAAAACGTCGCCCGGACGTCCTGACCAAGTCCGGTCTGATGGTGGGCCTGGGTGAAACCAAGGAAGAGATTTTTGAAGTACTGGACGATATGCGTGCCCACGATATCGACATGCTGACTATCGGCCAGTATCTGCAGCCGAGTAAGGAGCATTTGCCGGTACAGCGTTACGTGCACCCGGACGAGTTCGAAGAGTACCGCGTGTATGCGGAAAAAATTGGCTTCAAGCACGCCGCTTGTGGACCGATGGTGCGCTCTTCTTACCACGCCGACAAGCAGGCCCACGGCGAAGAAGTTAAGTAGTGCTACGTTAGCAGTGGGTGAGGGGAGAGACCCGCTGCTGCTAGTTCCCCGATCGCGAGTATGGATGCATGGACAAGTCGGATTTCAAGTTTGATCGTGTGAGCAAACGGATCATCCAGGAGCTTCAGAAAAATGCGCGTATCAGCAACCGGGACCTGGCGGAAAAGGTCAACCTTTCACCGAGCGCCTGCCTGAAGCGCACCAAAAAGCTGGAAGAGCAGGGGTACATCCGGCACTACACCGTTGAACTGGATCTTAACCGCGTCTGCACCAGCGTAATGGCCATGGCGCAATTGGCTATCGGCGACAACCGCGGGCGCGCAGCGGAAGTGAATATTGAAGCCGCTATTCGCAAGCTGCCCCAAGCGGTAGAGTGCTTTAAAACCAGTGGCGAGTATCAGTATCTCGTACACTTTATTTGCCGCGATCTCGAAGAGTACAACGAGATCAGTAACCGCCTGCTAGAACAGGACCTGGGTATCTCCAGGATTTCCAGTAATTTCGTCCTCTCCACTCCCAAGCCATTTCAGTCCTACCCCCTCGGCGAACTGGAGTGGTTAAACGATATGGACGAGCGCGGTAGTTAGCGCCCGCGCTGCCTCTTCGCTACCTCTCCGAGTTTTACCAGTACTACATATGTCAGTGCCGATGTAATTAGTGCATCGAATGCGGGGATTTGTGTAAGTAGCACTTTTTCCTGGCTGGTAAGAAACGCCACACCCATGCCGGCGAGCCACGCCAGCATCGCCGGCCAAGAGAATCTGGTCGGCCCCTCAATTTGCGATCCTTTTTCTCCAACTAATCGTTCACTTTTCACTTCCAGAATATAGTGTGCGGTATAGATCGCGCCGACCGGCATAAAGATAATTCCGAGCGAAAAAATAAAGTCGATAAAATGATCGGAAATTCCCGCGAAGGCGACGGCGGTTCCGGCAATACCGGAAAAGATTACGATCTGCCACTCTTTAAAGCGCGGCACTATCGCAGCAATACTCAGCCCACAGCCATACAGGTTTACCGCATTGGTAATCGTGCTGGAAAAAATCACGAATACCAGTGCCAAGATACCAAGGCCGGCCGCCTGTAGCATGGCGAGCACATCAGTCTCCGATAGCCACACCGCGGTAGCTGCGCTGATGCAGTACACAAGCGTGGCACTGCCGAGAAATGGCAGGAAAGAAGCGATCGCAGCATCCTTGGTGGATCTGCCGTAGCGCGTGAGGTCCGGCATCACCAGCGCGGAAACGATAAAACTCCCCACGACCGCGGAAACGGCTTCGCCGAGCCCCATACTGGCCGTGCCGCTGGCTAAGAAAATGTCTGTCAGGCTTGCCTGGTCCACGAGTTTGTACAGCAACACACACAGGACGAGCAGCTGTATGGGCACGATGATGGCGGCGAGTTTCTGGATCGACTTGAATCCGAAGATGGCCGATGCGGTCATTAATACACCCCCGCAAACCGGGGTCAGCCATTGGGGCAGGCTGATGTCGCTAATGTCAGCCAGCAGGTACTCCATCGCGGAGCTGAACAGCACAATGTTCACCCCAAACCAGCCAAACATGGACAGGGCAATGCACAAATTGACGATATTCGCCCCGCGGCTGCCGAACGAATCTCTGATCAGCATATAGGAGCTGACACGCTTGCGGACACCCACAATTCCTGTGGCGAAGCCCACAAGGGACAGCGCCAGGCCGCCCAGCAAGAATGCCCACAAAGCGGTCACCATACCCGCTTCTGCGACCACAACAACCCCGGTCATCACACCGGGCAGGGAGAAGGCGAGGGCAGAGTTAACCTCGGAGATCTTGCCTCCGCTGACGCTGATATACGCGGGAACCGGCTCGGTCGCGTAATCCTGAAGCAACTGCTCCAGATCGGTGTTGGGTTGATTGTGCATACGTCGACTACCTTTTCGCCCAGCTTACCCATCTGCTTGTAGAGCCCGATAAGTAGTACTCTGGATTGGCACTTGGCCATTCTTATCATTCAGCCCTAACTATACCTCCAATACCCGGAAACAATGTTTCCCCGAGAGTGGGTAGATGTTCATAAAGTTTCGTCTCGGGTGGTGCCGTCGCGCAAAGGTTTCCCGCCCTGCATGGTAATTTTTTGAGCAGGGTTCGGGGGCAGCTGGTACACGCTCTCCGTCGCTAGATTTCGAATAACGATTAAGGAGCGGAAGATGCCAGAAGGCAAAAAATGGCTGCGGATGTTCAGCTTGTCCATTCTCGGGGCGGCCATCGCGGCCGAAAGCTACGCGGACTACACCATTGAGGAAGTCCAGGTTACTGCGCGCAAGCGTGCCGAAAGCCTGCAGGAAGTGCCGGATTCCATCACTGTGCTGAGTGCTGCACAGATCGAGTCCGCCGGCATCCGGGATTTGAAGGGCGTTGCAGCGCTGACGCCAAACCTGAGCATGGACGACAACTACCGCCCGGGTACTGCACGTATTTCCATCCGGGGCATGATCACCCCACAGGTCGGCGACGCCCCGCTCGCATACGTCGTTGATGGCGTTACTGCCCCAAGCATGGACTTCATTAACCAGGATCTGCACGCGGTCGAGCGCATCGAAGTGATCAAGGGGCCCCAGGGCGCGCTCTATGGTAAGGGGGCTGTGGGTGGAGCGATCAACATCGTCACCCGGGAACCTACCAATGAAACCGAAGGCTCATTCGTGGTTGGCGCAGGCAATGGCGAGAGCGTCAATGCCGAGGGCTTCCTGTCCGGTGCGCTGGTTGAAGACTCACTGTATTACCGCGTGGGCGCCAAACACTCCGATAGTGCGGGCTTTATTGAAAATGAAGTGACCGGGCAAATGGTGGATGCCCGCAAAGTCTCCACGGTATCCGGCCTGCTCTCCTACCAGCTGAGCGATCAGGGCAAAGTAGACCTGCGCGCGCGCTACTCCGACAATCAGGCCGGGGTGGGTTATTACAGCGTGGTTGATTCCCCGTACGCGATCGGAGACGACGTTTGGTCCCGCCAGTCGTCCAATATTCTGGGCGGCAGTAACCGCGAGCTACTGGAATTGTCTGGCAAGTTTGAATGGTCTGCAGACTACGGCGATTTGTTGTTTGTCGCGGGCTACAGTGAAGTAGACGACCTGTCTTTTTCCGACTCGGATTACACCGGAATGCCGAGTGACTTCGACCTGCTGTTCGCCGGTGCGCAGGAAACCCAATACGGTGTAAAAGCCTATACTTCTGAACTGCGTTTCACCGCGCCTGCTGATCACGCAGTGCAGTGGCAGGCCGGTGCTTACTATCAATTGCGAGAAGTCGAATCCACGCTGCATTTGTGGGATGACTTTGACGGTGTAGGTGTACGTACACGGGATAGCTTCGATATTCCCAACGATGAATTTATCGGTAGTAACCTCGACCCGGATTTTTTCACCGAATATCTGTATTCCATCGTAGATTCCAACACCAGCGATGCATGGGCAATTTTTGGCCAGGCGGCGTACGACTTGACCGATACACTGACGGTCTCTGCCGCACTGCGTTACGACATGGATAAACGGGAATCCTACGATTGGCGCGATGTAGAAGGCACCTTTGCCAAGCGCGACTTCTCCGAACTGCAGCCAAAGTTCCAGCTGTCATACGATTTATCGGAAGACGTGCTGACCTATGTGTCTGTTTCCCGAGGCTTCCGCAGTGGTGGTTTCAACGAACCGCACCCCGATGTCGAGCGCGTCTTTGATCAGGAAATTTCTGACAATTTTGAGATTGGCTTCAAGTCTGATTTTCTGGATCAGAAACTCGTGCTGAACGGCGCTGCGTTTCATGTGAATACGCAAAATACCCAGTATACGCAGTTCAATGTCGAGACCTTTACCCTAGAAAACTTGAGTATTGACCGCTCCATTTCTCAGGGCCTTGAGGCGGATTTCCAGTACCTGGTTAGCTCATCCCTGCGCCTGCACGGTGGTGTTGGTATGGTGAAGTCTGAAATCGATCAATACGCTGCGAATCCGGATCTAGAGGGTAATCGAGTGCCCGGTGTCTACCGCTCCAATATCAATCTTGGTGCTGAGTATGTGCGTGCACTGCAAAGTGGTTCCGAGCTGGAGTTCCGGGTGGACTACCTGCGCAATGGACCCATCGCCTGGGACCTGGAAAACAGCCTGGAAACCGGCGCTACCAATATTGTGAATGTGCGCGCGAGTTACATCTTCGATCAAAGCCGCATTACGCTGTTTGCGGAAAATGTCACCGATGAAGCGACCATTTCTGACGCATTTGTATTGGACTACGGATATGGCCGACAGCCGGGGCGTCCCCGCTACTACGGCGTGCAATTCGGATATTCCTTTTAATTTTTGACTTTACCCATATTAGGGCGCCGCTCGGTTTCCGGGCGGCACCTTGTGTATCTGTAGTGCGAGACGGAACAATGCGAGTACTGACAAGGCAGGATCTGGAAGACATTCTGTATGGGTGTGCGATCCTCGGAACCGGCGGCGGTGGCGAGCTGGATGAGGGTTTTGAACTCATCGATGAAGCGTTGGCGCTGGGCAAGGAGTTTGTGCTCGCAGACCCGTCGGAAATTCCTGACGAAGCGATGATTTGTACCCCCTATATGCTCGGAGCTATCTCAGAGCTGCCGGCGGGAGAGGAGGGTAAGTACGCGCGTTTACCTATCGGTGAAGTGCGTCCCATTCTTGCAGCTTACCAGCGTATGGAGGCTTACAAGGGAACAAAGTTCAGTGGCACCGTCGCCTGTGAACTGGGTGGGTCAAACACGGCAATGGCGTTTTACGTTGCCGCCATGACCGGTGGCTACATCGTCGATGGTGATCCGGCCGGTCGCGCAGTCCCGGAAATTACTCATTCCACTTACTACCTGAACGACCTGCCCGCGGCACCCATTGTGACTGCCAATGCATTCGGTGAGTGCATGGTTATTGAAAATGTGGTTGATGACCTTCGCGCAGAGGAAATTGTCCGCGCGCTATCCATGGCGAGTGGCAATGATATTGCTGCAGTCGATCACGCCCTGCGTATGCAGGAACTGCGCGGCGCGCTGATCGGCGGCACCATCACCAAAGCACTGGAGCTTGGCAGAACCTGGCGCGCTACCAAGGCAGATGGCGGCGATATTCCAGCAAATATTGCGGCACAAGGTGGCGGAGATGTGGTGTTTCGTGGAGCTATCTCCACGTGCGACTGGAAGACCGCTGAGGGTTTTACGCTTGGCAATATTTCAATCTCTGGAGAAGGGGATTACGCTGGCTCGGATTATGCGATCTGGCTCAAGAATGAGAATATGATTGCGTGGTGCAACGGCGAAGTGCACGCCACCATACCGGACCTGATTTGTCTGCTGGATATGGAAACCGGTGAGCCGGTAACCAACCCCAACTATCGCGTGGGCCAGCAAGTGGCCGTGGTAGTTCTACCTGCACCCAATGCATTCCTGAGTGAGAAGGGGTTGGAAATATTTGGGCCGAAGTATCTTGGTTATTCCTTCGAATACCGCAGCGCTTTGGTGTGATTAACTTTTTCTGATCTCTAGAAGATACAGGACTTTGACTTGTCGCGGTTCTGTATCTCATCCTTCTATGTAGCCTTCTCATCACATGTGAGCAATTTCGTGGTTACTTGGCGTCGACGGTAAGTCGCAGCCAACTTTTTTGAAACTTATTCCCCCTCACCTAGCGCAATTCGGTCCGAAAATCAGGCTAGTAGTCGATCGAAGTCGTAACCAAAGTAGGTTCTGTAGAACTGCTCAATTGAGTGGTATCAAATCAATATTGTCACGCCCATAGACACCTCCTGAGTACTGCGGTCGATGCATTTTATTTGGTCAATGTTTCGTCAGGGATGAGCCGTGTAGAGGTTGATTAATCAGCCATAAATTAATCCGACCCTATTTCTCAATCCCGTTTCCCAATGCTATTTCTCAACCTTGTTTCTAATTAGCTTTTCAGCAATGTCGCAAAAATGTACCATATTGTTGACAATCTATGGAGTGGGATACTAAGAAGAGGAGTTTGGCGACAATTATCGGCGAACGCCTTTGGTATTCCCTGTCTGAGGTCCTGAGAGTTTTGTTGCGGGAGAGAGGTATATTCCCCTGGCTGTGCAGGGCTCCGTCCAACGGTTATTGCAGGCTTTATCGTATGGATAACTTTCCAAGTCGATCGAAGGCCAGTGGAAAAATTATACGAGATCTGGACGAACATTTATTTAGGGGGAAGGATGCAAAGGCGTATTTATCTATCATTGATGTTGAGCGTTGTTCTAACGGCTTGTGGCGGCGGTGGCGGGGCGGATTCCTCTTCTAGCGGGGGTACCACACCTCAGAATCAAGCGCCTACGGTTTCCATTGCCGGAGTATCTGCGGTCGACGAAGGAAATGAGATTGTCTTAACCGCCAACGCATCGGATAGCGATGGTTCAATTGCCAGTTATGCCTGGGCGGTGTCCTCTACCGAAGCTATTGATTTGACTTCAGTGACCGAAGCAGAAACTTCTTTTGTTGCGCCCTCTGTTACCGAAGACAAAACCGTAGATGTCACGGTGACAGTGACCGATGATGACGGTGCTACGGCCTCTGCAACGATTACGGTCAATATTGTTGATTTCAAGCCTGACTTCTCCATCTCTTACGAATCGAGCGTTACTGCCGGGGGCGGGTATTACGCTTATATTCAGTCTGATTTGGAGATTAATGACTATGAAATTAATCAGAGTTCTTTTCCGGCTGTTTCAGAAGTGCAGTATAAAGACCCTGATGAATTCAACCGTATAGTGTACTTTTTAGAACATAGTGAAAGCAGTTATACCTTGGCGATGGATGTGAGTGTCCAGTTTAAGGGGCATGAAGAATGGTTTACTAAGACGATTTCTGTTGAGGTTGCTTCGTCAGTAGATTTTGAACGCATCCAGCTCAACGCTGGAGGTTCTCATACGGTTTCCTTCGATGAGTTTCAAGAAGCAAATATACATTTGCCCTTTGAGATGCCGTTTGCTGAAATTTCGATTTCAGAAGCAGGTCTGGTACTGAGTGCTGCAAATTTCTACTCTAGTGAACTCAATTCAAGCTTTTATCTACAGGGTACATTGAATGATGGCCGACCTTTCAAGACGGTTTACCAGGTAACGACTGTGGTCGGAGGTGAGGCTGTTACGGCTTCGGGAAGGGTGCTTTATGAAGATGTCGAACTCGGTAGTGTTTCAACGGTGCCGGTGATGGCTGGAAGCATTGTAGTTCGTGATAGTAGTGATTTAATCGTATCTTCAAGCTCAATTTCTGATGATGGTAGCTATCAAGTAGATATCCCGAAAGGGGTCTCAGTAGACATTAATTATGAGCCGATGTTTTACAAGAACGGGGCTCTGATCCGTGTCGCTGATAATACCGATACCAATTTCCTCAATACGGTGGAGGAGGTTGGCCTGCATATTAGCCAAAGTTATGCTGATCGATTTTGGTCGCTTCAAGCAGTTAAGCCGCCAACCTATCGCTTTGCCATTGTGTCGTCAGAAGTCTTTGACGTGAATACACCCTTCTCCGATTTGGTTTTAGATAGTGGCTATGAGGCGGGAGTTTATGACCCTGAGCGCGAGTCTGCGGCTGCAAATATCATCAGTAATGTCCGTCGGGCACTTCATTGGGTAGATGACGGCGATCTTCTTGGCTGGGTCGACCTGGATATTTATTGGTCCCCTACAGCCCTGGATAGTAGTTATGCCTGGTATCAGGGTGGATTGGATACCAGTCAGGCCTATGCCAGCTGTCGAAGGAATTGTGCGGGATATAACAGTGCGAGAATCGAGATTGAGCCCGTCTACCATGAGTTTGATGACTGGACGATTACTCACGAGCTCGGTCACTACGTGATGGGTAGTATTTCGCAAAATGATAGCAGTGGCGGGGAGCGAAGCATTGCGGATTATTTAAATCCAATGACAGCTTACTCGGAGGGCTATGCGGATTGGTTTGCCGAAATCGCACTGGATAACTCCTTTGACAGTCAGACACCGGAAGAGCCCTATGTCGGTTGGTTTAACGAAATAGCCGTTCAAAATTCGCTGAATGAGCTGTTCAATGCGGTTGGTAAGGATGTGGCAAAGTTCCATCAGGCAATGATAGATAGTGCCGATTCGCCAGAGTTTAAAACGATTTTCACATTTATTGATTCACTGCATACGCTTGATCCAGGTGCTGTTGAAGGCAAGCTGGGTGCACTTTCTCAGTGGGGTATAAATTCCATCGAGCCAGATGGCCGCGGCGAATTTTATGCGATTCCTAATCACCTCAAAATGGATCCCGAGGCACAAGATGTATATTTGCCAGTGCATCAGCGCATCCACTTGGGCGAGCTCAGTGAGGCCTGCGTTGACTCAAGAAATGCGGGTTCACGAAACCGATTGGGTGCATCTCATTTGGGGTTGATTGAGCTGGAAAGTGATGGCCTTTACTCGATCACTCAAGAAGGTGAGGGCCTGAACCCGTCGATACTCATGACGGACGCCTATATGAATTCGCGGTCTCTATCGCCGGTGAATGGGCAGCTTTGGTTGCCAAAGGGTGAGTATAAAATCCTTGCAAGTGATTATGATATTTACTGGGGGAGCAAGATAGGAATTCAGTGTTTTTCCTATCAAGTGAATAGGCATTAAGTTAAGAGCCAATAAATGGAAATAAATTTATTCTGACTATCCTGTTTTTCATATGGAGTTTTATCACTTAGCTCAATGAGATTCTGGTGTAGTACGGCAAGGCAGTATTGACCTCAGTTATACCCAGGACATACTGGTGCAGTCTATGTTCTTAGGCGCCTGCTCTAGATTTCGCCACCAGCTGGCGCTCTGGTGCGCCTTATCGGGCTTAGGTAGGGGGGGTACATGGATGTGCGACCCTCGGAACCGGTGGTGGATCTTCCCGCGCCCAGAGCATTCCGAGTGAGGAAGGGCTGGAAATTTTTGGATCCAAGTATCCCGCATATCCATTCGACTATCGATGCGCAGTGGCGTAAAAAGCGCTTATTTGAGTATTTGCAGCGTTGCGCGGACTCTTTCTCTGACTGTCTATGATGAATAGAGGGGTTGTCAGGAGTTGAGGTACCTGTGTCAGGAGCGAAGTCGACACACGACAGTAAGGACCAAGGTGGCGTACAGGAGAATCACCGGTTTGCTCTGACCGCACTGACCATCCTGTTTTTCATGTGGGGCTTTATCACCTGCCTCAATGACATTCTGGTGCCGCACCTCAAGGCGGTATTTGACCTCAGCTACACCCAAGCCATGCTGGTGCAGTTCGCCTTCTTCGGCGCCTACTTTACGGTTTCGCTGCCGGCTGGTGCCCTGGTGCGCCGTATTGGCTTTAAGTACGGTATTGTGTGCGGGCTACTACTAGCAGCGCTCGGTTGTTTGCTGTTTTATCCCGCTGCAGAGGTGCAAACCTACCCGCTGTTTTTGGGGGCGCTGTTTGTATTGGCTTCCGGTGTTACCCTATTGCAGGTCTCTGCCAATCCCTATGTCACGGCTTTGGGGGATCCTGCCACGGCGTCCAGTCGCTTGACCCTGACGCAGGGCTTCAATGCCTTGGGTACCACCTTGGCGCCATTTTTTGGTGGTGCACTCATCCTTTCGACGGCGGTAACCGCACTTCCCGATCCAAGCCATTCCGCGAAGTCGGTCCAGCTCCCCTACCTGATTCTTGCGGGCACTCTCGTATTACTCGCGGTGACCTTTTACCTACTTAAATTGCCGCGTGTTTTGCCCGAGTACACCGGCAAGGTAGTGGGGGAAAAGTCCCTCTGGTCGCATCGACATCTGGTACTCGGGGCGCTGGGGATATTTCTGTATGTTGGCGCGGAAGTGGCCATTGGCAGTTTTATGGTCAACTTCCTAGGCTTGCCGGAAGTGATGGGGATGGAGGAAGCGCAGGCGGCGAACTACATCGCGATCTACTGGGCCGGTGCCATGGTGGGGCGGTTTATCGGTGCTTTCGTTATGCGGGTCGTACCACCGGGAACTGTGCTTGCGGTAAATGGGGTCGCTGCGATTGTGCTGATATTGGTGGCAATGTTCACCAATGGGGCAGTCGCCATGTGGTCTTTGTTGCTGGTGGGTTTGTGCAACTCGATCATGTTCCCGACGATTTTTAGTTTGGCGCTGCAAGGGATGGGGGTTCAATCTGGCCAGGCATCTGGACTGCTGTGTCTGGCCATTGTCGGGGGTGCACTGGTACCGCTACTTCAAGGCGTGCTCGCGGACGCGATTGGTCTGCATCACTCCTACTTCATACCAGTGATGTGTTATCTCTACATTGTGTATTACGGCGTATTGGGCTGGCGCGCAGAGTCGCCTAGTGCGCGTAAGTCAGGCAGTTAACCGTATCGCCGCTATAGCCCAGTTCAATCTTGTCCGCGCTGCATTCAAAATCGATGTTGTGGCTGCAACCGGTCACCTTACAGGCGCCAACACCCGCATTGCGTTGTCGGCTGGTGTGGTGGCTGTTGCTGAAAAACGTATCGCAGTCCGGGTGTTCACCATCGCCAACAGTGATGGCACGTGCGTGGCATGAGGAATCGGTGTTGTAGGCGCACTCCGTTGCAGCGCAGCTGGAAACTTCAGGCATATCGGTGGCGATGATCATGGCGTGATTCTCTGCGGTTTATTGTAAAAAGACCAAACTCCCGCCCTGAGCCTAGTACAGACCTATTGCTTGTCAAATACACGGCTCGTCAAACATCGGATCGAACTCTTCAGCTGGTCACGGACGAGCGCTTATCTCCTGTGTCGCTTTTTTGTACGTGCGGATCAGGGTAGAGTAGTCCACTCGAATAAGAATAATTTGACGTTAGGAGTCGTGCGATGAGCTTTGCCAATCGGCAACAGGCCGCCCGTTACTGGAGAGAAAATATTCGCCTGATGCTCAGCTTGCTGTGTGTCTGGTTTGTGGTGTCTTTCGGTTGCGGAATACTGTTTGTAGAAGAACTGAACCAGATCCGATTTGGTGGCTTCAAGCTGGGATTCTGGTTTGCCCAGCAGGGCGCCATCTATGTGTTCCTCGGTTTGATTTTTTTCTACGTCTACAAGCTGAACCAGCTGGACAAGAAGTACGGTGTGTATGAAGGCGATGAACCTGCTCCGTCCGCGGAAGATGCTGCACCATCTGCAGGGAATAGCGGCCCCGTCGGCCAGCAGCTTGAGGGAGGGCAGTGAGCATGGATGTACAAAGCCTTACCTTCCTGATTGTTGGGGCTACCTTTGTCCTGTATATCGCCATCGCCCTCTGGGCCCGCGCGGGATCCACTAACGATTTCTATGTGGCAGGCGGAGGGGTGCACCCGGTTGCCAACGGTATGGCCACAGCGGCGGACTGGATGTCGGCGGCCTCGTTTATTTCCATGGCCGGCCTGATTTCCTTTATGGGTTACGACGGTGCGGTATATCTGCTGGGTTGGACCGGTGGCTATGTACTGCTGGCCCTGTGTCTTGCGCCCTACCTGCGTAAGTTCGGCAAGTTCACCGTGCCCGATTTTATCGGCGATCGCTATTACTCCCAGGCGGCGCGCACGGTGGCAGTGATTTGTGCCATTTTTGTCAGCTTTACCTATGTGGCCGGCCAGATGCGTGGTGTGGGCGTCGTGTTCTCCCGCTTTTTGGAAGTAGATATTGCCACCGGCGTGATGATTGGTATGGGGGTAGTGTTTTTCTACGCGGTGCTCGGCGGTATGAAGGGCATTACCTACACGCAAGTGGCCCAGTACTGTGTACTGATTTTTGCCTATATGGTGCCGGCAGTTTTTATTTCCATCATGATGACCGGCCATGTTTTTCCCCAGGCGGGCTTTGGTGGCCTGCTTGCCGATGGCACCTATCTACTGGATAAGTTGGATGGGTTATCCACAGAGCTTGGGTTTGCCGAGTACACCTCGGGTAGCAAGAGTACTGTGGATATGTTTTTCATTACCGCTGCGCTGATGGTCGGTACCGCGGGCCTGCCGCATGTGATCGTGCGCTTCTTTACCGTGCCCAAGGTGCGTGACGCGCGAAAATCTGCCGGTTGGGCACTGCTGTTTATTGCGCTGCTGTACACCACCGCGCCCGCCATTGCTTCGTTTGCCCGGGTAAATATGATCGACACTATTAACGGGCCGGACGGGCAAGGGACACCGCACGCGGAAGCCCCGAGCTGGGTTGCCAATTGGGAAGAGACTGGCCTGATTCAGTGGGACGACAAGAATGCCGACGGCAAGATGTTTTATTCCGGTGACGAACGCAATGAGATGCAGGTAGATCGCGATATTATGGTGTTGGCGAATCCGGAAATTGCCAATCTCCCTGCGTGGGTAATTGCACTGGTTGCTGCCGGTGGTGTGGCTGCGGCCTTGTCTACTTCGGCCGGGCTGTTGCTGGTTATTTCGACGTCCATTTCTCACGACCTGCTCAAGCGCAACCTGATGCCGCGCATTACCGAAAAGCAGGAACTGGGTTATGCCCGGGCCGCCGCCGCTGTCGCCGTGTGTATTGCGGGTTATCTCGGGATTAATCCACCGGGTTTTGTCGCTCAGGTGGTGGCCTTTGCCTTTGGGCTTGCGGCCTCATCATTCTTCCCGGCCATCATCATGGGGATATTCTCCAAACGGATGAATAAGGAAGGTGCGATCGCCGGCATGCTATCCGGAATCCTGTTTACGGCGGCGTATATCGTTTACTTCAAGTTTGTGAATCCGGCAGCGAATACGCCCGACAACTGGTGGTTTGGTATCTCGCCGGAAGGTATCGGAACCCTGGGCATGCTGCTGAACTTTGCCGTGGCGATTGGCGTGGCGAAATTTACCCGTAAGACGCCTGACGATGTGCAGGAAATGGTGGAAAGTATTCGCTTCCCGCAAGGCGCCGGTGCAGCCAGTGCACACTGAGTGTTGGTGATGTAAAAAAGCGAGCCTCGGCTCGCTTTTTTATTGTTTGTTCGGTTCGCTTTTCTGGTTCCAGGCGAGGAGCGCGAGTTCTTCGTTGGTCTCCGGGAATATGAAAACGTCTTCCTTGCTAAAACCGAGTTTTTCCAGCAGCTGGATGGAGGCATGGTTCTCGGGCGTGGCGATGGCGAGAATGCGCGCTAGACCGAGTGATTCTTTTCCCCATTGCATGGCCGCGGTGGCCGCCTCCAAGGCATAACCTTGCCCGCGATACTGGGGCAGATAGGCGAAGCCGACTTCGACATTATCCAGTTCGGCGCGGCGCATCAGTCCAGATTGTCCAATGGGGGTTCCGTCCTTCAGTTCTACACAACACATTCCAAGCCCGTGGGATGCATACATGGCTATGGGACCGCGCAGGAGATACTGACGCGCATCCTCGAGTGTGCGCACGCCGCGGTCACCGATAAAACGATGGAAGTCCGGGTCGTTCACCAGCTCCAGGGTGAATTGCGCATCGGCATCGCTGTCGGTGAGCTTTCGCAGGCGCAAGCGTTCGGTAGTGATAGTTGGTATTGGGGAGCTAGACATCGTATGGGGGCACTTCAGGTAACCGCTGAAAAGTAGAGAATACGCAGGTTTAGCCACAAATAAAAACGCCCACCGAAGTGGGCGTTTTTGTTCGGCTACGTGCTTGTATCAGAAGCGGTAGGTTACATTGATGGAACCGTGCTCCGAGTTCGGGCGCGCAGTAAGGTTTGCACTCACCCCGATAGCCTCCGCCGCTTGCCAACGCAAGCCAACCAATGCGCCGGCACCGTCTTCGAAGAGTCCGGTGTCTTTGCTGGCGTAGCTCGGCATTGCATTCATATTGCCAGTCATGGACTTGACGCCCACTTCCAGCATGTCGTTTTCGGTACCGGTGGTGTCTTCGTACCACAGCTGCGCGTGTGCACTCACATCACCCCAGGCTTTATCGGCGAAAGCACCGAAACGCATGGTGGTGTAGCGGCGCTCTTGGCTGCCGAAGTTCATACCAAACGGGTCGGCCTGCTGGTTGTCGGCACTGGCATAAGTGAACCCATCAATGGCTGCTTCGGTGTATCCATCCACATCGGCGGTCACCTTGGTTACGCCGGCGAATGGACCAAAGCGGGCTTCACCACGGGAAATGTTGAGGCCAGCGGTGAGGTCCAGAGTGGTGTTTTCACCACTGGTTTCGCCGTACAGGGTATCCGAGAACTGATCACCCAGCTGGAAGTGACGGCCGATACGGTCGTAATCCACATCGGTAATGGTCGCGCTGGCGTCAACGAAGAAGCCATTGGCGTGGTAGCGGGTGAACAGGCTGTAGTTGGTCGAGGTGGACTCGATGTCACTCTGGTTGTTTTCCAGGGACAGGTCAGAGCGACTCACCGCGAAGCCCAGTTGCAAATTGTCGCGTAGCGCGTAACCAGCACCGATCAGGCCGCCGTTGCCATCGCCACTGGCGGAAGGTGCCAGGTTGTTGTCGTAATCGCTGCTACCGAATACGCCGCTCACAAACACGCCGCTTTCCGCAGTGCGGTAGCGGCTGCTGGCGAAGCTTTCTTCCAGCGCGGCGGTGTGGCTGCGAGAAGCCTGTACGCCCATGTCGGGCAACTGGCCTGCGACTTGCGCGGCGTTAACCACAGAGGTGTAGTAATCCGCGAGCAGTTCCTGGGCTGCCTGGGTCGGGTGTACGGAATCGTTAAACAGCAGTTTGCTGGCGTCCGGTGCACTGCCGTTCTCGCCGTATACCGGGTGCTCGATACAGCCGTTGCCGTTGTAGCACAGGGTGCTCTGGTCAAATTCATCGGAGAAACCAAGCGCTGCCGGGTTCGCCTGCGCGATGGTAACGATACCTTCCATATCCACCATCAACACGCCGTCGATATCGCGGGCGTCGCCCAATAGGGTGGTGTTAAACAGAGTTACAGCATTGCTGGCTTGAGACAGCGTACCGTCGATGGCAGCCGCGAGCTGCGCGTCAGCTTCTTCCTGGGTGAGCAAACCGCCGGCAACCGCATTGGCGAGCTGCGCCGCTTCCGGGCTGGCTGCTACGGCCTGAGCAACGGCGGCGTACATACCCGGGGTCTTGCTAATGTCGGGGGCGTTGGCCACGAGGATATAGTTGGCGCCGGCATCGGATAGTGCGCCGGCACTGTCTGCCAGCATATTGGCGGCGAGACCGGTCTGTGCTGCAAACTGTTCGGCGGTAATGGAACCACTTAGAGACGCAGTGAAGCCGCTCAGCAGGTCATTGCCGCCGCCGTTAATCCAATACAGCGCTTTGCCATCGGCGCGGCCGCTTGTAGTTTCGAGGTAACCCAGACCCAGTGGGTGGGGATTACCGGTGATGCCGGAGTCGGCGATGATATTGCCAGGTGCTGCGTTGACCGCCGCTTGCCAGGCATCGGCTTCGGCGTTCAGTTGGGCCGCAGTGGCTGCGTCACCGGCCGCTTCCGCCTGAGCCGCGCCCGCGCGCAGTTGCGCAATAACATCCGGGCCCTGCAGCAGGGTCACAAGTTGGGTCAGGTCGGCGTACAGGCCGGTCGCGGTTTCACGGGTGGGGTCCGGCAGCAGAGCGCTGACAAAGTTGTGTGCATTTACGTCGAGGGAACGTCCCTGCGCGGCGAGGTAATCCATATAACCGCGGGTGCCGAGCACGTTAAGTAGCACGTCTGCAGCGCGGTGGCCGCCTACAGCCCAGCCGCCGCCAACGTTTGGCAGAGAAGCTCGTACTTGGGCTTCCGCGGATGCCAGCAGTTCGGCCTCACTTAGGCTTGGGTCTACATCCGGAAGACACAGGTTAAGGCCGGCACAAGACGGGGTGAGCGGCCCCAAGCCGAGCTGTTGCGAGAGAATGTCGATGGCTGCCTGCTTGTCGTCACCGCTGGTGAATACGCCGGCGTTGCCCACATCGGTGAGGCTGTCGCCAAAAGCGACCACTTGAGAAAATGGGGATTCGTCGGCAAGGGCGGTGGTGCTCAAACCGCTGGTGATTGAAGCAAAAGCAATCGCGGCCGCCAGGTTGCGCTTGGCGTTGGGCATGGTTATCTCCTAGCATCGCTACGCGCAGCGCAATCGCTGAGTTTTGTCAGCGTAAGACCTGTGCGTGCATCATTATTTTTATCTGTTAGTAGTCCCAGAAAAACCAGAACTCGTCCGATACTAACCGAGGAAAAAAACAGAGTGAACGAAAAGTCGAAACTAAATCTGTCTGATTGGTCACGGCTGGTGGCGCGTGTATCTCGGTAACATTTGCGGTGAATTGGGGGGTGCCGAGCTAGCGCAGTGTGTGCAGGAACTGCATATGGCGCTCGTATTGGGAAACCATGTCGGTAAGTAGTTGCTCCGCGGTCCAGCCCATCACATCGTAGTCCTGGCCGCCCTCCTGAAGGTGTACTTCTGCACGGAAGTACACATCGTCCGAATCGTCATCAAGGTCGTTATCCAGCTCGCGCTCGGGATGAGCGGCATCTGGTTTCAAGGTGGCCTTGGGGTGCAACCCGTAAATGAAACTGACCTCGCTCCCTTGCGTTACCTCCAGCTGAACCACGTGATTTTTACGTTCAGTCACCGAGGCCTGATAACCATTCTTTTGCATTTCTGCAGCAAACTCTTCCAGGGCCGGTTTGCCCGTGTTGTCTATAAAAGCCTGAACTTCGGCCAGGCTGGAAAGCAGTAAGGCGTTTTCCAGTCGCTCCTGCCAGGCCACAGGATTGCGTGCGCTGATGGGCGCTACCGGCGCGTGCTGGCTAATGCGTTTGGCACTGTCGGTACGCAGGGCGGTAATCAGCCCGTACATGGCGATCAGCAAGATTGCGGAAAAGGGCAGTGCGCTCACAATGACTGCGGTTTGCAGCGAACCGAGTCCGCCGGCCAGCAATAGCGCAATGGCCACGGCGCCGATCAGGAAGCACCAGAAGATTCGCTGCCACAATGGGGTCTCATCCCGTCCGTGGGACGACAGCATGTTGACCACCATCGCCCCCGAGTCCGCCGAGGTCACGAAGAACACAATGACCATAATTACCGCGACAAACGAAAACACCGAGGAAAACGGAAACTGCTCAAGGAACTGGAACAGAGCGACGGACTGATCCTGGGAGACGACTTCTCCTAACTGGGTAAGTCCCTGATCGAGGATCATGTGAATGGCGGAGTTTCCGAAGAAAGTCATCCACATCATGGTCACCAGCGCCGGTACCAGCATCGCACCGATCACAAACTCGCGAATGGTGCGCCCGCGGGAGATACGCGCAATAAACAGCCCAACAAACGGCGACCAGGACATCCACCAGCCCCAGTAGAGAATGGTCCAGCCGCCCAACCAATCTGTGGGAGCGTATGCGTAAAGATTGAAAGTCTTGTTGATGATCTGTGAGAGGTAGCTACCGAAATTCTGCACAAATGCCTGCAGCAGATATACGGTACTGCCCAGCAGTAGCACCATCAGCAGTAGCAGGACCGCCAGCACCATATTGAGCTGAGAGAGCCGCTTGATTCCTGTATCCAGTCCGGTAACTACCGATACGGTGGCAAGCAGAGTGGTCAGCACAATCAATGCCACCTGTACGCCGTCGCCAATGGGTAACCCGAACAGATGGTTCAGGCCGGAGTTGATTTGCAGTACCCCGTAGCCCAGAGTGGTCGCCACACCGCAGACAGTGCCAACGATGGCAAAGACATCCACGGCATGGCCCATTGGGCCATAGATGCGTTCGCCAATCATTGGGTATAGTGCTGAGCGCAGGGTGAGTGGGAGTTTGTGGCGATAGCTGAAATAGCCAAGTATCAGCGCCACAATTGCGTAGATCGCCCAGGCGTGAAACCCCCAGTGGAAGAAGGTGAGTACCATAGCCTGCCGCGCAGCAGTGACCGTACCGGTATCGCCCACAGGCGGGTCCAAGTAATGCATCACCGGCTCGGCGACACCAAAGAATAAAAGGCCGATACCCATGCCTGCAGAAAACAGCATGGCGAACCAGGATAGATAATCGTAATCTGGCTCCGCATGCTCGGGCCCAAGCTTGATTGCGCCAAACCTGGACATGGCGATGGCGATCGTGCCTATCAACACGATGGCCACGGCGAGTACGTAATACCAGCTCATGTGCTCCACGACCCATGTCTGCAGGTACTTAAACGTGGAGGTGGCGTTATCCGGGGCTAGGACCGCGTAGGCCACGATCAGCAGAAGTACTGCCGTCGCCGAATAGAAAACCGGTGGATTGAAGTGCGCCAAGTGTTTACTGCTGTTTCGGCTCATGCCTGACTCGTGTCGCTCTTCGTGTGGCTCGTTGTGTGACTTTTCGAGGATTTAAGGTGTGAGTTTGGTATTATTTTTTCTTTGCCTCGAATAAGCATAGACGAACTTACTTGCTATAAACGTGCGGAATATAGAAGCACCCTCTTATGTTGTTTATTTCTCGTAACCTGGCGCTTCCGCTCGATGAAGTGGAAATGCATGCAATGCGCTCCGGTGGCGCTGGTGGTCAGAACGTAAATAAAGTCTCGACCGCCATCCATCTGCGCTTCGATATCGATGCGTCCAGCCTGCCGGGCCCGGTAAAGCAGCGTTTGCTGTCGCTGCGCGATCAGCGTATTACCGACGAAGGTGTGATCGTGATCAAGGGGCAGCGGTTTCGCACCCAGGAGAAGAATCGCGCAGATGTGTTGGAAAGACTGCGGGAAATAATTGCCAGTGTTTTGGTGACACCGAAGAAGCGTATTCCCACCAAACCTACCAAAGGCTCCAAGGAACGTCGTCTCAATAGCAAAGCTCGTCGCGGAAAAATTAAATCTATGCGCGGTAAGGTTTCGGATCACTGAACTTACTGCCTGAAACATTTACTCGAAAGCTTCATTCGCACGCACTTCAAGAAAAAACCATGAGCACACGCTACAACGCGCAAGCGCTAAAAGAATTTGCCAGTACCTTATTTGCCTCAACCGGGATCGCATCCGACCGGGCCGATACCATGGCGGAAGTGTTTCTGGAAGCCGACCTGATGGGCTTCACGACCCATGGTCTAAATCGAGTAGCATCCAACCTACAATGGCTGCAAAGTGGTGTGTCTCGGCTTGCGGGTGAGCCGCATGTCTTGTTAGACCGGGGTAATATTCTGAATTGGGATGCCGAGTTCCTCCCCGGGCCCTGGGTCGTTTCGCAAGCGATTGATGAAGCGCTCGCGCGGGTAGAGCAGTTTGGTGTGGTCAGTATTACGATTCGCCGCAGCCAGCATATTGCCTGCCTGGCCGCGTATCTTCCTAAAATCCTTGAACGTAATTGTGTCGGGATTCTCACCTGTTCCACGCCCGCTGAGCGTACCGTTGCCCCTCAAGGCAGTAAAACACCGCTGTTTTCTGCCAATCCAATTGCCTTTGGCGCGCCCGCTGGCGACTACCCGCTGCTGTTTGATATCAGTATGTCGGCTACCGCCGGGGGCTATGTCGCGCGTGCTGAACGGGAAGGAAAAAAATTGCCACACCTATACCTGAAAGATTCCGAGGGTAACCCCAGTGACGACCCGGCAGCGTTTGCCAATGGCGGCAGTATTTTGCCGGTGGGTGGCATGGATCACGGTTACAAGGGCGCGGCGCTGTCGGCGATGCTGGAAGTACTTAGTATGGGGCTTGGTGGCTACGGGCGCGCGGATGACGTCGCACAAGACGATGAAGCGAACTCTGTTTTTTTACAGGTAATTGATCCGCAAGCATTTGGCGATGCACAACACTTTTTGCGGCAGACTGAGGCGCTTACTGCACTGTGGTCGTCCTGTGAGTCGGACGGCGACGGCGAGGTACGTGTACCCGGTAAGCGAGCCTGGGGATTGCGTCGTCAGCAATTACAGCAGGGAGTTTCTCTGTATCCATTGATTGAGGGAGATTTGAAAGCATTGGCCCGGACCTATGGGGTGCCTTTCCCGCAGCCCATTGGTTGATTGGGCTGCCAAGAGGAATCAATGTAATGCCCTTTTCATCTTCACGTTTTAGGTTCTGGTTTTAGGTTCTGGTGAGCTTTGCGCTTTAGCGGAAATCCGCCTTGGGGGATATATGCGCGTTTATTCACTTTTCTTTGCGGCTTTACTGGGCAGCTTTGGTGTGCCAAGCGTGGCCCATTTTGATGCCAGAGCACTGCAGAAAATCGAGGTTGATGCCTACCGGCCGAGCCCAGTGCCCGACCGTATCCTCATGAGCTTGTCAGGAGACCCAGCTACTGAGCGCGCGGTGAACTGGCGCACGGACAATAATGCGCAGCAGGCGCGCGCACAATATACCCTAGCCGATGGTGGTCCTGATCAGGAAGCGCGTGCAGCTACCGTCGATGCCGCAACCGAGATACTGGAAACTGGAGAGTACCGCTCCTTCCACCACAGTGTTCGGTTCAAGAGCTTGCGCCCAAGTACCCAGTACATTTATCGCGTTGGTGACGGGCAGGTGTGGTCTGAATGGATGCAATTTCGCACCGCCAGTACCGAGGCCGAGCCCTTTGGTTTTATCTATTTTGGTGATGCTCAGAACGATCTGAAATCACGCTGGTCGCGTGTCGCGCGCCAGGCGTACACCGGTATGCCAAAGGCAGATTTTATTTTGCACGCCGGTGATCTGGTGAACAAACCGGAGAATGATCAGGAATGGGGACAGTGGTTTTACGCAGCCGGTTGGATTAATGGTTCCACCCCCTCCATAGCGACGCCGGGCAACCACGAATATAAGGATGACAAACTCGCCAAGCAGTGGCGACCGCACTTCACCTTGCCAGAAAACGGCCCCGATAATGCGCTCCTAGCGGAGTCGGTGTATTTTCTCGACTACCAAGGTACCCGGTTTATATCCCTCAATAGCCAGTCCCTGAGTGTTGATTCCGAGGAAACCGCGTTGCAACAGCGGGACTGGCTCGAACGGGTGTTGAGTGACAACCCCAATCACTGGACGGTGATTTTCCATCATCACCCGATGATGCCGGCAACCAAACGGCGCACACCCCATGAGGGGTTAAACGAATACTTCAAACCATTGTACGAAAAGTTCAATGTGGATCTGGTTCTTCAAGGGCATGACCACAGCTATGCCCGTGGCGAAAACCTGTCCTCAGGCGGCACATGGCTGGGGCAGCAGAGCCCGGTGTATGTGGTGTCGGTAAGCGGGCCAAAAATGTACGACGGTGGCGCTTCCTGGCCGAAGGTGGCGGGGAGGGACCTGCAACTCTATCAATTGATCGAAGTAGACCAGAACCGTATTCGCTATCGTTCTTACCGCGCGGATGGAGTGCTGTTCGATCAGTTTGTACTTGAAAAAGATGACAAGGGGCGTAGGCGGGTAGAGTAATAGGTGATTCTCGAGAGGTCCCTTTATTTTTATCGATGTTTTATTAGTGAAAACTCCGCACGTGCTGTATTTCTTTCCAGGCCAGACAGTCGAGCCTTTTTCCAATCAGATGGATGACCGAGAGTTGTTGGGTCTCGGCGTCCCGGCTGATCTGTAGATTGCCTTCAATCAATAGCATCTTGCCGCGCAGGATCTCCTTGCGATAACGCTCCTGTACCTGCTTCCATAGCACCACATTGATTACCCCGGTCTCGTCCTCCAGTGTGAGGAACAGTACCCCTGCGGCGCTACCCGGGCGCTGGCGGCAGGTGACCAGGCCGAGCACCTTGATTCTTTCACCATCTCTGAGCGCATCCAGATCGCAGGCGCGGGCCAGGTTGTCAAAGCGGCGTTGCTTGCGCAATAAGGAAATCGGATGCTCGCGCAGAGTCAGGCCGGTGGTTTGATAATCGCTGTAGATATTGTCCGATTGGCTGGTTTCCGGCTGGTGTTGTGGCGGTGCGGTATGCTCCAACTGACTGTTTAATGCCTGCCAGGTACTGTGGAAACGGTTTTCCGAAATACTGTAGAAGCAGTTGGCGTGCGCCAAAACGGCGCTCTGCGCGCGAGGGATATCCACCCGCTGGGCAAAGTCCTGCTGTGATTGAAAGTCGCCTTCCAGCCTTTCGGTCTCAATGGCTTCGGCGGTTTCCTCGGCCAGTCCTTTTACCAACCGTAGGCCAAGGCGAATGGCTGGTAAAGAATGTTTTTCCAACGACAGGCTGTGATGCCATCCACTGTGGTTCACATCCAGTGGCAGTATTTTTACATTGTGACGTTGAGCGTCGTACACCAGCTGGGCGGGGGCATAAAAGCCCATCGGCTGGCTGTTCAGCAGGCTACTGTAAAAGGCCGCGGGGTGGTGGCATTTAATCCACGCGGAGAAATAGGCGAGCAGGGCAAAGCTGGCGGAGTGGGATTCCGGAAACCCGTAGGAGCCAAACCCCTTCATTTGCTCAAATAATTGCTCTGCCAGACTATGCTGGTAACCATTGGCGAGCATGCCGTCGATCAGCTTTTCGCGGAACTGCATCAGGTTGCCGTTTTTTCCCCAGCTGGCCATGGCCCGGCGCAGAGCATCTGCCTGGCCGCCGCTGAAACCTGCGGCAACCATGGACAGTTTGATGACCTGTTCCTGAAAAATGGGTACTCCCAGGGTGCGCTCCAGCACCGGGCGCAAGTTCTCATGTGGATAAGTGATGGGTTCCAGCTTCTGTTTGCGGCGCAAATACGGGTGCACCATGCCGCCCTGGATCGGTCCCGGGCGCACGATGGCGATCTCGATAACCAGTTCGTAAAAACGGCGCGGTTGCAGGCGCGGTAACATACTCATCTGCGCGCGGGACTCAATCTGAAAAACACCCACCGTGTCTGCCCGGCACATCATGTCGTACACCGCCGGATCGTCCGCGGGAATATCCTGCAGCCGCATCCGGCGTCCATACAGCGCCATATAGTTGAGTGCCTTGCGCAGGGCGGTGAGCATACCGAGGGCGAGGATATCGACTTTCATCAGCTTCAGGTCTTCAATGTCCTCCTTGTCCCACTGCACGATGGTGCGGTCTTCCATGGCCGCGTTTTCAATAGGCACCAGCTGGCTGAGCGGTAGCTCGGTAATCACAAACCCACCTACGTGTTGTGACAGGTGACGCGGGAAGCCATAAATCTGTTCCAGCAGCTTGGGCAGCATGCGCCCGGCGACGCTGTTGGGTGCAATGCCTACTTTTTTTAACTGATCGGGGAAGTCCTCCAGCTTGTCCCACCAGCTGCGTTCGGCCTGTAGTTGTTCAATGATTGCGGCGCCGAGTCCCAGCGCCTTGCCGAGGTCACGCAGGGCGCTTTTGAAGCGGTAAGTAATTTTGGTGGCTGCCAGCCCGGCGCGCTCACGACCGTATTTCTGGTAGATGTACTGGATAATCTCCTCGCGCCGTTCATGCTCGAAATCCACATCGATATCCGGTGGTTCGTTACGCTCACGGGAAATGAATCTCTCGAACAGCAAGCCGATTTTGTGTGGGTCAATTTCCGTAATAAACAGGCAGTAGCACACCACCGAGTTGGCCGCAGAGCCACGCCCTTGATAGAGAATATGCTGCTTGCGCGCATACTGGACGATGTCGTAAATAGTGAGGAAGTAGTGCTCGTATTTCAGCTCCGCAATCAGTGCGAGCTCGATTTCAATTTGCTGGCGTATATGCGCTGCAGGCCCTTGAGGCCAGCGGATCGGAATACCGGTTTCCACCAATTCCCGCAAGTATTCACCGGCAGTTTTATTCTTCGCGATCACCTCCGCGGGATACTGGTATTGCAGTTCACTCAGGCTAAAGGTGCACTGCTCAGCAATGCGCAGGGTATTGTCAATCGCACTCTGTGGATAAAGTGCCGCGATTTCTGGCAGGCTGCGCAGGTAGCGTTCGGCATTCTGTTGCAGGCGATAGCCCAACTGATCCAGAGTGCAGTTATGATAATTTGCGTTCAGTACATCCTGCAGGGGTTTGCGGCTGCGGTTGTGCATCAGGACCGCATTAGTGGCCACCAGCGGGAGCTGTTCGGATTTGGCAAAGGCAATCAGCGCCTGCAAACGCTGGTTTTCGCCGGGCAGTAAATGGTGATGCAGTGCAATATATAGGCGTTCGCCAAAATGCTGTTTCAGTTCCCCGGGAATATTGAGTGGTACTTTTTCTTGTGTACGTTGTTGCGTAGCTTGTGGCGGAAGCCACAGGCACAGGGCGTGTTGGCATTGTTGGATGATGTCCGCGAGGAAAGTCTGGTACTGGCCTTTCTCCGCACGTAGGCGCGAGCTGGAAATCAACTGGCAAATTTCACTATAGGCCAACCTGTTCGGGGCCAGTAACACCAGTTGCTGGTGCTCTTCCTGCAGGCGAAACAGGCTGCCGCAAATTAACTGGAACGGACGCTCGTGCTGTTCAGCAAGATTTTTCAGTTCAGAGTAGGCGCGTACCACGCCCGCCATGGAGCACTCGTCGGTAATCGCCAGCGCACGATAGCCGAGCTTGTACGCGGTCGCCACCAGCTCCTGTGGATGAGAGGCGCCCTGTAGAAAGGAGAAATTACTCTGACAGAAAAGTTCGGCGTACTGCATACCGATACGTGTCCGCTATGGTCTTACCGGCTTGCTCAGGAATAAACCCCGTGCAGAAACCAGCTTTCTGAGGTCAGGTCCTGGAAGACCCAGTAGAGGCTGCCGTGGCTGCCACGGGCGATGTAATAGTCGCGAGCGTGGCGGCGCTGTTGCCACCAGTAGCCATCGATACGTTCCGGGCCCTGTAGTAAATGCAGCTCGCCATCGTAAAACAGTTTGTGATCGCGCTGCTGGATACGGTCCGGCCTTGGCAGCAACCAGTTGGGGCGGGGCGCCCGGACCGGGGTGAGGTGATGACCCTTGGCCTTGCTCTGCAAGGTGAGGCTGTCGGCATTTTGCCAGGCCTGCTCCGGCAGATAGCTCTCTTTGAGGGTGACACCGGAGAGTGCCTGATGCCCAAGGCGCGCCTTGAGCTTATCGATGAGCTGGTAACTTTCGTTGAGCTTGCTGCCTTCGTCGAAGAAGTCTTCGCGCAGGTTCTGGTTTTCAATAGGTTGCAGCTGCTGGCATTTGAGCGTCAATGCCTGCACCGGTTCTTTCAATTCCACCCGTTCAAACTGCAGCTTGGTCAGTGCGATCAGGCGTTGTGGGTCGAGCAGTGGGCGGGATACCTCCACATTGACCTGCTGCTGGCCGCGGCTGCCGTAATCCAGCACCCAGCAAAGTTGCTGGCTGTATAGTTGGCGGCGCTGCAGTTGCCGGCAGAGCTCACGTATCAGGCGGCCGGCGGGGAAGAGCAGTTGCTCGCTGTTATCCAGTGGGCTGGGGAAAAACAGCTCGTTGTGAAACTCCGCCGGCGGTTCAAAACTGGGCACCGGGTCTGGGCGGGTGCCGTTCAGTTGCGCCAGGTAGCTGATGAAGTTGCGCCCGAAGCGGCTGCCCACTTCCGACAGCGGAATGGCCAGCAACTGGCTGACCCGCTTGATACCCGAGGCATACAATTTGGCTATGGCCTTGTGGTTGCAGTCGAGCAATTTACTGGGTGCGAAACTGATCCACTGGCGCCACTGCTGTGGGGTCGGGGCGTGTTTGGTTTCCACCAACCACTGGCGGTGTTCGGGCAGCTGACTCAACAAGTGCGCCGCACTGGGACTGTGCCCCAGGCCCATAAAGTGGCTTATGCGCATTTTGCGCAGCTCTTTGCCTAACTGTTGCAGCAGTGGACGCAGGCCCTGATGTGCCTTGAGGCAGCCACTGATTTCCAGGTACAGGCAGGCAAAATGGTTATCCGGCTGGTTGTGTTCCCGCTCGGCGCTGCGCGGGGAGACCACCGGGGTAAAACTGTAGGCCCATTGCGCCAATTGCTGTAGTAGTTGTTCTTCCCGCTCCGCATCCCGCTCCAGTAGTTGCAAGTCTGCACAGTAAGCACAGGCGGTAGCAATGCTGAGCCCGGGTTCCACATTCTGTTTATTGGCAGCCTGGTTGGCCTCAATAATCAAACTGCTCTGAGCCACTGCCAGGGGTGTGCTGTCCCCGGCACGGTGTGCACGAGTCAGTGCTTCAAGGGGAAGCTTGGGGAGCTGGATACAAAGCCAGAGCATGAGTGGTTCCTCTTTGTCCTCAGGTGGGGCGATCAGTGCAGTGGCTGATCGTGGCGCACCAGATCCGGGTTGCGCGCCAGATGCACACGCTGGCCGGACTTGCCGCTTAGCTGTTTGAACAGGTGCAGCGCCAGTTGCTCGCCATCGCTCTTCAGTTGCAGGCGCAGGGCCGCCGGCGACGGTGTTTTTACACAGGAGCCGGGGCGGAAGTGGAAATGCAGGCAATCGCCATCGCGGGCGGCGACTTGCAGGCGACGCAGGTCTTTATCTGCCGGGGTTTCCTTGCCTTGCCACTGGATCAGCGCACCGCAGGCACCGGATTGCAGGGACTGTTCTGCTGCCCACAGCTGGTCCCGCTGGCCCCGGGGGTGCAGAACCAACAGCTTCTCCAGCTGTACTCCCGCCTGCACCAGCGCCGGAGCGTAGGGAATCAGCGGTGGGTTCACCAGGATCACCATCTGCCCCTGGCGGGTGAGCTCGGCCAAAGTTGGTAGGATCAGCGACATCTCACCGATACCCGCCTTGTCGATCAGTAGTTCGGTGGAGGCGGCGCGCGGCCAGCCGTGCCCAGTGAGCAGCGCATCCAGCCCGCGGTAGCCGGTACTGATACCGGTGCGGCTGCGGCCCTGGCCACTGGCCAGTTGCCAGATGTCCGGGCGCGTCAGCAACTGCTGCAATGGCTGGGCCTGCTCTTGCCCTGGGGGTAGAGGCTCGTTGTTGGCCTGTTCAGCTAACTGCTTGTTTTGCAAAAAGTTTTCGGCGCTGTTCACGATTGGCTCGCTCCACACGGGTGGTCTGTCAGTGTTTAACTGTATGTGTATACAGTTGTTACTGGCAATTTATACAGTACTCATCCAGTATCGGCAAGAGCGTACCGAATTCACTGGCACTTTTTTGAACAGGGTAAAACCGCTATGATTCGGCCTCTTTAATGACCGCCAGATATGAACAAGTGAGGGGACAGGGTGAGTATCAAATCCGATAAGTGGATTCGTCGTATGGCTGAAAATGAGGGCATGATCGAGCCCTTCGAGCCGGGCCAGGTGCGCCACGGGGCCTCCGGCGACCGCCTGATCTCTTACGGCACCTCGAGCTACGGCTACGATGTACGCTGTGCCAGTGAGTTCAAGATCTTCACCAACGTGCACTCCGCCACCGTGGACCCCAAGGCCTTTGATGAAGACAGCTTCGTCGACGTCGAGGGTGAATACTGTGTGATCCCGCCCAATTCCTTCGCGCTGGCGCGTACCGTAGAGTACTTCCGCATCCCACGCTCGGTATTGACCGTGTGCCTGGGCAAGTCCACCTATGCGCGCTGCGGCATTATTGTGAACGTGACCCCGCTGGAACCCGAGTGGGAAGGGCACGTAACTCTGGAATTCTCCAACACCACCAACCTGCCGGCGAAGATCTACGCTAATGAAGGCGTGGCGCAGATGCTGTTCTTCGAGTCTGATGAAATCTGCGATGTTTCCTACAAGGATCGCGGTGGTAAATACCAGGGCCAGCGCGGCGTAACCCTGCCGAAGACCTGATTCGACTGAAGAATGACAGACCTCCCCACCCAGGCCGATGTACTGATCATCGGCGCCGGCGCCGCCGGCCTGATGTGTGCCTCGGTGGCGGGCAAGCGTGGCCGCAGCGTATTGGTGCTGGACCACGCCAATAAAGTCGGCAAGAAAATCCTGATGTCCGGCGGCGGCCGCTGCAACTTCACCAACCTGTACACGGCGCCAGACAACTTCTACAGCGAAAACCCGCACTTCTGTAAATCCGCACTGGCCCGCTATACCCAGTGGGACTTCATCGCGCTGGTGGAAAAGCACGGTATTCCCTACCACGAGAAAACCCTCGGCCAGCTGTTCTGCGATAACAAGTCCCGGGATATTGTCGACCTGCTGTTGGCAGAGTGCCGCGAAGCCAAAGCGCAGATCCGTACCCGCTGCGATATCCAGCGAATCGAACCCCTCGAGCCACAGGGCTTTGCCGTGCACACCTCCTTGGGCAAGGTGCTTTGTACCTCGCTCGTGATTGCCACCGGTGGCCTGTCTATTCCCACCATGGGTGCTACTGGCTATGGCTACGAGGTGGCACGCCAGTTTGGCCACAATATTATTCCTACCCGTGCCGCACTAGTGCCCTTTACCCTGAATCAGCGCGCGTTAAACCGGCAACAGGAGTTACCGGGTACATCACTCGCAGTAACCGCCAGTTGTGCACAGGGTGCCTTTCAGGAACAGATGTTGTTTACCCACAAGGGGTTGAGTGGCCCAGCCGTACTCCAGGTTTCCAGCCACTGGAAAGAGGGTATGCCGGTAACCTTTGATTTGGCTCCGGGACTGGATTTGTCAGATTGGCTGGCTGAGCAACGCAGCAACAAGCCGGAGACCTCCCTGCATACAGCACTGGCGGAACTGTGGAGTAAAAAACTAGTGCAGTTTTTCCTGCACAGAAACGGCCTGCAAACGAAGCCACTCAAGCAATACACCGATAGCGAACTGCGCACGGTGGCAGAAAAGCTGCAAATTTGGACGCTAACACCAGAAGGTACAGAAGGGTACCGTACTGCAGAAGTCACCCTCGGTGGTGTAGATACCAATGAAGTGTCATCCCGCAGTATGGAAAGCATGAAGCAGCCGGGGTTGTATTTTATTGGGGAAGTGCTGGATGTAACTGGCTGGCTCGGTGGGTTTAACTTCCAATGGGCCTGGGCTTCCGCACACGCCGCAGGTGGTTTGGTTTAACCGCCTGTTTTCGCAAAATAATAAGGCCTGAAATTGCGCCCGAATAGCCCGAAATAATAAGCCGTGGCTTACATCCAAAGAAAAACTTCTCTAAGTTATTGATTTTCTTAGGCGAATAATGTGTTCAAGAGCCCTCTGTAGGAAAAGGCGACTGAAGCCAATGGCTCGCTATTTCCGCTTATGATTTAATCAGTGCTCTATAAGTTGTTGTAAATGGTGGTATTTTCTTTGACGCCAGTATGGCTGGCTCCAGAAATAGTAGCCAAAAATATATAAAGCCTTAGGCTTATGAATAAACTGTTAGATTTGGTCGGGGGCGGAGTACTTGGCCTTTTAATGATAAAGTATTTTTCGAGCTGTATGTAAATACAGTATGGAAATAATAACTAAACATATACAGTGGTATTTATTCTAAAAGGAAGATGACGATCAAAAATTTTTCGTGTTACCGTGAAGCGCTGCTTCCGCACGCAAGCACGAGTGGTTGCGGACGTAAGCCTCTCTTCACGGCAAGGAATTTTGTCGCATCTACTATCCCTTTCAGTAGAAACTCCACTTTCATACCGTTCGTTAAGTTCTGCTTAAGCAGAGGCAAGTAGGGCCGGAGATGACGATAAACGAATACAGTTCGCTCCGGCTAAAATCTAACAAGTCGCCGAACGATACCCTGCGAAAAGCGCAGGGATCGTTGGCTGATCTTTAAATGTCAGATCAAGAATGAAGCAAATTAAAGGAAATCGAGTAAAGGAGTATTTGGAGGCTAACTGTGTTGAGCTTGCTACGGATGAATCTGGGTGGGAGTCACTCTACCAAGATAAATCAACCAAGGAGCTATGGATTCGCACATTTCCCGATTCACACCTTCATGGCGGTGGCCTACCTTTACTCACACTGCTCTCTGAGTCAGAGGCTAAAGCAAAGTTTAAGACACTATGAGAGCTAAACATTTAACAAGCAAAGGCACCACCGCCCTTCGGGCTGGACGCGCTAACGCGCGCCGCTGCTTTGGGCGTTATAGGTGCCGATCAGTATTTTTTAGTTTTTCGAAGTTGTTCAAAATCCAGTGCTCAAAATGGCATCCAATATTGAGCTGTTTAGGCTGGTTGCTATTCATTCAAGTTCGTTCCTAGAGTGTTCGTTCGAGATCAGTAGAAGTTGGCAGTCCGGGTAATCTTTTGGAGTGCCTATAAGATAAAAAATGGTTGGGGAAAGTGCGATATTCTTTCCCCATAAATTTCGGGCAGTGGCCAGCCAAGTAGTGGCTGGCAAAGTGCTAGTAGCTGTTTCAGAGTGCGGCCGCAATAACGAGGCCAGGCAGTAAAGCTCCGGGCCTGCGGCCCTCCGCGGGACAGCTTACCTTGTGCACCTTTTGCGCAGGTCGCTACGCTCCCATTTTTGCGCAAAACGCGCACAAGGTAAGCTGCCCCTGCTGGCGGCGTTATGGAAGATACCAATAATGAAGATACTGATAATTATTTTTTCGACGCTCGCAGCTGCATGTAGTGGTATAACATTCAGTACAAATTTAGGCCCGTATGCTGAAAATAGGGTGAAAGGTACTGTTGTAAAAGAGTACTCGCCCACTCAAATTGCTAAGTATGATGCCGTGATGCTGGGCTTTGTCGAAGCTTCATATTGTCAAGAGCGTATAGATCAACCAAAACCGAACAAGCGTGGATTGGTAAAAGATCTAAAAGTAAGGACACACAGTTTGGGCGGTAATGGTGTCGTTGTAGAGGCTTGCAGTAAAGTAGCAAGCGGAATGTGCAATCAGTACATGGAGTGCCGTGGTGTTGCTTACTCCGTTCCTCAGCGACAGAGTAAGCCATAACAAAGCGCTGCAGGTGACGGCTTACTTTCTACACTTTATTGTGCTGTCGCTTCGCTCCCATTCTCGTCCAAAAAAGTGCACAAAGTAAGCCGCCCCAGAGCGCGGCGTTATATGGCTAACCTAATTTCGTAATTTTTAGAACCATTTGAATAACGATGAATATGAATTTGGCATTCTTTCCATACTGGTTTCTCTTTGCATCAGTGCTTCCCGCGGTGCTTGCATTTTGGGTGGCGCGTAAGCAAGGTCGTTCTTCAGTAGCGTGCGCATTGGTGGCGCTTGTACTCGGCCTAAGTTGGGCTGGCGGCTGGCTGTACCTGGCTGTTCTCACCCTTTTGTCACCGAAGTCGGCTGAGACCTAGGGCATATAACAAACACGGGCAGTAAAGCTGGAACCTAACCCGCTTTTGCACACACCTCCACCTAACTGGTATGGAGGTGTCTTATGGCACGAAGAAAGCACTACAATCGTTACGACGACGATTTTAAAGCAACAGCGGTTTCGCTAACCGATATCCCTGGTGTGCTAGCCAAACATGTGGCTGAAGCTCTCGATATCCATGAAGTGATGCTTTATCGTTGGCGCATGGAGATACGACGGGGGCAGATCATGGCTAAGAAGAAAAACATACACATAGATCCAGAGATAAAGTCGGAGCTGAAACGTCTCAGGAAGTTGGAGCGGGAGCATAACCTGCTTCAGGAAGAGCATTCCCTTTTAAAAAAAGCCATCCAATTCTCTTTGCAACAAAAAGGGAAATCTTCGAGTTCATAGATCAAAATCGAGAGACACATAGTATCGCCATGATGTGTCGTATCTATGGCGTCACCCGAGAAGGTTACAACTCCTGGCGTCGACGTGGTGTATGTCAACGTCGTCAAGAAGATAGTGAGTTGTTTGTACATATAAGATCGATTTTTAACCGGCATGATGGCTGCTACGGCAGTCCCAAGATCACCCAAGAGCTTAAAAAGAAGGGTATTAACGTTGGTCAAAAGCGGGTGGCTAGGATAATGCGAAATCATGGTCTCAGGGCCGTAAAATCGAGGATCTACACAGCTAGGCCAGGCACCTACAGGCATGTTTAAGGAATCACGTGCAAGATAGAGGGCATCAAACTGACGCGACCGAACCAGCTGTGGGTGGGCGATGTCACCTATATAAAGCTCAGAGATGGCAGTTGGCAGTACTTATCGGTAGTCATGGATCGCTACAGTAGGAGGGTTGTCTCTTGGTCCCTGAGTGATCGAAGGGATGTCTCTCTGACACTAGCTAGTATCGATAGGGCGGTGCGCAACCGCGGGCATCAGTCGGAGCTGATCTTCCACTCTGACCGAGGCAGCGAGTACTTGTCGGGGCAATATCGGGAGCGACTGCGTCGATATGGGATCTGCCAGAGTATGAATCGAGTAAAGAACATGAATGACAATGCATTCATTGAGTCATTCTTTCATCAATTTAAAACAGAGCGTATTAAGCGCCAGGTATTCGACTCAGCACGACAGTTAAGATCGACAGTGACTGAATATATGCGCTACTACAACAATCAGAGATTACATTCTGCTATCGGGTATTTATCACCTCGAGAATTCGAGTGTAAAATCAGATGCTAACAACTAGGTGTGTGCAAAAGCGGGTTAAGTCCCAAGCGGGTTAAGTCCCAAGCGGGTTAAGTCCCAAGCGGGTTAAGTCCCAAGCGGGTTAAGTCCCAAGCGGGTTAAGTCCCGCTCCGGCCCTTCGGGCCTCCGCGGGACGGCTTACCTTATGCACGTTTTGCGCGGTCGCTTCGCTCCCATTGTTGCGCAAATCGCGCATAAGGTAATCCGCCCCTGCCGTGGGCGTTAAGCATAAGATGAAACCGACCCCCTTTTACATGTGGAGTGCAGTCTTTTATTCTTTCTCTATTTCTGTGCTCGTAGCGTATCCCACCGCAGCGATTAATGTTAACCCGGGATCATCGCCGAGCAATGGACTATGGTTAGGATTTACTCTACTACTAGGGCTTTTACTCGTAATTTACAGTGCAATACCCAAGAGAAAGTCAATTTTTACTGCAAATTGGCTGGTGCTCCCTATTTTAGCTGCCGTATTTTATTCCATTTGTAAGTTTGTAAACCCACAAGCGGTAACTGAAAATGCTGGAGCACTATTACTCTTTTCAATATTTACATTTGGTGGACCGTTGTGGCTGCCTGTAATTTGTTGGTTTGTACATCTATTCGCATGTATTGCCGCCGGGGAATCAGATACTTAACAAGGCCAGGCAAAATACTCCGGGCCTTCGGCCCTCCGCGGGACAGCTTACCTTGTGCGCCATTAGCGCAGGTCGCTCTGCTCCCATTTTGGCGCAAAATCGTTGCAAGTTGAGTAGTCCCTGCCGCCGCGTTATACATTCAAGGAGAGATAATTGAAAAGCCTAGTTATTGGATTGGCGATCGGTATTGCCATAGCGTATTTGGGTGTGTATTTCACTGGCTTCTCCGCAGCGATTGCGGTTCCACAAGAATTGACTAAAGTACTATCTGGTAAAATTTTTCTAATCTGGGAGATTGCAGTAACGCAATTCCTAGGTTATGGAGTCATCGCGTTTCTACTTGTATTTTTCTCCATAAAAATTTTACAGCTCAGTCCATGGGTTACTGCAATAGCGTCATTATTTTCGTGTGAAGCATTGTTATTTGCTACATATACAAGTCAATACACTATTTATTTTCCGCATTTCATTGTGCTTGTTGGTTGTGGGACTCTTGCTGCTTTTATGGCCAGCCGCAAGAAACATGCACAACAAGCGCAAGCAAAATGCACGCCCTGAGGGTCTTCGTGCGATACCCAACGCTATTGCGTACATTAGTTGATCATATTGCTCAGATGAAATACGCGTATCTAATTGTTTTGTGTATGCCTTTGGTTCTATCTGGGTGTACGATTGTTGGTCTGATCATCGGTCAGAAAAATAACAAAGAAAGAAATAAGGATAAATCTGTTTTCGATGCTAAAACATATGATTATTCTAATGTTAAGGTTGGTTTCGAGACTGATAAAAAGATCGTAAAAGCAATCCTCGAATCAACTGGTAGAAAGGATGATGAGGGTGGGGTAGGCGATAGAAATGTCCCGATACACTGTAAGCCTCCTTTAGTACAAGTTTGTTCTGTTAAGGAAAATTTATGCATCTGCATAAAGGATAGTCAGTTCAATTAGCAAGGTCAGGTAACTTTCTCCCGACCTGCGGCTCTCCTCTGGACAGTCTTCGGGATCGTCGTCAGTGCCCGCCGTTGACCCGCGGCGGACACTCATCAAATTTAGAATTAAGAGAATCTTATGGTGACTTCATGGAATATGCAGCTTTCGTGTTCGGAATACTAGGCCTGGTTGCATTTGTACGAGTTGAAAAATTGGTAAAGACATTGAAAGAGCAAGGTCTCTTGGATCGAGACTACAAAGAATAGTGATGTCATCTAATTTGAAATAGGGCAGACGTAAAGCGAGTTTATTGTCTGCTGGTGACTTGTGGAAAATCCCGAATTTTTTCTTGATGAAGAAAGTGTACGCGTAATGGGTGTCGGAGCATGTTGCCCTAGAGCAAGGCCGGGAGATTTTTTGTGGGACTTCGGTGCTAATTGTTTTCCCTTGGTTCGAAAATATTTTCATTGTTTCAAGCATCAGATTTTTTGTGGCGTAAAAATATCGTGTTGCTGAAATATTCTATGTTTTGGCGTTGGTACGTGTAATAGTATTCATTATTAAGCTGGTAGTTATGTTGGGTCCTGACGGAATAGCTGTCAAGATTACTCCACCGATTGGGTTATATCTTTGGGCGCATTCCTCGGTAGTTCAATTTTGGGTTATTGTGTCCCGGCGCTGGAGTGATAAAGAACATGCTTAACACAATCGTGCAACGAGGCTGCGGGCCTCTTGCCTTCGCAAGGCAACTGACCTTGTGCACCTTTCGCCGGGTCACGTTGGTCTTATTTTTTCGCGAAAGGTGCACGAGATTAGCTGTCGTTGCTAGCAGCGTTATTTTTCAGGTCAAAAGAGTTGCAAAGGAATGATTGAATGTACGGATACATAAATCTAAAAAGTAAAAATTTGAATCCACTATTAGCCTTCGTAAAGATAATCCACGCTGTTTCGATTGCGCTATTCGTGCTAATACCGTTAAGCGTTATACCTGCGACTTTTGCTGGTATTAGCCAAATATATGTGCTGTCATTTTTGGTTTATCCATTTTGGGGTTATTTACTAGCTGGAATTCTCGCCGTTCTCATCGCATTTTAAGAAAGCTATAGAGTTCGTACCGAGCGTATGATACGCCCCGAAGTGAGTCCAACTAACATTCACAGGCAATGAACCCTTGGCCCTTTGTGCATCCATGGGGCGTCTTAAATTGTGCACCTTTTGCATAGGTCGCCATGCTCCCATTTTCGTACAAAGTACGCACAACGTAGGCAGTCCCTACCGGCAGTATTGTGTATCCATGCTTATCAAGGAATAAGAATGAAAAGATTAGCTGCTATTTACCCATTTTTATTGTGCGTCTTCATCGGCTCGGTGAGTGCCCAAACACAGATGCCGCCGCCTCCCAGTGCTGGCCCGAATATGAAAATGCTAGTTCCTATGCTCAAGGCTCAGCTAGAAGCACTCAGTAGCCCTGAGCTTCTTGAAGCTCAATCAAAATATTATAGAGAATTGTATTTATCCCTGAAGAAGCAAGGGTTCACTGACGAGCAGGCTATGCAGCTACTAGTGGCCTTGGCATCATCAGGGAATTCTAAGTAAGCGCCACAGCGCCACATAGCAAGTGTAGGAAATGGATCTCCGCCTCTTCGGGCCTCCAGGGGCGCGTTACAATTAGGAAACATTTTTTAAATGAGTAAAAGCATCGATAAAGCTGTTTCTTTGATTGATACCATAAAAAAATGGATGTCTTTTTTGGTTCTTGTTCTGATGACAATTGTGGTAAGTATCTCAGTAGTGGAGCTAGGTATAATTCTATACTTTGATATATTTGATCCATCAGATGATATTCTCTTCCTTGAAATAGATGAGTTATTTCGAATTTTTGGTTTCTTTTTTATTATTCTCATAGGTTTTGAGCTGATAGAAACTATAGAGATGTATTTTAAGAAAAACGTCATTCATGCCGAGGTCGTTCTTCTCGTTGCAGTAATTGCAGTCTCGCGAAAAGTAATCCTTCTGGATCTGGAAAAGTATGATCCCTTAGCTGTGATAGGGCTAGGTATAGTTATTGTCGCTCTGGGAGCTTGTTACTATCTCATAAAGCTGAACTCTAGAAGTGAAAATACATAAGAGCGCAATCAAGTGTGTCCACATCGTGTCCGGCCCCGCACAAGGCGCCAATCTATAGCCAATTTTATTGAAATCCGGCCTGATAAGGCACCAGCGTGTCTCGCTGATAAGTAATGGATTGCATGCATCAATTAATACGAATGATGAATGTGAGTGATGACTGAAAAAGAGAAGATGCTAGCGGGATTGCCTTACGATGCATGGGACGAGACTCTGTTAAGTGAGCGCATGGCTGCCAAGTCGATCTGCCATAGGTTTAATACTTACGATCCAACTAAATTAAATGAGCGAATGGCATTGTTGTCAGATTTTTTGACGATGAAAGGAAGTGCGCACATAGAGCCCAATTTTTATTGTGACTATGGTTACAATATTCGATTAGGGAATAATTTTTACTCAAATCACAACCTAACCATTTTGGATGTATGTACGGTAGATATTGGAGACAATGTTCTTCTAGGTCCCCAGGTTATGATTTCTACCGCTACACATCCAATTGATGCCCTTGAACGTAGTACAACAGAATACGGAAAGCCCATTTCAATCGGAAGTGATGTTTGGATTGGAGGGAATGTTTCAATTCTCCCAGGTGTTTCTATAGGTAGTAATTGTGTGATAGGTGCTGGTAGTGTTGTGAATAAGAATATTCCAGCTAATTGTGTAGCTGTAGGCAGCCCCTGTAAAGTTGTTAAGTCAGTTTAACTAGCGCATAAAAGATATATCTTTATTCTCGAACGATGTTTTGCCCAAGAGCATGCTCGGTAATGGGGTAAAAAAATAGCCCGCAAATTGCGGGCTTTTTTTAGAGGATTTACTAGTCAGTTACATGCTTTCACTTTCACCATGATTTTCACTGAGTGGCAAGTGTTCATTTAGGAAGCTTACATAAGCTTCCGACGCAGTGATGCGATTCACCTTCTTGCGGAAGCCGTGGCCCTCATCCGGGAACAGCACATACTCGACCGGTACATTATTTTTGCGAATAGCCTCGACCATTTCGTCGCTTTCAACCTGCAAAACACGCGGGTCGTTTGCGCCTTGTACTACCAAGACAGGATTATCGATTTTGTCGGCATGAAACAGTGGGGAAATGCGGCGATGGCGCTCGGCATCTGTTGCCGGATCACCCATTTCGTCATGCAGCGCTTTCTTGAACGATTCCCACCAGGGCGGGATACTCTGTAAGGTGCGTTCCCAATTAGTGACGCCGAAAATATTAATCCCCGCTTCAAATTCATCGGTGAACGCCATGGCTGCCATCGTCAGGTAACCACCGTAGCTGCCACCAATGACCGCGATCTTGTCCTGATCTACCCAGTCCAGGGACTGCAGGTACTTCTTGCCGTAGACAATATCCTGCAAATCATCTTCCCCGTGCTTTTTATCATCCAGGTGGAAAAAGGTCTTGCCGTATCCGGATGAGCCTCGGTTGTTTACTGCAAACAGGGCGTAGCCTTGATTAACCAGGTGTTGCTTGGCGGCGCTGTAGCCCGTACGGGACTGGCCACCGGGGCCACCGTGAATCCAGATCAGCGCTGGGGCTTTATTCTCGGCACTGGCTCCCTGCGGTTTGTACAGAAGGCCGGGAATTTCAAGCTCATCAAAACTCGGGAAGCGCACCACATCACTGGCAACTAGGTTTTGCTCGCTGATTTCCGGGTTAAGGGTATCTGTCAGCCGGCGTACCTTGTCTGCACCAAACTCATAGCTATACAGGTTTGAGGGTGCAGTATCGGAGTTCACATAGAACACCATGGACTTGCCATCATTGGCAAAGTTCACACCGCGCAGATCCCCGGCGGGTAGATTCGGCAGGGCCAGGGCCTTACCTGAGCGCTGGTCGACAATGTCCAGTTTGGTCTGGGCATCTTCATTGGTACCGATTACGCGGAAATTGCCATCTTTGGAGTAGTAAACGAAGGATACATCCCAATCTGCGCTGAACAGGGGAGAGCGCTTTCCGGTAGCAATATCGTAAGTCCATGCCTGGCGATACTCGGTAGCTTCATTGGTGCCATACACCAGCTTGCTGCTGTCTGGAGTAAACGTATAGGCAGAATGCTCTACGTTGCCTTCATGCGGAGTGATATGTACTGCAGTTTTCTCTTCCGATTGCAGGTCTACCAGAAAGAGGTCAGAGTCCGCATTGCTGTTCGCCTTCGTCATGACCAGCCAACGTCCATCGCGGCTCACTGTATCCAGATTCAGTGTATCGGTATTCTCGAATACGCGGGCTCGCTCGTACCCGTCTGTGGAATAGGCATAGAGATCGAACGCGCGCTCGTCTCGCTCGTTCGTTGCAACATAGAACTGCTTATCGTCCTGATGCCAGCCGAAAAACTGGGCTTTGAGCTTGTCACCGGGTGTCAGATCTTTCGCTTCGCCGCTTTTCTCCAGAACATACAGGTGGTTCAGCTCATTACCGCCCTGGTCCGCGGTGTATAGAATTCGCTCATCTAGTGGAAACCAGCTCACACCGTAAATCGTGTCCTTGTCAGACTGCGTTAGTGCCACGGGTGCCGATCCATCTAAAGGATAGCGGTAAGTGTTGAATACTCCGGACGCATCGCTGCTTACCAATACCGCAGAGTTGTCATGGTTGATAGATGAGCCGAACACCGTGGTGGTTTGGAAAAATTGCTCTGCGGAGTAGCGCTCAAAAGCGGTGGCAGGCTCGGTGGTATCTGCAGCAGCGGTGGACTCAGCAACTCCGGACTCTACATTGCTGGTGGCGCCAGACTGATCTGGGGTACAGGCCTGGAGGCAAAACAACAACGCTCCAAGGGATATGGCATTAAGGGTTGTTTTCATTGTGAAGCTCGGTGGATTGAAGTAAGTCACTAAGACTAACAAACAAGTGTTTGGAAAGTGTGATGGCCCTCACAAAGGGTTGGCGGTATCGATTGGGTCAAGAGACATGAGTATTCTTCACAGCAAATTACGCTATGTATCCCGTTGCGAGTCTTGCAGAGTTTCTTTTAAGAGGATGCTTGAAATTTAGTACTGCTATTTTTCGGGGAGGTTTAAATGCCCTGCCACTCCTATTGGCAGAGCTTAGTTTGTCGCCCAATCTTTATTTCCTTTCCTGTTGCTCGTGTCTTTTCCCGCCAGCACTACCCGCATAGATGGCAATAAGTCACAGGTTTTCTTTTTTTGGTCGAAAAGTCCGCCATCAAATCGATTTCATCCCCTTTTTCCTCTTGCAGTAATGACACGTGCACACGTATAAAAAAAGATATATTGATATGTAGATATGTTGTTATATCAATATATTTTAATATTGATTGTATCGCCCGTCATTCTGCTGCTCCGTTAACACAGGAACTTAATCGTCTCCCTTAACCCAGGGTGGCAAAGGCTTGATATGGCGTCATAAAAATAATCAGCAGTCTCCAGGAGAATATTGTGATTTTGACCAAATTGATCAGAGGTTTTGTATTCGCGAGTGTTTTGTTTTCTTTCCATCAGGTGGCGGTAGCCGATGCCCAAAGTGAAGTGGATACTGCGATGACTTCATCGCCGTCCGTTGCGGTGTTTCAGAAGCGCAACTTTGTGGGCGTTTCCCTGTTCTTTGGTTTTGAACCGGTTGCCCCGATTTCAAACCGCGGCGTGATCGTCTATCCCGGTGCGTTCCAAGACCCACGCGCCTACGCGCCGATAGCCCGTCATTTTGCTGACCAGGGGTACTACGCTGCGGTCGTTACCCCACCATTTAACTTCGGCTTCCTTGGTACCCACTACGGTACCTATGTGAAGAATCACTGGAGGAACGATGTTGCGGATTGGGTTGTGGCTGGGCATTCGCTGGGCGGTACAGTGGCTGCTCTATGGGTAGACAACAATCGAGCACCCTCAGACGGTATTGCCGGATTGGTCCTGCTCGCTGCGTATCCAGACGCTTTGACCAACCTGTCTGATATACAAATTCCAGTTACTTCAATCTGGGGCAGCGTGGATGGTCTCACTACTGAAAGCGATATTGAGGGCAGTAAGGACCAGCTGCCGGCCAATACCAACTATGTACGTATTGAAGGTGGTAACCATACACAGTTCTATTACTCCGATACCCTGCAGAATAATGACAACCCTGCGCAAATCCCTCGAGAGGAACAGCAGCTGATCGTCGAGCGAGAAATAGCCGCGATGCTGCACTAAACCCCAGATAGAGACGATAAAAAAACCGGTGCCATGCACCGGTTTTTTTATGGAACTGTATGTACCGCCATAACCTATTAGTTAGTAGCTGCGATCTGATCAAAAAGCTATGCCCCGATGATCCGCTTCAAGATGAACAGCTGTAGTGCGAAACGCCACCCGAATTAAAGTATTCCTTCGGTCTGAGGCGGTAGTATTTTACTTCCATTTCTTTTGACTGCTCATCATAGGGGCGGCTCAGGACTTCCTGAAGTTCCTCAATGAGCGAGTAATCACCTTGGGTGGCTTGTTGATAAGCTGGGACGATTAGCCATTCTCGCCACGCATATTTGGGGTTGACCTGCTGCATCTTCTTGGCCGTCGCCGAAAGGTCACTGCCGGTCTTCACCAGTTCGTGCCAGCGGCCTAACCAGGATTGCCATTGCTCATCGAGTTCTGATGACGTTTCGAAATAAAAGCTCGTTTTCAGTGCAGATACATTCTCCGGCATATGTGACAGTTCGCGAAAGAACATTGTGTAGTCCACTTCCGAATGGCTCATGAGCTTTACCAGCTCCTCAAATAGCGCGTGATCGAATTCCCGCAGTCCAAGCTTTTCTGCCCACATGTCTTGCATCTGCGTTTGCATGACGTTTTGGAAGCCGCGGCGTATTTCGTCGAGTTTTTCTAGCGCCTCTTGATTATCTTCGAGCAATGGCCGAATTGCCGACCAGAACATATGGAAGTTCGCCTCGGCTGCCGTCGGTTGATTGAAAAATGAAAAATGATGACCACCACCGGTCCAAGGCTGAAATTGTGGATCGAAAACTTCACAAAACCCAAAGGGGCCATAGTCGAGAGTAAAACCACCAGCGGCGCAGTTGTCGCTATTGAAGTTTCCCTGACAGTAGCCAACGCGAACCCAGTTGGCGACCAAGCGCGTAAGGCGCTCCCGGAATAGCTGTGCCAGCTCGATCAATTTATCGGAAAATGCAAGCTCGGAGTCAATCTCATCTTTGTATTCTCGTTCGATAACATGCTGAACGATCATATGCAGCTCTTCGAGTGCTTGATTGTGTGCATTACTGCGCACGCGCCGCGCGAATAGCTCTATTTGGCCGACGCGTAAAAAGGAGGGGGCTACGCGCGTGGTAATTGCGACCGGATTTTCCGTAATAATATCTGGGTCAAACGAGTGGGATTCTGGTGAATACCAGGGGCGTGCTACCGTTTCAGTCTTGGATACGTAGAGTGTTAATGACCGCGAGGTTGGTACACCCAGCGCGTGCATATACTCCTGGGCTAAAAACTCTCGCACGCTGGAACGCAAAACTGCACGTCCATCGGCACCGCGGCAATAAGGTGTTGGACCGCCACCTTTTAACTGCATTTCCCAGCGTTGGCCGTTGAAAACACCTTCGAAGATTGAAATTGCGCGGCCGTCGCCATAACCGTTGCCGGTACCAAATGGGCACTGTTGAGTGTATTCCGTGCCGTAAATAGAAAGTGCGTAACCTGTTGCCCAGCCCACATGGCGCATGGGGGGCTTGGCTACTGAAACATCACCGGAGAATAGTTGGCTGAATGCTTTGTCTTGTGCAAGCTCGTCGCTTAATCCAAGGGTGCGAAAGAGTGTCTTGCTGTGGATAACATATTCCGGCCGAACAATGGGCGTGGGAGTTACCGGCACAAAATGGCCAGAGAATACTTGGCGGGAACGATGGTCATCGCCATCGGTTGTGGCATCGGGGTCGGCATGTAAGCTATCCATCAATGAGTAATCTGCCAACTGTGTAAATTCATCAAAGCTTGTTACACGGGAGTTGGCTGGTGAATTGGACGACTGTGCCATTACTGGAGATGCCTAATTGCAGATAACTAACGAAAAGATTTGGGATTTATCGGCTTAATTTACGTCATTCAGTGTGATATCGACTTCTCGCATAAAGCTCAGACCAATGTGCTGATCGTAATACGCGGCTTCATTAATAAACGCACCGTATACGGTGGTATCTCCTTGATAGGGAATCGTTTCACCAGCGAGGGTAATAAACAGAGGGTCGCCCGGATTAATCGGGTGATAGTCCTTGTCCTGCAAATTGGGGTGAACCATAGCAGTTATTTCACCAGTGGAATCTTCAGGTAGCCGGATCTTTTCAATAAACTGATAACCGCTCATCTGTCTTGGCAGATCGAGCGTGCCACCCGCATTCACTTTCTCCAGATAATCCAGCGCATGCATTACTGCGGTGCGGGTTTCCGAATAGACCTGATAATTCAGCAGGCCCTGAGCGACCGGTCCAGCTTCAATAAGAAAACCATTGAAACGCCCAACAGATGTCAGGAAGTTGTCTTCCAGGCGGTCGCTCGGATGAAAAAACAGCGTGGCGTGGGGCATCTTTTGCTTAATGTAAAAGGCCATACCTACCACGAATGGATCACTGGTGTTGAATACCAGTGACATGCCCATATTTGCCGTTGTGGTATGCAGGTCGATGACAAAATCGACTCTAGGATCTTCCTTGGGACCTAGCAGTGTATTCAATGCTTTAGCACGCTGCTGCTCACAGCCGTCTAGTTCCGGATTGTTGAGGTCCTGGATATTGAATTGGCGGTTCAGGTCCTGATCAATATAGCGTCTGACCTGTTGATTGGCGCTGGGGTTGGTCAGGTGCAGTTCGGTCGCAAAACTATCTCGTTGTACTTCCTCAGGGCAGGATGACCAGTGTTTAATCAGATACACGCCGGTTAATTCGTTGCCGTGTGTACCGCCGGTAATGGCGACCTGCTTAATTGCGTTCTTCATAGGAAATCTGCACCAGATCCATTATAGAGGAGGGCATGCCACTCTATTTGCACGTTGTTAGTCGAAAGCAACTCAGAGTCTAACATTCGGGATGTCTCGTTGCCCAACGGGTCAACGATAGCGAGAGGTACTCTTCGACGGTTTTCAGGCTGATAGTGATGTGTAGATCTTGGATTGAGTGAATATGGAGGGGGAATAGGCCGAATATGTTGAGAAACCGGCTACTTTGATATCTCCTGAAATTTTCAGAAAAGTAGCCGGTTGGAGTCCGCTAGCCCTTGTTCTTGTTGTGCTCAATCTCGTACAGCATACCGCGACGAGAAGAGTAGAAGTGCCAGGTGAGGAACAGGCAGATTACGTAAAAAATCAGGAATGCCCAGAGCGCAGCCATAGGGCCACCGGTCATATTGATGGAGGTGCCGTAGGCTTTGGGGATAAAGAAGGCACCGTAGGCGGCGATGGCACTGGTAAAGGCAATAATCGCCGCGCTCTCACGATCTACCTGTTTGTTTAGGTCTTCTCCTTTCAATTGTGGCATTAGCCTCGGAATTTCTTTGCCCATGATCACCGGAATCATCTGGAAGGTAGATGCATTACCGATACCAGTGAGGAAGAACAGGGCAATGAAGCAGCCGAAGAAGCCCCAGAAGGCACCGGACATTTCATTGTTGTTGAGGAAGTAGATTACCCCGAGGGTAGCCACAATCATCAGTGCGAAGGTCCAGAAAGTTACCCGTGCACCACCATACTTATCCGCTAGCCAGCCGCTACCGGCACGGCTCAACGCGCCAACAAATGGGCCGAGGAATACCAGGTGCAGGGTATTCACATCCGGGAATTCGAGTTTGGCCAGTAGCGGGAAGCCGGCGGAATAGCCGATAAAGCTACCGAAAGTACCGGTGTACAGAATACACATCAGCCAGTTGTGCTTGCGTTTGAAGATGATGGCCTGGTCGCTGAAGCTGGAGCGGGCATCGGCAATATCATTCATGCCCACCCAGGCGGCGATGGTCGACAGGATAATCATCGGCACCCAGATAAACCCGGCATTCTGCATCCATACCTTGGTGCCTTCACTGGTGGACTGCGGCTCGCCGCCGAGCACGCCAAACACGCTGATGGTAATCACAATCGGCACCAGGAACTGCATCAACGATACACCGAGGTTACCAAGCCCCGCATTCAGTGCCAGCGCGTTACCTTTCTCCTTGTCTGGGAAGAAGAAGGCGATGTTCGCCATGGATGAAGCAAAGTTACCGCCACCGAAGCCACAAAGCAGCGCCAGGATCAGGAAGATAAGGAAGGGGGTGTCGGGGTTCTGTACCGCATAGCCCATACCAATGGCGGGGAGTAACAGCGATGCTGTGGATAATGTTGTCCACAATCGCCCGCCAAAGATCGGCACCATAAAGCTGTAAAATATACGCAGCGTGGCGCCGGAAAGCCCCGGCAGCGCGGCCAGCCAGAATAGTTGCGAAGACGTGAAGTTAAACCCGATCGCGGGGAGTTTGGCGACGACTACAGACCAAACCATCCACACCGCGAATGCCAGCAGCAGGGCGGGGATGGATATCCACAGATTGCGCCGGGCGATGGCGCGCCCCTTGGTTTCCCAGAACTCTTCGTCGTCTGGGTGCCATTCCTTGAGCACCGTTTCCTTCATGGTACTTTCCCCTTTGTTGAGCAGTTCCTGTGCCTTCTGCTCGGTTACTGCGGTGGATACTCGTTCACTATCGGTTTCTGTCCGGAATTCTGTTTCGTGTGCGCTGTGGTGATCCTCGGCCTGAATCGCGAGGTGCATCCAGATCAGCGAGAACACGACGATGGCAAACAGAATCGCAAAGCAACTGGTATAGATGCCCGTAAGATCCAATGCCATACCAAAAATTATAGGGAGGATAAATCCACCCAGCCCGCCAATCATGCCAACCAGCCCGCCAACGGAGCCCACATGGTGGGGGTAATACACGGGGATATGCTTGAAAACGGCGGCCTTACCCAAGCTCATAAAGAAGCCGAGAATGAATAGGGTGACCACAAACGGCCACAATCCCATTTCTGTGGAGAAGGTGAGTGGGCCATTTTTGGTCTGGATGATGTACTGGGTCGGCGGGTACGACAGCATAAACAGCAGAAACAGCGAAAACCCGAAGGTCCAGTACATAACCGACCGCGCTCCATAGCGATCGGACAGGTGCCCGCCATAGGCGCGAAACAGCGATGCGGAGAGGGAGAAGGCCGCGGCACACATGCCAGCGGTTTTCAGGTCCACCTTGTAAACGTCGATCAGGTAGTGCGGCATCCACAGTGCCAGCGCAACAAAGCCGCCAAATACAAAGAAGTAATACAGCGAGAAGCGCCACACCCGAATATCTTCGAGCGGCTCAAATTGCTCTGTAAGCGAGATTGGTTTGGTACCCGCAGCTCTTCGTGCCACCAGTTGTGGCTCATCTTTGGCGAAAAGGTAAAAAATCACCGCCATCAGGGCGAGTGCGCCGGCCCAAACATACGCTACTGCATGCCAGCCAAAGGCAACCAGAATGAAAGGCGCTAGAAATTTTGTGACCGCCGCACCCACATTACCCGCACCGAAGATGCCCAGTGCCGTGCCCTGGCGTTCTGCCTCAAACCAGCTCGAAACATAGGTAACGCCAATAATAAAGGAGCCACCTGCCAAGCCGATAAACAGAGCTGCGAGCAGGTACATCGGGTAAGTGGAGGCCACGGCGAGCAGGCAGGTGGCGATTGCCGTGAGCAGCATTTGTATGGAAAACACCAAACGGCCGCCATAACGCTCGGTCCATACACCGAGGATCAACCGGGTCAGCGAGCCGGTGAGAATGGGTGTGGCGATGAGAATGCCTAGCTGGGATTCGCTGAGTTGCAACTCTTCCTGGATGGCAATACCGATGATCGAGAAGATTGTCCACACCGCAAAACAGACGGTGAAGGCGATCGTACTCAGCGCGAGCGCGCGATTCTGATCAGACTTTGAGACGGCAGACGGGGCATCCATGGTAAGTTTTCCCTGCGTTAACCAGCCAGTTCAATAGGCTTACACGATATTGCTGTCTAAGACTGTTATGCGATAAAGATAAAGAGTGAAATCAATACGCAAATGATCGCGACCACAATCCATATCACGGGCCACTCGCGTCCTTCCTTACCTGTGGATGAGATGGTCTCCATGGGGTCTCGTCCCTGCTGGTCTGGCCCGTAGGTCTCGTCGGTTTTTGCTCTCAGGTCCGGATTGAGATCGGAATCTTTCGGTGGTTTGCGATCACTCATGTTCTGTACTCACATTGGTAACAGCGTCCGCTGCAGAATCAATTTCCACACCTTCGATATCGGCCCTTTGGGCCAATCCGGCAATGTAGTGGGAGGCGGAATTCACCCAGGCACGGGCTTCCAGCATGTCGAGAATCTTTTCCCGCGCCATATCGAAAGGTAAGGTCCGCCCATCTATCTTTCGATGGAGGCGAATCAGGTGCCAGCCGAAGCGGCTGCGCACGGGTTTACGGTTTAGGGTTCCCTCTGCCAGGGTCTCCAGCACATCGTGCAGTGCCGGCTCCAGTTCGCCACGGCGAATTTGTCCGAGCGAGCCGCCCTGGTGGGCGGTGGGGCAACCGGAATATTGTTCGGCAGCTTCGGAAAATGCCTGCGCATCATCACCTAGCTGCTCAATGAGGCTGCGTGCTGACTGTTCGGCCTCCTGCCAGGCTGATTCGCTTTGCTCATTCGGTTCAATCAGGATATGCGCCGCTTCAAACAGGTCAGGGGTGCGGAAGCGATGGGTTTGCGTATCGTAATAGCGGCGACACTCTTCTTCGCGTACTTTTTCCGGTGTTAGTACCTGCTCCAGCAGTGTGCGCACCCGGGTGTCATCATCGGTTTGCGCGGCGATATTACGATCGTTGGCTTCTTGTAACAGCAGTGTTTTGATTACCAGTGCGCGAGCGGCCGCTTGCCAAGCGTCTTCGGCGCTCTCGGCGCGGTGATGCTGCATTTCCCGCGAGATGACATCCTCGCCGATCGACACTCCATTCACCGTAACCTCGCCGAATGAAAATGTGGGCAACGGCTCACTGGCACCGGTGGCGCAACCGCAACCACCAGTCTCACAGGCTGATGGCATTTGTGGTTCTGGATGTGCATCGGTGACATCCACTGCCGGGATCTCTACCGCCGGGATTTCCACATACTGTACGGCGCTGTCTTTGTTATCACTGCTCATAGAATGCTACTTGCTTAGGATTCTCTGGAGGGGACGGAGGATGGTGCCGAGCTTGGCGGCGGGGTGTTGGTCCTGCGCGCGAGCCGCCGCGAGCGCACGATCTGGTAGCCCGGGCGCAACACGTAGGCGAAAGGTGCGCTGAACACATGCACCAGGCGCGTGAACGGCGTGATAGCCAGCAGGGTCAACCCGAGAATGATGTGCAGCTTGTACACCAGGTGCGCATCGATAATCAGGTTTGCCGCATCGGGATTGAAGGTAATGACACCCTGTGCCCAGCCCATAAACAGCACCATGGCGCTGCCGTCCATATGGTCAATGGTCCAGAAAATGGTGGCGATCCCCAGTAGTAACTGTAACCACAGGAACAGCAGTACCAGAATATCGCCCTTAGATGAACTTTTGCGAATGCGCGGATAGTACAAGCGGCGGTGCAGGAGCAGGGTGCAACCGATAAAGCCCAGGATACCGGCGATACCGCCCACGCTGAGTGCCATCCATTGTTTGAAGCTGTGGCTGATACCCAGCGCGTCGAACACACCGATCGGGGTGAGCAAGCCAACAAAATGACCGAACAGCAGCACGAGGATGCCAAGGTGGAAAAGGTTGGAGCCCCACATCATCTGCTTGCGACGCAGAAATTGGGACGACTGGGATCGCCAACCATACTGCCCCTTATCGAAGCGGATGATACTGCCGAGTATCATGATCGTCAGGGCGACGTAGGGGTACCAGCCGAATAACAGATAATTGATAAAGTCGTGCATGACTATGCCTCGTCTACCTTTTTCAGGTGTCGCTGGAAGACATGATTAATTTACCGGCCGCCTTCAGGCGTTCGACAATCTTGTTCACTGGTTTGTGCGGTTGGGAAGCCATAAACGTCACTTGCTCTTCCTCCCAAACCTCATCAATTGAAGTCTTCTCTGAAGCCTTGGCACGCTCTACCAGTTCGCGCACCGCTTCCGGGTCGGGTTTTTCCTGTGCAAGTGTGAGTAGCGCGTCGAAGATTCCGGCGTACTCTGAATCGCGCTCTTCGAGTCGCTCCTTCAGGGCCGCGAATACATGGGATGGCTGGGATAGCCAGTCGCGGGCCTCGTCGATCTTCAGGCAGGAGGTAAACTCGAGAAACATGGGGATAAAGTCTGGAAGTTCATCCCGTTCGATATAGAAGCCGCGTTCTACATATTCCTCACCCAGGTCGAGCATAGCCTGGCCACGATCACGGCTTTCACCGTGAATGTGCTCAAAGAAGTGAAGAGACAAGGCACGGGAGTTGTCGAATAACTCGGAGTAGTTCATCTGCAGTTCGAGTACCGAAAGCACCTCAAAGTTATGCATCAACCGTTGCAGCTTGGCCAGGATTTCTGGCTTCAAAAAACCCTCGGTTTCCAGTGCTTCGCGTACTTCGGCAAAGTGCGCCTTGAGCGATTCGCTTGGGTAGTCCAGCAGTAGCGCCAGAGCGCGTAGTGTGCGTGTCATCAGGGAGAATCCGTAAAAGGTTTGCGCGGCATTTTCTTGGGGCCACCAAATACATCTTTGTTTTTGGTGCGCCCGTTGTGTGGCTCGGTAAAGCCGAAACCGATATTGCCGCGAAGGTGATAGGTGTTTTCGTTTTTCTCCCGATGATTGGTCGGGATTACATAACGGTCTTCATAGGCGGCCAGCGCCATATACCGATACATCTCCTCGATGGTTTGTACATCGAGGCCCACGCTCTCGGGGATTGAGCTGTCGGTAACGCCGTCGACGCTCTTGGCTCGCATATAGGCTCGCATGGCGAGCATGCGTTCGAGCGCAGTGGCAACTGGCACCTCGTCGCCGGCGGTGAGCATGTTGGCGAGATAACGCATGGGAATCCGCAGGGACTTCACATCCGGCATGCCATTGTTGGTGGAGATCTTGCCGGCCTCTGCTGCGGACTGGATGGGGGAGAGCGGTGGGATATACCAGACCATGGGTAGGGTGCGGTATTCCGGATGTAGCGGGAAGGCGACATCCCACTCCATGGCCATTTTGTAGACCGGTGATTTTTTTGCCGCCTCCAGCCACGCTTCCGGCACTTCGTCTCTGCGCGCCTGGGCGCGCACTTCTGGATCGTTGGGGTCGAGGAAGATCGAACGTTGAGCCTCATACAGGTCTTTCTCATTTTCGACCGCCGCGGCTTCCTCGATACGGTCGGCGTCATACAGCATGACGCCCAGGTAACGGATGCGCCCCACACAGGTTTCGGAGCAGACGGTGGGCATACCGGCTTCGATACGCGGGTAGCAGAAGATGCACTTCTCCGATTTACCGGAGGACCAGTTGTAATAAATCTTCTTGTAGGGACAGCCGGAAACGCACATACGCCAACCGCGACATTTGTCTTGGTCGATCAGCACAATGCCGTCTTCTTCCCTTTTGTAGATGGCACCGGAAGGGCAGGAGGCCACACAGGATGGGTTGAGGCAGTGTTCGCACAGACGTGGCAGGTACATGAGAAAGGTCTGTTCGAACTGACCGTAGATTTCTTTCTCGATACCGGAGAAGTTGTAATCCACTGAGCGCTTGCTGAATTCGCCGCTCAGGTCGTCTTCCCAGTTGCCGCTCCACTCGATCTTGGTGAGTGCCTGGCCGGTAACCATGGAACGCGGTTTGGCCGAGGGCTGGGCTTGCAGTTCCGGTGCCTTCTGCAGCCATTCGTACTCGAAGGTATAGGGCTCGTAGAAATCATCAATTTCCGGTAGGTCCGGGTTGGCGAAGATGTTCGCAAGGATGCGCCATTTGGAGCCAGCCTTGGGCTGGAGCTTGCCGTTCTTCTTGCGGATCCAGCCGCCTTTCCAGCGCTCCTGGTTTTCCCAGTCCTTGGGGTAGCCAATGCCGGGTTTGGATTCAACGTTGTTGAACCAGGCGTACTCAACGCCCTCGCGGCTGGTCCATACATTTTTACAGGTAATGGAACAGGTGTGACACCCAATGCATTTGTCGAGGTTCAACACCATCCCGATCTGCGCGCGGACTTTCATCACAATTCCCTGTGCTGCTTCGGCGTTAATCCGAAAAATTTACTGCCTGTATGCACCAGCGTTTTATTGGTGCGAATACTGCGATTTTCTGACGGTGATTTGTCAGGTGTGTACTTCCTTGTCGAACCAGTTGACTTCGTTCATCTTGCGAACGACGACGAACTGATCGCGGTTGGCACCGACGGTACCGTAGTAATTGAACCCATAGGCGAGCTGGCTGTAGCCGCCGATCATATGGGTAGGTTTCACGTTGATACGTGTCACCGAGTTGTGGATACCACCGCGCTGGTTAGTGATTTCCGAGCCCACAGTATTCACGATCTTTTCCTGTGCGTGGTACATGATGGCGGTGCCCGCCATTATTCGCTGCGAGACCACTGCACGCGCAGTGAGGGCGCCGTTGATATTGAAGGCTTCGATCCAGTCGTTGTCTTCAATACCCGCCTGCTTCGCATCCACTTCACTAATCCATACCACCGGCCCACCGCGATTCAGGCTCAGCAGGATCAGGTTTTCCGTGTAGGTGGAATGGATGCCCCACTTCTGGTGCGGGGTGAGAATGTTCAGCTGGATCTCCGGGTTGCCATTGGGGATCTTGCCGAGTACCTGTTTCACTGAGCGGGTATCGATGGGCGGGCGCCAGGTTACGAAGCCCTCGCCGAACGCGCGCATCCACAGGTGATCCTGATACAGGTGCTGGCGGCCGGTGATGGTGCGCCACGGGATCAACTCGTGCACATTAGTCCAGTTCGAGGTGTAGGACACGTGCTCGCTCTCGATGCCGGACCATGTGGGTGAGGAGATAATTTTGCGCGGCTGCGATACCACGTCGCGGAAGCGAATCTTCTCCTCTTCCTTACCTTCCGCTAGGTGGCCGTGGTCGCGGCCGGTGGCTTTACCCAGTGCTTCCCAGGCTTTTACTGCGACCTCACCGTTGGTTTCCGGCGCGAGCATCAGGATGGCTTCACAGGCCTGAATATCGGTTTCGATTTTGGGACGCCCGGCACAGTCACCGTCTTGATGGGTACCGTTCAGGCTGGCGAGGTTTTTGACTTCGGTTTCGGTGTTCCAGTTAAGTCCCTTGCCGCCATTACCTTTTTCCTCAAGCGCCGGGCCGAGGGAAATAAAACGCTGGTAGGTTGCCGGGTAATCCCGCTCCACCACTGCGACCGAGGCCATGGTCTTTCCGGGCACAGGCTCGCACTCACCGCGCTTCCAGTCTTTCGGTTCGTAGGGCTGGGCGATTTCGCCGGGAGCATCGTGCTGAATCGGTGTCAGCACCAAATCCTTTTCTACACCGAGAACTTCCGGGCACACTTCGGAGAATTTTTTCGCGATGGTTTTGAAAATTTCCCAGTCGCTGCGGCATTCCCAGACCGGATCGACTGCCGCGGTTAATGGGTGGATGAAGGGGTGCATGTCCGAGGTATTCAGGTCATGCTTTTCATACCAGGTGGCGGTGGGCAAGACGATGTCGCAGTAGAGGCTGGTGGTGGACATGCGGAAGTCGATGTTGACCATCAAATCCAGTTTGCCCTGGGGCGCCTCATCGTGCCAGACGACTTCAGACGGGCGCTTGATCGGGTTGCTGTCTTCCGTGCCCACCACGCCGTGCTGTGAACCGACAAAGTGCTTGAGGAAATACTCATGGCCCTTGCCGCTGGCACCCAGCACATTCGAGCGCCAGAAGAACATGTTGCGCGGCCAGTTATCCGGGTTATCCGGGTCTTCACAGGCAAACTTCAGCGCACCGGACTTCAGCATTTCCGGCACAGCACTGTCCGGGTTTGTATCGGACTCGAAGATCGTTTTCGCAACCTGCAGTGGGTTCTGCTGCAATTGTGGTGCAGATGGCAGCCAACCCATGCGCTCCGCGCGCACGTTGTAGTCGATCATCGCGTGATCCCAGTCGCCCTCCGGGGCGGTGGGGGAGAGGATGTCCGACACGGTCATGGAGTCGTAGCGCCACTGATCGGTGTGGGCATAGAAGAACGAGGTTCCATTCATATGCCGCGGCGGGCGGGTCCAGTCGAGTCCGAAGGCGACGGGCAGCCAGCCGGTCTGCGGGCGTAGCTTTTCCTGCCCCACGTAGTGCGCCCAACCACCACCAGACTTACCGCAGCAACCGCACATCACCAGTAGCGCAATAATGCCGCGGTAATTCATGTCCATGTGGTACCAGTGGTTCAGCCCTGCACCGACGATCACCATGGAACGGCCTTCAGTCTGCTCGGCGTTACCGGCAAACTCACGGGCAACCTGAATGATGGCATCGCGCTTCACACCACACACAGTTTCCGCCCAGGCAGGCGTGAAGGGCACATCGTCATCAAAACTAGTGGCGACGTTGTCACCGCCGTAGCCACGGTCGACACCGTAGTTGGCCATAAACAGGTCGAAGGTGGAGGCTACGCGGCAGCTGCCATCCTTTAGCTCTAGTGTGGCCACCGGTACATTGCGTTCGAGTACATCATCGTGATTGGTGGCGACAAAGGTTTCCGGAGCGTCGCTGCCAAAGTAGGGGAAGGAGACCGCCTCGCGGCTTTCCGCGATGTCTTCAAGACTCAGGCGCAATTTGGTATCGCGCCCCTGGCCGTCTCTTTCTTCCAGGTTCCACTTGCCCTGTTCGCCCCAGCGGAAGCCGACGGAGCCGGCGGGGCACACAATGTCGCCACTGTTTTCGTCGTAGGCGACGGGCTTCCAATCCGGATTGTTGGATTCACCGAGTGCGTCGGTGAAGTCTGCTGCGCGCAATAAGCGATCCGGAACTAGCTTCCCGTCTCGCTCAACCAGTTTTACCAGGAAGGGGAGGTCAGAATAGCGCCGCGCGTAATCGATGAAATAGGGTACCTGGCGTTTAACGTAGAACTCGGTAAGCACCACATGCCCGAGCGCTAACGCCAGCGCCGCGTCGGTGCCCTGTTTGGGGTGCAGCCACAGGTCGGCGAACTTGCAGGCCTCGCTGTAGTCCGGCGAGACCACGACGCTCTTGGTGCCCTTATAGCGCACCTCGCTGTAGAAGTGTGCATCGGGTGAGCGCGTCTGTGGAATGTTGGATCCCCACACCAGCAGATAGTTGGAGTTATACCAATCGGCACTCTCCGGGACGTCGGTCTGTTCGCCCCAGGTCTGGGGGGAGGAGGGAGGAAGGTCACAATACCAGTCGTAAAAGCTGAGCAGGGTGCCGCCAATCAGTGACAGATAGCGGCCGCCTGCGGCGTAAGACACCATGGACATGGCGGGGATGGGGGAGAAACCCACAACCCGGTCGGGGCCGTGCTTATGTACGGTATAGGCATTTGCCGCGGCGACAATCTCCGCCACTTCATCCCAGCCAATACGCACAAAGCCGCCACGACCGCGGCGCGACACCCAGCTTTCGCGCGTGGGAGCATCTTCGACAATGGAGCGCCAGGCTTCTACCGGCGACTTACTGACCCGGGCAGCACGCCAGGCTTCCACCAGCCTGCCGCGCACCAGTGGATAGCGCACGCGGGTACCGGAGTACAGGTACCAGCTGTAACTGGCACCGCGCGGGCAGCCGCGCGGCTCATGGTTGGGAAGGTCGGGACGGGTGCGCGGGTAGTCGGTCTGCTGGGTTTCCCAGGTAACGATGCCGCCCTTTACGTAGATTTTCCAGGAACAGGAGCCGGTACAGTTCACGCCATGGGTGGAGCGCACGATCTTGTCGGCGGCCCAGCGCTTGCGATAGGCATCTTCCCAGTCCCGTGGATCTTCAGTGGTGATGCCGTGGCCGGCGGAGAATTTTTCTGTTTTTTTGCGAAAGAACGTGAGACGGTCGAGAAATTGACTCATCGGCGGCGCCCATCCATGGCTTTTACATCGGGTGATACGCTTCAAACTAGGCGCGACTTATAGCCCCGTCAAACCGGTTTGCCCGGTAAGTTGGACTTAAATTCGCCAATTCCTTCTATCGGTAGAAATTGGTGCGTTTTGCATTTATTTGGGTGTTTTTCTGGAGTTCCTCGTAAGCTGAGTGGGGATATTTACAATGGGATTCCGTTAACGCAGCGCGTTGTATATCCTGCATAGAAAGAAAACATGCGCCGTGTGGCGCAAAATCATCCGAATAGAGATATTTTGCGTAGCAAGATATTAAAGAAGCACTTCAAGTGGAGAAAATGGTGGGAGATGTCATCCAATTCAAGCGGAAGACGGCTTGGGAAAAGCATAAGGGCAGTAGCTTATGTCGTGACGGATTTCACAAATGGAAGGTGGTGGCCGAGCGAAAATTTGATGTAAAGCAAGGAAAGCTGGTCACGGAATCACGCTGTCAACGGTGCGGAAAAGTAAAAAACGAGTTGCTGTAACTTTTTAGAGTTTCTTTGGAATTGATTGTGAACCGGCTAATTAGCCGGTTTTTTATTGGTTGTCCGGAATAACTGTTTTCTATCCCGCTTTACCTCATCGGGGCGTTTACTCGCTTTGTTCAGTGACATATTGAACCCGGTTTATCCGAGCGACAAGTTCTTGAACGGTTACTCGGATAACGTGTTTTAGCCGTTAAATCACAAATAACAATAGTAATGAAACGGAGCGACTATCTGATGAAGAATGAAAATGGGTGTGCATTTCCTGTAGGAAAAGCACGTAAAAGCATGCTTTTGGCCGCGCTGGCGCTGATGTCCAGTAGCGTCTTTGCGGTTGAACCACTGTCTGTTAATGGTAACCAAGTATTGATTGGTGGCCAGCAAGGTAGTGTGGCAGGCAACAGTTTCTTCTGGAGTAACAATGGCTGGGGGGGCGAGAAGTTTTATAACCCAAGTACCGTCAGCTGGTTGAAGTCCGATTGGAAGTCCGGCGTGGTACGTGCTGCCATGGGCGTGGAAGATCCGGGCGGCTACTTTGATGATCCTGCAGGGAACGAAGCTAAAGTTCGTGCCATTGTAGATGCAGCCATTGCCAACGACATGTACGTGATTATCGATTGGCACTCCCATTACGCGAATGAACATGACTGGAGTCAGGCGGTCAATTTCTTCTCGCGCATGGCCGCCGATTATGGTCATACCAACAATGTTATTTACGAGATTTTTAACGAGCCGAAGCAGGTCTCTTGGTCCAGTGGCGTTAAGCCATACGCAGAATCCGTTATCTCATCAATCCGTTCAATTGACCCGGACAACCTGATTATTGTCGGCACCCCGAACTGGTCTCAAGACGTGGATGACGCTTCCTTTGACCCCATCCAGGGCCACGTCAACATTGCCTACGGCCTGCACTTCTACTCCGGTTCCCACGGCCAATGGTTACGTGACAAGGCGCAGACCGCGTTGAATAACGGTATCGCGTTGTTTGTGACCGAGTGGGGCACCGTCAATGCCGATGGTAACGGCGGTGTTAACTACGGTGAGACCGATGCGTGGATGGAATTTCTTAAGAACAACAATATCAGTCATGCCAACTGGTCGATCAACGATAAGTCCGAAGGTGCCTCTGCACTGGTACCAGGTGCAAGTACCACTGGCAGCTGGGATTCCGCCCAGTTGACGGCATCGGGCAACAAGGTCCGCGACATTATTCTCAACTGGGGTGGCGCCGCAGGAGGCGGTGATGACTGCGATTCTGCAACTGCGGTGAATGTACCCGGACGCATCGAAGCCGAAGCGTTTTGTGGCGCCGATGGGATACAAACCGAAGCCACCAGCGATACCGGCGGGGGTGAAAACGTTGGCTATATCGATATCGACGATTGGATGGCCTATCGCATCAATGTTCCGGCGGCAGGTGATTACGAAATTTCTTATCGTGTAGCGGCCAATGGTGCAGGTGGTGTATTGCAGTTTGAAGGTAAAGGTGGTTCACCGGTATATGGTCAGCTTGACATACCCAACACCGGGGATTGGCAGTCTTGGACAACAATATCTCAAACTGTAAGTCTGCCGGCAGGTGATCAGCAGGTAGCGGTCGCCGCAGTAGGCCCAGGCTGGAATATCAACTGGCTGGATATTAAGTCTGTTGGCCCCAATCCAGACCCCGATCCAAAACCCGGTGAAACCATTCTCATCGAGGCGGAGAACTACAGCTTCATGGGTGGTGTGGAAGTGGAGTCCACCTCCGATGTAGGCGGTGGCCAGAATGTAGGCTATCTCGATGACGGTGACTGGATGGCATACCACGGTGTAAACGTACCGAGTGCTGGCAACTACCGCGTGGAGTTCCGGGTAGCCTCTCAGGGCGGCGGCCAGCTGAGCTTCGAACGAGCGGGCGGCAGTCCGGTATACGGCACCCTGAACGTGCCCGCCACCGGTGATTGGCAGAACTGGACCACGATAAGCATGGATGTTTATCTGGACGCAGGTTCTCAGGACTTTGGTATCGGCGTACCGACTGGTGGCTGGAACCTGAACTGGTTTAGTTTGACCAAGCTCGATTGATTCTTGATTTTCTAGGCGGCTTAACGATTGCCGCTATAGGGGATCGCGGATATCCATACCATATGAAAAGCCCGCGCTAGCGCGGGCTTTTTGTACTTATACACCTGCCTGCACGTTATCGCTTTTGACTTTGTGCTTTCCTAAACTCAGTGGATAAGTCCAAATCTGCGCGTTCGGCTGGCGTCAGGTCATGCGAACCCGTACGAAATTAAGAAAACTCTCTTATTGATACGACGCTCCCCAAGAATCTCCGTATTTTTCACTCCCTCAATAATGAACAAATTCGATGGTGAGAATAATGAAGAAGAACGGAAGAGCATCGCTAACGGTGCTGACCCTGTCCGCGCTGGCATTTGCCAGCTTGTCACTGGCGGAGGAGGTTAGTGTCCTCACTACCCAAGGCGACCGAGGCAAACTGCTACATGAACAGGTTCTTGACCTCCCGTTTACCCAGCCCGCCGCCACAAACGGGTTTGCGATTGAAATTGACCCTTCGCAAACGTTTCAATCCGTAACTGGCCTCGGCTATGCACTCACGCAAGCCAGTGCAGCGGCCATCCTTTTGCTACCAGAAGCCGAACAGAATGCGTTTCTAAACGAGATGTTCCATCCGCAGGTGGGAAACAACGTTTCCATGGTGCGAATCAGCATCGGCGCATCCGATCTCTCTACATCTCTGTACACCTATAGTGACGAAACCCGCAGCCAGGAAAACTTTATTCCGGATCCGGGTAAGACCTACTACATCGACATGCCCGCCCACGGCGTGCGCCTGGGTGCCAGTGGCTCTAACGAAGATCCTTACACAGCACCTGACTCACCGCACGGGCCGGACTTCGAGTGGAAATTTGTCCCTGCGGGCGATGGATTGTTCTTTATTGATCGCGCTGCCGGTGGCAGCGTGCCTCGGTTGCGCACCGACGATACCAATATGGCGGATATGCAGGAAACTTCCTCTGACGGCTGGTGGGAAAAATGGGAGCTGACACCCGGCGAAGGGCATGGCGCTTACTTCCTATCATTGCCGCTAAAAGGCTTCGGAAATCACGACCGGCTGCATATCGATGACAATCTTCTGGTTCGCATGGTAGATAACGACCAATCTGCCGGCACCTGGGAATCCTTTACCTTTACCGAAGTAGGCAGCGACCGCAGTTTCTCTATGCAGGGGCCTGACACGCTGACCTTGCTCCCTGTGCTAAAGAAAATCCTCGCCATAAATCCAGAGATCAAAGTCCTCGCCACGCCGTGGACTGCACCATTGTGGATGAAAACCAACAATGACTGGGTCGGCGGGGCGCTCAAGTCCGAGCACTACGCCGATTTGGCTAACTATTTTGTGCAATATATTCAGGCCATGGCTGCTGAGGGTATTACGATCTGGGGGATGACGCCGCAAAACGAGCCAGAAAACCCTTGGAATGAACCCAGTATGCTGATGAATGCCGAGCAGCAGTACGACCTGATAGAAAACTATGTCGGCCCGGCATTGCAGCAAGCCGGTCTTGGACATATCAAATTACTCGGCTTTGATCACAATCTCGACCACCCGGAGTTTCCCATCCGCGTAGCCCAGAGCCAGTACATTGATGGTTCCGCGTTCCACCTGTACGCGGGTGAAATAAGTACCATGAGTGATGTTTATCACGCGAGTGGTAAAGACGTTTACTTTACCGAGCAATGGACAGGCAGGCCCGAAGACGATACGCCCGCGGGATGGGCTGCGGCGTTTGATGGCGACCTCGCCTGGCATATGGAAACGGTGGTAATGGGTTCCCTACGGAACTATGCGCGCACAGTACTCGAATGGAACCTCGTAACCTCACCGCCTACCACCCCAACCGGTTGTACTGCGTGCCTGGGCGCGATCACCGTAGAAGAGGGTGGGCAGGGGCTTACGCGTCATGTGTCTTACTACATTATTTCGCAACTCTCCCGCTTTATGCAGCCTGGTGCGCGCCGAGTTGCGTCCACAGACTTCTCTGAAAGCATCGTAAACGTTGCGCTGAAAAATCCAGATGGCACTTTGGTGGCTCTGGTGTACAACAAGTCGAATAGCGATCAGATGGTTTCGGTTGCATGGGAGGACTCGGCGTTCGAGCATACTATCGCTCCGCGTACCGCGGTAACCTTTCGCTGGCAGTCAGATGTGCCGGTGGCGGATGAGGACGGGGACACCGTGCCGGACCGGCTCGACCAGTGCCCGGGCACTCCCACAGGTGTAGAAGTAGACAGCCTAGGCTGTCCCGTTCCCGGCGATGATGACGAAGATGGCGTGAGTAACGATGTCGATTTGTGTCCGCAAACACCGCTCGACGCACCGGTGGATGGTGACGGTTGTTCGCTGTTGGATGATGACAACGACGGGGTGCGCAACCCCTTCGACGCCTGTCCGCAGACCGTCGGCTCTGCAAAAAACAGTGGCTGCCCAATTGAAAGTGATTCCGTGCGTATTCAGGCAGAACACTGGCGCGAGGCCGGGGAGGTTCAAATTGAGCCAACGTCCGACATCGATGGTGGAGACAATGTGGGCTGGATTGACGCCGGAGATTGGATGACCTACAGCATCCACTTGCCAGCCAGCAATACAGGTCGCTATGAGGTGAGCTATCGTGTGGCGTCCGCGAGTAACGGCGGGGGTTTAACGCTGGAGCAACCCGGAGGCTCCGTGGAATACGGAACCCTCAATTTCAGCGCTACGGGAGGCTGGCAGAATTGGGCCACCGTATCTCATACAGTTTCCCTACCGGCAAATACCTCAGAACTTGCGATTGCTGCCATAAGCGGCGGATGGAATATCAACTGGTTTGAAATTAAACCGGTTACAGATTCCAGTTGCAACAACGATCCAAGTTGTCTGGATGACGACAACGATGGTGTTGTTAATGCAGCAGATCAGTGCACTGCAACGGCACCCGGTGTCACTGTCGACAGCAAAGGATGTACAGTGACTACCAACCAGTGTGATGGCATTACCGCTTATCCGTACTGGCTTCACGCCGATTATGCGGGCGGTCCCAACACCCACCTTCTTGGCGGAGATCAAATGACCTATCAGGGAAATTTATATCAGGCGAACTGGTACACCAATAGCGAGCCTGGAAGTGATAACTCCTGGACACTGATTGGTAGCTGCCAGTAGATAAAGATGGGCCGCATAGCGGCCCTTCGTATTACAGTACAGAAACCGGCACTTAAGGGCGTAGTGTCTGACCTCGGTGATTATTATCGGTCGAATTGTAGTTGTAGTGGGATGGGCTGGATTAATGGAATAGTATTCAGAGCATCGAATCTTCGCGGAACTTAGGGTTGCAAAGCAGTTACTTTTAGTAAAATACCGGGATGGTCTGATGGGGCGGCGTCAATACTTTTTCCGCTGCCTTTAACGTCTCGTGCAAAGCCGCAGTCAATACCATCTCCATAAAGAAGCGACAAGTCTGTACTGGAAGCGAGTGCCTGGGTTGTCGCACTATCGCAGGCTGTATTGAAATCGCCCACCACCAGTAGCGGGATTCCGCGTAAGTGCGGAGAGGTTGCAGCGGCGGTGGTTTCTCGACTATTGGCGCGACGCACCCGTTCGCTTTCGTGATCCCAGTGTACGTCAATCAGGCCGAAACGATCGACACCACGTCGAACGACAACCAATTCACCTGTGCGTACTGCGTTTGGTCCATCAGTCATATCAAAGCGTTCATTGTGCTCGAATTCCAGCCCCCTACAGCGGTTGGCAAAAACTTGATAGCGGCGCACCCAACAGTTTCCCAAAGCGCTGGCCAGAGCTTCTGCACGTCGGTAATCGGTGGGCAGGCCTTGAATCTGCCAATCTTCGACACCTTCCTGCACAGCCAGCAGATCTACATTGTGGTCGGTAACGAGCTGCGCATACCTGGTCGCGGCCGCCGGCATAGTGCCATGACCGTAAATATTCAGGGATAGAACCGCGAGGGGCTCGGCATCATTGCGTGATTTCTCAGGGTTTTGGTTATCGTGTACCTCTTTGGGTAACTCTTCAGGTAATTCGAATAATGAATTTTCCTCAAAGCGTGGGATGTGCCAGTAATCGCTTTTTGTATCTATCGAGCCTCCCAGTTCGTCTTTAACTACTCGATCTACGATACTCACGCCCACCCGCGCCATGTCAGAAAAGGTATCTTTACCGCTATTGGCAAACCCGCCACGGGTACGATGAATGTCGAATTCATCAGATAGTGGGCCAAACCACTCAGTGAGCTTTTCATGTCCGTAGATAAAACCCAGTAATCCGCCCCAGGTGGCGGCCGGGTTGTCGGAATCCCAACCCATTAACACCGCTAACTTTACGGTTTTTCGGTAGTCTCCTTCACCGTAGAACAGGCTGATTAAGCTTGCGCCGAAATTGATGCCGGCGGCGAAGCAGCCGTTGCAATAGAGGTTACGTGTACTGAGGTCGTAACCAGCTTCGCCGTTGATTTGATATTTTTTATGCAGGCTATCGCGCACTGTTTCCCAGGGTACCTTTTGTTGGTACTGCTCTTGTACGAAGTCGTACATATCTGCATTGTAGCTTCCCGGCGGGAGCTGCTGGCGCGCACGTTCGGCGATGGCGAAGAGTTGTGGCTTAACCGGGCGCGTCGAATCGATGCCCGAAGCGAGAGCATGCATCACAACATAGAATTCGGCCGCCCAGGCGGCATTTTCACGTCCGGTGGTGCGGATGGGAAGGTGGGCCATGGCGAGGGCAATGTCCGGCCTTCCGGGCGCAAACAGGCCGAATATCTCCGTGGTCAGCTGCGCATCAATCATGTCGAAGTGGGGGTTGTGGTTGGGTTCGCTGGTCTCCGGTGGCAGTAGAGATTGCTCACGCATTAAGTCGTGTGCCCGTTGGTTGGATACCCAGAGAAAGTTTTCCGCTTTCCCATCGGCAGTGGTGAAAGGGGTGTTTTCGTCCGAATAGATATGCGTGAGCCAGCCGTCGCGAATTTGCTCGGGGGTGAGCATTGTAGTCTGGTGTTGATCCAGTAGGTGCTGATATATGTATTCGATATCGGTGTCGTCATCCGCTCCCCACACTTCCCCAGGCCGGCGCAGAACCCAGTCGATGGTTGCGGACAAGTCACTGGGCACACCTTGCCCCCAAATACTGGGCTGATCTGGTTTTCCCCAGTCGTCCCGGGTGTAGAAGACACCGTGCGGGCCCGGGCCACCGATTTTGTCCATTTCAGTGACTAGCCCCGTCCAGTTGGCAAGACTTTGTCCCAACCAGAAGCCGCGTAGTTTGTTCTGGTACTGCGTACGCGTGAGCGGAAGAATCCCGTACGTGGTGACACTTATCGCCGGAGTAGCGGCGAAAGACGATGCTCCACTAAGGCTGCTGACCAAAACTAGAATTCCGGTCGTATAGGCTGTCGCTGCGCAGATTTTTTGGAAAAGTGGGTTTTGTGCCATTGCCAAACTCCATAAGGCTTTAGATCTTTGAATGCCTTTTAATTCCCGGGCGTGGATGCCCGGGAAAAGAGTTTATTTAGTTCAATCGGCTTTCGTGTAAACGCGCTCGCCTTCAACCCAGGTTTCGGCAACTTCTACCTGCCAAATATCTTCCGGGGCAATCGCAAATATATTTTTCTCCAGTAGGATAAAGTCCGCGAACTTCCCCGGTTCCAGATTGCCGATCAGGTTTTCCTGGTGGCTTGCATAGGCTGCATCCAGGGTGAATGCCCGTAACGCTTCAGTGAGTGTCATGGCTTGCTCTGGCCGCCAACCGCCTTGCGGCGTATCGGCACGATCTTGCCGGGTAACCGCGGCATGGAGCCCAAACAACGGGTTGGCGGGCTCCACCGGGAAGTCGGACCCTCCCGCGATCTTGGTGCCTTGTTCTAGAAAGGTGCGCCATGCGTAGGCGCCTTCGAGGCGTTCTTCACCCAGTCGGTCACCAGCCATGTTTTTGTCGCTGGTAGCGTGGGTGGGCTGCATTGAGGCGATCAGGCCGAGCGATGGGAATCGTGGTATATCGTTTTTCAGCATGACCTGAGCATGCTCAACCCTGTGGCGGTACGGTTTCTGGTTGTTGTCTTTGTGCAGGGTGTACAAATGGTTGAGTACAATGTGATTGGCACGATCGCCAATGGCATGTACGTTGACCTGGAAGTCGTGCTCGGTTGCAAGCCGTAGTAGCGAGAGGATTTTATCTTCCGGGTGGAGCAGGAGGCCGCGTTCATCGGGCTTGTCCTGATACGGGGCGAGTAGCGCTGCGCCATGGCTGCCAAGTGCTCCGTCGGCCGAGAGTTTGATGCTGCGCACGTAGAGTCGCTGGTCGGGCGCGCCGATGGAGCCGGCTTTGAGGAGTGTTGTGAGGTTTTCATCCTCGATGGCAATCATTGGGTAAATGCGCAGTGGAATGGCACCCTCGGCGGCGAGTTCACGGTAGGCCTGCAGGGTATTACTGTCCACCCCGGCGTCGTGAATACCGGTCAGGCCCAGTGACAGGGCGCTTTTGAATGCGGCCTTTAACGAGGCTTTATCCTGTTGCAGCCCCGCTTGAGGAATGGCGCGCTCCAGTAGCAGCATGGCATTGTCTATCAGGATCCCGCTCGGCTCACCCAATCGGTCTTTGATGATCTCACCACCCTCCGGATTTTCCGTTTCTCGGTCGATGCCGGCGAGCCGCAAGGCGGCAGAGTTGGCCCAACCTGCGTGACCATCAACCCGGCGTAGCCAGACGGGATTGGGGATGTCGAGCTTGTCGAGTGCAGACTTTGTGGGGAATCGCTTGCCAGACCAGAGTACTTGGTTCCAGCCGCGCCCCAAAATCCATTCGTTCGCAGCTTTATCTTTGGCAAATGTTCTTGTGGCGCCGAGGGTTTCTTCCAGGGAAAGATCCCTTACATCTAATTCCTGCCTTAGTCGTCCGAGTGCGAGGACGTGACCATGTGCATCTATTAGCCCAGGCAATAGTGTCCTGCCTCCAGCATCCCGTGCGTTTGATCCGGGGAATTTTTCCTTCAAATCTGCCAGTTTGCCGGTTGCCAAGATCTTGCCATCGTCAAAGATCAGCGCCTCAAATGACTCAAGGCCATCAGATGTCGTGTGATAGCCAGCAATATTGTGGATAAGCGTAGCGGCCTGGATGTTGCTACATGCCAGAGCAAGAATGGCTATGAGGAGCGTGCGGGTGAAGTGCATCGGGAGTCCACCTGTATTTGATTATTATGTATTTGCTACCTTTATACGTCTTTTTGCAGCCTTGTGGAATGACATTGTAGTGGGATGACATCTGACACAGGTTATCTGAGGATAGGGGCGGCTGACTATAGTTACGCGGTGTTTAGGACGAGGAGAGAGCACCTGGAACTCCTTCTTCTCTGTTACCACTGGCGAGTTTTTCGCTAAAAAATTTTATCTATGTATTAATCCGCTTTATCGATTTTTTTTATTTCTTTTCTTTTGGTCGTGTATAGAGACAAAAAGTCTTTTTCCGTACTGACTCCTTTTCGATATGGTTCTTGTGTACCAGTTTTCGTCCCAGGTTCGTTTAATACTGGTTTTGGTACGACTTTTGGTTTCTTCGTCTCTAGATTTTGCTCTCCCAACAATAACTCTTAGATGGTGAGAATAATGAATCAAAAAAGTAGACGTAGGTCCATTCTCGGTCGGGCCGGAAAAAAAGTCGCCGCAGTGTGTTCGGTGCTTGGTCTTATGGTCGCAGCGAGTGGTGCGGCGGCAGTAGAACCATTGCGTGTGGAAGGCAATAAGGTATTGGTGGGGGGGCAGGTAAAGAGCCTTGAAGGTATTTCCCTGTTTTGGAGTAATAACAACTGGGGCGGAGAGAAGTACTACACCGCCGCTGAAGTAGCTCGCATCAAGAATGAATTTGGTGCAAACATTGTCCGTGCGGCCATTGGTCACGGTGAGCCCGGTGGCGTGCAGGATGATTGGGCTTCGAATATGCAGCGCCTGGATACCGTCGTACAGGCCGCGATCGATAACGATATGTATGTAATTGTGGATTATCACAGTCATATCGCTCATACGAATCCCGGGGCTGCGGAAGATTTTTTCCGAGCGGTAGCACAGAAGTGGGGCCAGCACGACAACGTTATCTACGAAATCTACAACGAGCCCAAGCACGTTGATTGGCACTCCACACTGAAGCCTTACGCGGAGCAAGTTGGCAATACCATCCGCTCTATCGACCCGGACAACCTGATTATTATGGGGACACCTAAGTGGTCCCAGGATGTCGATATTGCCTCAACCAACCCGGCCAATGTTTCGAACCTGGCCTACACCATCCATTTCTACGCGAATACCCACAGAGCCGAATTGCGGGCCAAAGCGCAGGCGGCCCTGAATAACGGCATTGCTTTGTTTGCCACTGAATGGGGCATGGTGAATGCTAACGGGGCGGGTCCGGTTAATCGGGATGAAACATGGGCGTGGATCGACTTCTTGCGTAGTAACGGCATTAGTCATGCCGCCTGGGCCTACAACGATAAAGACTTTAATCACCTGGGCGAAGAAGAATCCAGCTCATTCTTCTGGTCCGATGGTACTTTGAAAGAATCCGGGTATTTCATCAAGGAGATTCTTGGTGGCCGTGAGCCAACCGAAACCATCATTGATGGTCCTTGTGATGTGGGTGGCAACGGTACCCAGATTGAAGCAGAGAGCTTCTGCCAGGCAAAAGGTGTTGAATTCGAAACCACCAGTGATTTTGGTGGCGGCGAGAATGCCGGCTGGATTGACAATGGCGATTGGCTGACCTTTGACGTGAATTTGCCACAGGCAGGCACCGCAACCGTTACCTACCGCGTTGCTTCCGGCGTGGACGGTGGCCGCATTAAGCTGGAGCAGGGTGGTGGTGAGAACACCTATGGTGTTGTCGATGTACCAAATACCGGTGACTGGCAGGGCTGGATGGATATCTCCCATCAGGTACAGCTTCCGGCGGGTCAGCAGATCCTAGGTGTTGTCGCTGAAGTTGGCGGCTGGAACCTGAACTGGTTGCGAGTTGATGTCGAGCCGTGCACTACAGACTGCAATCCTGGTGGAGAAGTTGTACGTGTTGAAGCGGAAAACTGGCGTGATGCAGGCGACGTCCAAGTAGAGGCAACTACCGACGTCGGTGGTGGTCAGAATGTGGGCTGGATCGATGCCGGTGACTGGATGACTTATAACGTTACCCTGCCTGCAAGCAGCACCGGTAACTACGAGGTGAGCTATCGCGTGGCCTCTGAAAGTGGCGGCAGCCTGAAGCTGGAGCAGCCGGGTGGTTCTGTGGAGTACGGCGGCGTAAGCTTTGGAGGCACCGGAGGTTGGCAGAGCTGGACCACAGTTTCTCACACCGTTAGTCTGCCTGCTGGCACCACCGAACTCGCTATCGCTGCGGTCACTGGTGGTTGGAATATCAACTGGATTGAGATCAAGGCGGTCGGAGACTCCGGGTGCAACAATGATCCCAGCTGTCTGGATGACGACAACGACGGTGTAGTGAATTCTGCGGACCAGTGTCCGGCCACTCAACCCGGTGTGACGGTCGATAGCAGTGGCTGTGCTGTCACCACGGGTCAGTGTAGCGGTGTGACTGAGTACCCGAACTGGCTGCATGCGGACTATGACGGTGGTCCCAATACCCATTTGCTGGGCGGCGACCAAATGACCTATCAAGGCAATCTGTATCAGGCCAACTGGTACACCAATAGCGTGCCGGGTAGCGACAATACCTGGACTCTGATTGGTAGCTGTCAGTAATGACTGCAATGGGCCGCATTGCGGCCCCTTTTTGTTTCCCCTCCCTCCTGCTCCCCCTCCCAAACTTTCCCTGTTGTCTCCAATTCTTACCACCTTGTCGAAAACCTGAAAACCATTGATTGGGGCGTGTTACAACCTCTTACGTGTGGATCAATCGGCTTATGGGCACCTTTGTGCCCGTCGCATTAATAACATTCTTGGGGTACTTAAATGGCAGCTATCGGACCAGATATAGGGCAGGCTAGCATTAGTCGTGTCGATGAAGGGGCATCAAACCAGCAGTTTGCGTTGATTGCGTTGACGTCACTGTTTTTTATGTGGGGTTTCATTACTTGTCTGAATGACATTCTGATTCCGCACTTAAAAGGGGTCTTTGACCTTAGCTATACCCAGGCGATGCTGGTTCAGTTTTGTTTCTTTGGGGCCTATTTCCTTGTGTCTTTACCCGCAGGTAGGCTGGTAGAGCGAGTCGGCTATCAAAATGGTATTGTCATTGGGTTGGGGATCGCGGTCATTGGTTGTGCCCTGTTTATCCCGGCTGCGCGCATTCAGGTGTACAGTCTGTTTTTGTTCGCGTTGTTTGTATTGGCGGCGGGTATTACCGTATTGCAGGTATCCGCTAACCCGTATGTTACGGCTCTTGGTGCAGAAGAAACTGCTGCAAGCCGACTAACGCTCACCCAGGCTTTCAACTCACTCGGTACCACTGTGGCACCGTTCTTCGGCACCGCGTTAATCCTTTCGGTTGCTGGTGTTGCCGCTTCGGATATTTCAGGTGTCGAGGGCGCATCGGCAGTAGAGCTACCCTATATGATCCTGGCTGCGAGCCTGGCCGTGTTGGCGTTTACCTTTCGCTTTCTGAAACTCCCTAAGATTGAGAGCCATATGGGCGCAGATCAGGCCGCCGAGAAGGTTGGTCGCTGGGAAGCGTTAAAGCATCGCCATCTTGCGCTGGGTGTTGTGGCGATCTTTTTGTATGTGGGCGCCGAAGTGTCTATTGGTAGCTTCCTGGTTAACTTCCTGTCCGAGAGCAATATTGCCGGCATTACCGAGCATGAGGCAGGCTTCTACGTATCTCTCTTCTGGGGTGGTGCGATGGTTGGGCGCTTTATCGGGGCCGCGGTGATGCAATATGTCTCCGCGGGTAAAGTACTTGCTGTATGTTCTATCGGGGCAGTGATTCTGTTGCTGCTGACGATTTTTGGTTCGGGTCAGCTGGCAATGTGGAGCGTACTTTCTATTGGCCTGTGTAACTCGGTAATGTTCCCGGCTATTTTCAGCCTTGCGTTGGCGCGTTTGGGGCCGTTGACCAGTCAGGGTTCTGGCTTCCTGTGCCTGGCGATTGTCGGTGGTGCGCTGGTACCGCTCGCACAGGGTGCACTGGCGGATAGTATTGGCATCCAGATGGCGTTTGCGCTACCTATCATCTGCTATGTGTATATTATGTACTATGGAATAAAAGGACACTTTGTTCGCGAAGCATAGCTTTCGAGCCTGAGGTAAGCTAAAAATGCCCGGATCATCCGGGCATTTTTTTAAGTTCAAATAGCGGCTGTGGTTTGATTGTGCTCCAAATATTCTTTAATTGACTGCCGATAATTTCGGCTGACCTTGACCTTTTCGGCGCTTCTTAGGGTGAGTAAAAACTCGCCCTTGGTCAGAACCTGAATCTCTTGAATGTAGTTTAGGTTTACCAGAGTTGATCGGTGTACACGTTTGAAGGTGTTGGGACACAATTGCTGTTGCAACTCTTTCAGTGTGCTCCGCATGATGTGGGTTTCACCTTTGGTGTGTACACACATATAGTCGCCAGCGGCATCAATCCATTCTATGTCCGACTGATTTGCCAGAATGATCCGGCCTCCGTCTTTGATCGCCAGTTTGCCAGGGGAATCAGCGGCGGCTGTTTCTCCCGCCTCCGGTGATGAATGAGTGGCAAGGGAGGTTAGCAAGCGTCCTTTTTCATCGGCCTGATTATACTGACCTTGTTGTCCTTGCTGGCGCAGTCGTGCTCGAGCGCGGTCAACTGCTAGGGCAAGCCGCTCCGGCTCCATGGGCTTCAATACATAGTCTACTGCGTTTACATCGAAAGCTTCGACAGCATAGTGATCGTATGCGGTCGCGAAGACTACTTGAGGAATAATGTCGCCCTGTAGCCTTCCAATCACATCAAACCCATTCATGCCGGGCATCTGTATATCCAGAAATAGTAAGTCAGGTAAATGGGTAGCGACCGCGTTGAGTGCTTCACGACCGTTGCGGCATGTAGCGATTACCTCTATTTCAGGTATATCCCCCAGCAGTGATTGCAGCAGCTGTAGAGCCAGGGGTTCATCATCCACCAATACCGCTTTCAGTGGGGCCATGGGCTTACCTCCTGTTGTGTTTCCCTGACAGTCTCGCTGGGTAGATTCAGTGTAACGATGAGCCCACCGGAAGGCTTTTGGGATTGGGTAAAATGAAAATCATTGCCATAGAGCGTCGTCAGGCGCTCGTGTACGTTTGATAGGCCAACACCGGTCGATTCCGGGTCTGGCCCGGCCACGGATACATCTCCACTACTTGTGCCTGTGTCACACATCTCTATATGCAATCGGCCCTGATCGATTTTCGCGCGTATTTCAATAGTTCCGCCAGTTACGCTCTGTGCAATCGCGTATTTGATGGCATTCTCTGCGATGGGTTGCAGTAGCATACTGGGCACCAGACTCTTCGAAGCACCCTTTTCAATGTCAACCTCTACGCGGAGCCGGTCCGCGAAGCGAGTCCGTTCAATGTCAAGGTACAACTGCACGGCTTTGATTTCTTCTTCTAGAGAGACTTTTTTCAGTGGCGCCTCTGTGAGAGAGAGGCGTAAGAACTGACTCAGGCGAAGCACCATATCTTGGGCTTGCTTCTCCTGCTTAATGCGAATCAGTGCGTTGATGGAATTGAGGGTATTGAAGAGAAAATGAGGGTTCAGCTGGTAGCGCAGCATCTTCAATTGCGCTTCCTTGGCAATGGATTCCGCCTGGACACGCTTTAGTTGCTCCTGTTCGTGAATGGCCGCAACCTTTAGTACAACCTTGTGCTCATCTTGCAATAGTAGGAAATATTTTACCCCGCAATAAAGGGCGCTCCAGAACAAAAAAGTGAACAGGGATGCGTAATACCATCCCCCAAACTCTGGCCAGAGTGAGTGGTCACCTAGCAGGAGCTGGTTGGTTTCCATGCGAACCATGGTCCAAATACCCGCGATAACCGCGATCGCAAGCAGGTAGACAAAGGTACGCAGTGCAATAGGTGTATACCAGGCAACATCGAAAATAGGCTTCAGGAATAGGGAAAGTAAGACTCCGATTGCGCATTGAAATAACGTATTGAATGGCTCGGACGCAGCTCCAATATCGGAGGAGCTCCATGCACTCACAGATAAAAAGGTAATGACAAGAATGCCGGACCAGCTCACCAATTGAAGCTTGATAAACCAGTGTTGCGACTGAGTCGCCGAAGGCTCAGAGGATGTTTTCCTGGGGTCGAGAGAGGTCATCTTATTGTCAATTATTGCATCATCGATAGTCACCGATCCCACAACTTCGGTACTTCGAAAAGAATACACATTTATAGAGGGGCGGGCTATTCTTTAGCTCTGTGATATGTCCACCTTGTCTTACTTTTGGGGCGCCCTGCCGGAAAGAGCTTACTTGTGCTTTTTGCAATTTCCACTTTATCGTATTTTTGGTCCTGTCGGGCGTATGGGGGGGCTGTTGAAACCACTTTGGCAACTGGGTGTGTTAGCTTCAATTACACCAATTCCATACCTCACAGGGTGTTTTTGGCACAGTGGAAGTAAGTCTGGAAAGGATGCCGTTTTCGACCTGTTTGCTAATTTTGCGGAAAGTACATGAATGAGTTAGTGCCTGAGCGTGCCAGTGGCGCAGCGACAGAGGTAGGCACCTATACCGTGGGTAAGCGTACGGGACTGTTTGTTCTGACAGTGCTGTTTTTTGTCTGGGGCTTTATTACCAGCCTGAATGACATTCTGGTGCCGCATTTAAAGAGTGCGTTTGACCTGAGTTATACCAAAGCAATTTTGGTGCAGTTCAGTTTTTTTGCGGCATACTTTCTGGTATCCGTGCCGGCCGGCATGTTAATTCGCCGGGTCGGATATCAGCTAGGCATTGTGCTCGGCTTATTGATCGCCTGTGCTGGCTGTTTATTGTTTATTCCTGCCGCCCGTATGCATGTTTACATGATGTTCCTATTGGGGTTGTTTGTGCTGGCAAGTGGCATTGCTATTTTGCAGGTTTCCGCCAACCCTTATGTCATTGCTTTGGGGCGCCCAGAAAGCGCTCCTAGTCGGCTGAATTTGACCCAGGCATTCAATTCGCTGGGGACATCACTGGCGCCCATTTTTGGTGCGCTCGTCATATTCTCCGCGAGTGCCGGTGTTGTACATTTTTCGTCAGTGCAAACTACACTCAATTACCCTGCCAGTGAGGCTGCTTCGGTCGAGCTACCCTATTTTTGGCTCGCGGTCGTACTGCTCGCCCTCGTAGCGTTCTTTTCCTGGGTTAGCCTTCCAACAATTAAAGAGGAAGGCGAGGCGCGAGAAGAGACAACACACCGGATCGTTGGGTTCTTCGAGTTTCTTCTGTTTCCACGGTTGGCCCTGGGTGCGGTGGCCATATTCTTTTATGTGGGCGCGGAGGTGGCGATTGGTAGTTTTCTCGTTAGCTATGTAACTGAGAAATCCGTTGGCGATATGGGAGTGAGCGAGGCTGCCCGCTATGTGTCGCTCTATTGGGCCGGCGCGATGATTGGGCGCTTTATTGGGGCAGGATTACTGAATTTTGTACGCTCAGGAGCATTGCTTGCGATTTGTGGCTTTAGTGCGGTAGTGCTGATTTCGCTATCGATTACTTCCGAGGGGGACCTGGCTGTGTGGACAATCGTAGCGGTTGGTCTGTGCAATTCGATTATGTTCCCTACTATCTTTAGTCTTGCACTGGGTGGGCTTCGTCAGTTCACTAGTCAGGGGTCTGGTGTCTTGTGCATGGCTATTGTTGGCGGCGCGATTGTGCCTCTCTTTCAGGGAGTTGCTGCTGATAGTGCGGGCATTCGACTTTCTTTTGTTGTCCCGTTAATTTGCTACTGTTATATCGTCTACTACGGTGCATTTTCGCCATTTCTGCGCAATAAAAAGTAACCGGCTCTATATTTTCTCTTTGTTCGTTCATTGTGTGCCGAGTATTTAATCAGGTACCTTTACCTTGATTTTCTCCTATTTGGAATATGCCGTCCGAATCGTCCCTTACTGAGACCGTCTTGTCGAGAACAACATTTCGTTCGACTTTTGCATGGTAGATTTAATTTTGAACCGAACAGCATGGTGGTTCGCCTGTAAAGCATCTCTCTTGGTCAAGAAGACCGTTGTGCTTTCGATGTTTTTTCTCGTCGAAATTGTGGCCGGTTGCATTTGCTCCGGCTTTTTTTATGCCTAGCTAGTAAAGGCTCTTTGGTATAGATGAAGAAATATTGATGAGAGATGCCCAAAAAAATGGAGATAATTTATGAAGTGGATTTCTTGCCTGAGCGCAGTTGCTACGTTACTTGTGAGTAGCAGTAGTATTGCTGCACAGGACGTTGAAAAGCGGGTTTCAGCGCTCATTGAACGTATGTCGTTAGCTGAAAAAATAGGACAAATGACCCAGGCAGAGCGGTCTCATGCAAGTCCGAAAGATGTGAAAGACTACTTTATCGGGTCCATTCTCAATGGTGGCGGTTCTGTACCCGGCGAAAATGAGAGAAGCGATTGGGTTGGGATGATCAGCGACTATCAGGATGCCGCGCGGTCAACCCGACTTGGTATTCCCATTTTGTATGGCACTGATGCAGTTCATGGCCACAGCAATGTAAAGAATGCGACGATTTTTCCTCATAACGTTGGTCTGGGTGCGACGCGTAATCCAGAACTGGCGTATTCCATCGGTCTGGCTACCGCAAAAGAAGTCGCTGCCACGGGTATCCACTGGACATTCGCTCCGACCCTGTGTGTCGCCCGCGATGATCGTTGGGGGCGCGCCTATGAGTGCTTTGGTGAGGAGCCTTCCCTGGTCGCAGAGTTTGCTGAGCCCTTCGTAAAAGGTTTGCAAGGGGATACATTGAACGGCAACACTATTGGCGAAAACCGTGTAATTGCGACGGCGAAACATTGGGTAGCTGATGGCGGCACCACCTATGGAACCGGTGATGAGGGTTATGCGATCGACCGTGGCGATACGCAGCTGACGGATGAAGAATTGCAGCGACTGCATATTTCTCCCTACCTGCCAGCTTTGTCGTCGGATGTAGGCTCGGTAATGGTTTCCTACAGTAGTGTGAATGGGAAAAAAATGCATGAACACAAGGGATTGGTGAGCGATCTCCTCAAAGACGAGCTGGGATTTGTTGGTTTTACAATTTCCGATTGGTCTGCATTGGGCGAAATTCCAGCAGAAACAAATCGTGAGCGAGTGGTCCGCTCCATTAACGCCGGCCTTGATATGATCATGGAACCAGAGAAATGGCAGGAATTTATCACCGACCTGACTGCGGCAGTAAAGGCTGGTGAAGTACCGATGGAGCGCATTGACGAGGCAGTGAGACGTATTCTTCTGGTTAAGGCAAGTTCAGGACTGCTCGAAAATCCGGTATCACCTTTGGCACTCAGTGCACAGGGCGATAGTGTCCTCGGCAATGATGAGCACCGTGCGCTCGCACGCCAGGCGGTACGTGAGTCAATGGTGTTGCTGAAGAACGAAAAGTCGCTGCTACCAATTGAGAAAAAGTCCAAAATATTTGTTGCCGGCGTACATGCCAACGATATTGGTTTCCAGTCAGGCGGGTGGACGCTTGAGTGGCAGGGTAAATCAGGAATTGATACGCAGGGCACGACGATTCTTGAAGGTATCCAGGCAGCGGTATCCACGGTTACCTACAGTGAAGATGGCAAAGGCGTCGAAGGCCATGATGTGGCGATTGTTGTGGTCGGCGAAGACCCATACGCGGAAGGTTGGGGAGACTATCGTCCGGCGCCATGTGAAAAATGTAAGCCAATGAGCCTATCAGCTGAACAGCGTCAGTTGCTGGATCGTGTGACCGATAGTGGCGTACCGACGGTTGTCGTGATTGTTTCCGGTCGTCCATTAATGGTTTCCGACCAGATATCCGATTGGCAATCTGTTGTTGCCGCATGGCTCCCTGGTACCGAGGGCGCTGGTGTGGCCGATGTACTGTTTGGCGAATATGCGCCAACCGGAAAGTTGCCGGTGACCTGGCCACGTAATCTGGCTCAGATCCCGATCAACTTTGGTGATGAGGATTATGATCCGCTGTTTCCTTATGGATTCGGTCTGAGTTATTAATGATGTGAAATAAAAGGCGGGGTTCGAGCCCCGCTTTTTATTGTATGCTACCGGTGATTATTTAACCTTGCAGTAGCGGTCGAGATACTCCCCGTGGGACGGCATGGCACCCACAACATATTGAATCCCGTCTCGAATCTCTTGCAGTCTTTCCTTGACAAATGACGCGTCCATTTTGCTCGTTAATGGGTGACAAGACTCCGTGCGAATTCCTTGTCCATGCATCACAGCAAGCCAACTGGGTACACTGAACAGTTCGTCATCTTCGCGAAATATATTGCCCGCTTGCTGGTAGCTTGTCAGCTTGCGTGCAAGGTGAGGGGGTGCCTCCATTGCGGCGAGTGCGCGCCAGAAGGGCTCTGGCCGGCGGTTGGCTCGGTAGTGCAAGATAAGAAAATCACGGATTCGCTGATATTCCAAGATAGTACGCTCATTAAAAATGCGGCGTTTATCTTCTTCAAAGTTTTGGCTGGGATAGAGCGCTATCAGTTTTTGAATCGCACTTTGAATTAGGTGAATACTGGTGCTCTCGAGAGGCTCCAGAAATCCGGCGGAAAGCCCAATCGCAATACAGTTTTTTTCCCAGAAGGACTCTAGATGTCCGGTGGTAAATTTTAGTTGGCGCGGATTTCCCTCCGCAACGCCATCCAGATTTTCGAGCAATGTCGCGGTCGCCTCATCATCACTGATGTAATCGTTGCAGTAGACATAGCCGTTGCCATTTCGGTGCTGCAGTGGGATGCGCCATTGCCAGCCCGCTGAGCGCGCAGTGGAGCGCGTGAACGGCTCCGGTGCACTGCTGCGTTCGCAGGCGACTGCTACTGCTCGGTTGCATGGTAGCCAGCTGCTCCAATCGACAAATTTTGTTCCAAGGGCTTGCCGAATTAACAGGGAACGAAAACCTGAGCAGTCGATGAATAGATCGCCATGAATTCGCTCACCCGACGTCAGCCGGACACTTTCGATGTAGCCTGATTCGGGATTTTTCTGGCTGTCCTCAATCACTCCTTCAATGCGCTCGACGCCAAGGTCTTCTGAGAATTTACGCAAGAATTGTGCATAGAGACCTGCGTCGAACTGAAACGCATATGTTAATGCATCAAACGGCGCGTCGGGCATGGGTTGCATTCTGGTGAACTTGCCGGCGAATGCAGATTGGGCAGCCAATGAGTATTCTTCGAGATCGGGTGAGTTGCTCTGGTTGTAGGACTGTAGCCACCAGTGTTGGAAATCTATGCTGTTGATACCTCGGCCATAAGTACCGAACGGATGGAAGTACCGATCACCTTCAGCACCCCAACCCACAAAATCGATCCCTAGCTTGAAGGTGCCTTTGGTCTCGGCCATAAACTGGTTTTCGTCTATACCCAGCATTTTGTTGAAGGTGATGAGGCTTGGGATGCTTGCTTCGCCCACTCCTACGGTGCCAATAGACTCAGACTCGATCAATTGAATCTTGCTGTCGGTCCCTTGGGTAACTTTGGCGAGAGCGGCGGCGGTCATCCAGCCCGCAGTACCACCACCGACAATAACGACGCGTTTTACGGGGGAGGGAGTAGTCACAAGCGCGCTCCTCTATTAGTGGTTTTCGGCAGCGTTGCAAGGTAGTCAGTATACGCAGGAGCTCTTTGCGCGGCCTCTTGATAGTGTGGCCACAAGGCGTTGAGCCAGTTTGCATAATCTTTATCGTTTCCGGGCTCGGGAATACTGCCTTTGCGCGGCCTAATACCCGCAAAAGTGGGCAGTATTTGCCAGAGAGATTTGCCCACAACTTCGTGATCAGTTTGCGGAGTTTGACCGCAGGCGCGTAGTAGTGCCAAACGGTGCCTATTCGTGCGGGTAAGGAAACCTGTCTGTCCTGCGAGCCAGTTGCATAGATTCTGCAGGTCGTTCACTTCATCGCGATAAAGAGCAGATTCAAGGTTGAACTGTTTCTGTTGGAGTTGCCAGCCTTGGGTCTCGTTAAGAAGTGGTAGGAGCTGTTGGAGCTGGAACTGGGTCACGGCTAACGGATTCGTACTGTAACCGGGATCCGCCCAGGCTGGGCCCATGGCAAGTATATTTTGCACCCATGCATTCTGAAATTGTGGCTGTAGCTCTGCCTGGATCTCGTACTCGAACCGCTGACCACGTACTTTGAGTTGCCAGGATGTCCGTTCAAGATGTAATTGTGCAAAGGTTTTACGACCGGCTTCTTTCGCTCCAGGGATCTGTGATGCATTGATCTGGCGATATATGGGAATACCGGGGCAGGGCTGGTAGTGCTGGTCCCCATGCCGATGGTCGTCGGCCAACTGGTGCATCAATTGGCCGTCACAGTCGACGATCAGGTCGCTTGTTAGAATACGACCGTCTTCCAGTTGCAGCGAGTTGGTACGTGTGTTGTCAGCTTCCCGAAAGAGCTGAACGTTTTGTTCGATGACGTTGAGCCGGCGGGCGTCGGCTATTTGGGACAGGAATTCGCAATACTCTTTACTGGAGCACTGTAGGCCAGCTTGGGTGGTTTGATAGACATCGGCGCTGTTGCGGTCTGCGAGTAGGTAACGACCTTTCTGAGCCATCAGACAGGCAATATTAAACCGGCTCGCTTCGATCTTCATTCCGAGCCGGTGTGATCGTTGCCACCACAGAAAAAATGCTTGTCGGTGGTGTTCGAATCCGTAGCCGCCACTTGCCAGCCACAATGGCTCATGCATATAGGAGCTTCCCGGTGATGTTACCGCGCATGCCAGTAATATGTCTGCCATATCCGCAGTGATGAACTCGACCGGGTCAATCCCAATGTTGCCGTGCGCCAGAGCCATATCCTCGGTGAGAATAAGGGGAGTATTGCGTGAATTGTGAGGCGCTGCCAGGGTGACGTTACATGCCTGCGTGGGTAGTTGCTGTGTCAGGAATAGGAGTGTGTACCAGGCGCTCGGATTGTTGCCTACTACGGTTATGTTCAGTGGATTACTTTTCATTTACCCACACTCCGGTAGAGACTCATGGAAGTGGAAGGTACTCTCGTAGGGCGAGGGCCACATTGGCGGTCGACAACATCGCTGTGTAGGGGCATATCCGATGTGGCGCGGCGTACTAGTGCCGCGTAGTTTTTCAGGAGTGCTGCGAGTTCATCACTCTCGATTGTGTCTGCCCGGGGGGAGTATTGCTTCGGCGAGATACGTTGCCCCTGGTAAACCGCCAGCCAACTCGGTTCCAAAAAGAGCCCATTCTTATAGTCCGCTATATGGCCGCTTTGCCGATACAGCGCCATTTTGTTCTGTAGGGATCCAGGAAGCTCCATGTCCCGGCAATAACGCCAGAACGGGCTGTCATCGCGCTCTGTGGCGCAATAATGGAGGATAAGAAAATCCCGAATACGTTCGTATTCCAGGGCCATCTGCCGGTTGAATTCGTTGCGTTGCGGACGTTGGCTGGCAACGTGATTAGCGGGCAGCAGGCCAATAAATTTGGTGATGGCGATTTGAATCAGGTAGATACTGGTACTTTCCAGTGGTTCGAGGAAGCCGCTAGAAAGCCCAACAGCGAGGCAGTTTTTTCGCCAGGATTCCTGCCTGCGCCCGGCCTGGAACCTCAGCTGGCGCGGCTCGTTCGTCGCAGCACCGGGGAGGCCCTGCATCAATAGGTTTTGCGCCTCGTCATCTTGCATATAGCGCTGTGCATAGACGATGCCGTTACCCATTCGGTGCTGCAACGGAATTTGCCAGCGCCAGCCTGCGGTATGGGCCTCGGCGCGGGTATAAGGTCTCAGCTCGCCTGCGGGGGCTTCAGAAGGCACGGCGATAGCGCTATCACAGGGGAGCCAGTGGCTCCAGTCGATAAACGGCGAACCCAGTTCCTGGCCGATTAGTAGAGAGCGGAAACCGCTGCAGTCGACAAAAAAGTCTCCCGCAAGGCTCTGACCATTTTCTAGGTGTAATGCAGCAATATTGCCATCTGCATGATGCTCCACGCGATCGACCTTACCCTCTATTCGCTTGACCCCGAGATCACAGGCAAACTTTCGTAAGTAACGTGCATATAGGCCGGCGTCAATATGAAATGCATAGGAGTAAGTAGCGAGGATAGATCTAAGGTCTTCGCTGGGAAATTCAAAGCGATTCTTGAGCGCAGCGATTACGGGCAATGAGTAATTGTCCAGCGCTTCTGCGTTGTCGTTAGCACGCGCTTTTAACCATAAGTGATGGAATGGAATACCGTTAAGGCCTCGGCCGTACTCGCCGAATGGGTGAATGTAGGAGTCGCCTTGCCTTGCCCAGTTGGCGAACTCAATACCTAATTTGTAAGTGGCCTGGGTTTCACGTACGAATACGTTTTCGTCGATACCCAGCAATTCATTGAATGAGCGCAGGTGGGGGAGCGTTGCTTCGCCCACTCCGACAGTGCCAATTTGATCCGACTCTATGAGGGTGACTTCGATACCCCTCGGGAGTACGAAGCGCGCCATGGCCGCTGCGGCCATCCAGCCGGCAGTGCCACCACCGAGTATTATTATTTTTTTCATTCGGTTCTTTTGATAACTGCTTATACGGTCTCTGATATCCGGAGGAGGGTATTCCCACCTCCGGATATCAGAGTGATTAGAAGTTTATGCGTACGACAGCAGCGATTCTCCTGTCATTGATAAACCATGAACGGTCCAGCTTCTGCCCTTCTTCATTTACCTGCATGCGTGTATTGGTAACTTGGTCGAGAATGTTGGTCGCTTCCAGTCCAATTTTCATGTTGTCATTGACGTTATAGAACACAGAACCATCCAGCTGTCCGCCCTCACCATTGTAAATCGGTAGTTTGGTGATTACATCGCGGGTAGTCAGCAAATATTCCGAACGCCAGTTCCAAGCCAGTCGTGCGGAAATGTCTTCGTATTCGTACAAGCCTACCAAGTTGTAGGTATGCTCGGACATACCCGCAAGAGGTAGGCTGTCAAATGCTACTTCTACATTGCCGCCTTCTTGCGAGTCAAGGTTTTGGTTTGGAATACTCTTGCTGTCCACATAGGTATAGTTTGCCTGAAGGCCCAAGCCGCTCCATGCCCCCGGTAAAGTATCAAAGAACTGCTGATAGGCAAGCTCCAACCCTGTGACCTGCCCGTCGCCGAAGTTTACGGGTCCTTCGACTTCGACCACGCGAGTAACCCCGTTATTGGTTATTTCACGTGGGAAGGTGCCGCTGGTGAAGAAGTCGGAAATATCCTTGTGGAATAGGGTTCCGGAGAGTGCACCGACATCGCTGAAATACCATTCGAGCGCAAGGTCGAAATTATTTGCTTGCATTGGCTTGAGGCGTGAGTTGCCGGTTCCTGCGCGATAGTCGCTTACAAAACCTTCATCGTCGACACCATCGTTGTCGGTATCACGCCCTTCGATGATTGCATATACACCGAGATAGCTTCTCAGCATACCCATATCCGGGAATGCGACCGCTTTTGACGCACCAAATCGAACCAATAAATCGTCTTGCAATTCGTACTTCAAATTTAGGCTGGGAAGGACGAATTGATTATCCACTTCATCGGAGAACGCAGTAGATGCACCGTTAAAGAATGCGATATCGTCAGCGGGTAGTGGCAGACGATCGTCAAGGTAATCAAATGATGAACCACCGGTCGTTTCATAACTTAAGTCAACATAGCGCAGACCGATGTTACCGCTTAAAGAGTCGTCTTCATTGGCGAACTCTGTCATTACGTAGCCGGCGAATCGGTCTTCGGTAATGGGGTTGATCTCATCTGGGAGAAATGGGCCCTCTGCTAGGCCATCACGATCGGCGATGGTTTGGAAGCCAAATGTGTCGCCGAGCTGCGAGCGGAAATTGGAGAAGTTTTCAACGAGATCTGTGCCGGGGACGAGTAGGTTGCCACCGGAAATACCCGTTGTTTTGTTACGGAAGAAGTCATTAAAACTAATGCTACCGTATTCTGGAGCGGAGTAGGTATCGGTGCCTGGTAGTCCATCCCAAGGGTTAGTGTCGTAAACTCCGTTGAAGTACTTTTGGCCTCCCGCCCAATCTTCAGACAGGACGCCCCAGTTATAGGTTGACCAACGTGTGGTTTGCTCTCGCTGGGATGACCGCAATCCGCTCTTCACGCTACGGAACCAACCGTTGTCCAGCTGGTATTCGACATCCAAGGCGAAGGCTGCTTCCTTACCCTCGCTGTCTTCTTGGTGATCCATGGCCGCACGATAGAAGTAGTTTGCCGGGTCGCTAAAGTACTCCTCACTAGATTGAGAGGAACTCGACGGTGCAGCGAAGGCGATATCTGGGGTGCTACCGCTGAAATTTGCATATACGTCAGCGATAGTATTACCAAAAACGGAAAGGTCCGTTACAAGTGTACTAGCGTCGACATATTGTGCATCGAAGATAACTTGAAGGCGGTCTGTGGGGTTCAATTCCAGATTCAGAGAGAAATCTTCTACCAGAGTTTCTTGCTGGAACTGACGAGTATAACTGTTGTAGCGGTCCGCGCCCTCGAGGGTGCCGCTTATAAAACGTACGTCGTTGTAGTCGCTATCCGCACTTGGTGTACCTACGGTATCGTCGGATTGGAAAGCATGCTCTAGCCATGACTGCGTCGCGTTAGAGCGTACATACTCCGCAGTGAACAGTTTGCTACCGTCATTGTCCGCCCATTGGAACACCATGCTGCCGCCGGAACGTTCGCGGTCCTGGTCAACCTGGCGAGCACCAATATTGATTGGAACCCAGCGTTCGCCGACACCATCGATATCGAGTAGGTTTGGAACACCCTGTTGGATGGAGTTGTTACTGACCTCCAGTTTGGAGTTGGCTGCACTTACCAGAAAGCCAAATTCACCCGCTTCCGTTTCCCAGGTGTTGCTGTACAGACCTGAGAAATCCGGCGTTGCAGAGTCGCGCATATCGGTGTAATTCACCGCGGTGTTGAAAGCAATCTTCTGTCCGTCACTATCAAATGGTTTACGGGTTTCCAAATTGATGGTGCCGGCAATACCGCCCTCGATCATGTCGGCGGTTTGGTTCTTGTATACAATCACCGCGCCCATCAGTTCTGGCGGCACATCTTGGAAGTTTAGGCCGCTGCCGTTGTTTGCTGAGAAGCTGTCGCGACCGTTAAATTCACTACGGCTCTGCACCATACCACGCAGGGTTGCGCCGCTACCTTCGATGGAGAAATGATCAGGATCTTCTGCGGCGGCAAAACGTTCGATGGAGACGCCGGGAACCCGCTGCAGGGCTTCCAGAACGCTTTTATCGGGCAGTGCATTGATATCAGAGGCAGAAATCGCATCGGCAATTGTGGAAGCATCACGCTTCATGTCCTGCGCATTCATTAGGGAGCCTCGGACCCCCTGGACGACGACTTCTTCCAGTGCCTCAACACTGGTTTTTTGTTCCTCTGCATACGCCCCGGTACTAGCGGCTGCGACGCAGATTGCGAGCAAACTGCGTTTAAAAACGGTGTTGGATGTGGTTGTATCCGGATTGGACCCTGTCATACTCATCACTTGCCTCTTATTTTGTCGATATTTTAGGCGCGCGCGTTATTGCTTACTTTATAACGTCGGTGCAAAACGACCAATCAGTACCCGTATTTTTCTGAGGCGGCGCACAATCTAATTGGTACAGTATTTCTAACATGCCGTGAGAACCGACTTGCCGGGTTGCGACGAGAAGGATCGATTTAGCGTTGGTGTGGCCGTTAAACGGGTATATCTGGTTATAAAACAAAGATAATGTTGCGAGACGACCGGGATCTAGGGCGGAGTAAACGATGAAATTAGTTCTGTTTAATGCACATGACATAGTGCTTTTTTTGACAGTTTACTTGTGCCTATTGTTCGCCTTGATTGCCGCGATCGGCCGTCGTAGCTATGGATGGGGAAACGTATGGCTAGGGGCATTCCTGCTTTCACAGGCATTGGTTGCACTGCATGTATTGGCTCTGTGGGGAGAGGCGTTTCACGTTTGGGTGGTGGCGCATGCTCCATGGGTATTCGCGGCTTCTGAGGCCTCTCTATGGATAGAGGGCCCACTATTACTACTCTATACCCGGAGTGTACTTTTTACCCAGGCCGGCTTTCGCCGTAAAGATTTGACCCTATTGTTCCCTCTGGGGTTGTACGCGATTTTCTATTTTGGCGCGTTTTTCTATTACGGTGTGAGTGAGGGGTCCCCGGTGCTTCAATTCTTGCGTTCGGATTCCGTTCAGTTCTATGAGCACTGCCGGAATCTGACACGGGCTGGGTTTGGCGTTTGGGCTTTTTGGACCATCAAAAGCTACGAGCCACGGATGTCCAATGTCTATTCCAATGTGGATCATCTTAGCTATCGGTGGTTAAAAGTCCTAGTGTTTGGGTTCATTGCGCTGAGACTGTGGAATATTTTGTACCTCAGTATTTATACGAGCTTCAACTTCGTGCTGGGCGAGGGTGCTATTCAGAAGAGTGATCTGGATGGTGTGGGAATAGCGTCCAATTATGGACAGCTACTTCTGATATCAGGGCTACTGTACTACGGTTTTGGCGTCGCCAATGGTGTACAAAAAGTTACTCAGGAGGTGTTGGACGAAGTCGCTGACCCTAAGGTGGGTGGCGGAAATGCAGATGAGCGAGCCCCCTATACGCAAGAGCAGATTCGGCGCGTCACTCGGTATATGGAATCGTCTCGCCCGTATCTGAATAGCAACCTAAAACTGGAAGATCTGGCGAGCCAGGTTTCGCTTTCGCCTAAGTTGCTGTCTAACCTAATTAACCGCGAATTCGAGTGCAATTTTTTTGAGTTTATCAATCGCTACAGAATTTCTGAGGTAAAGCAGTTTCTGGCGGACCCCGCATTACAGGACCAGTCTGTCATGGACCTTGCGATGCGTGCAGGTTACAACAGTAAAACAACCTTTAACCGGCTGTTCAAAATAGATACAGGGATGACGCCAACGCAATATCGAAAAATGGAGCCTCTATCCGAGGTTGCTTCCTGAGTCACGACAATCCAGGGCTGGATAGGTAAGCGCTCACTACCCAATGGTGTGATTTTTGAGCCCGGCCTCAACAAAATAGGTCCCAACTTCCGATTTACCTAGTCTTGGTACGCACTTTCTAGGCTTTTTCACTAGATTGCCCCGACTATTCTAAAAAAAGAACCGTCGAGGCGATTAGGATGATGAAAGGTATTCGCGGGCGTTGGCTCAAAACTCAGTCACGGTCTGTTCGGGTCGCGGTAGATGTTGCTGCTGTACTGTGCACAATGGCGGTCTTATTGGGTGCGGTAACTGCCGAAGCGGCAATGGTAGCGTCAGTAAACACGCCCCTCTTTGAAACTGTTGAGCCGGGTATCGGTCAGCCCTAGTTTAGCGAAGTTCTGACTTCCAGAATTCAGGTTTATGTGGCCTGCCGGCAGATAAGCATCATTCATTGCACACCATTGCACGCGAGTCCCTCAGTGCCGCGCCTCGGACCGTGCTTATGTGCCCTATCTCCCTTGTCTCAATATTGTCCCGCCTTAGCGTAATCTTTCCCCGCCTAGCTATGCGTCAATGGGCGCTCACATTACAGTCCTGTTAGACATTGTGTAGCGCAACTTGCGATGAGCAAAACCGCCTTTTTCGGGTGGATAAAGTTTGACCGCAAATTGTGTTGATTGGCGTTTCCAGCTTTTGAATGTGTAATAGCTCGATGAAAAAAAATACAGCACGCAGTTTACTTATTGGAGCTGTGGTAATTGCCCTGGTTAGCGTTGTAAGCGTCGTAGTGTCCGCAAAAGACAGCGATGGCGATGGCCTGAAGGACCCCCGTGACAACTGCCCATATGAAGCAAACGCAAGTCAGGCGGACATGGATGGTGATGGGCAGGGGGACATATGTGATATCGACATCGATGGCGATGGTTTTATCAATGAGCATGAGATTATTGCCGAGACAGACCCCGAGGATGCTGGGTCGAAGCCGGATCTCCATGCGGATGATGACCGCGACGGTATTCAAAATAAAGATGACCGTTGCCCAGCGTCGCCCATTGGTCGGAGTGTTGACGCCCGTGGCTGTGCAGTGGCCGGCGTCACCGAGATGTTGGATGACTATAGTGATGAAATTACCCTAAACGCGCCCCATACCGAGCCAATGATTCCCAAGTGGGGGTTTGGTTACATGCAGTCAGGGTGGGGTGAAGAAGATTTTGGCTACGACAGCCAGGAAGGGTTTCTGGACCATGCCCGCGCATTGAGAGGTATCGAAAATCGCTACGGAAATCACCGCTACCCCTCAGATATCATGGTTCTGGACATGTATTGGACCGGCAAGGAATGGAGCTGGCCTGGAAATATGACGTGGGACTTGAACAATTTCCCCGACCCTGAAGGTTTGATCGACTCGCTTCACGAAATGAATTTCAAACTCATGATGAACTATCACGAGGGCGGATTCGGGGAAGAGTGGTTGGCGCAGCTCCAGCGTGATCTTGATTACGGCCTGGATATTGTCTGGCTGGATTTTTGGCGAGCCGATTCCCAGTATGAAAAGCGCGTATGGGAGCTGTTGCGCAATCATCACGGAGAAGACAAACGCATCATGTTTATGGCCCGCCACTACGCGCGGCCGAATCATCACAATCAGGAATCGATTTTAGGTGGTGACTATATGCGTACACCTAATGAGGAATTTTTGGAAAAAGCCATGCCCGTTCACTGGACCGGCGACGTGCTGGGTGACTGGGAAGGTTTCGCTGAAACCATCGAGGCAATTGTTCACAGCAATGATGGTGCGCCCGGCGGCTGGTCTTATTTACATGCAGATACACCAGGGCATACCAAGGGGGAAGACCCCGAACTCGCGTTGCGTTGGATGCAGTTTTCCGACTTCACTACCTCTACGCGCAATCATGGTACTACCGCGCGAGATGTATGGTCTTGGGGCGATCAGGTAGAAAAACTGAGTTATCAGTCGCGCATGCTGCGTTACCGCTTGTTGCCCTACATTTACACCTACAGCTGGCATATATGGCAAGACGCCATGCCATTGACACGGCCACTGCGCCTGGCTTACCCCGGGGAAGCCGACGAAAACCGCTATGTGTATCTTTTTGGCGAGGAGATCCTGGTGGCGCCGGTGTACAAGTCCGCTGCTTCTTTTCCCGGGGAGAAAATGGATGTTTATCTTCCGAAGGGCAATGGGTCACAGTGGGTGGATTACTGGACCCATCAAGTGTACGAAGGCGGGCAAACGATTCAGGTTGATGCCAGTATGGATATTCACCCGCATATCCCATTATTTGTAAAGCGCGGGGCTATTATTCCGATGGGACCGGAAATTTTCCATATTGATCCAGCGGTGCATGCGGATCCAATTACCTTGGATATTTACCCTGAAGAGAAAGGTGAATCTGCATTTACTCTGTACGATGATGACGGTGAAACTCTAGGGTATCAAAGGGGCGAGCAAAGCTTTTCGCGAATTTCAGCAGTCTCCAGTGATAGACAGTTGGAAATCGTGATCGGGGCGCATAAGGGGGAATACGCCGGAAAGCCAAAAAAACATAACTATAGGGTGAAGCTTAATCTGATAGGGCGTGACTTCCAGCCACCAGAGTTGAATGGAGATTCGTTGCCTGCACTGGTTGATATTGACTCAGAAAATCCGCGGGGTTGGCTCTACGATAAAGAAAACAAGATTGTGTGGGTAAAATTTTCAAGCGCTGCTGATCAAGAAAATCGTATTGTGCTCCAAAATATTTAGTAACCACATAGTAGAGTCATAAAAAAGCCGGCAATAAACGCCGGCTTTTTTGTGCTTGGAAGTTGGGTATAGGAAGTTACTGTTGAGCTTCCTTAACACCCATTTCCTCAAGCAGGTTATGGGCGTTGTCGACCTTGTCCATCACCCACAGCATGTATTCCACATCGACGTGGATTGCGCGGGTGTTGTCGTTGAAGTCCCAGTCGGCGTTGATGCTGTCGTAGGTGCCGTCGAATACCAGGCCGATGAATTCGCCTTTGCCGTTCATGGTGGCAGAACCGGAGTTGCCGCCGGTGATGTCCACAGTGGTGAGGAAGTTCACCGGCACGGAATCGAGGTTTTCATCGTGGTAGTCACCGTAGTCCTTGTTTTTGATGGCATCCAGTAGTGCCTGCGGAGAATCAAACGGATCTTCGCCGGTGTACTTGGCTTCGATACCACGCAGGGTGGTGAAGGGAACAAAGCTGTCTTTACCATCGTTGCCATCGGCCGCGCCTTTTACCGTTCCGGCGGGCGGCGTGTAACCTTTCACCAGGCCGTAGGTCAGGCGCAGTGAGCTATTCGCATCCGGGTATACCGGCTTGCCCTGTTCCTGGTAGTAGGAAATAAGCAGGTCCATAAACTGCGGGCGAACCTTGGCAAAGGCACCGGTCAGAGCTTTGTTCTTTTTCTCCAGCGCCATGCGGTCATCGAAGGTGGCGACAGCTAGCTGGATAAATGGATCATCACTTGCGCGGAACTCTTCCGGCGATTTATCCATCCAGGCCAGGCGGGTATCGGTGTCGGTGAGGCCGGTTTTTTCGTACATGGCAGACAGTTTGTTCTGCAATGCTTCGCCACTCAGCTCACCGCCGAAGAAGGCATCAAAGCTCTCGATACGCTGATCTTCCGGCAGCGCGTTGTAGCGCTCGAGGAAGTAGCTCCATACGGCCTGGTCTACCGAGGGCTCGAAGTTGCGCTCGATACGCTTCATGCTCTCGCCAAAGCGGGTCATGTCACGTTCCTGATAGCCGGGTTCACGGTCTGCGTCCGCTTTTTGCTTTTCCTGGCTCAGGCGGTAGAGGCGTTGGGCACTGCTCAGCATCGCGGAGCGGTTCATGTAGTTGAGCAGCAGGTCGCGCTCTTGGGTGGACTGCTTTTCGGTGATTAGGTTATTCAGGTCGTTGATCACTGAAGCGTACTGTTTGCGCTCTTCGGGCTTTTCGCCGATCCAGTCCTGCAGGTCCTTTTCCAGCTTTTGTTTGCGCGTCAGCAGGTCGCTGCGGTTGTAGCCTTCCATCATGCCGGTGAAGTTCTTGGAATAGTTGTTCAGGCCGGCAACCAGGCTTGCGTACTTCAACGCAGCGTCTTTGTTGTTTTCGGTCGCGTTACCGATCACTTCAGACCACTCTGCCAGTACCTTCTGCATGGTGGGGTAGTACCAGGTGAAGTTATTGCTCACTTCTTCGGCGGTGCGGTAGCGGTTGGTGCGGCCGGGATAGCCGGCAACCATCACGAAATCGCCTTCCTGAGGTCCTTCGGTCGCCACGGTCAGGTGGTGCTTGGGCTTAAACGGCACGTTGTCTTTGGAGAAGTCCGCAGGCTTGCCGTCGGGGCCGACGTAAGCGCGGAGGAATGCGTAATCGCCGGTGTGGCGCGGCCACATCCAGTTGTCGATATCACCGCCGAATTTGCCGATGGAGGAGGCTGGGGCGTGTACCAGACGCACGTCGCGGATGGCCAGCTGCTTGATCAGGTAATAGCTTGCGCCACCATAGTAGCTGTAAACCTCGCAGCGGTGGCCGGGGTCGGATTCACACGCGGCAACCAGTGCTTTTTCCGCATCTTCAATGGCTTTGAAGCGGGTGGCGCCGTCCATGGTGTCGTCGAGCTTGCTCTTGATTTTGTCGGTAACGTCGTCCATTTCCACGGTAACGTAGATGCGCGAACCCGGTGCCGCAGGGACTTCTTCTTCCAGGGTCTTGGCCAGGAAGCCGTTGGCCAGAAGATCATTGTCTTCGGTGGAGTTGTAGGAAATGGAGCCGTAGGCACAGTGATGGTTGGTGGCAACCAGCCCTTGGGGGGACACGAAAGAAGCGGAGCAGCCACCGAGGCTGACCACAGCATTCATCGGGAACTTGGTCAGGTCGGTCATGGTACTGGGGTCCAGCTCCAGTCCCAGCTCTTCCAGCTTGTTGCCCAGTTCAGGCAGCTGGCGGGGCATCCACATGCCCTCGGTTGAAACCGTTGCGGTGCTGCTGGCCGGCTGCGCCTCAGCGGTGGCGGCAGGCTTGTCGGCGGCAGCGGTGGTGCTGGCTTCCGTGTTGGTGTCATCTGCGGGTTTGCCGCAGGCGGTGAGCAGGGCGATGGTAAGCGCCAGTCCAAATTTTTGTGTGGACGCGTTTATTTTCACTGTTATTCCTTAATTCATTGTAAGGGGCTGGTGCAAGCGTGTGTCGAGGATCCTCCCGAGCACACAAGCATCGGCCAAATAGTCGGCCGCGCCTTGATGTTGTCACATAACCTCGGCGGCAAAAAGCTTCCTGCGATCAAAGGAGGTTCCACCGGGGCAGGTCTCAGACAGTGTAGAATCCGCAGGAAAAGAAGTTGTGTGAAATAGGAGACGTGATGCTTCAGAAGCAGGATCTGATCGATATCGCCCGTACCGAGATGCCGTTCGGAAAATATGCGGGAAGGTTGTTAATTGATCTGCCTGAAGAGTATTTGCTCTGGTTTGCGAAGAAAGAGTTTCCCAAGGGACGGCTCGGACACCTGATGGCACTGACCCTGGAGATAAAAATTGAAGGTCTGGAAGGCTTGGTGAAACCTCTGAAAAAACAATGAGCTCCAGCAGGTATCACCATGGGAACTCATTGTTTGGATACGTTTAGCAATGCATTCGTTTAGCGATAAACACGGCGGCCACGGCTGTCGTAGTAATAGCGTCTTTTTTTCTGGCGGTCGTACAACCAACCACCGGCACCGCCGATAGCAGCGCCCACCGCTGCACCACCGGCATCACCCGTGATGAGGGCACCGGTTACTGCGCCAACCCCAATACCGGTACCTACGCGGCGGTCGGTATCACTCATGCTGGCGCAGCCAGCGGTTGTCAAAGTCAGCGCCAGGGCAGAAGCCACACCGGCACGCTTCAGGATCTGTAACTGCATAAATACTCCGCTTGCAATTGCTAAGACATCGCTCGGGGAGTGTATGGTCCGGAATAACCGCTCCCAATGATGCCCAAGGGAAAATTACACGCCAGGACAAAAATGAGAAAAAAGTGTGGGGGCACTTTTTGCGATCCTAAACTGGTATCAGTCCCGGGAAGACTCCCCCATCGCGAGACGAGGTGGAGTGCCAAGAAAAAGCGGTCCGTAACGAAGACTGAACATGACCGGAAATACGCCCACAGCGGGTGACCACTGGTCTGAAATATTGGTTTCAGCGAGTGAAAGAGCGGGAAGTTTCAGTCAGCTTGATTGGGAAAATGGGGCGAAGGCGGTCGACATTGTTCGGCCGCTTTTCCGTTGTGGCGGTACCTAAAGACGGCCGAAGCGCTGCAAGAGTGTTGGGGTTTCTCTCCTTCTGCCTCTCCCATGGCACACCTTTCTTTATTTGGAAATAAATTCCTCACAGTACGGGTTTTGAGGTGGTTTTTTGCGCCATTAGTGATATTGAAGTTGTGACATATCTCCCACTGGTGACTTAACGCACTGGCCACATGGTTCAAAAACGGGTTATGGTAAAAATGTAATGACATCGCTGTCATTGTCTTAAGGTGAAATGACAGCGGTGTCATTTGCGGGCTGCAGACCGCATATACACGAGGTACCCGTTCAAGAAGTTATTGAATAACGAACAAGTTAGAAGTACCGGCATTGCTGTTGAATGCCGTTCCACTGAGGGCAGCGATGCCCGTTGCGGTTTAACGGAAACAGCATTTCGCTGCCCTGGTTGATAGATCCTTACCCATAAAATAACGACAAGGTGACAATCGATGAAAGGGCTAACTCCAAGCCACTGGCGCCATGCAATGCTTGCATTAGGTCTCGCCAGCTCCTCTGCTATCGCCGCGCCCGGCGCTCCCACCATTGACTGGATGGAAACCAGCTTCGCCATTATCGAAGTGGATGAAGCCGCTACCGCCTATGAGCAATTGGTAACCATTAACGACTACGCCGAAGTACCGGTAGCCTGGTCCAAGTGGTCTGGTGATCCCGCGACCACCGCGCAGTACCTGCTGAATGGACAGGTTGTTCTGGAGCAAAACGTGGGCGGTGGTGCCACCCAGACCGGCACTGCGACCCTACAAGTGGCCGAAGGCGGCCAGTACTCCCTGCAAGTTGCGCTGTGTAATGACGATGGCTGCTCCACCTCTGCCGCAACCGACATCGTGGTTGCCGATACCGACGGTAGCCATCTCGACCCGATTACAGTAACCGCGGGTGAGAACAACAAGCCTTACACCAACTCCACTAACTCCGTTGTGGGCACTTACTTTGTGGAGTGGGGCGTATACGGACGCAAGTTCTCCGTAGACATGATGCCTTCCTACAACCTGACCCACCTGATCTATGGATTTATCCCCATTTGTGGTGGTGACGGCATCAACGACAGCCTGAAAGAAATTGAAGGCTCTTTCCAGGCGTTGCAGCGTTCCTGCTCCGGCCGTGAAGACTTCAAGGTTTCCCTGCACGATCCTTTTGCCGCGCTGCAAAAATCTCAGGCAGACCAGACTTTCTCCGATCCGTACAAAGGCAACTTCGGCCAGCTGATGGCGCTGAAGCAGGCTTACCCGGATCTGAAAATTCTGCCGTCCATTGGTGGCTGGACCCTGTCTGACCCCTTCTACTTCTTCAGCGATGCCGCCAAGCGTAAAACCTTTGTGGATTCTGTTGAGGAATTTATCCGCACCTGGAAATTCTTCGATGGTGTGGATATCGACTGGGAATACCCAGGTGGCCAGGGCGCGAACCCGACTCTGGGTGACCCCGCTATTGATGGTGAAACCTATCGCCTGTTGATGCGCGACCTGCGTGCCATGCTCGACAATCTTGAGCAGGAAACTGGCCGTACCTACGAGCTCACCTCTGCGATTGGTGCAGGCTCCGACAAAATCGAAGATGTGGATTACCTCGATGTACAGCAGTACATGGATTACTTCTTCGTGATGACCTACGACTTCTACGGCGGTTGGAGCAACGAAGTACTGGGTCACCAGGCGGCACTCTATGCCCCGGCCTGGAAGCCCGATACTGACTACACCACCCACAATGGCATTCAGAACCTGCTGGGCCTCGGCGTCGATCCTGGTAAGTTGGTTGTTGGTGCGGCGATGTATGGCCGCGGTTGGAAGGGCGTTTCCGGTTGGACCGGTAATGACCATATGACCGGCACCGCAACCGGTATGGTGAATGGTACCTGGGAAGACGGTGTTGTGGACTACCGCGATATCGTTTCTCGCATCGCCACTGGCGAGTGGGAGGAGTACTACGATAGCACCGCTGAAGCGCCCTATATCTTTAAGCCAAGCACTGGCGATCTGATTACTTATGATGATCATCGCTCGGTCATGGCGAAAGGTGCCTATGTTCAGTCCAACAACCTGGCTGGCCTTTTCTCCTGGGAAATTGACGCGGACAATGGCGATATCATGAATGCCATGCACGAGAGCCTGGGCCACGGTGATGGCTTCGGTAATCGCGCACCGGTTGCGCGTGCCGGCGGCGACCAGAGCGTGGACAGTGGTGCAAGCGTATCCCTGGATGGCAGCACTTCCAGTGACCTGGATAATGACCCGCTGACGTACAGCTGGGTACAGGTTTCCGGTACCAGCGTAACCCTGCAAAATGCCAGCAGCGCTTCTGCGAGCTTTACCGCTCCTGCGGTAAGTGCGGACGAAGAACTGGTCTTCTCACTGACCGTTTCCGATGGTGAGGCTTCGGATTCCGATCAGGTTTCGGTGACCGTTGTTGCGGACCAGCCGAACCAGGCACCCAGTGCCGATGCAGGCGCGGACCAGATGGTAACCACTCCGGCTACCGTTACTCTGAACGGCAGCGCCTCCAGCGACCCGGATGGCGATGCACTGACCTACAGCTGGGTGCAGGTTGCCGGCAGCAGCGTAACCCTGAGCGACGCTTCCAGCGCAACGCCGAGCTTCTCAGCGGCGGAAGTCAGCGCGGAACAGGAGCTGGTGTTTGAGCTGAATGTGAACGACGGCAGCCTCAGTGATGCAACTCCGGACCAGGTCAGCATCTTCCTGTTGCCAGCCGATGCCAATACTCCGCCGCAGGTTTCTGCCCCGGCGCAGGTAACCATTCAGGAAGGCGCCAGTGATTCCATCACCGCTACCGGCACCGATGCCGACGGCGATGCACTGACCTACACCTGGAGCGGTATGGTCAGCGGTTCCGGTGACACCATCTCCATTACTGCACCTCAGGTAGAAGCGGATACCAACTTCACCCTGACCGTTACCGTGAGCGATGGCATTGCCTCAGCGAGTGCGGACGTAACCGTGACCGTTACCAATGTGATTGTGGATGGTGGCTGTAGCTCTACCGACCCGAACGCGGGTAACGTTCCTGCCTGGCAATCTGGCAGCACCTACTTGGGTGGCGATCAGGTGAGCCACGAGCAGCTGGTATGGCAGGCCAAGTACTGGACTCAGCAGGAGCCCGGTTTCAGCTCCGCCGACTGGCAGCTGGTCAGTGACATTGAAGTACCCTGGAACGCCAGCACGGCCTACAACGGCGGTGACGAAGTAAACCATGAAGGCAAGCGTTACCGTGCCAAGTGGTGGACCCAGGGCCAGAATCCAAGCTCTTCCTCTGACTGGGAAGAGATCGGTGATGCGAGCTGCAACTGATCAAGAGGTTTTGCGTTAACGCGAACTAATTGAGCAGCAAAGAAAAAGCCCCGGTATTTACCGGGGCTTTTTTATTGGGTGCAGGCTATATGCTGTAAATGGAAAGAGCGTTACAGCGGGAAGCGGATCACCACGCCGCCCATGGTTTCACCCAGCTCGAAGTCGGTACGCGGGCTATCCACATGTTCGTTGTGGCAGCTGACACAGGCGGGAGATACCGCTACGTCGGGGTAAACCGCAGTAAAGTAATCGGTGTCCCCGAGAGTTTCGGTGCCGTAGAAGTTTTGCCCGGGATTGTCGTTGATAAACTGCAGGCCTTCTTTTTCCAGCTCGGTGCGCGGCTTGTTCTGTTTGTTAATAGCCCACTGGGAGAGTAGGGCATAGTTAAAGCCGGAATCCATTTCCGCAACGCGCTCGGCCCCCATGCGCATCATTTGTGCAGGTAGCGGCAACGCCTTGGTATCTTTCCAGTGCTCGTCGGCTTTGATGACCTGTTCTTCATTTGCCAGTCGGTTGACCACAAAGTTGGTATAGCTGGCCCTGTCTGCTTCGATGACTGCAAAGATAGCGTCGGCCATCCGCTCCGGTTGAACACCACTTTGTTCACTACAGCCAGCCAGTACCGCTCCAGCCATCATTACGGAAAGTAATTTACGCATGTTCCCCTCCTGTTGGGATTATCGAGTCGTTTTTATGCGGGCAATTCGCTCGCGAATCAGTTCAAAAGTCTTATGCTCTGAATCTGGTTCATTATTAAAGTTACTCTCAATCAGTCGCTCATCAGCCAGCGCAGCAACCGCAAATTCAACTCCGTGACAATTGAGGCATACCGGCAGCATTTTTTCGTTCGGGCGCAGGTTGTGGTTTTGGTTGTGGTTGACCTGTATCTGTCCCTTGTGTTCTTCCCGTGGCAGGTGGCAGTTCGCACAGCTGACGCCGTTCGGCTGCTGCTGGTCCCACAAGCGGAAGTGTTCCGTGTTTTGGTAGGCAAGGCTGTGTTTGTCGTTGTGACAGCTCAGGCAAGCATCCACTTCTGCAACGCGGGTATCCAGGTCGTGAGGGTTGTGGCAGCTGGCACAGTTGAGCTCCTTGGCCATCTCAATGACCCCTGCCTTCATGGGAATTTGTGCATCCCCCGCAGACATGGGTTGCCGGACGGGGAGACTCGCTGAAAGGCGCATACCGTGTTTGCCCTGGCTGAACTGTTCCAGTTGACGGCTGTGGCAGTCGCCACAAACGCTGACCACTTCTGCGCTGGTTAGCTCCGATTCTCCATTGATATGGCAGGCATTGCAGTTGGTACCTGTTGCGGCGTGGGTAGAGTGTGCCCAGGCTTCGGCTGCAGACTGCATCGGTGAATTGTCGTGAATGTCGGCTTTGCTAAAATCCGCGTCGGCCAGTTCGAGCGCTTTTTTTTCCGGGTTTTCCTGTTGCCACTTGGCGAGGAGGGAGCGCATCGGCAATTGCGCCTCCGCGACGAGTGCGGGGTGATCAATGCGCTCGGCCAGGAACTCTTCATACAAGTAGCGGTTGTCGTGGTAGTTGTGACAACCAGCACTGGCACAGGTCTCGAAGCCGAAGTCCTCGTGATTGGGGCGGTTTTCTGCAATGTCGCTGTGGCAGTGAAAGCAAAAGTCTCCGGCGAGAGTAACGCCCATTTCGTGCGTGATTTCCGGCTTGTGCTCCGTGTGACAGCTAATGCACTGGCGTGCATCCAAATGGGCGAGCAGCCCTGCGTTGCGCGGGTCTAAAAACTTGCTGCGGGGATGGCTGTCATTCGCCATCTCCAGCTCTTCACTGTGACAATTGACACAGGCACCCTGGATAAATGTTTGCCCGGCAAACCCATCGCCATGGCAGGTGGAGCAGGACATTTCAATCTGGTGGTGGCCATGGGTCGCATCGCCACTCAGGAAATAGGATTTATCCGAGGCCTGCAGGTTGTAGGTAATAAACGCCGCGCCCAACAGCGTTACGATCAGGCCGTAATGCCAGAATTTGAATTTATAGTTTTTCATTTAGAAGTAGTACACGGCAAGAATATGGTAGAAGAGCAGTACCGGGAGTGCCCATAGCAGTGCGTAGTGCACGCGCGACCACCACTTGCGGTGCTCACGGAGCTTTATGTCGGTCCAATGGTGGTTGCGGGCCATAAATACCCCAACCAGTGACCCGGTACAGGTTGCCGCAAGAAACACCAGCATCAGTGCGAGGTTCAGGTTTTCTCCCAGGCGGAAGCCCGTGTGCACAACGAGCACCAGCAGGGCGGCAAAGCCAATCAGGCTGTGGATGTATCGCCAGTGGTCCAGGTGCCCAGCTTTTATTTTTTGCCAGCGCTTGCGCAGGGAAAGACTGGCGGTCATGACGCAGAGTGCCAGTAAGGTGTAGCCGCTGACCTGCTTCCAGAAATTGTCGTACCACAATTTCTTCAGGTACCAGCTCACCTGTACGCTGTCGGAAACCGGTGGGGGTGGTGAGAAGGCTGCGATGGCGATAAGCACAAGTGACAAGATGGAAATTACCAGAATGCCCCGGGCATGGCGCATCACCAGATTGGGTGCGGGAATGTCCAGCAGTTCTGCCATCAGCGGCCGGCAGCTGCCACAGGCAGAGCCAGCGTTAGTTTCTATCTCGAGGTCCTGCAGCTTGCGCTTGCCGCCAGCGATCGCTGTACAGAGTTCACCCTTGCTGACGCCATTGCATTGGCATACCAGATAACTGTCCGGTTGCTGTTTGAGGGTCTGCTCGCGGGTTTCCTGCCAGAGATTGCCCTGCTCACAAAAGCTTTCCAGTTGCCTCTCTGACACGTCTGCGCCATCTGCAATGGCTTGTTTCAGAGAGTGGGATTCCTCCCAGGCACCCACAACGACTGCACCGATGAGTTTGCCGTTACAGACATACAACTCCCGGCACAGGCCCCTGAAGCGATTCTCAAAGGTGAGTACGCGCAAATTCGGGTCATTGGAACTGTTAGTACTACCAATAAGGAAGCATGGAATGTGGGAAATCTTGAGCTGGATGTCATTACTGCTGCCCTGATAGGGCGGCAGCGCTCGTGCCTGGTCGGTGGTTGCACACACATGGCGGCTACAGATTTCCGCCTGTTCGAAACCCGGGCGTACCAGCTGATAGAGTTGTTCGTTGTACTCGGCGCATTCGCCGACCGCATAGATGTCGGGGTCACTGGTCAGCAGGTATGGGGAAACCAAAACACCGCGTTGGGTATCGAGCCCGCATTTCTCCGCGAGGGTGGTTTCAGGTTTTATGCCCGTACACAGGACGACACCGTCTGCATCAATAGTTTCCCCACTCGACAGCGCAATGCGCTCTACCGCGTCCTTGCCGAAACACTTCTCCAGCTGGGCGCCTGCGAGTACTTCTACTTGCAGGGCTGATAGCGCTGCACTGAGATAGCTCTCTGCGGTATCAGAGAGGCGGTTGCCGAGCAAACCGCCCCGCGCAAGCAGTACGACGCGATTGTTACTTGTTTTTAGCGCAGCGGCGGTCTCCAACCCTAGGGCGCCGGCGCCTACTATCACGATGGTGTTGGCCGTCTGTCGTAATTCGATCAGGGTTTGTGCATCTTCCAAACTGCGAAAGCTGATGATGTTATCGAGGTGCACACCGGGTATTTCTGGGCGCGCGGCGATAGACCCGGTGGCGAGAATCAGTTTGGTGTAGGGGAGTTGCTGGCCCTGATCATCGATGATCCGCTTGTTTTGGCGGTCGATTTCGAAGATTTTGCGGTTGTGGAATTCCGCCAGACGAGGGTGCGGGGCGTGGGTGACGGGGTTGTTGAGTTCGGATTGTTCCAGGTGGTCGGCAAGATACTGAGAAAGGCGGACCCGGTTGTACGGTTCGCCTTCTTCATCACCCACTAGTACTACCTGCGCATCGGAACTGTAATCCAGTAGTCGCTGTGCGCAACGAACGCCAACAGGGCCTGCGCCGACCACAACAAAAGTCGGGTAGCTTAGATCGCTGGTGTGCGCACCAGTCGTATTTTCTTGTTTCTGGCTTTCACAAAGCCCGGAAACCGTTTCGGTCACAATTGCCTCCCGAGTACTGCCGCACTACCTCATCACATCTTGTGTATGGGTTGCTCTCGAGCCATTTGGGCGCTCGATTATTATTGTTCTATATCGTTATGCTTATATTTATCGTTCTCATTTGACGCACGTTCAACTAATGTTGATTGCGAAGAGCCGGCACTGGCTACGGGGGGTTAGCTGGGGTTATAGAGCGTATAGAGCTCTTTTTCTTCCAGTGACACGCGTCGGGTTAGGGCTTCGCCGATTTGCTCGTAGTCGCTTTTAAAGCGAATGAGCTCTTCTCGTGACAGCGTGCCGCGGGAGTAGCGTTTACAGAACTGGATTACCGCATTGGCAATGTCGTTCATATCGGTACGGAAATCTTTGACGATCTGCAACGTGTGTCTGTCGTTGACGAGAGACTGTTCCAGATACACATAGAAGCTGACGTTTTCCTTGATCAGGTGTGCCTGAAAGGTGGATTTGAACACACTCAACAATTCGGAAAGCTGGCGAAAATTCTGTTTTTCGAAACCTTCAGACCAGATGCGCTGGAAAATATTGACCAGCTCATGGTGGTCATTTTTTAAAGACAGGATGAGCGAAGGGTCATACTTGATCGTGCGACGGCCACTTGTGCCACTCGCATCTTTCTCGGTGTCTTTATTATCGCGGGACTTGCTGGAAAAAAGTCCGAACATGGGAAGGCCTTTCTAATTGTCTAATTGGTACGTTCGTAGCAATTAAATTCTCCATACATCTATATAGGGAGTAATTTATTCTCAAGGCGCAATATTAAACTTATTTCTTAGAATAATGTTTCCTTATCCTGTTCAATATGTGATGTGCGTCACACTTATTGCGCGGTCCGAAAATCCATGTTTTGGTTGGGTCACGAAGAGGGCACCTGCTTGGTACGCAGGTACAAAAAACCCGGCGATTGCCGGGTTTTTTTGGGAGGCGAAATTCCGTTCGGAATTAACGCTTGTCGAGATCCACGTAGTCGCGAGCAGTGTAGCCGGTGTACAGCTGACGCGGACGGCCGATCTTGTAAGGGTTGGAAATCATCTCGTTCCAGTGCGCGATCCAGCCTGCGGTACGGCCGGTAGCAAAAATCACGGTGAACATGTCGGTAGGAATACCGATCGCTTTCATGATGATGCCGGAGTAGAAGTCGACGTTCGGGTACAGCTTCTTCTCTACGAAGTACTCGTCTTCCAGTGCGATCTTTTCCAGCTTCTTGGCGATACGCAGCAGCGGATCGTTTTCGGCGCCCATTGCACCCAGAACTTCGTCACAGATGCCCTGCATTACACGGGAGCGCGGGTCGAAGTTCTTGTATACGCGGTGGCCGAAGCCCATCAGGCGGAACGGATCGTTCTTGTCTTTGGCCTTGGCAACGTACTCGTCGATACGGCTCTCGTCACCGATCTCCTGCAGCATGTTCAGTACCGCTTCGTTGGCGCCGCCATGTGCCGGGCCCCAGAGGGTAGCAATACCGGAAGAGATACACGCGAAGGGGTTGGCGCCAGAGGAACCAGCCAGGCGTACGGTAGAGGTAGAGGCGTTCTGCTCATGGTCAGCGTGCAGCAGGAAGATCACGTCCATGGCTTTTGCCACGATCGGGTCGATCTTGCTCGGCTCACAAGGGTTGCCGAACATCATGTGCAGGAAGTTCTCGGCGTAGCTCAGGCTGTTGTCCGGGTACATGAACGGCTGGCCTTTGCTGTGCTTGTAGCACATGGCGGCCAGGGTCGGCATCTTGGCGATCAGGCGGTCCGCAGAGATTTTGCGGTGCTCCGGATCGGTGATGTCGAGGGAATCGTGGTAGAAGGAGGCCAGTGCACCGACAACACCGCACATCATTGCCATGGGGTGAGCGTCGTAGCGGAAGCCTTTAAAGAAGTTAACCAGAGACTCGTGAACCATGGTGTGGTTCATGATGCTGTCAACGTACTCTTTTTTCTGCTCTGCGTTCGGCAGTTCGCCATTCATCAGCAGGTAGCAGGTTTCCAGGTAATCGGATTTGTCCGCCAGTTGCTCGATAGGGTAGCCGCGGTGCAGCAGAACGCCCTTGGCGCCATCGATATAGGTGATCTTGGATTCGCAGGAGGCGGTGGACATAAAGCCCGGGTCGTAGGTGAACAGGCCTTTACTGGCCAGGCTGCTGACGTCAACAACGTCGGGACCGGCAGTGCCAGAGTAGACTGGCAGGTCGAATGGGGCGTCGATACCGTCGACCGCGAGTTGAGCTTTCTTGTCAGACATTGTGGACTCCTAAAAACTATTCTTTCGCCAGCTTTTTTATTTCCACACAAATTGCTGAAGTGGATTCGGCAATTCACGGCCCTGGGAGGGGCGAAATCCGCGCTGATCCGTGATCACATTTTATAAATCGTTGTGTATCGCGGATGTTTCAGTTGCGCAGGAGAACCCGGAAAGTGCCGGATTCTGCGGGCTCGGACGGCCTTCATTGGCTACATCCAGACGCGGATATGGGGCTAGCGGGCTTTTGAGCGCGGCCAAACTTAAGTGTCGCGCCTCAAATTGTCAAACCAAATTGCCGTGGCCGGCCGGTTCCGTGGCCGCAGGATCTTCCGCGGTAGATCGGAGTGGCAGGGAAATTGCCTGTCTGAAAGGGCGATATGGCATGTAAATTTCGGCACTACCCCAGCGGGTCGAATCGTGCGCTTCATACTTTGGTCTGCTGGGTGGCGCTGAATACAACTGGTACAAAGCCGCCCGTGCCGACTTTCGGTTCGTTGTGTTTTGATATGTGAATGCCTATAATCCGCGCGGCTTGCGCCTTGGTAAGGCCACTTTGTACAAGACCTCTACAGGTTGGTTGGAAAGTGATCAGCAAGCTCGCCCGGTATGTAGAGAATTAGCGGGCGCCCCGTCTTTCAGGGCAACAAGGTGTTTTTCCTGTGAACAAGAACAGACCTGTCAATTTAGACATTTCTACTATTAAGCTCCCTGTACCAGCGTTGGTATCCATTCTTCACCGAATTTCCGGTGTGGTGCTTTTTGCTGTGGTTGCACTTTTATTGTGCATGCTGGATTCCAGTCTGGAATCTGAGCAGGGTTTCCAAAAAGTAGCAGACTTTTTTACCAGTGTTCCGGCCAAGCTTCTGCTGTGGGCATCACTGGCTGCACTTATTTACCACCTGGTCGCTGGTGTGCGTCACCTGATTATGGATCTGGGTGTGGGTGAGAGCCTCGAAGGTGGTCGCCGCGGCGCCATTCTGGTTCTGGTGCTTTCTGTTGTCCTCATTCTGCTGGCGGGAGTCCTGATATGGTAGGTGCAGCTACTGGTTTCGGCCGTAACGGCGTTCAAGACTGGTTTATTCAACGTATCAGTGCTGTGGTGCTGGTGGCGTACACCCTCTTTATAGTGGGTTTCATTTTCCTTTCCAAAGATTTTGGCTACGCAAGCTGGTCCGCGCTGTTTGAGCAGCGTTGGGTTCGCGTATTCAGCCTGGTTGCTCTTATCTCCACAATTGCTCATGCCTGGATCGGTCTCTGGTCTGTGGTAACTGATTACATCACCAACCGCATGATGGGTGGCAAAGCGACCGTCCTGCGAATTCTGGTTGAAGTGTTGTTGGGTGCTGTTGCCGTGTTCTACGCGGTGTGGGGCATCGAAATTCTGTGGGGTGTATAAGTTATGTCGAATATGCGAACAATAACCTTTGACGGCATTGTTATTGGCGGTGGCGGCGCGGGTATGCGCGCTGCACTGCAGATGGCCCAGTCTGGTTTCAAGACTGCGGTAATCACTAAAGTATTTCCTACCCGTTCTCACACGGTTTCTGCACAGGGCGGTATTACCTGTGCGATTGCCAGCGATGACCCCAACGACGATTGGCGCTGGCACATGTTCGATACCGTCAAAGGCTCCGACTACATCGGTGACCAGGACGCGATCGAATATATGTGTTCCGTAGGCCCCGAAGCAGTGTTCGAGCTCGAACACATGGGCCTGCCGTTCTCCCGTACTAAAGAAGGTCGTATCTATCAGCGTCCTTTCGGTGGTCAGTCCAAAGACTTCGGTCGCGGTGGCCAGGCTGCACGTACCTGTGCGGCGGCAGACCGTACTGGTCACGCACTGCTGCACACCCTGTATCAGGGCAATATCAAGAACAACACTGTATTCCTCAACGAGTGGTTCGCGGTCGATCTGGTGAAGAACCAGGACGGCGCTGTTGTCGGCGTGATCGCGATGAACATCGAAGATGGCGAGGTCGTTTACGTTAAGTCCAAGGCGACCGTTCTCGCCACCGGTGGTGCTGGCCGTATCTTTGCCTCTACTACTAACGCGCACATCAATACTGGTGACGGTATCGGTATGGCGCTGCGTGCCGACATTCCTGTCCAGGATATGGAATTCTGGCAGTTCCACCCAACCGGTATCCACGGTGCTGGTGTACTGGTGACCGAAGGCTGTCGTGGTGAAGGTGGTTACCTCGTTAATAAAGACGGCGAGCGCTTCATGGAGCGTTACGCTCCGAATGCGAAAGACCTGGCAGGCCGCGACGTTGTTGCACGCTCCATGGTTCTCGAGATCCTCGACGGCCGCGGTTGTGGTCCGGAAGGCGACCACGTATTCCTGAAGCTGGATCACCTGGGTGAGAAAACCCTGAACGCCAAGTTGCCGGGCATCCTCGAGCTGTCCCGTACCTTCGCGCACGCTGACCCGGTTAAGGTGCCGATCCCCGTTGTTCCGACCTGTCACTACATGATGGGCGGATTGGCGACCAATATTCACGGTCAGGTGCTGACCCAGGATGCTTCCGGTAACGATCACGTGATCGACGGTATCTATGGCTGTGGTGAAGTTGCTTGTGTATCCGTACACGGCGCCAACCGTCTGGGCGGCAACTCGCTGCTGGACCTGGTGGTATTCGGTCGCGCCTCTGGCCTGTTTATCGAAAAAGCCCTGCGTGAGGGCATCGAGCATCGCGAAGCGAGCGACTCTGACCTCGAAGCAGCGATGGGCCGCCTGAACCGTCTCGAAACCAAGAACGACGGCGAAAAAGCTGCCGACCTGCGTAAAGAACTGCAGAACGTAATGCAGAATCACTTCGGTGTATTCCGTCGCGGCGACTTCATGGCCGAGGGTGTGAAGAAGCTCGAAGACCTGCGCGCACGTATCGAAAACGTTCGCCTGGACGACAAGAGCCGTGCGTTTAACACCGCGCGTATCGAAGCGCTGGAACTGCAAAACCTGCTGGAAGTGGCCGAAGCGACTGCGATTGCCGCAGAGACTCGTACCGAAAGCCGCGGCGCCCACGCGCGTGAAGACTTCCAAGAGCGCGACGACGAGAACTGGCTGTGCCACTCCATGTTCTTCCCTGCGGAGAAACGTGTTGGTAAGCGTGCCGTTAACTTTGCGCCCAACACCGTAGAAGCTTTCGAACCGAAAGCGCGTACCTACTAATTCGGGAGCGGAAAGACCATGTTGAAAGTAAGCATCTACCGTTATAACCCGGAAACCGATTCTGCACCGTACATGCAGGATTACGAAATAGACACCCAGGGCAAAGACCTGATGGTGCTGGACGTACTGGAGCTGTTGAAGGCTCAGGATGCGACCCTGGCATTCCGTCGCTCTTGCCGTGAAGGTGTGTGTGGTTCCGACGGCATGAACATCTCTGGCAAGAACGGTCTTGCCTGTATCATGCCGCTGTCTGAAGCTGCGCCGAAAGGCAAGCTGGTACTGCGCCCGCTGCCGGGTCTGCCGGTTATCCGCGACCTGGTTGTGGATATGGAGCAGTTCTACACCCAGTACAAGAAAATCGAACCTTACCTGCAGAACGACACTCCGGCTCCGGCCATTGAGCGTCTGCAGTCTCCGGAAGATCGTGCAAAACTGGATGGCCTCTACGAGTGTATTCTCTGTGCCTGTTGTTCCACGTCTTGTCCTTCTTTCTGGTGGAACCCGGACAAGTTCATCGGCCCGGCGGGCCTGTTGCAGGCTTACCGCTTCCTGGCGGATAGCCGCGACACCGCAACCGACGAGCGCCTGGGTAAATTGGACGATCCGTTCAGCGTTTTCCGCTGCCACGGTATCCAAAACTGCGTCAACGTTTGTCCTAAGGGCCTGAATCCAACTCGGGCAATCGGACATATCCGCAACATGTTGATAACCCGCGCCGTATAACGGATGCCCCGGTAACGGGGAGTGGGTTTCCCACCAAAAATATAAGCACAATTAGGCCGACAGCAGCGCAGGTGTCAGGTCTATACGAAAGAGGGGAGGTGTCTATTTCAGCACCTCCCCTTTTGTGAGTGAAAAGACAGGAAAGAGCGGCGCGAAAATCAAGGGTGCGCGCCGTCAATTGAGGTAGGCATTAATGCACGAAAGCTCTATGGAGGCGCTCTGGCGGACTTCACATATCTCTGGTGGCAACGCCGGGTATGTCGAAGATCTGTACGAGACCTATCTGCACGACCCCAGTGGTGTACCGGAAGAATGGCGCAGCTACTTTGACAGCCTGCCGCGTGTAAGCGGTGGAGATGTCTCCCATGCTGCTATTCGCCAGCATTTCGAACTGCTGGCGAAAAACCGTACCCGTCCTCTCGCCGCTCCCGGCGCCGGCTCTGTTAATGTTGAACACGAGCGCAAGCAGATTAAAGTTCTGCAGCTGATCAATTCCTACCGTCACCGCGGTCACAAGAAGGCCACTCTTGATCCGCTGGGCATCATGGCCCGCGAACAGGTGCCGGATCTGCAGCTGAACTTCCACGGCCTCACCGAGGGCGACTTTGACACCACCTTCCAAACGGGTGATCTGTTCTTCGGGAACGGCGAGTCCACTCTGCGTGACATCGTACAGGGCCTGGAGAATACCTACTGCGGAAATCTGGGTGCGGAAATCATGCATTTGTCGAATCTCGACGAGCAGCAGTGGTTTCAGCAGCGTCTCGAGCGCAGCCAGTGCAAGCCCACCTTTGGTGAAGATATTCGTATAGAAATTCTGCAGCGCCTGTCTGCGGCAGAAGGCCTTGAGCGTCACCTGGATTCCAAGTACCCGGGTACCAAACGCTTTGGTGTGGAAGGTGGTGAAAGCCTGATCCCGCTAATGGACGCGTTGGTTCGCCGCTCTGGTACCTATGCGGTAAAAGAGATCGTGATCGGTATGGCCCACCGTGGCCGTCTGAACACCCTTGTGAATATTCTCGGTAAAAACCCTGCCGATCTGTTTGAAGAGTTCGAAGGTAAGCGCACCCTCGATACGTCCGGTGACGTTAAGTACCACCAGGGCTTCTCTTCCAACGTGATGACCCCGGGTGGCGAAGTGCATTTGGCATTGGCCTTTAACCCGTCTCACCTGGAGATCTGCGCGCCGGTAGTGGAAGGGTCTGTTCGTGCTCGTCAGGATCGCCGTGGCGATAGCACGGGTGAAAAAGTGCTGCCAATCAACATCCATGGTGATGCAGCGTTTGCCGGCCAGGGCGTGGTGCAGGAAACCCTGCAGATGTCTCAGACTCGCGGTTACTACACGGGCGGTACCATCCATCTGGTACTGAACAACCAGGTAGGTTTCACCACCAGTAAGCGCGAAGATGCGCGCTCCACCGAATACTGTACCGATGTCGCGAAGATGATCGACGCTCCGGTACTGCACGTAAACGGTGACGACCCGGAAGCGGTTGTACTGGCTGGCCTGCTGGCAATCGATTACCGCTACGAGTTTAAGAAAGACATCGTGATCGATCTGGTTTGTTACCGCCGTCGCGGTCACAACGAAACCGACGATCCCTCCGGCACCCAGCCGCTGATGTACCAGACCATTCGCAAGCACAAGACGGCCCGTACTCTGTATGCAGAGAAGCTGATTGGCGAAGGCGTTTTGGACAAGGCTGCCGCCGACAAGTTGGCCAACGACTACCGCGACAAACTGGACCGCGGTGAAGACGTAGCGACCGGCCTGGTGAATGAGCCGGACGAATCCATGTTTGTGGACTGGCGCCCGTACCTGAACCACGAGTGGACTGTTGAAGGCGATACCAGCTTTGAGCTGACCAAGTTGAAAGACGTGGCGACCCGCATGACTACCGTTCCCGACGGTATCGTGATGCAGCGTCAGGTTTCCAAGATTTACGACGACCGCCGCAAAATGGCCGGTGGTGCGCTGCCTCTGAACTGGGGCATGGCGGAAACCCTGGCCTATGGCACTTTGCTGGAAGAGGGCTACATGGTCCGCTTCACCGGTGAAGACGTTGGCCGCGGTACCTTCTCTCACCGTCACGCGGTTATCCACAGCCAGAAAGACGGCCAGAGCTACGTGCCGCTGCAGCACATGTTTGAAGGTCAGCCGCGTTTCGATATGTACGACTCACTGCTGTCGGAAGAAGCGGTGCTGGCGTTCGAATACGGCTATGCCACTACCACTCCGAAATCCCTGGTGGTTTGGGAAGCGCAGTTTGGTGACTTCGCCAACGGTGCCCAGGTGGTAATCGACCAGTTCATTACTTCCGGTGAGCATAAGTGGGGCCGTATGTGTGGCCTGGTGATGCTGCTGCCGCACGGTTATGAAGGCCAGGGCCCAGAGCACTCCTCTGCGCGTCTCGAGCGTTTCATGCAGTTGTGTGCCGAACACAATATTCAGGTATGTAATGCCACCACCCCGGCACAGATCTTCCACCTGCTGCGTCGTCAGGCCGTGCGCCCGATGCGTCGCCCGCTGGTGATCATGAGTCCGAAGTGGATTCTGCGTCACAAGCTCGCAACTTCCAGCCTGGACGAGCTGGCTACCGGCCAGTTCCAGAACGTCATTCAGGATGGCGGTGTGGAACCAGCCAAAGTGAAGCGACTGATCATCTGCTCCGGTAAGGTTTACTACCACCTGCTGGAAGCGCGTATGGAACGCGAACAGGAAGACGTTGCACTGGTCCGTTTGGAGCAGTTGTACCCATTCCCAGACGACGAATTCCTGAGTGCGGTATCCGCGTTCAAGAACGTCAAGAGCGTTGCCTGGTGTCAGGAAGAGCCCATGAACCAGGGCGCCTGGTACTCCAGTCAGCACCACTTGCGTCGCCTGCTGAAAGAAGCACATCCCAAGCTGGAGCTGGAATATGTCGGCCGCGCGGCTTCCGCTGCACCTGCGGCGGGTTACATGTCCACCCACTTGGAAGAACAGAATAAGTTCATCAACGAGGCGCTGACTGTCAAATAAGGCAGCAGTACAACGAAAGAGCAGGATGTTGTGAAGGATTAGTGTCTTTCCACATCCCCGAAAATCTCAGGAAACAGGAACAATGACCATCGAGATTAAAGCGCCAACATTCCCGGAATCTGTTCAGGACGGCACCGTTGCCACCTGGCACAAACAACCGGGTGAAGCTGTGTCCCGCGATGAACTGATCGTGGATATCGAAACCGACAAAGTTGTGCTGGAAGTAGTTGCACCGGCTGACGGCGCCATTAGTGAAATTATCAAAGGTGAGGGCGATACCGTTCTCTCCAATGAAGTAATTGCCAAGTTCGAAGAAGGCGCTGGCGCCTCTGCCGAAGCTGCACCTGCGGCAGCTGAAGCTCCGGCTGCTGCGGCACCTGCCGCCGCCGGCGAAAAAATTGCTATGCCGTCTGCCAAGAAAATGGCTGCGGAAAAAGGCGTTGACCTGGCTGGCGTTGAAGGCACCGGCAAAGGCGGTCGCGTACTGAAAGAAGACGTGATGAAAGCGGGCACTGCGCCGGCTGCTGCCGCACCGGCTGCTGCCGCGCAAGTGGAAGTTGCTGCGGGTGAGCGCGTTGAGAAGCGTGTTCCGATGACTCGTATGCGTAAGCGTATCGCCGAGCGTCTGCTCGACGCATCCCAGTCCACTGCCATGCTCACTACTTTCAACGAAGTGAACATGAAGCCAGTCATGGATCTGCGTAAAAACTACAAGGACCTGTTCGAGAAGACCCACAATGGCACCCGCCTGGGCTTCATGGGCTTCTTTGTTAAAGCGGCAGTAGAAGCGCTGAAGCGTTACTCTGCGGTGAACGCGTCCATCGATGGTAACGACATCGTATACCACGGTTACCAAGACATTGGTGTTGCGGTTTCCTCCCCGAAAGGCCTGGTAGTACCTATTCTGCGTAACGCAGAAAACATGGGCCTGGCGGATCTGGAGAACAATATCCGTGACCTGGGCCTACGTGCCCGTGATGGCAAGCTGTCTATTGACGAGATGACCGGTGGCACCTTCACCATCACCAATGGTGGTGTGTTCGGTTCCCTGCTGTCTACTCCGATCCTGAACCCGCCGCAAACCGCCATCCTCGGTATGCACAAAATTCAGGAGCGCCCGATGGCGGTCAACGGCAAGGTAGAAATCCTGCCAATGATGTACCTGGCGCTGTCTTACGATCACCGCCTGATCGACGGCAAGGAAGCGGTTGGCTTCTTGGTTGCGATCAAAGAAATGATCGAAGATCCGGCGCGTATCCTGCTGGAAGTATAAGCAGGTTAGATTTGGAGAAAGGGCGGCCCTTAAGAGGTCGCCCGCAAAATGAGCCAGCCGTTCGAGCTGGCATCAACGGCAACAAGACCGTCTCAGGGAAATCCGGGAAGAAGCCCGGGCATGCGGTGACAAATCCGCATTCGTTGAATCCACTCAAATTTGGAACAGACCATGTCAGAAAAATTTGACGTAATCGTAATCGGCTCTGGCCCCGGTGGTTATGTTGCTGCTATTCGCGCAGCGCAGCTGGGTCTGAAAACTGCCTGTGTTGAAAAATGGGTAAACAAAGATGGCAAGACCGTTAATGGCGGTACCTGCCTGAACGTTGGTTGTATTCCTTCCAAGGCGCTGCTGGACAGCTCCTGGAAGTACCACGAAGCCAAAGACGATTTCGAAGTCCACGGTATCGATGCCAAGGTCAAGATTGACGTTAAGAAAATGATCGGCCGTAAGGACGACATCGTTAAGAAGCTTACCGGTGGTGTAGCCGGCCTGTTTATGGCCAACAAGGTGACCTCTATTGAAGGTACCGGCAAGCTGCTCGCAGGCAAGAAAGTTGAAGTAACTGACCACAACGGCAAGAGCACTACCTACGAAGCAGAAAACATCATTCTGGCTTCCGGTTCTGTTCCGGTGAACATCCCGCCGGCGCCTGTGGACAACAAAATCATCGTTGATTCCACCGGTGCACTGGAATTCACCCAAGTACCCAAGCGTCTGGGTGTGATCGGTGCCGGTGTAATCGGCCTGGAACTGGGCTCTGTATGGAACCGTCTGGGTTCCGACGTAGTGGTTCTGGAAGCCCTGGATAGCTTCCTTGCCATTATGGATCAGCAGATTGCCAAAGAATCCCAGAAAATCTTCAAGAAGCAAGGTCTCGACATCCGTCTGTCCTGCCGTGTAACCGGCAGCGAAGTGAAAGGTAAAGAAGTTGTCGTTACCTATCAGGACAAAGATGGCAAAGAGCACCAGGAAACCTTCGACAAGCTGATTGTATGTGTGGGCCGTCGTCCGTACACCGAAGGTCTGCTGTCTGAAGACGCTGGCGTAAAACTGGACGAGCGTGGCTTCATCTACGTAAACGACCTGTGCATGACTTCTGCACCGGGCGTATGGGCCATCGGTGACGTAGTACGCGGCCCGATGCTGGCGCACAAAGCGTCTGAAGAAGGCGTGGTGGTTGCCGAGCGCATCGCCGGTCAGAAGCCGATGATGAACTACGACGTGATCCCGAACGTTATCTACACCCACCCGGAAATTGCTGCGGTTGGCCGCACCGAAGAACAGGTGAAAGCTGACGGCGAGCCCTACAATGTGGGCGTATTCCCGTTCGCTGCTTCCGGCCGCGCTATGGCCGCCAACGATACCTACGGCATGGTGAAAATCATTGCGCACGCGGAAACTGACCGCGTACTGGGTGCACACATCGTTGGCCCGTCTGCTGCTGATCTGGTTCAGCAAGTAGCGATCGCCATGGAATTCGGCTCCAGCGCAGAAGACATCGGCATGACCGTATTCGGTCACCCGACTCTGTCTGAAGCGGTGAAAGAAGCTGCACTTGCTGCGAACGGCCATGCGATCCACATCGCCAACCGTAAAAAGCGTAAGTAAGCGACCCGATAAACCGGGGCGGAAGTGTCTTCCGCCCCGGATTCATTTCAGGGTTCTGGTTTTGCAATTCAACAGCGCCCGAACCTTGTTTAAACGCGCAGAGAAATCTGCAATTGGTAAACACATTTCAAATGTGAATTGGTATTGACTATGAACTTGCATGAGTATCAGGGCAAACAACTGTTTGCAGCATACGGATTGCCGGTTTCCAAAGGCATTGCAGCGGAAACCCCGGCAGCGGCAGCAGCGGCAGCAGATGAAATCGGCGGCGACAAGTGGGTTGTTAAAGCCCAGGTACACGCTGGCGGCCGCGGTAAAGCGGGCGGTGTGAAGCTGGTAGACTCCAAAGCGGAAATTGAAGAATTCGCCAAAAAGTGGCTGGGTAACAACCTGGTAACTTATCAGACAGACGAAAACGGCCAGCCGGTTTCCCGCATCCTCGTGGAAAGCTGCACCGATATCGACCAGGAACTGTACCTGGGCGCGGTGTTGGACCGTGCTACCCGTCGCATCGTTTTCATGGCCTCCACCGAAGGTGGTGTTGAGATCGAGAAAGTTGCGGAAGAGACTCCGGAAAAAATCCTGAAAGCCATCATCGACCCGCTGGTAGGCGCACAGCCTTACCAGGGCCGTGAGCTGGCGTTCAAACTGGGCCTCGAAGGCGATCAGATCAAGCAGTTCACCAAGATCTTCCTGGGTCTGGCGAAAATGTTTGAAGAGAAAGATCTGGCCCTGCTGGAAATCAACCCGCTGGTAATCACTCCAGAGAAGAACCTGCACTGCCTGGACGCCAAGATCGTTATCGATAGTAACGCTCTGTACCGTCACCCGGACCTGCGTGAAATGCACGACCCGTCTCAGGAAGACGAGCGCGAAGCACACGCAGCCAAGTGGGACCTGAACTACGTAGCATTGGATGGCAACATCGGCTGCATGGTAAACGGTGCTGGTCTGGCCATGGGTACCATGGACATCGTGAATCTGCACGGCGGTAGCCCGGCCAACTTCCTGGACGTTGGTGGCGGTGCGACCAAAGAGCGCGTTGTTGAAGCGTTCAAAATCATCCTGTCTGACGACAACGTAAAAGCCGTTCTGATCAACATCTTCGGCGGTATCGTACGCTGTGACATGATCGCCGAAGGCGTGATCGGTGCAGTGAAAGAAGTGGGCGTTGAAGTACCCGTAGTTGTTCGCCTGGAAGGTAACAACGCTGAGCTGGGTGCCAAGGTCCTGAGCGACAGCGGCCTGAACATCATCGCTGCAACCAGCCTGACCGATGCTGCACAGCAAGTGGTTAAAGCTGCGGAGGGTAAATAATCATGTCAGTACTGATTAACAAAGACACTAAAGTAATCTGTCAGGGCTTCACCGGCTCCCAGGGTACTTTCCACTCCGAGCAAGCGATCGAGTACGGCACAAAAATGGTCGGCGGTGTAACCCCGGGCAAAGGCGGCCAGACTCACCTGGGCCTGCCGGTATTCAATACCGTAAAAGAAGCCGTAGAAGCAACCGGTGCGGAAGCATCTGTAATCTATGTACCTGCGCCTTTCTGTAAGGATTCCATCCTGGAAGCGGCGAACGGCGGCATTAAGCTGATCGTGTGCATCACTGAAGGCATTCCTACTATGGATATGCTGCAGGCCAAGGTTAAGTGTGACGAGCTGGGCGTACGCCTGATCGGCCCGAACTGCCCGGGTGTTATCACTCCGGGTGAATGTAAGATCGGCATCATGCCTGGTCACATTCACAAGCCAGGCAAAGTGGGCATCGTATCCCGCTCCGGTACTCTGACTTATGAAGCCGTTAAGCAGACTACTGACCACGGTTTTGGCCAGTCTACCTGTGTCGGTATCGGTGGTGACCCCATCCCGGGTTCCAACTTCATCGATATTCTGGAAATGTTCCAGAACGACCCGCAGACCGAAGCGATCGTTATGATCGGTGAGATCGGCGGTTCCGCTGAAGAAGAAGCGGCTGCGTACATCAAGGAAAACGTCACCAAGCCGGTCGTTTCCTACATCGCTGGTGTAACCGCTCCTCCCGGGAAGCGCATGGGCCACGCCGGTGCGATCATCTCCGGTGGTAAAGGTACCGCGGACGAGAAATTTGCTGCTCTGGAAGACGCCGGTGTTAAAACCGTGCGCTCCCTGGCGCAAATTGGCGACGCACTGAAGGAAGTGACCGGCTGGTAATCGGCACGGTTCTTTCTGACAAAAAAGCCACCTTCGGGTGGCTTTTTTTATACCTGCAGAAAGCGTTACTATGCGCACTTGTTCTACACGGTTTCGGCGATTCTCCGTGTTCGGCAGCCTATGGCTTGTGTTCCCGGATTGAAGTAGGCTAACTCGTTGATTTATGGCAGGTTTTTCATCGCTGGTCGTTTTTGCTTCCTATGAACAGAAGCCCCTGACGACAATAGACCATGGCTCATGAATAAAACTGTTATGCAATAAAATCAAAAATCGAGGAAAATAATGATTCAAGCATTGCTGGCTAGTGGTATAGTTTTTGGCCTGTTGAAATACTTTGAACGAGGTAAGGATCGCGGTCTAGACAGCTTCACATCAATAACATTCGTCCTTGTTCCGGCTCTACTGATATTTCTAGCGACAATAGGTACTGGGATAGCTGGTATTGACCAGCAGTTTCTTATTGCACTTGTTGCTTTGTACTTTATCGTACCGATGCTTATGTTGCGGCTGCAGTTTGAGCTCTCTTGGAGGCAGTCTGCACAATATGGGCTACTAGTGTTGTTGGTCGTGATTACTGTAGATACATTGTTCTATATCCTACTCAGTGCCACGAATGCATAACAAGGTGTGGCAACGGCGTTAGGTGTATTTTTGAATTCAACGCCTGATTCCATGATGGTGATAGTGGAATCAGGGATTTATGTCTCACCAATGAAATTTGTGAATATTATGAGTACAGGAACCGTAAAGTGGTTTGATTCTGAAAAAGGCTATGGCTTCATCACTCCAGAAGATGGAAGCAAAGACCTTTTTGTCCACCATTCAGAGATTCAGGCCGGTGGTGGTTATGCGAGCCTAGAAGATGGTCAAAAAGTCGAATACGTTGTTGGGCAAGGCCAGAAAGGCCCGTGCGCTACAAAAGTTGTACCTCAGTAGGTCACAGCGTATAGCAAGTGGCTGCAGCTTGACGCCGAAAACTTGGCGTCGTTATGTTCATAGCCTGCAGCCATTTTGAACAAGTTCAACCGCGCTATCTCAGCGCGGCTGAACCAGTCGTTCGGTACATGACAATTCAGTGAAAACTATACAAATTTCTGGACTAGTTTTAGCTGTGTTAGCTGTGTTAGCAGGGGCAATAATTGCTTATTTTCTCTCCCTGGTGGAGCCGGAAATGGGCGCTTCAGCTGCAGCGGGTATAGGGTTCGGGTTATTTTTGATAGTACCAATTCTTTTTCTGTCGGCTGTACTAATTGTCCCATCCTCGTTAGCGTTGCTAAGCCATAGTATTAGAACGCGGTTCAGTTTTCATGGGCGCATTTGGAGTGCGGTCTGGTTAATAAACTGCGCTTTTTCCGTATTATTTGTCGCTGTTTCTGTATTCATTGTATGTGGTTGGCTTGGACTTAAGCTAGACACGTGACAAGGCGTTCCAGCGTGACGTCAAAAAAGATGTGCGCCTCTTGAGGTCGCTTCTCTTTCACCGAAAAGTCTCCCAGCTTTCTTGGCAGTTATAGGGGACTTACTCCCTTCCCTGAACCCTGTGGTTCGTTTCTTAGGGCTACTTGTTGAAGCCGTATGCCTTGAAATCATATTGATTGCTTTGCAGGCACAGCTTGTTTCGTTGGCTGGTATTATCTATAGCCGTTGGGTAGTTCCAGTTTCGAGTGTAGATAATGGAATATTAGAGAAGGTAGATCCATTGTATTTTCGTTCGAATTGATCGCTAATTTGGGCGTATTCGAAAATGGCCACGCATTCGATTCTATTTTTTTGACCACAGTCCACATTGCTGCTGTGGGAACCGTGCTGTCACATTCATAATAAGGCCGGGCCATTAACACCAAGCCTCCGGCCCTCCTTGGGATAGCTTGCCTGTCGTATGACTTTCGTACTAATGTCGTAAGAACGACGTAACTAGTTAAGGCTGATCCGCTGAAAATATCAGTTCAATTTTCAGAGGACAGAGAAATGGAAGTGCAAGTAAATACAAAAAAGATAATCAGCCTACGAAAAGAGCGTGCTTGGAGTCAGCAGCAACTGGCCGAAGTGGCATCGATAAGCCTGCGGACTATACAGCGAATCGAAAAGAGTGCTAATGCATCTCAAGAGTCTGTCAAATCAATTTCTTCTGCATTTTCGCTTACCCCCGCAGACATTCTCGTAAAAGAAACCGAAAAGTCTTCGGTTGTAAAGCGAGCCCAACAATATTTTGGTGGAATGTTGGCAATTGTAGGAGCGTTGCTTCTGTACACATCTTTCTCCACTGCGTCTCCAATTATGCTGAAAGTAGATGCGAGCGCAAATAATGAACAGTTGGCGTCTATTCAGCTTCTGAGTGAGGAAGGTGCTGAAAGTGAGTTGCGTATAGAAAGTAAGCTAAAAATCGACCTAAGTGCGGTGCAAACACCGGAAGGTCAAATCCGGTTGAAGACGAAAGTATATGAGTTTAATGAGTCTAGCGGGTTTGTACTCGTGGCTACCCCCGTTTTACTTACAGAATTTCACGAAGCTGTGGGTATAAAGTTTGTAGCATCCGATGGGGTTTCATTCGAGATTCACGTAACTCCCCAGAATTAGGGGTAATATAGCGCTGTAGGTAGATTTCATACTATGTGTATCTTTCTCTCAGCCGCTATGACCTCATATTGGTGGGGCACGGACAATTAACTCGTCGGCGCTGTGAGTGTAATTATTATTTAATGACCTAAAGGAAGGGTTCGAGTTTGTACCAACTTTACTACTATCCAAATAACGCGAGTTTGGCTCCCCACTTTTTGTTGCATCACATGGGGCTGGATTATGAATTAATATTGGTTGATAAAAGCTCTAACTCGCAAAAATCTTCTGATTACTTAAAGTTAAATCCTGCGGGTCGCATTCCTACCTTGGTAGATGACGGGCACGCAATTTTTGAAAGCCCGGCTATCTGTATACATCTGTGTGAGCAGCATCCAGGCCATCAGCTTATCCCTGAATTGGGTACACCCGAGCGTGCATCGTTTTTTCAGTGGTTGGCATACCTGAATAACACTCTCCAAGCCGAGCTGATGGTGCGTTACTATCCACATAGACACACGAATGATGAAAAGACAATTCCGAATGTAGTCGCGGCGCAGGATGAGCGCATCGCAGATTCTTTAAGAATTATTGACGAGCAGCTTTCTAAAGGTAAATATCTTATTGGTGATAAAATTACTGCTTGTGATTATTTTTTGTTTATGTTGGCTGAGTGGAGTTTGCTAATTGAAAAGTCGCCTTTGACATTTTCTAACTTGGGCGCATATCTAAAGCATCTAGCCGCTAATAAAACAATTAAATCTGTGTGCAAAATGGAAGGGATGGATTTGTCCCTATTCGAGTCATACGAGTAACTATTAATAGCAATTAGAGTAATATTTCTACTTGATTGGATTTCTTTAGATGCTCTAACTATTTTAGATAAGGGGCTAAATCTCATAATGAATGTCCTGAAAGCAGATAAAAGACATCTGGATGAACTATCTAGATTGTTCAATCTATACCGACAGTTCTATGATTACCCGGCAGATTTTGACGCAGCTAAGAGCTTCATGTCTGATCGAATTAAAAATTCAGATTCCACTATCTTTATTGCGGAGAATGATGGTGAGTTGGTTGGGTTTACCCAAATGTATCCATCATTTTGTTCTGTTGATGTGGCAAAAATATTTATTTTGTACGATCTCTATGTGGATGAGTCTGCTAGAGGTTCGGGGGTTGCTGCTTCTTTGATGAATAAAGCAAAGGAATATGCCATAGAGAATGGTGCAAAACGTATCGATTTGCTTACAGCTGTGGATAATCATCCAGGGCAAAAGCTCTATGAAAAGCTGGGTTATCAGCGGGTCTTAGATGATTTTTTAAGCTATTCGCTTAATGTATAGCTGTGGACTCTATTAAAGATATCCCAATATATAGTGACGCTCGCAGTCCAGTGTCCGGCCTCAGAGTGAGGCTCTAAACGGAGGGTGGATAGCGCCAGGTACTATCTATTTAGTGTTAGGCCTGCGCAAGTGATACAAGTTGGTGAGCAAGGTTGGTTGTGGATTCACCGATGGAATACCTCGAGGCTACACTTACCCCGGCTCGTTAATGCGATAATAAGGCGTTACTTTTAGTGAAATTTTCGAAAGTAGGAATGTTAGAGAAAAATGTCACATCCAGCATGCCCAAAATGTAACTCAAGCTATACCTACCAGGACCAAGAGAATCTGGTTTGCCCAGAGTGTGGTTACGAGTGGAACCCATCGGAATCTTCGGAGGAAGATACGATTGTTGTCAGGGATTCGAATGGAAATCTACTTCAGGTTGGCGACAAGATTACGCTGATTAAAGATCTCAAGGTGAAAGGGAGTTCACAGGGGCTAAAGATTGGCTCCAAGACGGTTATACGGAGAATTGTGGATAGTAAGGACCACGAGCTTGATTGTAAGTTTGCCGGGGTGGGGGAGATTATGGTCACTGCGAAGTTCGTAAAGAAAGTGTGATGCTTGGGGTAATCGTAGCGCTTATTTTGTCTTGGGGACTCTTGCGCCGCATATCGGGTGAGCCGGTCACTGTCCTGGGCATTACTCCAACGTGGAAGCGTTGCAACGAACTCCTGCTCGGTATGGGGTTTATGGCTATCATCGCGGTTATCAACTTCACATGGCAGGCGCACTTCAAGCAAATTAACTATGAAATCAATCCAGAATACAGTGTACTGGATTTTTTCCATGGGTCTTTTTGGGTGCTTAGGTCGGTCCTGTTTGAAGAACTCGTGTTTCGCGGGGCTATTCTCTACCTGCTGATCAGGTATATCGGTCTGATCAAGGCGTGCCTGCTCAGTTCTGTTGCTTTTGGCGTCTATCATTGGTTCAGTTACGAGGTCTTTGGCGCTCATCTTGTACTGATGATATATATCTTCCTGGTAACCGGTATGGGCGGTTGGATGTTTGCATTTGCCTATGCGAAAACCCAGTCCCTGTTTGCTCCGGTTGGCTTGCACCTCGGCTGGAATCTCGTCACGGCAATCATATTTTCTTCGGGGCCCCTCGGTAACCAGTGGCTGATCCAACAGGGGGAAGCGGTTCATACGAGTGATTGGATCACGCTGATTTTCTTTTCGTTACAGGCGATTGTCGCTCCTGGCTTGGTGACGTGGTATCTGCTTGTGCGCTATAAGTCGAACGAAGACAGTGCCGTTCCCGTTATGAGATGATTGAAACAGATTGTTTCTCTGTTACGTCCACTTGATATTTTCTTAGGTGAGATCCAGTGAAGAAGATGATATTTGTTATTCTTTTGTTGGCGGTCGCTGCATTTCTATTCTATCAATACGGCAGAACAATCTGGCATCCGGCGACGACCAAGATCACGGGTAAGAAGACGGTAGCAGAGGTTATTGATCTTTACGGTGAGCAATCGAGACAAGAGCTGGAGCCACTGTTCAATGAAAAGGGCATAAGCTACCCACCGTCAAAGCTCGCGCTTATTGCCTTCAAGGATAAAGATATATTGGAAGTCTGGGCGTCAAACGGTGCGAGTTACCAGCTGATTACTTCCTACCCCATTAAAGCGGCTAGTGGCGTACTGGGGCCGAAGTTACGTGAGGGGGATAAGCAGGTACCGGAAGGGATTTATGAAATTATCGGTTTCAACCCGAATAGTGCTTACCACCTTTCCATGAAGTTAAACTATCCCAACGCGTTCGACTTGGTACATGCCAAGAATGAAGGCCGAACTTACCCAGGCACAAATATATTTATCCATGGCCGCGCAGCTTCAATAGGCTGCCTTGCAATGGGGGATCCAGCAATCGAGCAATTGTTTTCCTTGGTTCATGCTACCGGAAAATCGAATACGACAGTGCTTATTTCGCCAACTGACCCATCGCAGAACACGCTAAGCCCACCCGTGGATTCTCCGTCTTGGGTCTCCGATCTGTATAAAGATATCGAGTCAACGTACATGGAAATTACCGGGCAGTAGGTCCACCCCACACTCCAGTCTCTCGAACCAGCCTAGAAACTCGGCGACCATTTTCTTGCCAATAAAGGGTTTTCCGTGCTGCGGCAATATCATTTCCACATCCATTAATCTTATCCGGTTCACCCACTCGCGGCAGGCACGATTGCCCGCCATATAGCGTCGGTGGAACCCTTCCATACGTGGGATATGTGTGGCCATGTCATCTACCGGTAGGTGATCCTGTCCTGGGGTAATGGCTGCACCCACATCGCCGGAAAACAATGCTTTGCTAATCGGGTCGTAGAAGTGGAAGTTACCTACGGAGTGCAGAAAATGTGCGGGCACCGCCTGAAAGCTTGTTTCGCCCAATGCGATGCGACCACCTTCATCGGGCAGTTCGATCATCCGGTGGGCGAGAGAGGCATTCATACGTTCAGACACGAAACCAGATACCAGGTGCGGCAGGAACCGAGCCCACAGCTTGGATGTTACAACGCAGCAGTTGGTATGCATGAGCCAGCGGGGTAGGGATGCAATGATGTCGGGGTCTTGGTGTGAGGCGCATACGTAGCGCAGTGATTTCAAGTTGATGAGCTTGGACAGCTCGAATGACAGCGCGCTGTAGGTGAGATCGCCACCGGGATCAAATAGCGCGGCTTCGCCATGATCAATGATGACCAGTTGATTGCTCGGAATGGCTTCTCCATCCACCAAACCGGTTACGAACAGACAAATATGATCGTCTTTGTCGTAGAGTTTTGTAATCTGTTGGCTCATCACATCGATTCCTTCTATTTATGAGCAGTAAGCGTCATTATTCTGTTGGAAGGGCGCGATCATACGTATCGTACGTGGCGTCTAATTGATGTAGGTCAAGCAAGTCGTGGGCGAGGATCACTAACTACAGGATGAGTATGAAGACCATCGGTATGCTCGGCGGGATGAGTTGGGAATCAACCGCAAGCTATTACAAAGCGCTCAATGAGGGAGTGAAGGAAAGTCTCGGAGGCCTGCACTCAGCAAAAATTGCGCTTTACAGTGTTGATTTCGATGAGATCGAGAAGCTACAGCATCAGGGACGTTGGGATGACACTGCGAAAATTCTTGCGGATGCGGCCAGATCGGTAGAGGCTGCTGGAGCGGAGTTTCTGCTTATTTGCACAAATACTATGCACAAGGTGGCTGGGGAAGTGGAGGCCGCCATATCTATACCTCTGGTGCATATTGCCGATGCCACGGCTGAACAGTTGCTCGCGGACGGTGTGAAGTCGGTAGGGTTGCTTGGGACAAGATTCACCATGGAGCAGGAATTCTACAAGGGTCGCTTGATTGAGCAGTATGGAATCAATGTGATTACTCCAACACCGGACGAGCGCGACATCGTGCATGATGTGATTTACTCAGAGCTTTGCCTTGGCGTCATCAATGACGAATCTCGGGAAAAGTATCTCGATGTGGTTCGTCATCTGGCTGAGCGCGGTGCTGAAGCCGTGATACTGGGGTGTACGGAAATAGCGCTGCTGATTGAACAATCAGATACAAGCGTACCGCTCTACGATACAACCAGGATTCACGCTGCGAAAGCGGTGGATCTGGCGGTCAGTGAACTCTAATAGTGGATTGATAAATGGGTCGCAAAACACATTTCCAAAAGCTCGTCAGCATGTATGTGGCAGCGCCGATAAACACGATCTTCGCGCCTATAATGGAGGTATCAGAAGGCGAGGCGGTCATCGAGATCGAGCTGTCGAAGAAGTATCACCATTCGGGTGGCGGGGTGCATGGGTCTGTATATTTTAAAATGCTCGACGATGCGGCTTTCTTTGCAGCCAACTCTCTGGAAGAGGAGGTGTTTGTGTTGACCACCTCCTTTACCACTTATATAACCCGGCCTGTAGCAACAGGGCGTATGCGGGCGGTAGGCAAGGTTGTGAATAGAAATCGGACCCAGTTTATCGCGGAATCCATTGTATATGATGCAGAAGGCCGGGAGATCGGGCGCGGCAATGGTATTTTCGTACGTGGCAAGCTGCCACTGGCCGAGGCCGATGGGTATGAGTGACAGGTGTTGGACCTGAAGCTGGTCGCTCGTCATTATCTTGAGTGACTGGCTAGTTCTAATTTTCTAATTGACCTAGTGAAGTAAGGGTTCTTAATGTTGATTAAAAAATCGATTGTGGCTTTGGGTATGTTCTTATTTCTGTCTCAGCCAGTGATGGCGGAAATGGACAAAGAATTTGCACCTGTGGAAGAGATTTTCGATGCGTTATCCGCGTTTGATCACGACGGGATGAAAAGTGCGGTAACCCCTAGCTTTGTCCTGCTGGAGCACGGGGAGGTCTGGGATATCCAAAAGCTGATTGAGGCAGTAAAGCCGGCCGAGTACCAGCGCAGAAATTTCATCAGTGTGATCTCTAAAGACGTGAAGGCAGATATGGCGGTGATCAATTATTGGAATAAGGCAGTGTTCAAAAGTGGGGATAAAACCACGGAGCGCGCCTGGCTGGAAAGCGCGGTTGTGGTAAAGACGGAAAATGGTTGGTTGCTGGAACAAATGCATTCAACACGAATCGAATTTGAGAATTTACCAAAGGATCTTGAATTTACTGAAATTTAAGTATTCTTTCCCCTGATCTATGCTCCATCATTCCGTGAATGTCTTTGATAGTCACTTTCATATTATCCCTGAAGGTTATCCGTTGCATAGCAACGCAGGCTTCGTGCCTGACTATTTTTCAGTGAAGGACTATCTCAGGGTGATGAAACCCTATGCGCTGAAGGGCGGGGTGGTGGTTTCAGGCTCTTTTCAGCGGCAAGATCAAGGCTACCTATTGGATTCACTTGCGCGGCTTGGTGAAGGGTATTTCGGGGTTACCCAGTTATTGTCTTCTGTGAGGGATGAGGAAATCCTTGCGTTAAGCGCTTCTAGAGTGCGGGGCGTGCGGTTTAATTTGAAGCGCGGTGGTTCTGAAACGGTGGATAACCTGAGGTACTTTGCATCCAGGATTTATGATCTGGCGAAATGGCATATCGAGATATATGCGGGCCCCCGTGATATCTCCTCTCTATATGACACGCTATTGCAGCTGCCCGCAGTCGCTATTGATCATCTGGGGTTGGACAAGGCCTCTCTACCTTTCATGATTAAGCTGGCTGAGCGTGGCGTGAAGATCAAAGCGACAGGATTCGGCCGGTTAGGTTTCGACCCTCGACTGGTGATTGCACCTATCTATGCGGCGAATCCATCCAGTTTGATGTTTGGTAGCGATCTTCCTGGAACCCGTGCCCCGCGGCCTTTCTGTGAGAATGATATAGCTCTGATATGTGACGCTTTGGGTGAAGCTGCGGCTGGCCAAGTGTTGTATGAAAATGCACACAAGTTTTATGATCGTTCATAACTATAACATTTCGTAAGTTGGTACCGGTTCGAGCATGCGAAAACTTGTTGCGCTGATATTGGCCTATTTTTTCATCGGTCTCGCGGTGATCGGTGTCTTCCTCCCTGGTATTCCGACCGTACCATTTCTGCTGCTTTCTGCTTGGTTTGCTGCGCGCGGTTCTGATCGGCTACACAAATGGTTATACGCGCACCCGACGTTCGGAAGTATCCTGATCAATTGGGAACAACAAAAAGCCATTTCGCGCAGAAGTAAAGTCTTGGCGGTACTGATGCTGATTGGTAGTTGGATCTTTTTGTACCACTTCCTCGAAAGCACCTGGCTACTGTTGGCGATCACGGGAATCTTTCTAGTTGTATCGGCGTTTATTGTGTCTCGTCGTGAGCCATACTGACGTCTGAGACTGCTCCCTGCCTACAGTCTGCCGTTTTTCTCGCTGGGACTTCAGCTGCTATGGTGATTAGACGAATCGTCCTGAGAGGCTCTAAAAATGGCATTACACGCCGAGAGAAGGCTTTGTCTTGTTGGTGTGGCGCCGCTATTGGTCGCCCTGTTAACTCTGTTTACCAGTCCAGTAAGTTTTGCGGAAGACGGAAGTGACGCAATGAATAAGCAACTGTCAAAGAGTGCCGTTGAAATGTGGGCCGCTGATGCGAAAGTGGACACCGCAATCTTTGCGCCGGATTACGTCAATCATCAAGCCCCTCTTGCGACAGGTGGAACCGGGGCCATCGATTTGGCTACCTGGGCTAGCGTGGTGAATACAGTGCATGGCGCATTCTCCGATCTCAAGGTGGAAATCTTGACTCAGATTGCTGAGGGGGATCGAGTGGCTACGCACTGGCGATTTTATGGCACCAACTCAGGTGAATACCTTGGCGTACCAGCGACAGGTAAAGGGGTCAGTTGGACTGGTGTACAGATTGACCGACATGCGGATGGCAAGATCGCGGAAAGTTGGGTGGTATGGGATTTTTTCACATTGCGCAGCCAGCTGGGGCTTGAGGGGCAAGATTGAAAGGGTGTGTTAGGCTTCTGCCTACATTTCCCTTCGGGTGGCGAAGCTGATACCCGAACAACCCATTTGTAATGTGAAAGATGCCGGTAAGTGAAGTCAATCGACATAGTCCCGTAGAGATATTTTTTGTTTTTCTGAAGTTAGGCCTAACCTCTTTCGGGGGGCCAATCGCCCACCTGGGCTATTTTCGGCGCGAGTTCGTCGAAAATCGTGCTTGGATTGGCGAACATCAGTTTGCACAACTCCTATCAATCAGCCAGTTTTTGCCTGGGCCAGCAAGTAGCCAGCTTGGCTTCTGTATCGGACTTATTCGTGGTGGATGGTTGGGGGCATTGTGTGCTTTTCTTGCGTTTACACTGCCCTCGGTAGCTCTGCTAATCGTTTTTGCTGCAGTATCCTCTTTCTTTTCTGGGCCAATCGGAGAGGCTGTTATCCACGGTCTAAAGCTAGTGGCGTGCGCGGTGGTTGCGGATGCGTTGCTCGGCATGTCGAAGAACCTGTGCCCTGATGCAAAACGGCGGTCCATTGCGGTGGCGGCAGCCGCACTACTTCTGGTGTTTTCTTCTTCGACGATGCAATTGGTAGTAATCCTAGTTGGCGGTATCTTGGGTGCCTCAGTGTTGCGCGGTGGGGTAGCTTCTGATTCTGCAGAGCCTCTTCAAGCCCCACTAAGTAGGCGCCTCGGTTTTCTTTTGCTCTTGCTGTTCTTGGTACTGTTGATTGGTTTGCCGCTGTTTGCAAGCGCAGCACCGAGCCTGCTATCGGTTGCCGAGGCGTTTTACCGTGCGGGTGCACTGGTGTTTGGCGGTGGTCACGTGGTATTGCCGCTGCTTGAGGATTCTGTGGTAACGCAGGGGTGGGTGAGCCCAGATCAGTTTTTGGCTGGCTACGGCGCGTCGCAGGCCATTCCGGGGCCAATGTTTGCATTCTCTGCTTACCTGGGGGCGCTGATCCCTACCGGTGCGGGGGCGTTATTGACCGCGGCAGTGGCATTGGTTTTTATGTTTCTGCCCGGGTTTCTGCTGGTGGCTGGTGTGCTGCCGTTCTGGAGCTCTGTATCCCACAGTCCGGTTGCCGCGCGCGTTATCGCGGGCGTGAATGCGGCGGTGGTCGGTCTATTGGCCGCAGCGCTGTATAACCCCATTTTCACCTCGGGTATTGAAGACACCCAAGATCTCGCCATCGCATTGGTAGGCTTCGGTTTGCTGGCGGTTTGGCGACTCTCGCCACTGATCGTCGTGTTGTGGTGTGTGCTCGCCAGTGTCCTGCCGGTTTTGATTTAGTACCCAGTTGCTTCTATATATTGGATTGCGGGCTTGAAGATCTGAGCCTGTAACCATTTTTGTGGAGCTTTTCTTATGCAGCGACAGGCTGGGAATTGTGCGGTCGCCAAGCAGCTATACGATGCGTTTCTCGCCGGCGATATCGACGGGATTTATGCTCTGCTGGATCCGAACATCGAGTGGGAGTTGGTGGGCTCCGACGAGGTACCACATTTTGGCGTTTACCGCGGTCTCGATGAGGTGAAGCGCTTTTTCTCCATCGTCGGTGATATCAACCGAGTCGAGTCGTTTGAGGTGCTTTCTTATACCGAGACGGAGAAGGGCGCTTATGTGGAGTGCAGAGAGCGCGGCCACTTCGTAGGGCACCCGCAGCACTTTGATATACGGTCTTGCCAGATACTTGAAATTGAAAGCGGGCGTATCGTGCGCTTTCGCATTTATCAGGACACTTCGCAGATGGTAGATGCCTGGCGGTCCTGATGCGGCCAGTGTGTAGCCCGCTACTCGTTACAGTTCGTCGAGCGGTTTCTCCTCAAGCTTTGCCAGCATCAGTTCGCGGATGACCGGGACCGGCGCATTGCCGTAGCTCAGGAAGGTCTCATGGAACTGCTTCAAATCGAATGCGTCGCCCATCTTTTCCTTGATTTCATCCCGTAGTTCCATGATGTCCATGTAGCCGGCAAAATAGCTGGTGAGCTGCACCTGTGAGAGCGTGGCGCGGCGCCATTTACCCAGCGCTTCAGTTTTTTGCTGGAACCCCTGTTTCATCATCATATCCAGGGCTTCTTGCTCCGTCATGCCCTTCACCTGAATGGAATAGTCCAAAAGCGTGTTGATGACGGTGCGCAGGTTCCATTTGTAATACATCATCCAGAGTTCCGGCTCGAAGTTGCCGTAACCGGCTTCCAGCATCATGCGCTCGGTGTAAACCGCCCAGCCCTCAATCATCGCGCCGTTGCCGAGAATATTCTTGATGAGGCTTGGGGACTGGTTGGCGTATACCAGCTGCGTGTAGTGCCCGGGAATGGCCTCGTGAATATTCAAGATCTGCATCAGGTAGGTGTTGTACTCACGCAGAAAGCTTTCGGCGCGGTCGTCCGCCAGTTCCGCAACCGGCATCACGTTGTAGTAGGTATTGGCGTCTTTGTCGTAGGGGCCTGGTGCATTGATGGAGGCAATGGCGAAACCGCGCATATAGGGCGGGGTGGTGCGAACGACCAGCGGCTTTTCTTCGTCCAGCGACAACAGGTCTTTTTCTTTGACGAAGGCGACAAGCTCAGGAATCTGTTTTTCAACCTCGGCCTTGAAGGTTTCCTTGGTGGCGTGATTCAGTGAAAGCTTTTCCAGCACCTTGTGGATTTTTTCCAGAATATCGGTCGGGCGTTTTTCATCGGGAAAATACTTGGGCCACAGTTTGTCTGCCAGCTCGTCCATTTTCAGGTGGAGGCGATCTTTCTCGCGCAGCGCACGTTCGTACAGCGACTTGCCGCTCATGCTGATCTGAATGTCGTAGCCAAATTTTTGTTCGTACTGTTCTTCGCCAATACGAAAATCTCGGAAGCTTTCGACGTTCGCCATTTTTGAGTGCATTGTTTGCAGGAAAACGACGTATTCATCGATTGCCTTGCGTGCAGCTTTCAAACGGCTGAGAAACTGCTCCTGTTCGCGCGGGGACAGTCCACTGTCTTCGATCTGACTTTCCAGGGATTCACCGAATACGGATTTGGCGCCCTCATTTTGCTGGATGGCCAGTATCAACTGGGGTGCAGCGGGGTTTTTCAGGGTTTTTTCCGCAGCGGCGTAATAGGCGGGTACCTTGGTGAGGCGTTCGCTAAAGGTGCGTAGACGCTCGTCCAGCGGTGCGTAATCGGTATTCAGGATCAGCGCGAAACCGTGCGAAACATTGTAATCGGCGGGGTTCCACTCGTGCGGTTTGAATTCGGTGAGTTTCCAGATGGTTTGGTTGAGAAAATTGATGATCAGCGCAAGGTCGGTGCGCGCACCGGCGCTCAGGGTTTGCGGGTCAAATCCGGAAAATTGGTTCAGGTAGTCTCGCGCAAAGCTCAGTACCGCCCGGCGGTAGTGATTGTCCGGTACCTGGAGTTCACTGGCGACTTTGTAGTAGCCGTTGCTGATTGCCCATGTGGGGAATAGCTGCCACATGCGCTCAATCATTTGTGCACTTAGGCGCTCAAATGTTTCTTCGTTGACGGTAGCGCGTCGGCTGGGTTTTTCTTCTTCGGCAGCGGATTCGGTTGCGCTCTGGTCGACGAGCGTCTGTGGTGTGTTGGCGTCAGTTTTCTCGCTTGGCGTATCTTTCGGTCCGCAGGCGCAGAGTATGCTGGCGAAAAGAAGTATCGCAGTCACTTGTTTCATAGAGATGCTCGAACTTTTGACCGAATCTGTTGAAAAACTAGCACAGTCGTCTTGTTAGCAGGATTTTATCCGTACACTATTTCGTGTGACCGAGCTTACCTTGTTTCCGCTTCGTGTGGCGACTACAGTGTCAAATTCTGGATTTGTGGTCGAGCGCCACGATTCTACCCTCACTAATAATGAACTGTGCATAGAGGAGTCAGATATGACTGAGCTGGCAGCTCAAGCCTGCGAGGCCTGTCGTGCAGACGCACCACTGGTATCCGATGGAGAACTCGCGACGCTAATCCGCGAAATTCCGGACTGGACCCCAATGACCCGCGACGGCGTTATGCAATTGGAGCGTGTGTTTAAGTTCCGTAACTTCAAGCAGGCGTTAGCGTTTACTAATCGCGTCGGCGCGATTGCCGAAGAGGTGGGGCACCACCCAGCACTGCTGACCGAGTGGGGCAAGGTGACCGTTACCTGGTGGAGCCACGAGGCGGGCGGTTTGCACAAGAATGATTTTATTATGGCGGCGCGGACCGACCAGCAGCTGGACGCAGAGTAAGAATCTCTGCGGTTCCGGTATCCAGGTTAGTGCTCAGTTGTGAGTTCTAGCCTGGAGTTGTGTGCCTAATCGCGCTTTGTGGCCCACAGTAGAAATTCGCGGTTACCGTCTCCGCCCTTGATCGGGCTTTCAATGTAATCCCGCACGGTAAGATCCAGCGCTTCACACAGCGCGCAGATTTTTTCTTGCACGCCTTGATAGAGGCTCGGGTCCTTTACCAGTCCACCTTTACCGATTCCTTCCGGACCTACCTCAAACTGGGGTTTTACCAGGCTCAGCAGGTGCCCCTGTGGCTTCAGCAGGGCGGGAAGCTGGGGCAGGATGAGTGTTTGGGAAATAAACGAAACATCCATCACCACCGCGTTGAAGCCCCCGTCTCCCCAGGGAGAAATTTGTTCGGTGGTGAGATCGCGTGCGTTGATACCTTCGAACAGGTGCATGCGCGGGTTTTCCAGTAATGCCGGCGCCAGCTGGTCGCGTCCCACATCCACTCCCACCACCAGTTCTGCGCCCCGCTGCAGCAAGCAGTCACTAAAGCCGCCGGTGGAGCAGCCTACATCCAGGGCGTGCCAGCCCGCGGGGTTCAGGCCGGTGTGGTCGAGAATGCCCGCCAGCTTGATACCGGCGCGGGAGACATACTGGTCTTCCGGCAGCGCTTCCACGCGCAGCTGGGTGTCCTCACTCAGGTTCTGGCTGGCCTTGGTGGCGGTGCGCCACTGGCTTCCGGCTGCATCCGATACCTGTACCTGCCCGGCGTCAATCAGTTTGCGGGCATGGGTGCGGGAGCTGGCGAGTTGTTGCTGTACCAGCAGTAGGTCGAGGCGGGTCATGAAAGGCACTATAGTTCAGAAACAATGGAAGATTAAATCGCTGCCATGCTAACCTCAGTTTCCCGGATGCGGAAGACGCGGACAGCAGGTAACCGCCCGGTAGATCGTAAAGTAAGCAGACAACCATGTAACTTGGCAACGCGGTTACATAGCGGATCTGAATGATAGGAGTTGGTGTTAGATGGCAAATAAGGTTCTGAGTAAATTCAGAGTGCGTAAAGGCAAGGTGTTCGAGGCGCCATTGGAGAATGCCCTGGGACGCCTGATGACGCCGTTCGATGAATTTATTCACCGCCAGAGTAGCAGTGGTGTACTGCTGATGATTTGCGCAGTGATTGCCCTGGTGATCGCCAACTCTGCATGGCAGGCGGGCTATGCGCATCTCCTTCACCTACCAGTCAGTTACAACTTCGGTGACTGGTCGCTGTCGATGAGTTTCCACCACTGGATCAATGATGGCCTGATGGCGATCTTCTTCTTGCTGGTGGGCCTCGAACTCAAGCGTGAGTTCCTGGTCGGCGAACTCTCCGAAAGGAAACATGCAGTACTGCCCGTGATGGCCGCCATTGGCGGCATGGTGGTACCGGCCCTGATCTTCTCCATGTTCAATGTGGGGACGCCCACCGAGCGCGGTTGGGGTATTCCCATGGCCACCGATATCGCCTTTGCGGTGGGCTGTATTGCCATTCTGGGGAACCGGGTGCCGCGCGCGGTAGTGACCTTCCTGGTGGCATTGGCGATTGTGGATGACCTGGGAGCCATCCTGGTGATTGCCATCTGGTACACCGAAAGCGTCAATATGATCGCGCTGATGGGTGCCTTCCTGCTGACAGCGATCTTGTGGCTGCTGAATTTGGCCGGGGTACGGCACTCCGCCGCCTATATATTTGTGGGTATCCTGCTGTGGTACGACCTTCACATCACCGGTGTGCACGCCACGCTAGCGGGGGTGATTACCGCGATGGCCATCCCGGCGCGCCCGAAGTACGACCCGGTGGCGTTCAGTTCCTTTGTTAAAGACATCATTCGCAGCTTCGACCGCAGCTTCCGCCCCGGCGACAAGATTATTGCCAACGACGCACTGCGCGCACGGGTGTCTGCGCTGGATAACGGCGTACACCTGGTGCAATCCCCGTTGCAGCGCATGGAAACGCGCCTGCACATTCCGGTGGCCTTCATCGTGGTACCGATTTTTGCCCTGGCCAATGCGGGCATTCCAGTGGACAGCTTTACCAGTGCTGAGGCGGTACTGAACCCGCTGACCATTGGTGTGATTTGTGGTCTGGTGTTCGGCAAGCTGATCGGCATCGTCGGTGCCACCTGGATCGGCTGGAAACTGGGCTGGGGTGAACTGCCCAAGCATTCCACCTTCCACCACATCATCGGCGTCGCCCTGCTGGGTGGTATCGGTTTCACCATGTCGATCTTTATTTCAGAGCTGGCCTTTGCCGGTCAGAATGAAATGCTGATTCAGGCCAAGGCGGGTGTGTTGCTCGCGTCGCTGATCGCGGGTATTTCGGGTTTCTTGATCCTGCGCCGCGCGCCGATCGAGGAGTCCACCCAGAGCGAAGAAGTCGATGTTGTTGCTACCGCTGAGATGAGCACCGGTAGAAAGTTGCCCTGATCGGTAACTTCTCTCGATAGTTCTTCAGATTCCTTTCTCAAACGACCCCAGCACCATAAAGCGTGGTGCTGGGGCTTCGTTACTCTCTTCCCAGCTCTCTTCCAAACTCCCTTGCCAACTCTCTTCCCAAGTAAACACGGTAGACGCAGTCGCGCGTATCAGAATACCTCGTGGCGCTGGTAGCGGTTGCAGCGATTGCCGCAGTACGGCTTGTCCGAGCGGATGGCACCACTGCTCGGGTGGACCAGAAGCTGGCGCTTCTTGTTGCCGTGGTAGGCGATTACATTCCAGTAGCCGTTGCGAAAGTACATGGCGTCAAAGGAGTGAAAGCCCAGTTGCTGCAAGCGTGCGCGGACCGCGCCTGCGCTCAGGTCAATCTCCGATGGTGTGTGCCCGTCGAGATCCGGCCCGTACAGCTGCGGGGGAATCTGGGGGTTGGTTTTTGGGCCGGAGAACTGGAAGTCCTGGGCGGAAAAGGGACCCGGTTGTTGTGCGGCGGCCCCGGCGCTTAGCGACAGGGCGGCGGCGAGCAGCGTCGCGCCGAGAAAATGACGCTTTCTGCGGGACTGTCCTTGTTGGAGTGGTTCAGTGGCAAACAGCATGGCGCTCCCCAAATTGCCTTTATCCGGTCATTGATAGGCTGGGGAGGCGTCAATCCCAAGTGCTGTGGGCTTCCGGCTGTTGGCTGATGCACTTTGCGGTGAGTTGAAGGGTTGCTGAGACGGTATTTCGGCGCCGGAATCGCCAGTCACATTAGTGCTGCTAGAATGGCGCGCTATTTATCCAATCTGTGAAAAATGGCGCCAATCATGACCATTAAGACTTTATACCGTCGCCTGGGCGCGGTACTGCTCGGATTTGCCGGGGCCTCCGCGGCCATTGCCGCCGACCCGCTGAACGTCACCGGTGACAAGTTCCGCCAGCTGGAAGAGCTGCTTCCCACCCCGAACACCTATCGCGCCGCCTCTGGTGCGCCGGGGCACGAATACTGGCAGCAGCAGGCCGATTACGATATCAAGGTCTCCCTGGATGATGACAAGCAACGCATCACGGCGTCTGAAACCATCACCTACACCAACAACTCGCCGGACACCCTGCGCTACCTGTGGGTGCAGCTGGACCAGAACCGTTTCAAGCCGAATTCTTCCGGTAACCTGGCGGCGCCGGTAGACGTTGAGTCCATTGCCCCGGATACCATTCCGTTCCGCAGCTTCCGTCGCGAAGTGGTGTCCAGAGATTTCCAAGGTGGTTATGACATCACCAAGGTGGCCGATGCCCGCGGCCGCGATCTGCGCCACACCATCGTCGACACAAATATGCGTATCGACCTGCCGCAGCCGCTGAAGTCTGGCGACGGCGTGACCTTCCAGATCGGCTGGGAATACAACATCATCGAGCAGAAGGCGCTGGGTGGCCGTTCCGGTTACGAATACTTCGAGCGCGATGGCAACTACCTGTATGAGATCGCGCAGTGGTTCCCGCGCATGGCGGCCTACAACGACGTGAGCGGCTGGCAGAACAAGCAGTTCCTGGGCCGTGGTGAATTTGCCCTGGAATTCGGCGATTACCGCGTGGCTATCGAAGTACCGGCGGACCACATTGTTGCCTCCACCGGTGTGCTGCAGAACCCGCAAGACGTACTGACCCGCGAGCAGCGCGCGCGCCTGAAGAAGGCCGAGACGGCGAAGAAGCCGGTCATGATCGTGACCAAGGAAGAAGCTCTGGAAAACGAGAAAGATCGCGCAACTGCCCGCAAGACCTGGGTGTTCGAAGCGGAAAACGTGCGTGACTTTGCCTGGGCTTCCTCGCGTAAGTTCCTGTGGGATGCGCAGGGCTACAAGAAGGGCGGCACCGACACCATGGCGATGTCTTACTACCCGGAAGAGGGTACGCCGCTGTGGGACAAGTACTCCACTGAAGCCATCATCCACACAATGGAAGTGTTTAACCGCTACAGCTTCGATTACCCGTACCCGACCTCTATTTCGGTAAATGGCCCGGTAGGTGGTATGGAATACCCGATGATCACCTTCAACGGCCCGCGCCCGGAGATCGATGAAGAGGATCGCTCCAAGCGCACCTATTCCCGTCGCACCAAGTACGGATTGATCTCGGTGATCATCCACGAGGTAGGTCACAACTACTACCCGATGATCGTGAACTCCGATGAGCGTCAGTGGACCTGGATGGATGAAGGCCTAAACACCTACGTTCAGTTCCTGGCGGAGCAGGAGTGGGAAGAGAAGTACCCGTCTCGCCGTGGCGACGCGCGCAAGATCATTGATTACATGAAGAGCGAGAACCAGGTGCCGATCATGACCAACTCAGAATCTATTCTGCAGTTTGGTAACAATGCATACGGCAAGCCAGCTACCGCGCTGAATATCCTGCGTGAAACCGTGATGGGCCGCGAGCTGTTCGACTTCGCGTTCCGCGAGTACTCCCAGCGTTGGAAGTTCAAGCGTCCGATGCCGGCGGATTTCTTCCGCACCATGGAAGACGCATCCGGTATGGATTTGGATTGGTTCTGGCGCGGTTGGTTTTACACCACTGACAATGTGGATATCAGCATTGATGCAGTGAAGCATTACACCGTGGGTACCAAAAACCCGGATGTAGAAGGCCCGTGGAAGCGTGAGCGTTTCGAGGAAGAGCCGGAGTCTGTGACCAAGCAGAAGAACCGTGCGAACAAGATGACGCGCATTGTGGACGGCAAGCCGGAGCTGGCGGACTTCTACAATGAGCACGATGAGTTTGATGTGTCCAATGCGGACCGCAATCGTTACCGCGGTATGCTGGATGGGCTGGAAGACTGGGAACGCGATCTGCTGAAAGTAGAGAGCAATGTGTACGTACTGAACTTCAGCAATATCGGTGGTCTGGTGATGCCGATCATCCTGAAGCTGGACTACACCGATGGTTCTTCCGAGGAGCTGCGCATCCCGGCGGAAATCTGGACCCGCAATGCGGCCAAGACTTCCAAGATGCTGGTGCGAGGTAAGGACAAGCTGCTGAAGTCGGTTGTGGTCGATCCGCACTGGGAGACTGCCGACGTAGACGTGGAGAACAACCACTACCCGCGCCGAATCATCAAGTCGCGTCTAGAGCTGTTCAAAGACGAGAAAGCGCGCAACTTGATGAAAGACTGGCAGGAAGAGTTGAAAGAGGACTAATTCATTCCTGAAGTCTCTGCTTAGCTGACCCGGTGGCGGTGCTGCCGCCGGGTGCAGTCTTGCGAGACACGCATGAACCCATCCCTGGGGCTCTGCACCGCCATCCATGGCGGTGAAGGTCTCGCAAGACTGCCCCCAGCGTCAGCACCTTCTCTCAAACCGCAAAACTTCGTCAGTGCACATCGTCGTTTCGTTATGCGTTGCATAAAATTTCTAAATGCACATTTTGAATTAGTTAGGTTCATATATGCAGATTCAAATGCTTCGAGTTTGGCAGCTTGCCTTTGTCTCTTTCGCTCTTGTCTTGAGTGCGGCTCAAGCCCACGCCCATCGCTACCACTTCGGCCTCACCGAAATGTCCGTGAATGAGCGTAGCCAGTCCCTGGAAATCACTCATCGTTTCTTTATCGCGGATATGGAGCGCGCGCTGCAGTTGAGTGCGAGTAAGGAAATGAAGGATGCCAAGGCGCAGATGGAGGCGTATGTGAATGATCGCTTTCAGTTGCGCACTGCCGATGGTGCAGTGATCAAGCCCAAGTGGGTGGGAATGGAAGCGGATGTGCACGATGTGTGGGTGTATCAGGAGCTGCCGCTGGCGGAGGTGCAGGGCAAGGAACTGCAGGTGCGTCAGTCGATGTTGATGGAGATGGAGCGGGATCAGGTAAACACCGTGAACGTTACCCGGGATGGCAATACTGAAACCTTTACCCTAAAGCCCGGTTCCAGTGCGGTAACGGTTCAGTTCTGAGGTTTACGTCTGGGGTTTTTGCCTGAGATGTGTGCCTAGCCGCAGCTACAGCAGCGGCGTGTTTTTGCGGTCTTGCCGATACCGGGGTTGAAGGTGTTGGTGGGGTCGAGTTGTTCGAAGAATTCGCGCTGTGCGTCGGGCGCTTGATATAGGTGGCCGACATTGTGCTCTGCGGGGTAGCGCGCTCCCCGCTGGTCGAGCAGTGTTAGCATGGCTTTCTTGACCGCCTCATGGTCGGCGTCTTTTTTCAGGACGTAATCCTGATGGAAGACGTTACACAAGAAGTGGCCGTAGTAGAGGCGCTGCTCTAGCTGATCGGCGATTTCTGCCGGTAGCTTTTCCTCCCAATCCATATCGTTGCGCCGCAGTGCAATATCCAATGGCAGTAACTCCCCCACGCGTTTGTAATGTACGGCCTGGTAACGCATGGCGGCACCGGCGGATACAAAACGGTGCAGCATGGCTTTGCTGGCTTCCTCGGTTGTGCAGATAAAAAAGTCACCCGTGTTTTCTTCGTTTTCGAAAAAGGCCTGCAGCCATTCGCGGGTGCTTTCGATGCCGTCATCCGCCACCTTGACGATCAGGTGGTGTGGATACTTTCCCCGATAGTCCAGCATGCGCTTGGGCAGATGTTGCGGGAGTAGCTTGCTGATTTTTTGTAGCAGGCGTTCGCTCAGAAAGCGCGGTAGGAAGCTGCGTTTTTCTAGCCAGGCATCAACGCGACCTTTGAGGGCAAAGAAGCGCGGCATATTGCTCGTGCCGAGTGTGTTGATCAGGTAGAAGCTGTCTCTTCCGTATTCCGCAGCGAGGTCAAACATGTCGCGGTGCAGGTATTCACCGAGTAGGGGGATAGTAGGTAACTCGCTCAGTAGCCCTCTGCGCAGGCGCGCAAAAACGGTGGGATCGTCGCTGCCGATATAAAACGTTTGTGTGCGCTTGGGGGTGGGGTAGGTGTCGAGGCGTACCGCGAAGACTGCGACTTTGCCGGCGCAGCCGCTGGTTTCAAACAGGCGGCGCGGGTCTGCGTTGAATCTCGCCGGGGTATCGGCGTCTACATCGCGCACCCGTTCCACATACTCCCGGTCCGAGGCCATGCGCGGACGGGTGTTGCTGTTCGAGTAAGCCAGTTGCCCAACTTCTGCAAAGTTGCCGTGCTCGAGGTTAGTGAGTATTTCCTCGGGGTTCTCACCCAGTTCGATGCCCAGGTGATTAATCAGTTGCAGTTCGCCGCGGGCGTCGACCTGTGCGTAGAGCGCCAGCTCGGTGTAAGCGGGGCCACGTTGGCAGAGTGCGCCGCCGGAATTGTTGGCGATACCGCCAATAACGGAGGCGCCCAAACAGGAAGAGCCGATCTCGGAATGTGGCGAGCGCCGCAGTGGCGCCAGCTGTTTTTCCAAGCTGTTGAGTGTTGCCCCGGGCAGCGCGACAACTTGTTCTCCGCGGTGATTTCCCTCGCCCAGCAGATGGATGGTGTCCATGCGCAGGGTATTGATAACGACAACCGGGCGATCGTAGTCAGTGCCGCTGGGGGTAGAGCCCTCTGTCAGGCCGGTATTGGCCGCCTGCAAGATAATGATGACACCCGCATGCACGCAGGCCTCCAGGGTGCGCCAGAGTTGCAGGAGCGAGTCCGGGAACACCACCGCAAGTGCCACGCCCTCACCAGAGCGATAACCTGTACGGTAGTATTCGTTGCGCTCGGCGTCGGTAATCACGCGCTCGCAGCCCAGCAACTGTTCCAGTTGTTGGAGTAGTTGCCGGGTATCTACCTGGGCTTTGTTGGGGGCGGTGGCGTTTTCTGGCATTGGCACGGGTCAGTTGTTGTCTTCTTTTATCTCCAGTATTTCCCCGCTGTTGGGGTCCACCTCCAGGTCCCACTTCTTGCCTTCTTTGTAGGCTTCAACTTCCCAGCGGCCCTTGTCCAGCGATACTTCCACCACAGGGGTATAGCCCTGTTGCTCGAGCTTGGTAAGCACCATGGATAGCGCCATGGCACCGGGTGGTGGCTTTTTGTCTGTGGCGTCCTGTGCGGCAGCCACCGCGGCAATCCCGCCGAGGGTGACGGCGAGCAGTGAGCTCTTCACATTTTTCATGTCGTACTCCCTAAACCGACTCTATGCGAGCCGGTTTCTCGAAGTGATGGCCTTGTCCGGGAATCAGTCGTTGTTACTGAGGCGCTGCTGCATCATAAAACACCACTCATCACTGCCGCCGTCGGGGCCATGGGCGCCGTCCATCTTGTCGCCGCCGGTAAGCTTCTCCATCGCGGTAAACCATTCTTTGGAGCCGACTTCAGGCAGGCCGGTGGGGTAGTGTTCGGCAATGGCCAGGCCCTGGGTTTTCATCACCTCTCCGTTGACCCATTCAAACCATTTTGCGTTGCAGATTAACTGCCCCTCACTGTTTGGGCTTTCGGGAGAGTCGGTGCTGCTGGCATCGCCAGTGCCGGCTGTCGATGACGCAGCGTCGCCGGTGGTTGTTTGGGTATTGGGGTCAGGTTGGGTAACCGTGACTTCCTCCACCACCTCGGCCTCGGTGGTCGGCGCGGTATCCGGGTCGTTGGTATCAGACTTGCGGCTGCAGCCGTGCAGGGCGACAGATGCCGCAAGGGTTGTGGCGAGCGCAGTGAGCAAGAGTTTACGGGTCATGGGGTCTCCTAAACTGTGCGTGCGTGTTCACTTGAACAGCAGTGGCGCCGATTTGTTCGGGTATGTGCTCTAAGCATAGGTGGATTTTGGTGCCTTGCACGGCGGAGGGGGAGTGCCGGAGCACCAAAACAAAACAGGCGGCCAGTGGCCGCCTGTTTTGCTCAATCAGAGGGGTTGGATCAGAGTGCAGACTGGGAAGCGGCGGATTCCGCAGCGGGGACTTCCGCGAGCGCCTCGCTATTGTCGTTGGCTGCGGCGTCGGCCAGGCGCTGTTCTTCGATCCGGTCGGTCCAGGTCAGCAGGGCCTGGTAGTGACGAATATTCTGCACATACGTCACCGGCTCCCAGCCGCGGGCGTAACCGTGCTTCAGGGTCTTGTAGTACTGGCGCTTGGCCAGCAGTGGCAGGTGGTCGCGTACGTCTGCCCAGCGGTCCGGGTTGCCTCCCATGCGCTCGGTGAGAACGCGGGCGTCTTCCAGGTGGCCAAGGCCGATGTTGTAGGCGGCGAGCGCCATCCAGGAGCGATCTGGTTCACGGATACGCTCGGGGATCCGGTCGCGTACCTGAACCAGGTAGCGCGCGCCGCCGTCGATGCTCTCCAGTGGGTCCAGTCGGTTCACGCCCATTTCGCGCGCGGTGGCGCGTGTCAGCATCATCAGGCCGCGCACACCGGTAGGTGACTTGGCGCGCGGGTTCCAATGGGATTCCTGATAACTGAGGGCGGCCAGCAGTTCCCAATCCACACCATACTTGTCGGCTGCTTTCTGCAGCTCTTCCCGCCAGCGGGGCAGGCGGTCGCGGGTGAGCTGGGCGAAGGTCTTGGCGCCGCCCACATTCATCTGGCTCACGTGCCCGAAGTGCAGTTCGCGCAGCTCCGCTACCAGACCGCTGGTATTGGCGCGAACCATAAAGCTGCGCGCGGCGCGGTAGAGGGTGTCGTCATCGCCCTTGGGGAAGGCCCAGGAGACCGGCTGGAACTGGGTCAGGTTAAAGGCGATATGGGTATTGGGGTAAAGGCCGCGGTGCACCGCGTAGGCATTGGAGTCGACAACCGCGTAGTGGTACTTGCCCTGATCCACCATCTCCACCAATTCCATGGCGTCGACATCGGAGATCTCCTCCCAGGACAGCTCTTCGTAGCGCTTGGAGAGCTTGCGCAGCTGCTCGGCGTGGGCGCTGCCGGCGATTACCGCGATATTTTTACCGGCCAGGTCACCCACGCTGCGTGGGCGCGATTCACCCAGGCGGTAGATTACTTGCTGGCGAATCTCAAAATAAGACGGTGTGAAACGCACCTGCTCGCGGCGCTCGGAGGTTACTGTGAGGCCAGATGCCGCCATGTGCGCACCAGACTCGGGATCTTCCAGCTCACCGAACAGGTGGCTCAGGTCGTGTACGTCGCGGATTTCGAGTTCAACGCCCAGTTCGCGGGCAAACTCTTCCAGCATGCCGTATTCAAAACCGGTGTGCTGGCCGTTGGCATCTTCGTAGTAGGTGGTGGGTCCGTTCTGGGACAGCACAACAAGATTGCCGGAGGCCTTGACCCTCTCCAGCAGGCTCGGCGCCTTGCTGGCGACCAATAAAGAGGCGCAGCAGGCCAGTGCCACCCCCTTTACCAGGCGGCGGCTGTATCGCAACAGTCGGCTTTTCATGATCATAGGCTGTCCCCTCGAATCCTTTCGTTAGCATTATTAACGTGTGAAGCTCGGCCAGTACCTGCTTGGTACCTAACACCTTCCATCCGGATCTTTCACCTGGACGTTTTACCCGCTTGTGGCCGGTATCCATGCTTCACTGCGAGCGCTATCCATTGCGTCTCGCCTCGATTCACCGCGTACCAGAAGAATCCAGTACGTCGGCAATGCCGGCTTTGCCTATTATTTGAACAGTACTAGGCAAAAGCGCGGCAATTTTACCCCATATCTACCGGGTCTGACCAATTTTGACCAAATTGCGTGACCTGGTTTGTGAAAGCCGGGGTTGTTCCAATCCACCTTTCAGTGTAGTTCGCCCAGCCGAACATGGAGCTGGCCAAGGGTGATTTAAGGGGAATTGAGGTCGTTCCTGGTGCCACTTGGGTCTTCTCCATTAATGAAAAGGGTGCATTGGTACAGTTAATTCCTGTGGCAGTGTTGGAGTGGCGTCGCTTCAGGTACAATGCGCGCGCTCCGATTCCCGGTGTACCTGCGTGCCACCCCTAAACCGACCGGTTGCTTCCGGCCGCAGGCGCTCAAATTCAGACAAGAGGCTATCTCCCGCGATGCTAGTTCTGCGTGGTGCTCCCGCACTGTCGAAATTCCGCCATCAAAAACTGCTAACCCAACTCCGCGCGCTGCAGCCTGCCATTGCAGACGTATACGCCGAGTTTGTGCACTTCTCTGACAGCGACAACCTGGGGGACAAGGACCTCGCGCTGCTGGAGCGTTTGCTGCAGTACGGTCCCACCGAAGAGAAGCATCTGCCCGAGGGCGAGCTGCTGGTGGTGGTGCCGCGTCCGGGCACGATTTCTCCCTGGTCTTCCAAGGCAACCGACATCGCCCACAATGCGGGCCTGACGGATATCCACCGCCTGGAGCGTGGTGTTGCCTACTACATTACCGGTGTTGAATTAACCGAAGCTGAACGAGACGACCTGGCGGCGCTGTTGCACGACCGTATGGTGGAGTGCGTCTTCACCGAGATGGCCCAGGCCGAGCAGCTGTTCCGCGTGGAAAGCCCGCGCCCGATGGGCACTGTGGATGTGCTGAGCGGTGGCCGCAACGCCCTGTCTGAAGCCAATGTGACCCTGGGCCTGGCGCTGGCGGAAGACGAGATCGATTACCTGCTCACGAGCTTCGAAGAGCTGGAGCGCAACCCCACCGATGTGGAGCTGATGATGTTCGCCCAGGCGAACTCCGAGCACTGCCGCCACAAGATCTTCAATGCCAGCTGGACCATCGACGGCGAAGATATGCCGCACTCCCTGTTTGGCATGATCAAGAACACCTACCGTCAGGGCGGCGACAATGTGCTGTCTGCATACTCGGATAACGCGGCCGTTGTGGTTGGCCACAATGCCGGTCGTTTCTATCCGGATCCGGAAACCAAGGAATACCGCTTCAGTCAGGAAGCCATCCACCTGCTGATGAAGGTGGAAACCCACAACCACCCGACCGCCATCGCCCCGTTCTCCGGTGCCGGCACCGGCGCCGGTGGTGAGATCCGCGATGAAGGCGCGGTAGGCCGCGGCTCCAAGCCCAAGGTTGGCCTCACCGGCTTTACCGTATCCAACCTGCAGATCCCGGGCTTCGAACAGCCGTGGGAAGTGAATTACGGCAAGCCCGGTCGCATCGTGACCGCGCTGGATATCATGATTGAAGGCCCGATTGGTGGTGCTGCCTTTAACAACGAATTTGGCCGACCGAACATCTGCGGCTATTTCCGTACCTTCGAAGAAGATTTCAACGGCGAGCGTCGCGGTTACCACAAGCCGATCATGCTGGCCGGTGGTTACGGCAACATCCGTGAAGATCACGTGGACAAGCCGGAATTCCAGCCGGGCGCCAAGCTGATCGCCCTCGGTGGCCCGGCCATGCTGATCGGTCTGGGTGGTGGTGCCGCTTCCAGTATGGCCAGCGGCTCCAGCTCGGAAGACCTGGACTTCGCCTCCGTGCAGCGTCAGAACCCGGAGATCGAGCGCCGCTGTCAGGAAGTCATCGACCAGTGCTGGCAGCTGGGCTCCGAGAACCCCATCGCCTTTATTCACGATGTCGGCGCCGGCGGCCTCTCCAATGCCTTCCCTGAGCTGGTAAAAGACGGTGGTACCGGCGGCAGCTTTGAACTGCGCAATGTGCTGTCCGACGAGCCGGGCATGAGCCCGCTGGAAATCTGGTGTAACGAATCCCAGGAACGCTACGTCCTGGCTGTCATGCCGGAAGAACTGGCGCGCTTCGAGAAGATCTGCGCGCGCGAGCGCGCGCCGTTTGCGGTGGTGGGTGAAGCCACCAGCGAGAAGCACCTGACCCTGAACGACAAGCAGTTCGATGCCAAGCCGGTCGACCTGCCCATGTCCGTACTGTTTGGCAAGCCGCCGAAGATGCATCGCGAGGCTGCCAAGGTCGAAGCCAAAACCAAGGCATTCGATACCAGCAAGATCGATCTGAACGATGCCGCCGAGCGCGTTCTGCGTCTGCCCACCGTGGCCAGCAAAAACTTCCTGATCACCATTGGCGACCGTACCGTAACTGGTCAAGTGAGCCGTGATCAGATGGTCGGCCCCTGGCAGGTACCGGTCGCAGACTGTGCGGTAACTACCGTTTCTTACGACAGTACCGCGGGCGAAGCCATGTCTATGGGTGAGCGTACTCCGGTAGCACTGCTGGACGCGCCGGCCTCCGGTCGTCTGGCGGTGGGAGAGGCGATTACCAATATCGCGTGTGCGCCGATTAAGCAGCTGTCCGACGTCAAATTGTCCGCCAACTGGATGTGTGCCGCTGGCCACCCGGGTGAGGAAGAAAAGCTCTACCGCACCGTAGAAGCCATCGGTATGGAACTGTGCCCGGACCTGGGTATTACTATCCCGGTGGGTAAGGATTCCATGTCCATGCGTACCGCGTGGAATGAAGACGGCGAAGACAAAGCGGTAACTGCGCCACTGTCGCTGGTGATCTCCGCCTTCTCCCCGGTTACCGATGTACGCAAAGTGGTGACCCCGCAATTGCGCCGCACCAAAAAAGGCGAGAGCGAACTGATTCTTGTGGATCTGGGCGCTGGTAAAAATCGCCTCGGCGGCTCCTGCCTGGCTCAGGTATACAACGAGCTGGGTGAACAACCGGCAGATCTGGACGATGCCAAACGCCTCAAGGGTTTCTTCGACCTGATGCAGCAGTTGCTGGCGGAAAACAAGGTCATTGCATACCACGACCGCGCCGACGGCGGCCTGTTCACCACGCTGGCGGAAATGACCTTTGCTGGCCGCGTCGGTCTGGATGTTGAGATTTTCGACCTCGACGACGACGCCATCGCCGCGTTGTTCAGCGAAGAGCTGGGTGCGGTACTGCAGGTGCCGGCGGCCGATGCTGAGATGATCGAAGCGCGTTTCGCCACTGTTGGCGTACCGGCGCACCGTATTGGTGGCCTTAACGACAACGAAACCCTGTGCATCACCAACAACGGCAAAGAAATCTTCAATCGCAGCCGCGCGGAACTGCAGCAGATCTGGTCGGAAACCAGCTACCGTATTCAAGCCCTGCGCGACAACGCCGATTGCGCCAAGCAAGAGTTTGATGCCATCGCCAAGACCTCCGCGCAGGACCCGGGCCTGTCGGTGAACTTGAGCTACGACGTCAACGAAGATATCGCTGCGCCCTACATCAGCAAAGGTGTACGTCCGAAGATTGCGATCCTGCGCGAGCAGGGCGTTAACAGCCAGGTGGAAATGGCACACTCCTTCCACCGCGCGGGCTTCAATGCCGTCGACGTACACATGAGCGATATCCTTGCCGGCCGTGTTGAACTGGACCAGTTCAAAGGCCTGGTGGGCTGCGGCGGCTTCTCCTACGGTGACGTACTCGGCGCCGGTGAAGGTTGGGCCAAGACCATTCTGTTCAACGACCGCGCGCGCGATCAGTTCGAAGGCTTCTTTAACCGCAAAGACACCTTCGGCCTCGGCGTATGTAACGGCTGCCAGATGTTCTCCGTCATCAAGGAACTGATTCCGGGTGCCGGCCACTGGCCGCGCTTTGTGCGCAACCTGTCCGAGCAGTACGAAGCGCGCTTTGCGCTGGTGGGTGTGGAAGATTCCCCGTCTGTCCTGTTCAAAGGTATGGCCGGGTCTTACATGCCGGTGGCGGTTGCTCACGGTGAAGGCCGCGTGGAATTTGCCGACCAGAAGGCACTGGAAGCGTGCGAGCAGTCCGGCACCATTGCCATGCGTTACCTGAACAATAACCAGCAGATTTCTGAAACGTACCCGGCCAACCCCAATGGCTCGGTAAATGGTATTACCTCGCTGTGTTCTGAAGACGGTCGCGTCACCATCATGATGCCGCACCCGGAGCGTGTTGCTCGCGCGGTTAGCAATAGCTGGCGCCCGGATGACTGGGAAGAAGATTCCGGTTGGATGCGCCTGTTCCGCAACGCCCGTGTATTTGTCAACTGATTTTCGGTATTGCACACCCGCCTGATTTCAGGTGTACAAAAAACCCCGGTTTTTACCGGGGTTTTTTTATGCGCGAAAGGCAGCAGTTTTCCCGATATGGATACCCCGGTGCAGTGATTGAACTTGTCTAGACTGAAGTGGCTTTAAAATTTGGTCGTCCGGTGAAAATGCACGCTGGTCGGATTATGAATCCTCTTAACAATCTCGGTGGTTCAATTATGTGTGACGAATTACTGCAATCCGGCGAAACCTCTCGCGCCACGCAATCGCCCTCTGAGGCGTCCGGTACAGGCCAGGGCACTAGCCGCCGTCAGTTATTAAAGGGCGCCTTCTCAGCGAGTGTGGCCGGGCTTGCCGCTGGCGCGGGGTTAATGGGTTTTTCCAATGTGAGCTTTGCCGGCGCCCTGACCAAAGAGCAGCGCGACGGGATGAGCCCCGATGACATCGTTAAGATGATGGAAGACGGCAACAAGCGCTTTCGTGCGGGCAAGATGAAGCAACATGATTATGTCTCGCAGCAGCGTGCAACTGCATCGGGACAGTACCCCGCCGCGGCGATTTTAAGTTGTATTGATTCGCGCACCCCGGCAGAAATCCTGCTCGACCTTGGCCTGGGCGACGCATTCAATGCGCGTGTGGCGGGTAATATTTGTAATGATGACGTTATTGGTAGCCTCGAGTTTGCTTGCGCAGCCGCGGGCTCCAAAGTGATTCTGGTGATGGGGCACAGTGCCTGCGGCGCAGTGAAGGGTGCCATCGATAACGTAAAACTGGGCAAGCTTACCGGCCTGCTCAGCAAGATCCAGCCGGCAGTGGCGGCCACCAAGTACGACGGTGATCGCACCAGCAAGAATGCCGAGTTTGTGGATCAAGTGGCGGAAAACAATGTACGCCAGTCGATCAAGGAAATTCGCGAAGGCAGTGAGACCCTGGCCAACCTGGAAAAGGAAGGGAAGATCAAAGTCGTTGGCGCCATGTACAACTTGGGTGATGGTCGACTGGAGTTCGTTGACTGAATATGCGCCGCGTCCCGCCGGCGCGATCTTCTTCCTACTTTCTATCTATAAGTGTTTTTGCGCGCCTGACCAGAGGCTAAAATTTCTGACTGGTCGGGCACTTTTTCTATTCTTTGCTACACTTAAAACTATAAGCGCAATAACATTTTTCGTATGGATACTTCATCGCAATCGATACCAACCTCCATACCTTCGTTGCTGGCTGACTACCTCAGTCCACTAAGCCCGCAGCGCAGCGAACGCTTGCACAAGTTGCACAACCTTGTGACCGCCAACTATCCCGATGCAAACCTATCCCTTAAATACAAAATGCCCACCTACGAGCAGGGTGCCGGCTGGGTGGCATTGGCGAGTCAGAAACAGTATGTGTCGGTGTACACCTGTGAGCGTGCCCATATCCAGCCGTATCTCGACAAGCATCCAAAAACCAAGTGCGGAACCGGGTGCCTGAATTTTCGCGACAACGACGATATTGTGTTTGAAGACCTGAAGCCGGTGCTGGCTTCTGCATTTAGCAAGAAGTGAAGCGAGCGAACCCTCGGTGGTGTAGCGGCGCGTTCACAGGGAATTAAGATAAAAATCAAGGAGTTGATCATGCCTTACAACGAAGAGCTGGCGGACAAAGTGCGTGAAGTCCTGCATGAAGAAGCCGGTCTGACCGAAAAGCAGATGTTTGGCGGTCTGGCATTTATGCTCAACGGCAATATGGCCTGCGGTGTTGTTGGCGAGGAGCTGATGGTACGGGTAGGGCCCGACAACTATCAGGCCGCACTGGGAGAGCGCTATACCCGGCCCATGGATTTCACCGGTCGGCCATTAAAGGGCATGGTTTATGTCGAAGAAGACGCCATTCTTGAAGACCTGAATGGCTGGGTCAATCGTGGCGTGGAGTTTGCCGGCACCCTGCCACCAAAATAAGAGCGTACACGCGCTCTCATCAAACAGCGCCGGCATCCAGAGTGTCCGGGTCGTCCAGCTTCGAGGGGGCGGCAATACCGTCTATTTCGACGGTCAAATGGGAAACCTGTGAACAGCGCTGTTTGAGCTCCTCTTCCAGTGTGTCAATCAACATTTCAGTGGCTTCCAGGGTGGCCTGTACCGTCGCTCGCTGTTCCGCATAGTCCATAACCGTATCCGTGCGCCGATGATCAGGCACGCGCTCCAGTAGCTCTGCCTGATGCTCCTCAATACGTGCACGCATATCGCGCATCAAAACTTCTTCGCGTATCTCAATTTCTGCAACGACCACGGTATGCCGGTCATCTACGATGACCGAACGCAGGTCGTGGTGGCGCTCAATCTCGGGGTGCTGGCGCACGATCTCACTAAAGCACTTCTCCGCCTTGTGGTCGCGAATACTGGTAAGGAAACGCATGTTGACCATGCCGAGAAAGATTGCGGTCACGCCGAGCATCAGTGCGATCAGCACGGAAAACCCGATGTCCCAGCGCGGGTCTCCTGTGACCTGAGTCATGCCAATCCCAGTGGCGGCAAGAATCACACCGGTGACCGCAATCGAGTCTTCCAGCAGTACCGCAATCAAAGTCGGGTCATCCGCGGACACCAGATAGCGAAACGGATTGCGCAAACCGGCGGCACGCATACGACTGAAGAATTCCTTGGCTGCCACGTAGAGGACATATCCCTCGAGTACGAAGGCAATGGTCAATACCAGTGCCGAAATCACAATAGGGTGGACCGCCATGCCCAGTACCTGGATGGTCTCCGGCCGTTCTATATGTCCCAGGTTGTGAAACGCGTGCCAGGCGTGAGCCAGGCCGAGACCACAACCAATGGAGAAGAGACCAATGGCGCTCCACAGGTTCCACAGATACTTTTTCTGGCCGTGGCCAAACGCATAGTGCCTATCCGCCGGCCGGCCACCACGCTTCAGACCTAACAATAAAAAGATCTGATTCAATGTATCCATCAGGCTGTGGACTGCTTCGTTCATCATCGCCGCCGAGTGCGTGGCAAGTGCCGCCACCCCTTTCAATACGGTGATGATCGCGTTTACACAGATGGCATAGAGAACCGCCTTTTTTGATCCCTGAGCCATGTCACTCCCTTTTCCTGATGTTTCCTGGCCAGTCGCCGCAGCCCAACGGCACAACGCGACTATTTACATAGATGGTTTCAATGGCGATTTCTACGGATGATTTGTTTTCCAGGTGTTTTGAAAACCCACTTCCGTCAAAAATATACAATGTGACGGCGGCTGAATTTTTTTCTAAATGCGACAAACGCCAACCCGCCAATCTGCACAAAAACCGCTGCCTATACTTCCCCAATTCCAATTGTCTGTCACCGCGATTAGTGCAACGCGGATACTAATGGGGAATCACCATGAGTAAGTATGGGATTGTTTTAACGGCTTTGGCTTTCATTTTTGTCGCAAGTGGCTGTGGTGAAAAACAGCAGGGCGGGACGGAGAGTGAAACGCCAAGCGGTCAGCCCAAATTGATTGAAGAAGAATTTGGGCGCGATGCCAAAGAGCTTAATGAGGAATCCGAACAGCCCCGGGACAAGGAGCCGCAAGCCGTTCCCGAAGGTGGTGACACCAGTGCGGTAGCACCGGCTCCCGCGTCCAGCGGCGGTTACCCAACCCAGGCTTACTTTGGCGACACCCATGTTCATACGGGCTGGTCGGTAGACGCCGGTATGGATGGGGCGATCCTTTCGCCGGAAGACGCTTATCGATTCGCCCTTGGTGAGGAAGTCAAATCCAATAGTGGCCTGAGTGCCAAACTCAGCCGCGCATATGACTGGTTTATGGTCACGGATCACTCCGATGGCATGGGCGTCATTAGCGAGCTGGTGTCCGGTAACCCAGAAATGATGGCCGACGAGACGCTCAAGCGCTGGAACGAGGCGCTCAATTCCGGTGACGACCAGCGGGCGGCTGATGCCAAGAGCGAGCTGATCGTCATGCAATCCGAAGAGCGCCTGCCGGAAATCGTGATGGATCCCAAGTGGATGAAATCCGCGTGGGAAAAAACCGTGGATGCAGCGGAGAAATTCAACAAGCCCGGTGAGTTCAGTACGTTTATCGCGTTCGAGTGGACTGTGAATGCGGGCGGTGGCGACAACCTGCATCGCAATGTGATTTTTCGTGACGATGCCAGCAAGACCCGTAGCCTGCTCCCACTAACCACCTTTGAGACGCAGGATCCGGAAAAGCTCTGGCAGTGGATGAAGGCCTACGAGGACAAAACTGGCGGGCGCGTTTTCGCCATTCCCCACAATGGCAATATGTCCAACGGCCGCATGTTTGAGCAGAAGCGCTTTGATGGCTCGCCCATGACCAAGGAGTGGGCGGAATTGCGCGCGCGCTACGAGCCACTGTACGAAGTCACCCAGATCAAGGGGCAAAGCGAATCACACCCCAGTCTGTCCCCTGAGGATGAATTTGCAAGCTGGGACTTGTGGGACCGCGGTAACCTGATTCTCAAGCCAAAGCCTGCGGGTTCCTTTAAATATGAATACTGGCGCCCGGCCTTGAAAGAGGGCATGCGCCTGGAAGCTGAGCTTGGGGTGAATCCATTCCAGCTTGGCGTCAACGGCGCAACGGATACGCATACCGGCCTCTCCACTCCCGATGAAGATAACTTCTTTGGCAAGTTCAAAACACTGGAGCCGAGCAATAAAGATCGCTGGAAGTTCCCGTTGCTGAGCGGGCCCTCGGATAACTACATGGGATGGGAAATGGCTTCCGCCGGCATTATGGGTGTCTGGGCGGTGGAAAATACCCGCGAGGCCATCTGGGACGCCATGCTACGGAAAGAAACCTTTGCCACCAGTGGCCCGCGTATGCAGGTGCGCTTCTTCGGTGGCTTTGATTTCTCTGCAGCCGATGCTGAATCCGATCTTGTGAAACAGGGCTATGCGAAAGGCGTCCCCATGGGTGGGGTAGTCAACGGGGATCCATCCGGTAAGAAGATGGGCTTCCTGATTGCCGCCATGAAGGATCCTGATGGTGCGAATTTAGACCGTATACAAATAGTAAAGGGCTGGGTGGATGGCCGCGGTAAAACCCATGAGAAGATATTTAATGTGAAGTGGTCCGGCGACCGCAAACTGGATGGTCAAGGCAACATCCAGGAAGTTGGCGATACCGTTAATCTCGAAACGGCCGAATACACCAATGATATTGGCGATTCTGAGCTGGTTGGGTACTTTGAAGATCCTGAATTCAATCCCGAACATCGCGCGGTCTACTACGTGCGCGTGCTGGAGATTCCCACTCCGCGCTGGACGCTGTACGACAAGATAAGAAATAAGGTGGAGATGGATAAAAACGTTCCCATGGTTCTGCAGGAACGCGCCTTCTCAAGTCCTATCTGGTACAAGCCGTAAGTGACAGCTGTAATGCACCCATGGCTTTTGCTCGGGTTAGTCGGTATTCGAGAGAAATTGGCGACATGGAGGTATGCATGAACAAGATATCTTTGGCGATATGCATTACGGCGTTGTTGGTGGGTTGTTCTGGTGAGCAGGAATCCGCGCAGCAACATAAACAGGCATTGCTGGGTGAGTCTTCAGCTCAATCCAGCCTGGCTAAGCATCCGGCGCAAAAGGTAAGTGGTACGGAAGCTTCCGGTGGCAAATTGGTAAGCCGGCAGGGCAGTCTGGCGACGACAAAGCCGAGGCAGCAGGCCGCGCAAACCAGTGATCAAACTGGAGGCAAACCCAACATTCTGGTGATCTGGGGCGACGATATCGGCTGGACGAATTTGTCCGCATACGAAAATGGCGTAATGGGGTATACCACGCCCAATATTGATCGTATCGCCAAAGAAGGTGTGTTGTTCACCGACCACTATGCGCAACCATCCTGTACGGCGGGCCGCGCGGCATTTATCACCGGTCAGTATCCAATACGCTCGGGGATGACCACTGTGGGCCAGCCCGGCGACGCGTTGGGGCTGCAGCCAGAATCACCGAGTCTTGCCGCAGTGTTAAAAGCCGTTGGCTACAGTACCGGGCATTTTGGGAAAAACCACCTGGGTGACCGCAACTCCCACCTTCCCACCAACCATGGCTTTGATGAATTCTTCGGTAATCTCTACCACCTGAATACTCAGGAAGAGTCCGAGCAACGGGATTATCAGAACTTCGGCAAACAGTTTTCCGGTGATTTGGAAAAGTATGAGCAAAGCTTTGGTACCCGTGGTGTGATCCATTCGTTTGCCACGGATAAAATGGACAAAACTAAGGACCCACGGTTTGGTGTGGTCGGCAAGCAAACGATCAAGGACACTGGGCCCCTTACGCAAAAGCGGATGCACAATTTTGACAGTGCTGAAGTCATTCCGCTGGCGTTGAAGTTTATGGAAAAGGCCAAAAGTGAGGGCAAGCCCTTTTTCGTTTGGCTGAATACCAGCCGCATGCATCTCTACACCCGTATCGATGACGAGTGGCTGCAAAAGGTAGAGAAGTACACCAGTGAGGCGGACTACCATGGCGCGGGCATGTTGCAGCACGACCACGATGTGGGCGTGGTGCTGGATTGGCTGGATGCGCAAGGGCTCACTGAAAACACCATTGTCTTGTACAGCACGGATAATGGCCCGGAACACAGTAGCTGGCCGCACGGTGCGACCACGCCGTTTCGCGGTGAGAAAATGACCACGTATGAAGGCGGTGTCCGGGTGCCGATGTTTGCCCGTTGGCCCGGCCGAATTCCCGCGGGTGTTGCTCTCAATGGCATTCAAGGGCATCAGGATCTCTTCACCACACTTGCCGCTGCCGCCGGGGTACCGGATGTCGGCGAAAAAATGCTGAAGGAAAAGAAACAGTACATCGACGGGCTGAACAACTTGCCCTACTGGATGGGTGAATCCGACGAGTCAGCGCGCTCCTATATTTTCTATTACTACGAGAGTAAGCTGACAGCGGTGCGGATGGGGCCATGGAAGTTCCACTTCTCTACCAAGGAAGATTACTATGCGAACGTTGTTCCGCGCACCGTACCGCTGGTATTCAATATTCGGATGGATCCGTATGAAAGCTATGATTCTCCAGATTCATATGGTCATCTGATGCAGAAGATTTCCTGGTTAATCCAACCCATGGGCGTATTGATGCAGCAACACCTGCAGACACTCAAGGACTACCCACCGGTTCAGGGGGGCAAGACGTTTGACATGTCGAATGTGGTTGAGGAATTCATAAATAAACCACCGCAATGATTGTGCAGAAACCCCGATGCCTGAATAAACAAAACCCACCGAAAAGGTGGGTTTTGCATTTCTGGAGCGGAGTGCCTAGTTACTGCCGCCAGCCCCTTCTTTCAACTGTTGCTCGATTTTCTCAAGGTTGAAAGAACCGGGGGTTTGGCTGGGTGGGTATTCCTGCATGGTTTTCAGGAACTTCGCGGCCAGCTGCTGCAGTGGTACCAGTACAAAGGCGCGGTCGATCAGCCAATCGTAATAGGTATTGGCGTTGTGTTGGGCGCGTTCGAAAGGGTCGCGACGCAGGTTGAAGATCAGCGGTACCCGCAGTTCGGTGAAGGGTTCCATCCATACCCCAAACGCCTTGCCACGGTTCTCGAGGAACACGGCTTTCCACGCGTCATAGCGCATAGCTACGATCTGGCCATCGTCATTTACATAGATGAACTCACGACGTGGCGACTCGTCCGTTTTACCGGTGAAGTAGTCCAGCATGTTGCTGCCATCGATGTAGTTCTTGTAGCTGCGGCCATTGAGTCGTACACCCTTCAGCAATTGCTGCTTAATTTCCGGGTTGCCGCCTGCGGCAGCAAAGGTGGGCAGCCAGTCTTCATGGGAGACGATGCCGTTCAGGGTTTTGCCAGCCGGGAACTTGCCAGGCCAGCGCACAAACGCGGGTACCCGGTAGGCGCCTTCCCAGTTGGAGTTCTTCTCACTGCGGAAAATGGTGGTGCCTGCATCCGGCCAGGTATTGAAGTGGGGACCATTGTCAGTGGAGTAGAACACAATGGTGTTGTCGGCGATGTTGAGTTCATCCAACAGGTCCAGCAATTTACCCACATGCATGTCGTGCTCAACCATGCCGTCCTGGTATTCGTTGCTGTTGGGGCCCGCGAGATTTTTGTGCTCATCCTTCACATGGGTGCGGAAGTGCATGCGCGTGGCGTTCCACCAGACAAAGAAGGGCTTGCCGGCCTGCGCCTGCTGTTTGATAAAGTCCATGGCTGCGGCGAGGGTTTCCTCGTCCACCGTTTCCATGCGTTTTTTGGTCAACGGACCCGTGTCTTCGATCTTGCCGTCAGCGGTGGCTTTGATCACACCGCGGGGGCCGAATTTCTTGCGAAACTCCGGGTTTTTCGGGTAGTCGCGGTTTTCCGGTTCCTCTTCCGCATTCAGGTGGTAGAGGTTGCCGAAAAATACATCGAAACCGTGATTGGTTGGCAGGTGCTCGTCGCGGTCACCGAAGTGGTTCTTGCCGAACTGTCCGGTGGCGTAGCCCTGGCTCTTCATCACCGTGGCAATGGTTACGTCGGATTCCTGCCAGCCTTCTTTCGCGCCGGGTAACCCTACTTTCGTCATACCCGTGCGTACTGGCACGTTGCCACCCACAAAGGCGGCGCGTCCCGCAGTACAAGACTGCTGGCCGTAATAGTCGGTAAATGACAGGCCCTCTTTGGCGATTCGATCAATATTCGGCGTCTTGTAGCCCATCATGCCTTTGCTGTTGGCGCTGATGTTCCAAATGCCAATATCATCACCCCAGATCACCAGGATGTTGGGTTTATCCTGCGCCTGTGCTGCGCTGGTGCAGATGGACAGCAATGCAGCTGCCGCTAGAGAAACAGGTACCTTCAACAGGTGCCCTAAACGTAGTTTTTTCATGGTTTCCTCCGGAGCATTGTGGAAGGTTGTTAGTGATCGTTAGTGCTACTTGGTACTAGTTGATTTGTGGTGAGTAATTGATACGAAGGTCAGGGTGTTGCGACCGGGAACACCTGATTCCAGTCTTGCTGCATGTCGATGACAGTCCAGCCCCGGTCCTTCGCCTGGTCCAATCCTTTTTCCAGACGGCCTATGTGCGATTTTCGGTCGTAGGCCCACTCACGTTTGTCATCGGTGTGGTGCAGCAGCAGGCCAAATCGTGGACCTTTTCCTGCGGTGGTCCATTCAAGCATTTGAAAATCACCGTCGGAATTTCCTGCCGCAAATAGTGGGCGTTGGCCGATGTACCGGTGAATACCGACGGGCTTGCCTTCCTTGTCATTAACCAGGTTGATATCAGCGAGCTTGACGATTTCTGGTTTGCCATTGCGGACCTTGTATTCGGCTTTGAGGCTGGACCCCACCACCTGATCCGGTGGGATACCGTAGGTCTGCTCGGCAAACACGCGCATAAAATCGATGCCACCGCCGGAAACGATAAAGGTCTTGAATCCATTCGCGCGCAGGTAGTCGAGCAACTCCAGCATGGGCTGGTAGATCATTTCGTTGTAGGGACGGTTGGTTTTCGGGTGGCGCGCGGTTTTCAGCCACTGGGACACATTTTCCGAGAATTCGTCGGCGGTCATATCGGCGTGGGTCGCGGCGATGATTTTCATCAGGCCTTCTTTGCCACTGGCCATCAATTTTTCCATGTCTCCCTTAAGGGCTGAGGCAAACGGCTCTTCAGATTTCCACTCCGGGTGCTGGGGGGCCATTTTTTTGACTTGATCTAGCGCGTAGATCAACTGGAAATAAACAGGTTGTTCAGCCCACAGGGTGCCGTCGTTATCAAACGTGGCGATGCGCTGATTTTCGGGCACGAAGCCAGGAGAGCCTTGGCGTGTTGTCTTTTCGACAAAGCTGACAATGGCCTGCTTGGTCTTGCCATCGGACCAGGAGGGGAGTGGGTCGTTACTCTCGGCCGCCCATACGCCAGCGCTAAGGCAAGCGAGGGAGACAAAAAGCAGCCACAGAGCTGTGGTCGCGAAGCGGTACGGCAAAATCCGTAGTTGCATAGAACTTCCCAAAGTACTGCAGTGAAGTGCATGCGTTCGTGGTTCACTGTATAAATCCTAGTTCGTGTTTTTCATTCTTGCGCTGCCCCCGCAATATTTTTTCAACTTTGTACGTTAAGCCGCAAAGTTGACCTGATGGTTCTCGAGCGGTTCTGGGGAGGGTCTGGAATGAGGTTAGTGATCGCGGTGTGATGGGTTCAGCGCAGGCAGGTCCGGTCGTCGACTTTTGGCTCGGCGCTTTGCGGCGTAAGCATCAATGGCTAACTCCAACTGTTCCCACAACGGGGTTGCAGTCTCAGATGCCGCGGTGTCGCCATATTGTGCCCGTCCCAGGGCGAGGAGAGCGTCGGGTACATTGGAATCCTGATAGTCAGTAGAACTTTCAAGTTCCACTGCAGCCACGAGGGCACTGGTGTAGTCCCGCTTTTTGGCTGCCTTGCGCAGTCTTGCCAGGGCTTCCTTCCCACCAGTCCTTCGGTATTCGAGATAGCGTGTTCGCACGCGTTGGACCAATGCGGGGAACCAGCGCTTGATGAACCACATTGTCAGCCCGATCAGCGCCAGTATCAGCAGCCACTGAGTAAGCGAGAAACTGCGAACAACAGAGGCGCCCTTTACCCGGATCTTGAGAGCGTCCACCGTGGCGGTTTGGATACTGCCGTCGTCCAGGTCATACCAGCGCAGGGTAATCGCCGGCAGTTCTCCCCGAGTTGGGGCTTCCGCGACAAAGGTGACTTTCTCCGTGCGTTTGCCGGTGTCGTTGTCGCGGAAGTCACTGTGGTCTACCGCCTTTGGCGTGTCCGGGTAAGCGGCAAGGCCATCTACATAGATCTGGCTTTGTAGCAGTGGGATAAACATGACCGTGGACCCCTGAATTGTGGCGGTCACGGTGCGACTAAAACTCTCTCCGGGGCGGAGCTTGTCCGGCTCCCCATCGATCTTCTGCGTCAGGGTGAAATCGCGTGCGGCGATATATGGGCGCAGGTTTTCTGCGCCTTTCGGGGCGGTGACAGTGAGGGTTTGCGCAGGAAGCGGTACATTTGTGACTATGTCTCTGTCATTCTGCGGACTGCGGTAGTGCACCTCGAGGCTGGATAGCGGTAATTGAAAGGTGCCCGGGGTCAGGGGGACCACCTGATATTCCCGTATTACCCCAGACCAGGTTTTCCCGTTGATGGTTTGACTGGTTGATACTGTGGACTTCTCTGGCAGTGTTACCGAAAGATTGGTGCTATCAAATTGGGGGAACTCGATGGGTTTACTCAGCCAGGTTGGTACCAGTACCGTCACACGGAAGGTTACTGCCTGGCCCGGAGCGATGTCGGACTGGGAAAGCGCACTCTGCACGATCGGCTTGTTGTCTGCCTGCTGATTGCTGGTCAGAACCGAAGGCGTGTCGGTTTGTGCAGCGATCGTGACTGCAGTCGTAAGAACAACCATGAGACTTGCGACGAAGCACGCAGTCCGTCTCAGGTAAGCAGTAGCGCAAGTCACGGAGTACTCTCCGACGCTGGTGTACTCGCGGCTTCAACTGCAAACCGCTGCTTGAGGAACTCGCTGGTACTGGTATCCAGTGTGGACATCCACTGCTCTGCATTTACCTCTGTGCCACTGACCGGTGTTGGTGGTGCTTCCATTTCTTGTTGCTGTTGTTCGTCGTAGCGGTCGTCATCGCTTTCAGTTTGTTCATATTTTTCTTCCTCCTCGCCCCGGGATTTCTCCATGTAAGTGAGAATCTCACGAGAGAGTTGCAGGTTTTTCTGTGCGCCTGGGAAATTTGGATCTATCTGCAGTACCTGTTCAAATCCGGCAATGGCGCTCTGATACTGGCCACTTTTAACCTGCGCCATAGCGCGGGTGAAGATGGCCTCAGGTGCATCAAGTGTTGCCAGCGTGTTCGCCGCGTCCTCATAATGGCCAGCCTGATACTGTGCGTATCCGCGGTGGTATACATCGCTGAATGCATCGGCCGCACGAGTATACTCCTTGCGTTGCATCAGCCACTGGCCGAGCTGGTCTGGTGTAAATAGTCGGCTAAGAAACGCATTTGCCGGTGGTCCCTGCGGCGCTGCAGTTGTGGAGGTCGTTGCGGTTTGGGCGTTAGATGTTTGTGCGGTGACCCATGGTGTAACAAGGTGCAGTAGGCTGACGACACAAAGCATCAGGCCAACGCTTACGCCAGCCCGAGTCTTTAAGGTGGATGAGGGTGTTGGCAATTCGGTTGTAGGTAACATCCAGCCGCGACGAAACCAGAGCAGCGCGAGTAGCGCGGCGGGCCAGGCAAGCCACCAGCCGCGATCGTCCCACTGGAGATTCTTGTTCCTGGCCAGCGCCCGGCGGAAGCCACTATCGAAGTAACGCACAAAGCCTTCGATATCGCGGGTATCCGGTGTTACCCGTTCTACACGCGCATCGCGCACTTGTTCAGCCCCCGGTATTTTGGCGTTACTCGGCAACAGCATCAGCATCCCAAGGGTGTTCGCGCGATTGCGCTGGTTGAAGCTGGCAACATCTGCCGGATCAAGTCCATCACCCAGAAATAGAATCCCTCCGGAGGTTTCGGCCTGTTGCAGAATGTTCTGTGCCATGTTCAATGCGCCGTTCGCATTGTTGCCCTCTACCGGCATGATGTCGGCGCCCAGCCCTTCCACATATGGACGCAACAGGTTTTGATCCTCGGTCAGCGGGACCACGCGATGCGCCGTACCGGCGTAGGCGACCAGTGCTGTGGGGGCGCCGTCGCGGCGTTCCAGTAAGTCATAGACCTTTTGCTTGGCGCGCTCCAATCGGCTTGGTGAGACATCGGTTTCAGTCATGCTCTGATTTACCTGCATGGCAATCACCAGGGGCACAGTGCGGCCCATCAGTGGATCCGGCAGGCGCGTCCACGCGGGCCCCGCGGTGGCCAGGGTCAATAGTGCCAGCAGTAACGCGAGTGCATCGATAGGTAAGAAGCGTGGCCAGCGTGTTTTATCGCGCTCGCCGACACTGAGCGCGCGGGCCAGATGGGGAGCGATTGGCAGGGAAGGCTTGTCGACCGCGTGCTCTGCGGGGTGGCGCTGCCTCCACCACTGGGTCAAAATAATCGGTAGCAGCAAAAGCCAGAGCGGACGCAAAAAGTGGAACGCAGTGAGGAAGCCGCCAAGCTCTTCGATAAGGCCGCTCATACTGACGCTCCCTGAAGATTTCGACTGGCCCTTCGCTGTGTCAAAGCCATTCCCAGCAAGGTCAGTAGTAGGGCAATGCCGAGTGGCCAGTGACTCAGGCTGGTACGGGGGCGATAGGTCTCGCTGTCGACCTTTTTCGGCACCAGTGCATCAATCTCTTTGTAGATTTGTGTAAGCGCTTGCTGGTCGTTGGCAAAATAGAAGTTACCATCGGTACGCTGTGCGATGGCCTTTAGTGTGGCTTCGTCCAGCCGGTTCTCGGATTCACCCTGTGGGTCACCTACGCCGACCGTGAGAATTTTCACTCCGCGCTGGGCGGCGATGGATGCCGCATTAATCGGGCTCATGCGGCTGGCGGTATCGCTACCATCACTGAGTAAAATCAGCAGCCGTTGCTTTACGTCGCTGCTTTCGAACTGGCGAATGGAGAGACCAATGGCATCACCGAGGGCGGTGTGCGGCCCGGCCATGCCCACTTCCGTTTGATGCAGCAGTTCGAGCACCGTGTCGAGGTCAGTAGTGAGTGGTGCTTGCACAAATGCTTTGCTGCCAAACACGATCAATGAGACCCGCTCGCCTTCGCGACCCTGAAGAAAATCCGCCAGTACGCTTTTTACCCCGGCCAGTCGTTGCAATCTCTGGTCATCTGCACCCATGAAATCCTCTTGCGCCATGGAGCCGGAAATATCCACGGCAAGGATGAGATCCCGTGCGGGTTTCTGAATGGTTACCGCTTCGCCTTCCAATTGCGGGCGCGCCAGCGCACTCAGGATCAGAATCCAAACGAGACCCCCTAGCAGGTGCTGCCAAAGTTGGCGACGACGCACGATGGCGCCGGCGCTGGGTGACAGACCCAGACGCTCACTGATGCGCTGAAAAAAAGGTACCCGAATGGCCGGTACTCGCATCCGGTAGGGCGGTGCCATTTTCCATATCAGCAGCGGTAGTGGCAGCAGTAAAAATACCCAGGGTGCGGCAAAACTCATGCTCGCCAGAGAACCGCTCACAAGGTTTTCTCCGCGTTCGCAGACCGTTGTTCATAGCTTTTTGTAGGCGGAGGCGAAGCCTGGACGTGATGACGAATCCAGTTGCGCGCGGCACTTGTAAGTGCGGGTAGTGGTGGGCAAGTCCGGTAGGCGCCTTGTAATAATGTTTCGCCTAGTGCGCCCGTAAATGCATTGCCGGGGTAATGGTGGTTGAGAAAATCCAGCCAGACCGACCCGGTGAGCCCCGCCACTTGATCCCGCGGGTAGGCAACCAGCGCGGTGCGCCGCAAGAGCTCGGCGATTTGCGCGGGGTCGTCCGCAACAGTATCCAGCGCCCTCAACGCCGCACGCCGGTATGCGTTTGCGCGGTAGCGTCGGTATGCCAGTGAGGCCAGAGCCAGTACCAGAAACAGTGCCATTAACAGCAGGCTTTTCGCCAGCGGGGTTTGTGGCCACAGGGAGATCGCTTCCGGTACCGGGGGCGGAGCCAATTGCGCAATCAGGTCGGGCAAGGTGGTTTCGGCCGTCGTCGGCTTAGTCTGGGTCACCGGCAGCCTCCGACGCTGAATTGGGTTTTCTGTTGGCTTCGGTTTGCGATGCTGTGTTTGGTGCTGTGTTTGACGTAAGACCCAACAGGCGGCGCAACTGCGGCAGGGTTTCCTCTCCGGCGGATAATGGCGCCAGCGGGATCCCATAGCGTCGCTGCCACTGCGCAATGGCGGCGCGGCGCTCTTCGGTAAAGTGATTCAATACCGAATGGATCTTACGGTCGCTGGTGTCCAGGGTTGCCTGCTGGTCTCCGTCAGAGATAGCACTGACAAAACCCTCGGGTACCGTTTCCCCGGTCGGGTCGGATACGGGCATCAAAATCACGTCGTTGTGTCGCGCAAGGCCGGCCAGCAAGCGGTCGCTGGCGGGGCCGATGACATCGAAGTCGCTGATCAGCAATACAAGGTGGTCGCGCCGGGCAATATTGGCAACTGCCTGCAGCACCGTATCCAGAGAGGTGGGGTTTGCGGGCGGCGCATCCGCATGCAGGCGCTGGTTTGCCTGCGCCAGTTCGCTGAGAAAATGCGTGAGCGCGCGCCGGTTGCGTTTGGGGCGCTGTGCATAAAGCCCATCATCGCGCACCACGATACCGCCCACACGGTCGTTCTGATGCAGTACGGCGAAGGCGGCGTAGGCTGCAGCTTCAGCAGCGGTAACCGACTTCATGGCAAAGTGGGTGCCGTAAAACATCGACATGCGCTGATCTGCGACAATCAGTGCCGGGCGGTCCCGCTCTTCCGTATATACCCGCACATGGGGTTCGCCGGTGCGCGCCGTTACTTTCCAATCGATCGAACGGACGTCGTCCGACGGCCAGTACTCGCGCAGCTCTTCAAAGTTGAGTCCGCGCCCGCGCAATGGCGAATGGTGTTGTCCGGCGAGGACACTGCGTACCGGTTGATGCGGTAGCAGGTTGAGGGTTTGCGCGGGGCCTTCCAGCGCTTGCAGGTGTGCGAGGTCAACGTGAACACGCGGGTCGTCGCCACTGCGCGGTGCGGCTACGGTGGCGATGCCTGCGCGGGCGTAATTTCGGCTGCGGGTGAAGAAGTTTGGCATGGGATTCGCCCCGGTCCAGGTGTCAGGGCAGAGCGACGACTTTGAGCAGGGTGTCGATCGCCCGGTCCGCACTGATGCCTTCCCCTTGCGCCTCGAAACTGAGCCCCAGGCGATGCCGCAGGCAGTCGTGAATGACGGCGTGGATATCCAGCGGGTCGACGTAGTCCCGGCCCTCCAGCCAGGCATTGGCCCGGCCGGCCTTGTCCAGTGCAATGGAGCCTCGCGGGCTGGCGCCAATCTCGATCCAGCGCGCGAGATCCGGTGAGCGCTCACTCGGGTGGCGGGTCGCCTCTACCAGATCTGCCATGTAGCGCGCCATCGGATGGGATACGTGAATGTCGGCAATTTCGCGGCGGGCATCGAATACTGCCTGCTGTGGAATTACGTCCAGGGTTTGTTTGCCGGCGGATGTATTTGTGGCCTTGTCGCCTTTTTCTGGGCTGGTTTCGCTACCGCTATTCGTGCGGCTATCCCTACCATCGTCAATCGCCGCGATCTCCTCGTTACGCACCAGTTCGATCACCTCGACCTCATCTTCCACCGGTGGGTAGCTGATCAGTACGTGTATCAGGAATCGGTCCAGCTGTGCTTCAGGCAGTGGGTAGGTGCCTTCCTGCTCGATGGGGTTCTGGGTGGCCATCACCATAAACAGGGGGGGCAGTGGGTGGGTTTTTCCTGCGACGGTGACCTGGCGCTCTTCCATGGCTTCTAGCAACGCGGACTGCACCTTGGCGGGGGCGCGGTTGATTTCATCGGCCAGCACAATGTTGGCGAAAATGGGGCCGGGGTGAAAACGGAATTCGGAACCCTGGTCGCTCCGGTACAGCATATCGGTACCGGTCACGTCAGCGGGCAGCAAGTCGGGCGTAAACTGAATGCGACTGAAATCGGCTTCCAGGTTTTTTGCCAGTGCCTTGATGGCGCGTGTCTTGGCGAGGCCGGGCAGCCCCTCCACCAGCAGATTACCGTTGGCGAGCAAACCGATAATCAGACGTCGGATCACGTCTCGCTGGCCCACGATGGCACGACCCATGCCCGCTTCCAATGCTGCAATCTGATCACGTGCCGACACAGACAATCCTCCATACTGCCTCTCTATTAACGCTAGCAGATTGGGGGAAGAGGTCAGAGGCGTAAGAAGCTATACTCGATGTCTTCAAAAACCTTAACTCGCTGATAATAAGAGCATAACTCGGAGACAGGATGCGCGCGCCGATCATCTTTCTGCTTGCGGTACTCGCCGCCACCGCCTGTGACAAAAACGCAGGGGTGGGCGATGCAGAAAATCCGCCAAACACGGACCAGCAGGCCGCCGCTGTGGAGAGCCAAAAACCTGCAGTCGCCCATGTGACGCAGGGTGAACAGGGTAAGGAACGTAAGAAAGGGGCGTCACCACAGGCGGATGGAAACCCCGACTATGTAGGCGTCGCGCAATGTGCGGCCTGCCATCAACAGGAATTCCACGACTGGCAAAAATCCCATCACGACCTGGCGATGAAAACGCCGGATGTGGAAACCGTGGTTGGGGATTTTGACGATGCAATCTTTGATTACTTTGGCACCGAGTCTCGCTTTTTTCAGCGCGATGACCAGTACTTTGTGCGCACCGATGGACCCGATGGCGAGCTGCACGATTATCCGGTGGCCTATACCTTTGGTGTTTATCCGCTACAGCAATATTTGATTGAGTTTCCCGGCGGGCGTTTGCAGGCACTCAGTCTCTCCTGGGATGCCCGCCCAAAAGAAGAGGGCGGCCAGCGCTGGTTCCACCTGTACCCGGATGAAGAAATCAAAGCCGGTGACCCGCTGCACTGGACCGGTATCAACCAGAACTGGAATTTCCAGTGTTCCGATTGCCACTCCACCAACCTGCATAAAAATTACGACGCGGAATCCCAGACATTTGCCACCCGCTGGTCTGAAATGAATGTGGGTTGTGAATCCTGCCACGGCCCCGGACGCGCCCATGTTGAGTGGGCCGGTTTGCCGGAAAGTGAACGCGCGGCGATTAAAGACCAGGGATTTGAACTGCGCTTTGATGGTCGTCGGCAGGCGCGCTGGGCGATGGATGCGAAGACCGGTATCGCGCATATCGCCAACGAAGTACATACCCAGGCTGAAATTCCTGTGTGCGCGCAGTGTCATTCCCGTCGCGGTACCCAGTTCCCCGGTGTGAAGCCAGAGGATAATTTTCTGGACTTCTTCCACCCCGCCTTGTTGGGCGAAGGTCTCTACCATGCGGATGGCCAGATCAATGACGAAGTGTATGTATGGGGCTCCTTCCTGCAGAGCAAAATGCACGGGGCCGGAGTAACCTGCAGCAATTGTCACAACCCTCACAGCCTGGAGTTGCGCGCGAGCGGAAACGGTGTGTGCGCGCAGTGCCATCTCCCCACCAAGTTCGACACAGTAGAACACCATTTTCACCCGGTGGGCACAGAAGGTGCGCAGTGCGTGAACTGTCATATGACTGACAAGGTGTATATGCAGGTAGATGCGCGGCGGGATCACAGCTTCCGTGTCCCCCGCCCGGATTTGTCCGAGAAAATCGGATCGCCGAATGCCTGTATCGGCTGCCATACCGATGAAACCAACACCTGGGCGGCGGCGATTCTCGAGGAAAAATTTGGCGAGCCGGACCCGCACTATGGCGAGGCGCTGTTTGCCGGGCGAGTGGGCGCGCCGGACGCAGAGAGCCAGTTGCTGAAGCTGGCGATGGATGAGGACCAGCCTGACATCGCGCGGGCAACCGCTGTCTCTATGCTGCCGCGCTACCTGTCGCAAACCAGTGCCCAGGTATTGCAGGTGATTGCTCAGGGCGATGACGCCTTGCAGCATTTGGGATTGGCGCAGTCGTTGGATCAGGTACCGCAACAGGTGCGCCCGGCGCTGGCGATCCCGCTGTTGTACGAAGACGAACGAGTGACCGCCTCACTCGCCGCCAGTGCCTTGGCGGGGGCGCCGCTGCAGAGCTATCCGGAGGAGGTCGGCAAACGCTTTGACCAGGCAATGGCCGACTACCAGGCCTCGGCGGAGTTCAATAGTGACCGGCCGGAGAGCCTGGTGAATCTGGCTTCCTTGCGCGGGCGCGAAGGCGACCTGCCTGGCGCCGAGAAACTACTGCAACAGGCGGTGGAACTCGCCCCGTATTACACGCCGGCGATCATTAATCTGGCGGACCTATACCGCGGTACCGGACGTGAACGAGATGGGGAACGCCTGCTGCGCAGCGCGCTCAACCGCCCGATCGAAGAAGCCATTGAAAAGGCGCCCTTGCAACACGCACTGGGTCTCTCTCTGGTGCGCCAGCAGAAATTGCAGGATGCCATGCCGATGCTGCGCGCCGCTGCCGATGCTGAGAATTCAACACCGCGCTACGGCTATGTGTATGCCATTGCGTTGAATTCTGCAGGCGACTCAACGGCCGCTATCCAGTACCTGGAACAGGCGCTGCAGCGCTTCCCCGGAGATCCGGAGATGATGAGCGCCCTGATCTCCCTATACCGCGATACCGGCCAGCAGGAAAAGGCGGAGCAGTTGCGGAAGCAATTGCAGTAAGCTGCCCGCTTTGGCTCTGAGCGACGGGGTTCCAGCCGGCACAGAAATTTTCCCAATCTTCTCGCCCTTCCCCGGGGGAAGGGCGGTACACTGAGTGCTCTACAACAATAAATGATAAGAAAAGCACTTTGTGACCATGCGTACTCAGCACTTCGATACCCTGATCATCGGTGCCGGCCTCTCGGGCATCGGCACTGCCTGCCATTTAATGCGGGACTGCCCCGACACTGATTTCGCGATCCTCGAGCGCCGCCAACAGATAGGTGGCACCTGGGACCTGTTCCGCTACCCCGGGGTTCGCTCCGACTCCGACATGTTCAGCTTTGGCTTTAGTTTCCGTCCCTGGAATGGACTGAAGACCATGGCCGATGGCGAGTCGATCCGTCGTTACATTGAAGACACGGCAGCGGAATACCGCGTAACCAATAAGATTCATTTCGGTGTGAACCTGAGCGAGGCCAACTGGGATAGCGCGCAACAGCGCTGGCAATTACTCGGTGAGCGCCGCAGCCCCGCGGAGGAGGGTGCTGTGATAGAGCCCGTGCAGTTTACCTGCAACGTGCTGATTTCCTGCACCGGCTACTACGACTACCAGGCTGGATATCAGCCTGAGTTTTCCGGCATGCACGATTTTCAGGGGCAGTGGATTCACCCGCAACACTGGCCGCAGGATCTCGACTATGAAAACAAGCGTGTTGTAGTGATCGGCAGCGGTGCCACTGCGGTCACTCTGGTACCGGCCATGGCGGAGCAGGCGGCCCATGTCACCATGCTGCAACGCTCACCCACCTATGTGTTGTCGGTGCCGGCGGAAGATAAGTTAACTCACTGGCTGAAGCAGTGGATACCCGAACAGTGGGCCTATGGTATGGCGCGGCGCCGCAACATTACCCTGCACCGCTGGATGTTCAAGGCCGCCAAACGCTGGCCGCAGCTGGTGCGCAAACTGATGCTGCGCGGGGTGCGCAAAGCACTCGGCGAAGGACAAAATACTACTCACTTCACTCCACGCTATGCGCCATGGGACCAACGGCTCTGTGCCATTCCTGACGGAGACCTGTTTGAGGCGATTAATGCGGGCAAGGCATCGGTAGTGACCGAAGAAATCGATTGCATCACCGAGAGCGGCATCCGTTTGAAAAACGGCGATCATCTACCGGCGGATATCATCGTTTCGGCTACCGGGTTGAAGCTGCAGCTGCTGGGTGGACTGGCGCTGAAATTGGACGGGGAAACGGTGGATACCCGCAACCGCCTTACGTACAAGGGTGTGTTGATGGAAGGTGTACCCAATATGGCGTGGGTATTTGGCTATACCAATGCGGCCTGGACTCTAAAGGCGGATCTTGCCGCCGGTTATATTTCCCGCTTGCTTAATCATTTACGTGACACGGGACAGGGCCAGTTTATCGCTGTGGATAAAGAGAACTGCGTGGGGGATTCCTCGGTGATGTCCGCGCTGCAGTCCGGCTATGTGGAGCGTGCGGACCACCTGTTGCCGCGACAGGGTACCCGCTACCCGTGGAAGCTGCTGAACGACTATCCGAAAGATCGCAAGATCATGCTGGAAGCCCCGATCATGGATGGCATTCTGAAATTCTCTGCCTCATGCGTGGCGGAAAAGCCCAGCGCGGAAGAGGAGACCGCGCCAACTGGCTGACACGCAAGCGAATCGACTAGGCTCTAAGTCATCCAGTAACAGTGAGATGACACCAGAATGCCTAGCGTTCGTACCCTGCGACCTTTTTTCCTGTGGGCGGTCGTGTTGTTTTGCCTGGCCATTCTGTGGGAAGTGATCATGGGTGACAGCCAAAGCTCGACGGAGCCAACCGGTCAGGTCGTAAACAGTCTTGCTCCAGCCACGGAGTCGCGTTTGGCACAGGCGGTTATGCGCGATGCCGAGGGCCAGCCGGATACTTACTCCGGCTTCCATCTCTTGCAGGACGGCCTTTCTGCTTTTGTTGCACGTGCCGCTCTGATTCAGGAAGCCAGTGTCTCCCTGGACCTCCAATATTATATCTACGAAGACGATACCGTTGGCCGTATCCTCACTAGCCTGCTGCTGCAGGCCGCGGATCGCGGCGTGCGCGTACGCCTGCTGGTGGACGATCTCGGCACGCGCGTGGACAACCCCTGGATTGCGGTGCTCGACCAGCATCCCAATATTTCCATTCGCTTGTTCAATCCTGTGGCGGGCCGTTCGGGTATCGGGCGCGCCATCGAGCAGGCGCTAAATTTTGGCCGTATCAATCATCGCATGCACAACAAACTGATGGTTGCCGACGGACAGTTGATGATTACCGGTGGGCGCAATATTGGCGACGGCTATTTCTCGCACGCGAATGTGGAATTTTTTGATGTAGACGTACTGGCGATTGGCGCGGTCCTGCCGGAAGCCTCGCGTATTTTTGACGAATACTGGAACTACAAGGTTTCTGTGCCAGTTGACTTGCTGCCTCTAACAGCGGCGGACGATCAGACTCTGGATCAACTCCGCCAGGAGGTGACGAACTTCCTTGCAAACGAGGCTGAGTCCGAATTCACCGAGGCGCTCAAGAATTCCGATTTCGCCCAGGCGTTGATTAATGACCAGGTCGCTTTTTATTGGGGCCCTGCCTCACTCTATGCGGACCCGCCATCAAAAGCGCTGAAGCGGGACGAGATTCCGGTTGAAGAATTTCCCGGGTACCAGCTGGAAAAAGTGATTCGCAGCGCAAAGCAGCGGTTAAGTATTAGCAGTGCCTATTTTATTCCCGGTGATGTGGGCAGCGAGTTGTTTGGCGAGCTGGAGCGGCGTGGCGTACAGGTGAAAATCCTCACCAACTCCCTCTCCAGTAATGATGTGGCGATTGTGCACGGAGCCTACGCGCGTTATCGAATGACGTTACTCAGAAGTGGTGTTGACCTGTGGGAGTTACGCACGGTTGCGGGGCAGGAGAAGCGGCAGCACTGGTTCCATGGAAAATCCAGCGCAACGCTGCATGCCAAGACATTTGTGATTGATGAAGACCGGGGCTTTGTCGGCTCGATCAATCTGGATAGCCGCTCCATCATACAGAACACAGAGATTGGCTTGCTGATGGAAAATGGAGAAATCAATCAGCAACTGAATAATTTGTTTGAAGAGTGGGTTGCGCCAGATTCCGCTTGGCACCTCGTATTGAATGAGCAGGGCAAACTGCGCTGGCAGGCGCAGGATGCGAACGGCGCGCTCATCGAGGTGGATGCGGACCCAGAAACCAGCTGGTGGCAAAGAAGCCTCAGCTGGCTGCTGTCCTGGCTTCCAATAGAAGCGCAGATTTAATTTTTTTTTTGTGGGCGCTGCTTAAGGGACGCTTAAGGTGCGCTTAAAAAGAAAATTGCATTGACGTGCCCAAAAATTGGATCCGGGTATCTTCGTAAGTGCCCTGCAAGCGCGGGCTAAATGGGGGGCGCCCTTGCTGATCGATATCGATATCCCCAAGAGATACGTAGTTGTAGCCGATATCCATGGTCAGTCCCGGGCACAGCTCCTTGCCGGCGCCCACGCCAAAGGTCCAGGTTTCATTGGTCACCGTATCGGCGGTGACTTCTGAGGTATTTTGCATACCGCTTTCCAGCGCAAAGCCGGTGGAAAGATACCAGCCACTTAACATCCCCTGATCAAATTCGTGTCGAACACCCAGTGCCAGGGCGCCGGTGTCTTTATATCCGCGGTCTACCTTGATGGATGTTTGTACCGGATCGCCGAGTTCGAGGGATACACCCGCGTATTCAGACCACTCCTGCCAGGCAAGATTCACATAGAGTGTTGTGGCTTCGGTCATTTGTTGTTGCAAGCTGGCGGTGAGTGTTGGCGGAACATCCACATCGATTTCGGTGCGGATGCCATCGAAACGCTCGACGGCGGGGGCGAACAAGGGACCGAAGTCACGCAGCCTCAAGTTGTCGCGGAAATCGAATTCGACTTTTGAGGTGTAGGTAAGGCCGAAGGTGGTGCCAGCTACCGGCCGGTAAATTAGCCCTGCGTTCGCGCCGTAACCCATTTCGAGGTCTTTAAACCGCAAGAAGGCATCGCCGCCTTCTAACCCGGCGCGCGGAGCAGATTGGTAGCTCAGGTAGCCGACCATGGCGTTGAGGCCGATACCGAACGACAGGCAGTCATTCATCTTAAAACTCAAGGAAGGGATAAGGCTCATCCCGATCAGGTCGACGTTCTGCACAAACCGCCGTCCCTTCCAGGAGTCGGTATAGTCGAGACCAAGGCCGAAGTTTCCGGCGGTGGCGAATCCCCATCCGATATTTTCGGTCAGTTTGCCTGCGCTAAACACACCGCCACCAGGAAACCAGCCCAGTGCATTGCCGCCGTCGCCACCGGATAAATTACTCTCTCCGCCGTCGGTAAACTTGATGTCACCGTAGAGGGCCTGAGCGGCACCGCGCACTTCCATGCCGTCGCGCCACACAGTACCTGCGGGATTGGTAAATGCGGTAGCAGCATCCTCGGGCGTGGCGGCCCAGCCGGCACCGGCCGTCCCTAGGGTGGGGGTGCCGATTTGCCACAGCATTATGCCGCCTGCGTTCGCTACCGGTGCCGCCGCAGCCGCAAGTGCTGCAATTGCGACGGGCAAATACTTACGCGTGTGATTTCTAATGCGCATATCCCATTCCCTCTGGCGACGTTTCACCACGTACCAACTTCATCTCAATAAATACTGATAGGTTTCCGTTGCTGCCCCGCTACTTCGGGAACAACATAATCCAGTTCATGCGGAAGCCCCATTCCTGTGAACCTACCTCAGGGCTATCTACGTAATAGCGCGGACCCGCCTGAATCTGGTAAGTCTGTTTCCCCACCTTGAACACCTTCGCTACCAGGAAATGCACCGGTGCATTCCAGACTTCCGTTTCCCAAAAGTAAGTGGTTTCACTCTGCAGGGTAAAGGTCCAGGCATTGGGTGTGTTGTAGGCCAGGAACGGTTGAACAAATGTATTGTTTACATCATTGCGATTGTCGCTGCCGGCGAATGACCATACGTGATTTGCTAAAGCGCCGATGGTCCAGGGACCTGTTTGCTTCAGTACTACTGCGGTGGGGCCAATTCCCCATTTCTCTGCACCGAGCAATGGCTCCGTTGCGGTGGGTAGGAGAAATACCGGACCGACACCCCAGGTAACGCCACCCTCCGTGGGCTCTTTGGGCGAAAAAAACAGGCTTTGTACTGTGTCGCCCAGCCCGGTCTGGTCGCCGCTTCCTGGAAAGATGTCTTCCTGATTAATTACCGGAACAATCGTGCGGTTGATCAGGTTCAGATCTTCGGTGAGTTCGAAGGGAATTACCGGCTGGATATTCAGCCTGTAGGTTCGCCCGCCTTCTATTGGGCCAACCCGGTTATCGAAATTGTGCTGAAAGGGCACGCTAATAAGGTCGGCGACCGGATTACTCAGCTCCTTGGCGAGATTGCTGTCATCAGCAACGGCAGGGAAATTGACAAGGGCGAGGGCAAAAAAGACGGCGAGACAGCGGTACATCTACATCACCAAATGGAGAAGTTCGAAAACAACTTCCGTCAGTCTAGATGTATCCCGCAATATTTGAGTTGGATTGGCATTGAGCTCAACCAACGGAGAGAAAAACGCGCTGGTTTTGTCGGCTGGTTTTGCAGGGTTCTTTTGCAGGCTTCTATGTAGAAAGATGCGGCCGGGATCGAAATCGCCGGCGCATCTATCAAGATGGGAAAAGATGAAGCGAGGGGCAGGTGGGCGTCGGGTTTTACTTGGTCGCTACCGCCAGTGCCACCGCATTTGGGCCAAGGTTAATACCACCGGAAAGGCTCATGACCGAGCGGTAGATTTTAACGTTGTGCTTCTCTGCCACTTTTTCGAATTCCTTAAAGCCCGGGACCTTGTCCAGGTTCTTCAGGGGGCCGGCAATACTCACTACCACCGCAGGCATTAACAGGTCGCCGGCAGCCATCTTCTCTTCCGCCAACTGGAACAGGCGGCGGGTACAGCCGCCATAGGTTTTTACGGTGTCGGCCACCGCAGAACCCTGATAGGTCATGGAAATGATCGGGTGCAGGTCCAGCAGACGTGCAAAAAACGCCTTGATCCAGCTAACGCTTTTTTCGTTCTTCTGGCGTGCACGTTCACGCAGATAGTAGACGTCCTCAACCGAGGCATAGCCCACCATCTTGCGACCAAACTCTTCGGTGCGCGATTTGATTTGCGTGCCACTGAGGCCTTTTTGAATCAGGGACAGGGTGTACAGCGCCAGCAGGCCCTGGCCGGAGAACAGAGTGTGCGAATCCACTGCACTGATTTGCGCACCGTCATTGTTCAGGCGCTTGGCCACATTGACGGCATTGGCGTAAGTGGGACTGTTGGCACCATTAATGGTCTGTACCACGATGTCCTTATGCCCTTCGCGCAGGAGCTTCGACAGGACGGTACTGATTTCGTCCTCGCTGGCTGGGCCGGAGGTCACCTGATGGGTGCGGCCGACCAGATTCAGCGAGTAGAAGTGATTCATCTGCGCTGGGTTGCGCTGATCTCCGAACTGGTCTTTACCCACACTGACGCTGTGAGGAAGAACCGGGATCTTGTACTTGCGCAAAAACTCATCAGGCAGGTCACAGCCGGAGTCGACAACTAACTGAACCATGTTGGTGCCTCTTATATTCTGGTCCAATGAGGGGTGTTTGGCGCCGAATCTAACACTGTGGCGCGATATTTTACAGGTCGTGCGGGGGCAAATTGCCGGCGGTATGTGACCTGTGAGTTCTGCCGCTGTGGGTCTGTGGCGGGGTCTGTGGCGGGGGCTGTGGGGGGGGGGGATGGTGCAGCTGAATGCTGACGGAGCGAAAAAAAAGCCGCAGACAGTGTCTGCGGCAAGCGCCTTTCAGGATGCGAGGGCGATGAAGACTGGGTGTCTAGTCCGGAGAATCAGACAAGTGAATTTGTCTGCGGACGAATTCGAGCAGGGCATGGGAGCCGCTGCGAACTTCGATGGTGTTGGGAATCTCTGTGACCAGCCACTCCACGGACCAGTCCAGGGTTTCTCCCGGTTGCAGGCTGCGTGCTGCACTCTGTACTTCAAGTTCCAGATATGGTCGCTCGCCACTCAGATAGAGCTCAATATCGCCTTCGCCGGTGGCCATTTCCCGCAGGGCTACCTTTGGGTAGACCTTCAGGTACAGCAGCCCATCCAAAGCGTAGGCGAGCCAGCCTTCGCTGCCGTTGGCGATTACTTTGCCCTCTACCAAGGGGGCGCCAGTGACCATGGGGAGCCACAGGGTTTCACTGTTGAGCTTATAAGCCACTTGCCCGCGTACGGTCTTGACACTGTCCCTGTTCACGGGAGCAAAGGCGAGTCCCTGATTAGGCACGCGGGTAATCTCCCAGGCGGCGATCTCGGGGAATGCTTTCTCAGCATTGATTCGGTAGTGCACGGAGGCGGTGTTGTCGCCGCCGAGGGAAACCGTTTTATGAATCTGCGCACCAGCGCCAAAGGCACTGGTAACCGTTGCGGAATCTATTGACTGAGTGATCACCGAGTAGGGTGCGTTATCGTGCTCCGGAATAGGTGGCCAGTTCCACAGAGTCTGTGGGCTGAGCCAGAAAGTGGAGCCGAAATTATTTGCGCCCGGCTGCGGAATTGCCAACAGGTCCCGTTCGCCGTACCAGAGTTCCGTAATACGTCCGCCGTGATTGGGGTCCAGTGTCAGCTTAAGAGTGTCGTTGCTGAGTCGGATGGGGGCATCGGCGGCATTGCCGGCGGAGACCGCCAACAATACCGCAACCCCAATAGCGGCCGCGCATTTTTTTAGGCATTGCTTGCGCAGCATGGGTTAGCTCCCGCAGCGCACTTGAGCTTGTTCACGAGCGCCGGGAACGAACTTGATGTTCGCCACCGCCATTGTCAGTTTGCCTTTACTGTGCAGGGACAAGCCCTGAGATACTTTAGTGAAATCCGCACCGGCTTCGGCAAAACACTGTAAGTCGATCGACACTTCCGCCCACTCACCCACCGGGAGCTTGCTTAGGGTATTTTGTAGCGGTAAGGCACCGCTGCAATCGCTACCGTCGCAATTGATTTGCGCACTGACTGATGCCGTCGGCATTTCGTCAACCCGCACCTCCATGGTGAGGGCAGAGGCTTCTGCGAGGTAACGGCTCAGGTCCTGCGGTTTCTGAGTGTGCAATACCACACTACCGGCACGCAGCCCTTTCCAGGTGAGTGCCCGGGCATCTTCTTGTGACAGCATGTCGATGGAGGCTACGACGATGTTGTCGTCTGCACTGCTGGCGAGGTTGCCGTTTACCCACTGGAGGTCGGAACCCTCCTCTTCAATGTACAGTTTCCAGGGCGCGCGCGGGCGGGATACCATCAACCAGGCGTCTTCCAACTTGCCATCCACGTAAGACTCGCCGTCTTCGTTTAGATTGTTGGCGACCTGGGTATCGCTGGTGTAGTCGAGTCCGTAGCCATACGCGAACAGCGGCTGGTATTCCACATCGTTGCGGTTGATCACTGTCTGGTGCACTTGTCCGGGCCAGGTAAATGATAGCTGACCGGTAAAGTCGTGGCGTTTGTTGCCGTCTGCATCGGTCAGCAGAACATCTGCAACGCCGGCCCCTTCAGAACCCGGCAGCCAGGCGGCGACGAAGGCATCCGATAGATTCAGCTCCTTGTTTACCCACAGCGGACGGCCGGAAAGGAATACACTGACCACAGGAATGTTCTGCGCTTTCAGCTTTTGCAGTAGTTCCTGATCGGCTTTACTGCCCAGCTGGTATTCAATACTGGCGATGTCACCGTGCCACTCCGCGTAGGGTTCCTCGCCGTAAATCACGATTGCGACATCCGGCTTGGCGTTGTTGCTGAATGTATCTTCTTTTATCTCACCATCTACACTCAGCACTGCTTCGCCACCGGCGGCGTCCACCGCCTGCTTGATACCAGTGTAGATGGAGGTCGCACCCGGGAAGTCTTCCGCGGTGTTGCCGGTGCCCTGCCAGGAAATGGTCCAGCCACCACTTTGCTTGGAAATATTATCGGCGCCGTCACCGGCCACCAGAATATTTTTACCTGCATCAACGGGGAGCAGTTGGTCATTGTTTTTCAACAGCACCAGCGATTTGCGCACGGCCTCGCGCGCGATGGCCCGGTGTTCGTCGCTACCGAGAATGCCATTCTTGCCCGCCAGTGGACGGTCGCGCTCGAACAGGCCCGCACGGATTTTCACCCGCAGGATACGGCTTACTGCATCATCGATACGGTTCATGGGGATTTCGCCGCTTTGCGCCTGTGCGATGGTGTTCTTCAGCAGTGCCTTCCACTCAGCAGTGATCATGAATATGTCGAGACCGGCATTGACTGCCTGTGCGCAGCTGTCCACGGTACAGCCGTCTACAAATCGGTGGCCGTTCCAGTCGCCTACTACAAAGCCGTCAAAACCCAGACGTTCTTTCAAAACGTCGGTAAGCAGGTATTTGTGCCCATGCAGGCGTTTGCCATTCCAGCTATTGAAGGATGCCATCACCGATTGCACGCCGGATTCCAGGGCGGTGATGTAGCCCGCTGCATGGATTTCGGCTAACTCTTTTTCGCTGACTTCGGTATCGCCGCGGTCGATACCGCGTGTTGTACCGCCGTCACCGACAAAGTGTTTAGCAGCAGATACCAGATGGTGGCCATCGAGAAATTCTTCGCTGCTTTTATCGCCTTGAATACCCTTAATCATTTCCCGGGCGTAAGCGGCAACAATCTCTGGGTCTTCGGAATAGCTTTCAAAAGTGCGGCCCCAGCGGTCGTCGCGCACCACGGCAATAGTCGGAGCGAAGGTCCAGTCAACTCCAGTCACGGCGACTTCACGCGCAGTGGCTTCGCCGATCCGGCGAATCAATTCCGGATCGCGCGCGGCACCGAGGCCGATATTGTGCGGAAACAGGGTCGCGCCGATAACGTTATTGTGCCCGTGAACTGCGTCGCTGCCCCAGATGATTGGGATGGCTACGCCACCGTCGGAGGTATCCATGGATGCGGCAAAGTAATCGTCCGCCAGCTGGCGCCAGTCGTCAGGGGTTGCAAATTTGTCGTTATTGGGGAAGGTGCCACCACCGTTAAGAATTGAGCCAATATGATATTGCTTCACTTCTTCCGGGGTGATGAATTTGATTTCCGCCTGCATCATCTGTCCGACTTTCTCTTCCAGTGTCATGCGGGCGAGCAAGTCGGCGATATGACTTTCTACTTGCTCATTTCGCGGCAATGCTGGCTTCAATGCAGGCCATACATCGATGGAATTGGAAGCCGCACTATCCTGCAGGACAGTTTGGGAAGTTGACGAAGCTGTGGAGGTGTTTGGCTTCTCCGCCTCACCACAAGCGCTTAAACCTACCGCGAGAGCAATGCAGCTTGCGAGATGCATTGCTCGGCCTGCGCCAAAGCGACCTATTTTATTATTCATGGTGACTTCCCTAATAAATCTGAAATGATTTTGCTGCCTGTAAAAAAGAACTGGGCACACCCGCGAAAGGGTAGGAGCGGGTGTACCCAGATAAGCAAGCATTCGGCTGGCGAGCTTGCCGCTCGCGCGGCATTACGCTTTCGTTTTTAAGACGTGCAAGAGGAGGGAAATGAACCCTCTCAGCCCTTCATTTGTTCAAGCTCGAGCCCTTTGGTCTCGTGCACCATGTACAGAACAAATGCCACGGACAGCAATGCGAACAGGGTGTAGATACCGTAGGCACCGGCGAGACCGATTCCTACCAACATAATCGGGAAGGTCATGGTGATGGCAAAGTTCGCAACCCACTGTGCGAGACCAGATACCGCAAGGCCAGAGCCGCGCATCTGATTCGGGAACATCTCACCCAGCATGGTCCACATAGCCGGGCCCCAGGAACCGTTGAAGAAGAACACGTAGGCGTTGGCGGCGATCAGTGCCAGAAGACCCATGTTCTGGGAAAGCTGCAGGCTGCCGTTGGCATCCACGGTGGAATTGGCGAAGGCAAAGGCTACCAGACCCAGGGTTGCTGCCATGCCGATGGAGCCCACCAGTAATAGTGGTTTGCGGCCGATCTTGTCGATGAGTGCCATGGTGATCAGGCAGGCGGCGATACTCACGCCACCGGAAATGATATTGATCATCAGCGCGTCGGATTCAGAGAAGCCCACCGCTTGCCACAGAACCGCACCGTAGTAGAACACCACGTTGATACCTACGAGCTGCTGGAACACGGCCAGGCCGATGCCGACCCAGACGATTTTACGAATCTTGCCAACCTTCTCGCCGGTGGCTTCCAACAGATCTGACATGCGCGGACGGTGGTCGCTGGCCACAGACTGGCGAATACTCTCCAGTTTCCCGGCTACGGCGTCTTCACCATACAGTTTGCGCAGTACTTCGGTGGCGCGTGAGGTCTGCTTGGACAGCACCAGATAGCGCGGGCTTTCCGGAATCAGCAGCAGAGCCAGGAAGAACAGGGTGGCGGGAGCGATTTCGATCCAGAACATCCAGCGCCAGGCGTTGTAGCCCATCCACCATTCGTTGATGGCAGAGCCGGCAGTGTTGGCCAGCCAGTAGTTGCTGACAAATGCGGTGAACAGGCCGGAAATGATTGCGATCTGGTTGATGGTGATCAGGCGGCCGCGGATGGCGGCCGGGGCAATCTCACTAATATAAGCCGGTGACATCACGCTGGCGGCGCCCACGGCGAGTCCGCCGAGGATGCGGTAGAACACGAATTCCGGAGAGCTGGCAGCAATACCGGAACCCCAGGCGCTGACTACGAAGAAGACCGCGGAAATCAGCAGCAGGGTCTTGCGCCCCCAGCGGTCAGCCAGGCGACCAGCAAAGAACGCGCCGACGGCACAGCCAAGCAGCATGGAGGCAACGTTGAAGCCGGTACCGGCGGTATCGGAGTTGAAGGCCTGCTGCAGGCCAGTAACGGTACCGTTGATGACCCCGCTATCAAACCCGAACAGGAAGCCACCAATGGTCGCTACTCCGCAGATCAGGATGATAAAGGGAAGGGAAGGTGCATCTTGGCGGCCCTGGGCTACGCCCTGGATACCGTCCGCGGAATTCTCAATCGCTTGCATGGGGGACTTCCTGCTTTTTATTGTTGGCACGAAGGGTATTCGTGCTTGTTGCGGTGAACCGGCAAAACCCAGCCATCTCACCTTGTTGTTTTTGTGTACAGCTGTACTGCACGAGGATCCAATCAGGGGCTTCTTAATGGTGACGTTTGGCGGTAGTAAAAGCGTCCTACTTTGCGAATATTTGTAAAGTTGGACACTTCTATTCCCCTGGCAAGGTCCCAGTTTGGGTGGGAAGCGCCGAAAACTGGGACCTCCTGACCTTATTTGAGGGTAAATCCTCCTTCAAGGCCTGATTCCGCATTTGGAGCAATCCACACCCGGAATTCTCCCGGCTCCACCACTTGCCGCATGTCCGCGTTGTGGAAAGCCAATTGGTCTGGGCTAAGAGTGAACTGCACCAGGCGGGATTCACCGGGGTTTAAGGTGATGCGTTCAAAGCCCTTCAGCTCCCGTACCGGGCGCGACACACTGCCCACGAGGTCGCGCACATACAGCTGTGCCGTCTCGGTAGCGGTGGTTTTACCCGTGTTGGTTAGCGTGGCGGATACAGTGATCTGGCCATCCGCATTCAGGGTGGTGTCGGACAGCGCAAGATCTTTGTACTCAAACGCGCTGTAGGTCAGGCCGTAGCCGAACGGAAACAGGGGTTTGTGACCGTAATCCAGCAGGTTGGAAGAATTGCCAGGCTGGTGCTGAAATACTTCGCGGCCGATCTTCTCGATGCGGGTGTAGTTATCGTCCGTCGGCGGGCGTCCGGTGGCCAGGTGGTTGTAGTAGATGGGAATCTGCCCGGCACCTACCGGCCAGCTGAGCGGCAGGCGCCCGGAAGGTGATGTCTCGCCGTAAAGTACGTCCGCCAGCGCCGGCCCGGCCATGGTGCCCGGGTGCCAGGCCATCATGACGGCGTCAGCCTGTTCCAAGGTGTCATCCAGCTGAAGTGGGCGGCCGGCCAGTAATACCATGGCCAGTGGCCTGCCGGTTTCGGCGAGCGCGGCGACGAGGTCTGCCTGAGCACCGGGCAGGCGAATATCGCCACGGCTATGGCCTTCGCCGGACAGGATGGCCTCCTCTCCGCCGACAAACAGAATCACATCGGCTTTCCTGGCGGCCTTGAGAGCTGATTTGAACCCGCGGGTACGAGTATCGCGACTGTAATCGAGACCGGCGGCGTAAAGGATTTCACCTTCGTCGCCCACCATCTCGCGCAGTGCCGGCAGCAAGGTGTGGGAATATTTTTTATCGCCGTTATAGATCCAGGTACCCAACTGCTCGTGGGCCGCTTCTGCCAGTGGGCCGATGACCGCGACCGTTTGCCCCTTTTTCAGCGGCAGCAGTTGCTTGTCGTTTTTCAGCAGTACGAAGGTTTCTTTGGCGGCCTCCTTGGCGGCACTCAGAAACTGGTCGTTGCGGATAATTTGCTTGCGCTCGGCTTTTGATTTGGCGCGGGGGTAGGGGGTGCTCCATAAATCCAGGCGCAACTTCACGCGGAGAATGTTGGCAACCGCGGTATCGAGTTGGGTCTCGGAGAACTTTCCTTCGTCCATTAATTGCGGGAAGAATTGTTCGTACGTGTCGGTATGCATTTCCATATCGATACCGGCATTGGCGGCCAGGGTTGCCGCGTGCTTGGCATCGCGGGCAAAACCGTGCGGGACCATTTCCATCACCGCGTTCCAGTCGCTCACTACAAAGCCGTCGAAACCCCATTCGTCCCGCAGGATCTGTTTGAACAAGAAGGGGCTGCCGGTGCCTGGTACGTCGTTCAGGGTACTGTAGGTACTCATGATGCTCTGCATGCCCGCGTCGATTCCGGCTTTGAATGGCGGTAGGTAGATGTCCCGCAGCAGGCGCTCTGGGATATAGGCACTGTTGTAATCCCGTCCGCCTTCGGCAGCGCCGTAGCCGGCAAAGTGTTTGCCGCAGGCGGCGAGGCTGCTTGGGTCGGCGAGGTTAGCAGTCTGAAAACCTTCCACCATGGCGACGCCGAGAACGGAGGTCAGCAGCGGGTCTTCTCCAAGGGTTTCAGCGATGCGCCCCCAGCGTGGGTCGCGGCTGATATCGATCATCGGGGCGAAGGTCCAGCGGATTCCATCGGCGCTGGCTTCTTGGGCTGCGACGCGGGCGCCGTTTTTGATCAGTTCCGGGTTCCAGCTCGCGGCCTGACCCAGCGGAATCGGAAAAATGGTTTCATAGCCGTGGATCACATCCTGGCCGAAGAGCAGCGGAATACCCAGCGGGCTTTCTTCCACGGCGATGCGCTGGAGTTCGGCAAAGGCTTCGTCGTCGACAGCGCTAAAACTTACGTTTAGAAAGCCGCCCACGCGTCCTTCGCGAATGGCCTGCTTGATGGCTTTCATGTCGGAAGCACCGAAGGTGCCCCAGTCTCGCAGTGCCAGCTGGCCAATTTTTTCTTGTGTGGACATCTGCGCGAGCAGGTTCTGAAGGCGAGCCTCGATGCCGTCTTGTTGCTGGTGTTGGGGCTCGGCTGCGGCGACTGTTTCGTTAGCGGCCTGTAGGGGAAGGGTTGCGGCGAGCGATAGGAGCCCGGCCATAACGCCGACATAAAGGGGGTGCTTTTTCATGGTGCTCACTCTGGTACTTTTTATCTCTCGGATATCTCTCAGATACTGCTTTGCGGGCAACACTTCGCTTGTACGCCTTTGTGCATGTGTCAGGCGCGGGGAAAAAGGCCCCCATCTCATTGGGAGGGGGCGAGGGAGACAAGCGAAGATGATGATCGCTTTTGGATTTAATCCGGCAACGAATTAAAAGTTGTAGTTGCCGCGGATGCCGTAGAAGCGGGGCATGGAAATCGGCCCCTTGATGACGTGGTCACCGCCGCCAGCCCAGTAGGTTTCTTTCTGGTCAGTGAGGTTGTAGACAAACGCTTCTATATTCCACTGGTTATCCGGTGCTTCCAGCTTGAGGGTGCTGTTCACACTGTGGAATGCTGGGCGTACATCGCTGAATGCATCCGGGGTTTCCGTGACGAAAGCGTCGTAGTGTTTATCCACGTTCTGGAAGGAGTGGTACGACTTGTCCCGCCAGAAATAGCTCAGGTGAGGAACAAGGGCAAAACCATTGTTGAAGCGGAACGTGTGGGTGTAGTTCAGCTTGGCGCTGAGCTTCGGTGACGCTGCCAGTTCGTTGCCTTTCAGGTTGACCTTCATGGCATCGTTGTCTGGATTTGTAGCGGCACCGTGATCCACTTCGAACAGATCGGTAGCGGCGAAATCCCAGTGATAGATAAAGTCGCTGGTAATTTCGGTATCCAGCCAGGTGACGTAACCGTCGAAGCGACCGTTTTCGATCGGCGCCCAGTCAAACTCTACTTCCAGACCCTTGATGACCGCGGTACCTATGTTGTCGGTCTGGAATACGGTCTGGGTTTCGGTGGTGATTTCACCGGTCAGTTCGCCAGTTTCGTCCGCGCGCTCTTCAACATAGTAGGGGAAGATACCTTTGGCGGAGGCCGCCTGCATATCTTCATAATCGCTATAGAAGAGAGTCGCCATGACATTTAGGCTGCCGTCCAGGTAAGTACCCTTGGTTCCCAGCTCATAGGTGGTCACCACTTCCGGGTCGTAGGTGTTGCGGTGGCGTTCTTTGATGATGCGATCGCCATTGGCGTCGAGGAGATATTCCGCTGTGGATGGATCTTGCTCGAACTGCACAAACACATCGCCAATACCGCCGGACTTGAAGCCATTGGCCACATAGCCGAACGCCATCAGGTCGTCGTTGACGATATAGTCCAAGCCCACGCGGTAGTTAGTGAAGTCCCAGCTACCTTTGATCTGGTTGTCGCTGATCTCGGTGTAGATGGCGGGGTCGTCAAAGTAATCTGTGGGCAGCTGGTTGAACGCATCGCGGTCCCACGCTGGGAAGCAGCGCTCGCCGGTCTGCGGATTAATGGTGTCACCATTACAGGTCATGTTATGCCCGCCCACATCTTGCTTAGTGTCTTCGGTGTGACGCAGCCCCAGGGTCAGGTTCAGCTTGTCGGTGACCGCGTAGGTTCCCTGGGTAAAGATCGCCTGAGACTTAAGCGTGCGGTTGGGCTGGTTCCAGAAGTCAGCATTCGGTCCACTATTGATCCAGCCACCCTGCATATTGTTGTCTTCTTCAAAGTAGAAGGCGCCGGCGATCCACTGCAGCGGGCCTGAGCCGGTGGACTGCAGCTGTACTTCGTGGGACTGGGAGGTAAAGGTCGCATCGCGGAAGAAGATAGACATATCCCAGCCGGTGATACCTCGATCTTGGTCTGAATGCTGTGAGCGCACCTGCTCCGCCCAGCCGGCGTTGTAGACCAGGGCAATTTCGTCGGACAGGTCCCAGCTCAGGTTGGAGCGCACGGAATCGATACTGAGATCGAGAAATCCGGGTACGCTGACGTTAACGGTGTAGTCGTCGGCACCGGGGCCGTACACGCTTTCACAACCCAGCAAGCCGGTAACCGGGGTGGCAGAGATATTGCCGTCGGCATCGACATAGTTGCCGTCCCAATCCTTCTTGATGCGCTTGTCTGCCATGTCGCAGTTCAGGGTATCGGCGCCACCGGCGCTGTTATCCTGGAATTGCTCGTAGGCGAGCATCCACGACAGAGACTCGCTGGGCTCCCACAAGGCGCTCACGCGGAAAGCGTACTGGTCAGAATTGTTGTAGAAATCGGACGGGTCGGCTTTAACCAGTTCCTGTACCTCGCCACTGCCCCAGCGCTCACGCTGGCGCAGGCTGCGGTCTTCATCAGCGCCGGTATAGACCGGGGCATTCTGGATTTCTTCTGGCAGGTAGCGCACGTCCCACTGGTTGGGGTCGTAGTAACCGTCGAGGTACGAGTCGCGGGTTTCCTGCATAAAGGAAGCGCGCAGGGCGAAGGTCTCGCTCACTGGGATGTTAAGCACGCCGCGGGTTTGCTGGTGATTCCAGCGGCCGGCTTCAATACCAATAGACGCGTCAAATTCGTTGAACTCCGGTCGTTTGGAAATGATATTGACGTTACCGACGGTGGAGTTGCGTCCGAACAGGGTGCCCTGGGGGCCGCGCATGGCTTCCACGCGCTCCACGTCGAACATTAGCGCCATGGCGCCCTGCGGGCGGGGAGAGTAAATGCCGTCCAGGTGAAGGCCCACAGACGGATCGCCCAGCTCGGTGATATTGGTGGAGCGTACACCGCGCATGGCGACCACTGGCGCGGTCTGCGAGGAATCCATGGAAATTTCCATGTTTGGCACCATCTGTGCCATGTCCTTGATGTTGGTAAGGCCCTCGCGGTCGAGCTTTTCCTGGCTAAAAGCGGTAATGGAAATCGGGGTTTCCATTAGATTGGTTTCGCGTTTGGTCGCGGTGACGGTTACTTCTTCCAGAGCGTTGGTTGCGTAGGTGCCTTGATAGTCGCTTTGGGTTTCCTCGGTTGCTTCCTGCTGTGCATAGGCGAAGCCGGAGTTCACCAGTGCAATGGAGAGCGCCAGAGGCTTGTGCAATCTCTTCATCGGTATTCCTCTCATGTTTATTGTTTTCAGCCGCCATGTGGGCGACGGAGGAAATTTGCCAAATGTGATGGGTGCGGGCGTCCGGGTGCGGTTATTCGAACGCTAAAACCTAGTTTTTTTGGCGTTCGACTATCTTACGTCGACCCGAACATCGCGTAAATATTGAAAAATCAATGAGTTAGCGGTTTTGCTCAGTCGCGGAGGCTGGCTGGAATCGGTTGAAAAGCCGATTTAAAAAAAGGGCCGCGGGAGTGGTTCCGGCGGCCCGAGGTAAGAGAGAGTCCGTCAGCTGAGGTTAGTTTTCAAACAGCCACAGCTGGTTGTCATTGCCGTGGTAGGTCCACTGCTGGATATTGCCGCCGGCGCTGCTGGTGCCATCCTGCACATCCAGAGACTTGCCGCTCATGGCCGACAGAATGCGGAAGCGGTTGTCGGAAACCGGTTCGACAACCCAGTGCTGGTTGTCGCCGCCGCCGTACTCCCACTGCTGGATGTTAGCGCCGTTACTGGAGGAGACATCTTGGACATCGAGCGCGAGTCCGCTGTAGCTGTTTTCGATCCGGTAGTTGCCGTTGCTGAGTGTGGTGACTTGCCAAGACTGGCTACCACCCTGAATTACATTGCCGCCGTTGCTGGTGGCATTGTTGGCAACGCCCAGCAACAGGCCACTGGCTAGGTTGCGGATCTGGTATTCGCCATCGGCAAGGGTGCCAGATGGCGGTGGGGTGGGGTCCGCGGGTTCTTCTTCCCCGCCTCCCACTGCCAACTCGAACCAGTTCAGGTTGAAACCAGGGCCCGCCACTTGGAGGCGCAAAGTCTGGGTGCCAGCGCTCAGGTTCACAGAGGTGGAAACGGACTGCCAGCTTTGCCAGCCACCTGTGTTGGGCAGACTGGTGTCGGCCGCCTGAGCACTGTTGGCCAGCAATCGCAGTTGCCCGGTATTGGCGGTACTGGCCACACGGTAGGTCAGAGTGTATTCGCCGTCTTGTGGAGCATCGACACGGTAGTCCAGCCAGTCACCACTGTCGGTCCAGCCGACATTCTGGCCACCCCCGTTGTCGCTGGTGTCCTCCAGTTGGATACCCGACATGGCGCAGTAGTTTTCTGCTTCGACACGGCCGACGGCCTGCGCGGCGGCGGAGTCACAGCCTGCCGGGGGCGGCGTGCTTTCGCCGCTGTTTTTGATGGCATCGTAGAAACCCTGGTGCCAGCTGACGTTGCTCGCCCCGTTGCCGATATGGTTTTGGGCAAAATCGATCATGCCCGTATAGGCATTGGCGGGCGGGGTGCCGCCGTGGTTGATGTAGTTCACCACCTGGCTATAGATACTGTTGGGGGCGATGGTCCACAGGGTGCGGTCGTGGCTCATCTTTTTAAACGACCAGGGAAATTGGCCGGCGATGTTGTCGACGGACCAGTCGGTGAGCTGACGGATGATGTCGTTGTTGTCTTCGCCGTACTCTCCCAAGATCATCGGCACGCCCATGGCATTGGTGATGTCCGCGCGGGGATACAAGTCGACGATCCATGCGGTATTGCCGAAGACATAGTGATGGGTCTGGTACACCAGGTTGTGGTCCCAGCGGGCGCTGATACCGGTGTTGGTCTGGGTGGCAGAATCTGTCCAGTCGATTTTCTGCATATCCGAACCCCACCAGCTGCCCTCGGCAATGATTGCGTGGTTATCGTCCACTTCACGGATGGCATCGCGCATGGCAATCAGTGAAGGCAACAGTTCGTACTCGCGCCCGGCTTGGGGCACGGGCTCATTGATCAGGTCGTAGCCCCAAACTACCGGTTCATTTTTGTAGCGGTCGGCAATGTGTCGCCACACCTGGCTGGCAATCTGTACGTTACTGCCGTCCCAGAACTTCACCGAGTCCCGCGGTTGGCCAGCATTGGAGTCAATGTTGTCACTGTGGTCGCCGGGGTTCTGGTAGCCGGGGGCAGCGTGCATATCCAGCAGTACAAAGAGTCCGTGGGTTCGGCAGTAATCTATTAGGCGATCAAAATACTGGAAGCCCTGATCCGACAATTGCCCGTTCTCCCAGAACAGGTTGTAGTGGAAGGGTACTCGAACGGTGTTGAAACCGAGACTTTTCAGGTCTGCGATCTCCCGTTCGGTCACGTAGTTCAGTCGCCACTGGTGTTCGAATTCCTTCGCCTGTGCCATGCTGCCGAAAGTGGCTGCCAGACTATTTAGGAACTGTGTATGAGTGCGGTAATTGAAGTCTCCCATCATCAGGTAGCCTTCCCACAGCAGCCAGTTGCCGAGGTTGATACCGTTCAGGTGGATAGGGTCACCATTGCCGTCCACGATCTGAGTACCGTCTGTGTGGACGTACTGCGCGTGGGCCTTGTCAATGACGGTCAGGGGCGACAACAGGGCCAGCAGTGTTAGTAGGCTGCCTAACCTGTTTGCAGAGTTAAATCTCATCATGCTTTCCTTTATTATGCGTTTGATGTTGAGAATGTCGGGCGAGTGAACCGCCCACTGCACCCTAAGAGGTAGGGGTGTGCAGCGTCGTTCTGACGGCGTGAAATATGGGGTGTGTGATCAGTCGAACCCGTTCGGCTGGCGCGCGGTACTCGAACTTTCCGATGTGCCAGGAAAATTAGAAAAATATCTACAAATGAATCTGGTTTTATTTAACTTTCATGACGTGGTACTGCTGATGACGGCAATGCAGTGCCTCTTTTTTGCGGTTCTCCTGTTGGCCACGAATGTGAGTAAACAGGCCAGCACATACTTTCTTGCGGCTTTCCTTTTCTCCCATGCATTTATCCCGCTACATGAATTGGTCTTGTGGGGGGCAGAATTCAAGTTCACCGTGCGCGAGCTATTACCACAGATCTATTTTTTGGGCGGGTTTGCCTATTATCTGGACGGCATGTTGCTGTTCTTCTGCGTGAAGTCCCTGATCTTCCGCGATTTTTCACTGCGGACGCGCGATGCCGTACACCTGCTGCCGTTTGTCCTTGCGCTTCTTTATATGAGTGCGGTTTTCTTCCGCTTACCACTAGAGCAGCGCCTGGATCTCATCAACAGCGAAGATCTGGTGTATGGCTGGCACTATGTGTTGGTGGAGTTTCTGTGCAAAAGTTTGCGAGTAGCCTATTGCGTATGGTCGCTGCTGTTGCTCGTGCAATACACGCAGCGGCTGAAGTCGACACATTCCAATGTGGAAAAGGTGGATGTCACCTGGATTCGGACTCTGGTGTTTGGTTTTCTGGTGGTGATGGTGATGGAAGCGGTGTTGGGCATTGCCAAGATGTTCAGCCTGTATCAGCCGTACGATTTGATTGTGTTCGAAAAAATCGGTCTCACTGGGTACTACACCCTGTTCGTGCTGGTGAACCTGCTGGTATTCACTGGAGTACGTTATTTCGCCAACTTTGAGTCGGTGCGAGAGCCTGAGAAGCCGCGCAAGCCGGCTGCGGAGCAAGTCTGTAACCCGGCGCTTGCCGAAGAAATCGACAACAAGATGCACGCGGAAAAGCTCTACCTGCACCCGGATGTAACCATCGATCTACTGGCGGAAGGCCTAGAGATCCCGCCGCGCGATTTGTCGATGATCATCAACCGGCATTTTGAGGTGAATTTCTACGAGTTCATCAACCGCTACCGTATTGAAGAGGCGATGCGACTCCTGCGCAGTGCCGATGGGCAGGGGAAGACCATCACTGATATCTATCTGGAGGTGGGTTTTAATAGTAAATCGGTATTCAATACCTTCTTTAAAAAAGCAGCGGGTATGACGCCCTCCCAGTATCGCAGTGCAAAGACGGCTCCCCAGCCAGCTTGATTCTGCATGCCAGTGGTTCTCGCGCCGGGCCGCTGGCAGATATACTTTTGCTTTCTGTTTGCGTGTGATCACCCAGTTCCCTCATGTCCGATATTGCATCCAATCTGACCGAAGTACTGAAAACCGCACTGCGTCGTTATCCGGCCACCGGAGCGCTGTGGCTGGGGTATTCCGGCGGCCTAGATTCTTCGGTGCTTTTGCATCTTCTGGCAACGGCGAAGATCCCGTTTGCTGCATTGCATATACATCACGGACTCAGCGCACAGGCGGATGCCTGGTTGGCGCATTGTGAAGCTGAGGCGACGAAGCTCGGTGTGCCCTTTGTGGCGATGAAAGTGGAAGTGGATTGCAAGCGCGGTGGCGTTGAGCAGGGGGCCCGGGATGCACGTTATGCGGCTTTTTCTCACAAAATGAGCGCCGGTGATCAGATTTTGTTGGCGCAGCACGGCGATGATCAGTCGGAAACCTTTTTGTTGCGCCTGTTGCGCGGCGCCGGCGTATTGGGGCTTGGCGGTATGGCGCAGCACCGCGGGATTGGTACCTCGGGAGAAGGGAAAGCGCTCTTGCGTCCTTTATTGGGGGTGAGTCGCGCGGAGCTGGAGCAATATGCGCTAGCCAATCAGTTGCGCTGGGTCGAAGACGACAGCAACGCCGATGCCACTTATGACCGAAACTATCTTAGGAGTCAGGTAACCCCTTCCCTGAGGGCGCGTTGGCCGCTGAACGCGCGAGTGGCCCAGGCTTCCGAGAATTTGCGCGAGGCCGCGGGCTTGCTCGAGGAGCTCGCCGGAGAGGATTTGAGCCGCTGCGGTGCTCGCCAGGAAAGCTTTGGCTGCAGTATCGGCCTTACGGCATTTCGCGACCTGTCGGTTCCCCGTCAAAAAAACCTGTTGCGCGAATGGTTGGCCAGTTTGGGCGCCCAGATGCCAGAGGCTGCCCACCTTGAGCAAGCGGTACTTCAAACAGAAGCCCGGGACGACGCGGCGATTGAGGTCCCCCTGGGGGAGCGGGTTGTGCGTCGTTATCGTCATCGCCTGTATCTCACACCACAATTGCCTCGTCTGAAATTAGAGGCGGGAGAGGGTGAATGGTTGTGGGATGGTGTGGTCTCGTTGGTGTTGCCCGGTGGCTGGACGCTCAGTCCCAGTGTCGACTGGCCGTCCGGGGAATACTCCGTACGCTTCCGCAGCCATGGCGAGCGGGCCCAGCCGCGAGAGCGCCATCACTCCCAGACCCTGAAAAAGCTGCTCCAGGAGTACGGCCTTCCTCCCTGGTTGCGCGATCAGGTACCGCTGGTGTCCCGCGAAGGCACCTTGTTGGCAGTGGGCGACCTTTTCGTTACCGAAGAAGGTCCTTTGAAACCGCCAATCTGGGCGTTTTTGGATTGAGCAGAAACCCGCTTTCTGGTAGTCTGGCGTCCCATCTCAAAGGCACCGAGTTGCGCGAGTCTGCGCGCTTGAGCCAGTCCCGCACGCCCGAACTCGTCGGGCATTCAACTGACCAAGGTTTTGCATGACGCGCTACATTTTTGTCACAGGCGGCGTGGTTTCCTCATTGGGGAAAGGTATCGCCTCCGCCTCTCTGGCCGCTATTCTTGAAGCCCGCGGCTTGAAGGTCACTATTCTTAAGCTCGATCCTTATATCAATGTGGATCCAGGCACTATGAGCCCATTCCAGCACGGCGAGGTCTATGTGACCGAAGATGGCGCCGAGACTGACCTGGACCTGGGCCACTATGAGCGTTTCGTTCGCACGCGCATGTCCAAGCGCAACAACTTCACCACTGGCCGGGTATACGAAACCGTGCTGCGCAAAGAGCGCCGCGGTGACTACCTGGGTGGTACCGTACAGGTGATCCCGCACATCACCGACGAAATCAAGCGCCGGGTGATCGAAGGTGGTCGCGATGTAGACGTGGCGATCGTTGAGATCGGCGGTACTGTGGGTGACATCGAATCCCAGCCGTTCCTCGAGTCTGTGCGTCAGCTGCGCGTGGAAATGGGCATCAATCGTGCCCTGCTGATTCACCTGAGCTATGTGCCGTACCTGGGCACTGCCGGTGAAACCAAAACCAAGCCGACCCAGCACTCCGTAAAAGAGCTGCGCTCTATCGGCCTGCAGCCAGACATGTTGCTGTGCCGTTCCGAGCGCGCTATCGACGATGACTCCCGCCGCAAAATCGCGCTGTTCACCAACGTGGAAGAGCGCGCGGTAGTGCCGCTGCCCGATGCCAAGACCATTTACGGCGTACCGCGCATGCTGCACGAGTACGGCCTCGATGAAATCGTCGTAGAGAAGCTCCAGCTCGAGTGTGAAGCCCCGGATCTGTCTGAATGGGACGACGTGGTTGATGGCAAACTGAATCCAGAGCACGAAATCACGATTGCCATGGTTGGCAAATACATGGAGCTGCTGGATGCATACAAGTCTCTGATTGAAGCCTTGATTCACGCCGGCATCAAAACCCGCACAAAGGTCAACATCGACTACATCAACGCTGAAGATGTTGAAGGCGAGAATGGTCTGGACCTGATCAAGGGTGCCGACGCGATTCTGGTACCTGGCGGCTTTGGCGAGCGCGGCCTGGAAGGCAAGCTTGAAGCGGTTCGCTATGCCCGCGAAAACAATATTCCATTCCTCGGTATTTGCCTCGGCCTGCAGTCTGTGGTGATCGAATACGCGCGCAACGTACTCAATCTGGACGGCGCCAACAGCACCGAGTTTGATGGTAAGACCCCGCACCCGGTTATCGGCCTGATCACCGAGTGGATCGACAGCGAAGGCAATATTGAGACCCGTGATGAGAAGTCCGATCTGGGCGGTACCATGCGTCTTGGTGGCCAGGAATGTCGCTTGGCGAAAGATTCCAAGGCTCGCGAAATCTACGGTGAAGATGTCATCGTTGAGCGCCATCGTCACCGTTACGAAGTGAACAACAACTACGTCGACCGCCTGCAGCAAGCGGGTCTGAAAATCGGCGGTTGGTCTGCAGATGACACTTTGGTGGAAATGGTTGAGCTGCCTGAGCACAACTGGTTCGTCGCCTGTCAGTTCCACCCGGAATTTACTTCTACCCCGCGTGACGGCCACCCTCTGTTTGAGAGCTTCGTAGCTGCGGCTGTCGAGCACAAGCAGGCTTAATCAAGAAGCATAAGCAGGCGCAGATAATGAAAACAATTGAAGTCGGCAAACTGAAAGTTGCCAACGACAAGCCGTTCACCTTGTTTGGCGGCATGAATGTACTGGAATCCCGCGATATGGCCATGAAAGTGGCCGAGCACTATGTCAATGTCACTGACAAACTGGGCATTCCTTACGTTTTTAAAGCGTCTTTCGACAAGGCGAACCGTTCTTCCATTCACAGCTATCGCGGCCCCGGGATGGAAGAGGGGCTGAAGATTTTTGAAGAAGTCAAAAAGACCTTCGGCGTGCCGCTGATTACCGATGTGCACGAGCCCCATCAGGCGGCTCCGGTTGCCGAAGTCGTGGACGTTATTCAGCTGCCTGCTTTCCTCGCGCGTCAAACCGATCTGGTTGCTGCCATGGCAGCAACCGGTGCGGTGATTAACGTGAAAAAGCCGCAGTTTATGAGTCCGCCGCAAGTGAAAAATGTTGTGGAAAAATTTGCTGAGGGCGGTAACGAAAACATCATTTTGTGTGAGCGCGGTGCCTGTTTCGGCTACGATAACCTCGTGGTGGACATGCTCGGTTTCCGCACCATGATCGACGCCTCTGGCGGCGCGCCACTGATTTTCGACGTGACCCACTCTCTGCAAATGCGCGCCCCTGGTGGTGCGGCATCTGGCGGTCGTCGCTCCCAAGTAACCGAGCTGGGCCGTGCGGGTCTAGCCATCGGCATTGCTGGTCTGTTCCTCGAAGCACACCCGATCCCGGACAAGGCACTTTGCGATGGACCAAGCGCGCTGCCTCTCGAAAAGCTCGAGCCTTTCCTGGCGCAAATGAAAGCCGTGGATCAGTTGGTGAAAAACCTCGAGCCGCTCGATACCAAATAGCCCGCTACCAGATAATAGACAAACGAATAACTAAAATGAGCGGCCCAGAGAAGGCGGCCGCCGCACTTAAACTTCACAGAAACACACATTCCGAGTAAATAATTTCCGGAAAAACAAGGAGCCCGTTGTAAACATGAGCAAGATTGTTGCTGTAAAAGCTTTTGAAGTATTGGATAGTCGCGGTAACCCCACCGTTAACGCCGATGTAATTCTCGAGTGCGGCGCGGTAGGTTCTGCCTGTGCACCGTCTGGCGCTTCCACCGGCTCCCGCGAAGCCCTCGAGCTGCGCGATGGCGACAAAAGCCGCTACCTGGGCAAAGGCGTTCTGAAAGCAGTTGAAAACATCAACGGCGAAATTGCCAAGCTGCTGGTAGGCATGGATGCAACCGATCAACGTGCCCTCGACCAGGCCATGATCGACGCCGATGGCACTGAAAACAAATCCAAGCTGGGTGCAAACGCCATCCTGGCCGTGTCCCTGGCCGCAGCCAAAGCTGCAGCTATCTCTAAGGGTGTTCCCCTGTATCAGCACATCGCCGAAGTAAACGGCACCGCGGGTGAGTACACCCTGCCGGTACCGATGATGAACATCATCAACGGTGGTGAGCACGCCGACAACAACGTCGACATCCAGGAATTCATGATTCAACCGGTAAAAGCCAAGTCTTTCGCCGAAGCGCTGCGTCAGGGTGCTGAAATCTTCCACGCTCTGAAAAAAGTTCTGTCCGCACAGGGCCTGAACACCGCCGTTGGTGACGAGGGTGGCTTCGCCCCGAACCTGCCTTCCAACGAAGGTGCACTGAAAGTTATCGCTGAAGCCGTAGAAGCCGCTGGTTACAAACTGGGCGACGACATCACCTTGGCTCTGGACTGCGCATCTTCCGAATTCTACAAAGACGGCAACTACGACCTGTCTGGCGAAGGTAAAGCATTCGATAGCGCCGGCTTCGCCGATTACCTGGCCGAGCTGTCTGAAAACTACCCGATCATCTCCATCGAGGATGGCATGGACGAAAGCGATTGGGACGGCTGGAAAATTCTCACCGATAAAATCGGCGAGAAAGTACAGCTGGTGGGCGACGACCTGTTCGTAACCAACACCAAGATCCTGAAAGAAGGTATCGAGAAAGGCGTTGGTAACTCCATCCTGATCAAGTTCAACCAGATCGGTTCTCTGTCCGAGACCCTGGACGCGATCAAAATGGCCAAAGACGCAGGCTTCACCGCGGTTATCTCTCACCGCTCCGGTGAAACCGAAGACACCACTATCGCTGACCTGGCTGTTGCTACCGCTGCTGGCCAGATCAAAACTGGCTCCCTGTGCCGCTCCGACCGTGTAGCCAAGTACAATCGTCTGCTGCGCATCGAAGCCGAGCTGGAAGGCAAAGCGCCTTACCGTGGCATTGCCGAGTTCAAGTAATTCGGTAAGCCCGGTAAACTGGCTTAAACTCGTGACGAAGTTGAGACTTTGACGCGAAGGCTTCGGCACCGGCAGTGGTGCGCTAGACCTTCACCGCCATGGATGGCGGTGCAGAGCCCCCAGGGATGGGTTTACGGCGTGTCTAGCGCACCACTGCCGGTGCCGGAGCCGCCACGAATTGAAAGTCGTGGTTATCCCCAAGCCAGAAGAGAACAAAACAAATGAAATGGCTGCTGGCAATCCTCACAGTAATGCTGCTGGTCTCCCAATACCGATTGTGGGTGGGCGAGGGCAGTTTTGCGGATGTGACCAGACTGGAACGGCAGCTTGAAGAGCAGCAGCGAAAAAATGCTGCACTCGAGCGGGAAAACCGCCACCTTTTGCGGGAAGTCCGTAGCCTTAAAGAAGGCACCGACGGCGTCGAAGCCAAAGCCCGCTACGATCTCGGCCTTATTAAAGAAGGCGAAACCCTGTTTATTTTTCTCGATCAGGATGAGCACAAAAGTCCTGCGCGGTCACAGCGAGAAAAACAATGATTCCCTCTCATAGCCACGCGACCTCCGATTACTGGGTCGTAGTGCCTGCCGCTGGCGCCGGCAAACGCATGGGCGCAAATACACCCAAGCAGTACCTGCCCATCGATGGCAAGCCACTCATCGCCCATACCCTCGAAAACATATTGTCCTGGCCCGGACTGAAAGGTGTTGTTGTCGCGATTTCTGCAGATGACGAAGTATTCGCAACGCTCGAATGTGCACAAGACGACAAGATTCAAACCGTTATTGGCGGTGCCGAGCGCGCCGACTCTGTTCTTGCCGCCCTTGAATACCTGAGTCAGCACCAATCACCCACGACCTCGGTGTTGGTCCACGATGCCGCACGGCCGCTAGTCAGCACAGACGATATACACAAGCTACTCAGCGCCGCACCGATGGCTCTGCTTGCCCAGCCCGCCAGCGATACCGTAAAGCTCGCTGGAGCAGAGAGCTGTGTACGGCAAACCCTGCCCAGAGAGCAAATTTGGCTGGCGCAAACACCACAGAAAGCGCCACTCGGTACTTTGCTGCAAGCACTGCAACGCGGTCTTGATGAGAACCCCAAGGCAATCACCGACGAGGCCAGCGCGCTCGAATTAGCGGGCCATGCCCCCGAGCTGGTAGCGGCCTGCCGCAGCAACTTCAAAATTACCCACCCGTCGGATCTGGTGCTCGCAGAAGCGTTGCTTCGCCATCGGTCTGGCGGCGCCTCATCAGGAAACAATCTATGAGCCTCAGAATTGGCCAGGGCATCGATGTACATGCCTTCGGCCCTGGAGATCACGTCGTCCTGGGCGGCGTTCGCATTCCGCACGATCAGGGGTTGGTCGCACACTCTGATGGTGATGTGCTTCTGCACGCCCTTGCTGACGCGTTGCTGGGCGCACTGGCCCTCGGCGATATCGGCAAGCATTTTCCAGATACAGATGCGGCCTATTCCGGTGCAGACAGCCGTGTGCTGCTGCGCCATGTGGTGAGCCTGATTCATCAGCAAGGGTACCGGCTGGTTAATGCCGACGCGACACTGATCGCTCAGGCGCCCAAAATGGCCCCGCATATCGATGCTATGCGTGCAAATATCGCCGCAGACTGCGCCGTGGATACTGGTGCAATCAGTGTTAAAGCGACCACTAGCGAAAAGCTCGGCTTTACCGGCCGTAAAGAAGGTATCGCCGCCCAAGCGGTGGTGTTGCTGGAGAAGCTGTGAACGACTCCGTAAATCATTCTGAAAAAGAAGGTGAGCAAGCCTGGGATCTGAATTGGCCCCGTGCACTTGGCGGAGCCGCACTGCAGGCGGACTTCCGCAGCCTGCCTGAAGACTTTGTGGTGGATGAACTGGCCGCGCCTCAAGAGGAGGCTGGTGAGCACGTGTACCTGCACATTCGCAAGCGTGGAGCCAACACCGGCTTCGTTGCCCAGCAACTGGCTCAGCTCGCCGGGGTGCAAAGTAACGATGTGGGCTACTTTGGCCTGAAAGATCGCCACGCGGTGACTACCCAGTGGTTCAGTGTTTGGCTGGCACAGAAACCTGAACCCGATTGGGCTCAGCTGGACAATGAAGAAATTCAGGTACTGCGGCATTTTCGCGGTGCACGCAAGCTGCGTCGCGGTGGGCATTTGGCGAACCGTTTCCAGATTCGGCTGCGCAACGTATCGGGTGACCGTGCGGCGGCAGAAAACGTACTCGCGCAGGTACACAAGGGTGTACCCAATTATTTTGGTGAGCAGCGCTTTGGACACAATGGCGGTAATCTGGACCTGGTAGAGCGTATCGTGGCGGAGCCAATCGCCGGCAAGCGCAAGCGCCTGCCGCGCAACCAGAAAGCTTTTGCTTTATCCGCAGCGCGCAGTTGGCTTTTTAACCAGGTACTGGCTGCGCGGATAGAACAAAGAACGTGGATGGAAACCCTGGAAGGGGAGCCGGAAGCGACAGGCAGCGGCCCATTGTGGGGGCGCGGAAGAAATACGGCCTCTGGCGAGCAGCTTGCGTTGGAGGAAAACGCGATGGCGCCTTGGCAAGCCTGGCAAGACTGGTTGGAGCATGGTGGTTTGAGCCAAGAGCGCAGGCCATTAATGCTGATACCTCAGGGGTTTGAGTATCGATGGGAAGAGCAGGAAAAGGGCACGGATCTGGTGCTTACCTTTGCTTTACCTCCGGGCACATTTGCCACTGCGCTGCTGCGGGAAGTGGCGAAGCTAGCCAACCAATCTTCTGTGGCCCTAAAATAAGTAAAAATTAACGACAACAAACTGTGGCTGTGGAAGCGAGTGTCTTCCCGGTCAATCGCCGGAAAGCGTGGTTCCTTTTTGTTTGAGGACTACTTGGGGGCCGGTGATGCGCTTGTAGGGAGACTTTCAATCCTTATGGATCGATTTAGACACGAAGGCCTGGGCATGACCTCCCAGCGCACCCGTAACCGTTTGATTCAACGGTTGCGCGACGAAGGGATCAGCAACGAAGAAGTGCTGGATGTTATGGCATCCACACCCCGTCACCTGTTTTTGGATGAAGCTCTCGCGATCCGCGCCTACGAAGACACCGCACTGCCCATCGGCTATGGGCAGACCATCTCCCAGCCCTATATTGTTGCTCGAATGACTGAGTTACTACTCAGTCGAGCCTCCTCACGCGCGCGCGTATTAGAGGTTGGCGCCGGTTCGGGCTACCAGACTGCCATTCTCGCCCGCCTCGTTGAGAAGCTGTATTCAGTGGAACGGGTTGAGCCTCTGTTGGTCAAAGCTCGTCAGCGGATGCGTGAATTGGGGATATTTAATGTGGAAATGCGCTTGAGTAGTGGCGGTTTCGGGTGGCCGGAAAAGGAAAGCTTCGATGCCATTTTGTGCGCGGCAGCACCCGCGACGGTTCCCGATGAATTGCGCGAGCAGCTGGCACCGGGCGGCGTGATGGTTATTCCTGTGGGGAGTGAACGCCAGTATCTGACGATTGTCACTCGCAGCGAAGATGGAGAGCGCTTCGATGTGGAGAAAGCCGAGCCGGTTCGGTTTGTTCCGTTGTTAAGTGGAGTGGTGCGCTAATGACCACGGGAAACAACTCATCGGGAAATAATGCATCGAGAAACAACGCATCGGCAAACCCCATTTTGCGAAGCCGCTACTGGGGAGTTGGTTTGCGTGGCTTGGCTATGGGGGCTGCGGATGTCGTCCCGGGAGTTTCCGGAGGCACCATTGCTTTTATTACCGGTATTTATCAGGAGCTGCTCGATTCTCTGAGCAAGATTGGCCCGCATACTGTGGTTTCTCTGTTTCGGGATGGTATTGCCGCCACCTGGCGGGAAATCAACGGAAGCTTCTTATTGGCGCTCTTCAGTGGCGTCCTTATTAGTATTTTCAGCCTGGCAAAACTGATCAGTTTTCTGCTGGAAAATCATCCAATTCTCGTTTGGTCATTCTTCTTTGGTTTGATTCTCGCTTCAGTGGTCCCTATCGCGCGCCGGGTGATGCATTGGCAGTGGTCCAGCTGGTTGGCCCTTTTATCCGGGGTTGCCCTGGCCATTCTGGTTAGTGAAATGCGACCGACGGAGATAGCCGCCACCCCGTATACCTTGTTCTTTTCCGGTGCTTTGGCGATCTGCGCGATGATTCTGCCGGGAATATCCGGGTCTTTCATCCTGCTAATGATCGGTATTTATCCACAGGTGATCAACGCGGTCCACGATCTGCAGATCGGTGCACTGATTTGGTTTGCAGCTGGAGCAGGCTGTGGATTGTTATTGTTTAGCCGGGTACTTTCCTGGCTTATGCACCGTTTTCCTTCTGTAACGCTTTCATTTCTTGTCGGTGTGCTGCTGGGGAGCCTGAAAATCGTGTGGCCCTGGAAGCTCGCTAACGGTGATGTGGGAGAACTGAGTAGTGCCAAGCTAGCGCCAATGTTGTCTAACGTGTCGCCAATGGAGTTTGCTTCCGTCACCGGGCAGCCTTCCTATTTTGTCGGGGCGGCGGCGGCTACTCTGGGCGCTGTGATTCTGGTACTTGCACTCGAATGGATCCATGGCCGGCATGTAGGAAAAGTCGTACACGAGTAAGAGTTAAAGGCGTACTGCAGCGTTACTTCCGGATTACCCGGATACAAAATATGACTTTGGGGTCTTTATTCTCAATCAAGCCGCTTAAAAAGGGTTTGTTCGGGAATCCGCAAGAAGACAGATTTATTGGCCGTCAAAAGCCGTTGAATCAGAGGTTTTCTTTAGACACTTTTTCCATAAATGGACCCCTCTGATGTAAAAAGAGAATAATGAAACGGCGCATATATCGACATTTTGAGGCCAAATTTGCCCACTTTGGTGGATGCTTTTTGCGTCTTTGTCCCTTTTTACTGGGTCGGCTTGTGGTTGTTTTATGCTCGACGTTCCTACTCGCTTCTTGCGCAAGTAATCTGGCCCCCACCTCTTCCCTGAAACAACCCCCAAGCCAAAAGATTCGTCACCACACGGTAAGCAAGGGTGAGACTCTTTACTCCATTGCGTGGCGTTACGGTAAGGATTTCAAAGAGTTAGCGGCAGTAAACCGGATCCCTGCGCCTTACCGGATATTTCCCGGACAACGCCTCGCGCTGACTGGGCGAATACCTGTTGCCGTTAGCCCGCCGCCGGTAAAGACCGTCGCTAAAACTAAAAAAGTGACTAGAAAAGCGCCAGCCAAGGTATCTAAGCCTGCGCCGAAAACTGTAAAAAGATCGTCAATTTCGGACGGTAATAAAAATGTCACAAAATGGCGGTGGCCTGTTCGCGGTCGGGTGCTCTCTCGCTTTCAGGCCAATGACCCCTTGCGGAAGGGTGTTGATATCGCCGGGAAAAAGGGGGAATCTGTTCAGGCAGCGGCGGATGGCACCGTGATTTACGCCGGAAGCGCACTGAGAGGTTACGGTAAGCTTTTGATCATCAAGCACAACGAGGAATTCCTCAGTGCTTATGCCCACAACGACAAGTTACTTGTTGGTGAGGGTACGAAAGTCAGAGCAGGGCAACGGATAGCGGAACTGGGTTCAAGTGGTACCGACCGCGATATGCTCCACTTTGAAATTCGCAAGAATGGTCAGCCGGTAGACCCATTGGCATATCTGCCTTAAGGAGTCTGTCGATATAAGCGCGATAACCCCTCTCCCATACGCTGTTGTGCAATAAAAATGGATTTTTGTTTATAACCACTTGAGGTAGTCACCGGGATCGGAAGTAGCTGCCCTGCAGTGACCCTACTCATCAGTGACGGTGAGTTGCCGAGAACGGAGGCTGTCGCAGTTGACAGCGGCCGATTCAGTGATCGAAAGCTGTCTCAAGCGGCTGATACAGGCAAAGTACAAGGAGTTGGGGAAATGGAAGCACAACGTCATGATCAAATGGAATTTGGTGCTAAGACAGATATTGCGCCGGAATCCTTCGATCAGAAAGAACCCGTAAAAGAAACCAAAACAAGCCGTGCCCGGAGTAAAACGGCAAAAAAAAACTCTGAAACAATCTCCCACAAAACATCGAAGTCCACTTCGAAAGCCACAACTACAAAAACAACCATACGAAAGCTCGACGATGCGGCCGGGCAGAAAAACCTCGACGCTACTCAGTTATATCTTAACGAAATCGGATTCTCTCCTCTATTAACCGCCGAAGAAGAAGTCTACTACGCGCGTAAAGCTCTACGTGGTGATGCGGCGTCCCGCAAGCGCATGATAGAAAGTAACCTGCGGCTGGTTGTGAAAATTGCCCGTCGTTACGTTAGTCGTGGTCTCGCGCTCCTGGACTTAATCGAAGAAGGTAATCTCGGCCTTATTCGCGCGGTGGAAAAATTTGACCCTGAACGGGGTTTCCGTTTCTCAACTTACGCCACCTGGTGGATTCGCCAAACCATTGAGCGCGCCATCATGAATCAAACGCGGACCATCCGTCTGCCCATTCATGTTGTGAAAGAGCTTAATGTTTACCTGCGTGCCTCTCGGGAACTGGCTCAGAAGTTGGACCATGAGCCAACGGCGGAAGAAATCGCCAACTTGCTGGAAAAGCCCGTTGAAGACGTAGAGCGTATGCTCGGTCTCAACGAGCGTGTTACTTCAGTCGATACGCCAATCGGCCCTTCGTCTGAGAAAACGTTGGTGGATACCATTCCGGATCAGCATGAATCGGACCCAGCTGAGTTGCTGCAGGATTCTGACCTGTTCGACAGTATTAACCGCTGGTTGGGTGAGCTGCCGGATAAGCAGTGCGAAGTGGTGTCGCGCCGGTTTGGCCTGCGAGGTTATGAAGCCAGTACGCTGGAAGAAGTCGGTCGTGAAATAGGCTTGACCCGTGAGCGAGTTCGCCAGATTCAAGTGGATGCGCTGAAGCGTCTACGGGAAGTCATGGAAAGTCAGGGGCTCGACGGTATGTCGCTGTTTGCGAATCTTTGATTAGCACAGACTGAGACACGCTTAAGCTCGAAAACCCGCAACTCAGGTTGCGGGTTTTTTTATGCTGTCAAATCGTTACTTTTGTTTCCAACGCCCCAGGTTGTCTTGGTAGTACTCGCCTTTCTTTAGTCGGGCTTCCAGTTTTTCTGCAGCCCGAGCGGCTACCTGGCTGATATCAATCTTGTTGCGCTTGGCGATTGCTGCGTATTCGTTTTTGCGCTTGCGGTTTACTTCATTCACCAGCTTCTCCAGCTCCGGTGAACTGTCCTGCACAATAGCAATATAACCGCTGTTGGCCTCGCCAACCAGCCCCTGAGTTTGGGCCTGTTTGAGCGTAATAGCGCTTGCGGGAAGGGCAAACAGGAGAGCGAAAATCATTAGTACGCTTGCAAGCAATGACTTATTTGGACGCTTCGTCGGCATAGTGTGTTCTGAGCAAGTAATAAAAGTGTTTAGCATGTTTGTGTATCCTTCAATTATCCAGCTGCGACGTAAGTTCTGTCAGCTCTAGAAAATGCCTTCCTTGTCTTCAAACAAGTCGTCCAGTTCTTTGTCAACTTTTACACGAATCTCGTGTTCGATTTTGACATTGAGATTAACCGTAATTGGCTCACTTGGGGCCTGGACCGCTACGGTGGGGGTACATCCGATCAAGGCTCCGCTGAGCGCCAGTGCGCCCCACAGGGCCAAAGGCTTCAAACTGTCTGCTTGGTTCACTACAAACTCCTGCGACTCTCTGGAAAGGGCTCACTCTGCGCTACTTAGATCGCGTGGAGAAAAGAGCCGAAAACGCGCCACTTGTCGGTATCCTGCCAAATTGAGGCGGGATACATACATTGGTTGCTGATTACTATAGATAGCTCAGGATTAACCGTTCCTGAACACACGGAATCGAGTGGGGATTTGGCGCCCATTATGGGGTGCTTCTGATCGAAATCCGTCCCATTAGGCTGGTTTACTGTGCCTGTTTCTCCAACACGTCGGTTAAATCACGGCTAGCTTGCAGTGAGCGCAGCATGCTGGGGACATTGTTTTCCAGGTTCAGATTGATGATCAGGTCGCGTTTCGCGTCTATTGCCTGGCTGTTCCCAGTCAGCTTCAGGTTGAGCTGCAAGTCACCACTCAATGGATATTGAATAGTGCCATGAATGTCGCGGTAGGTGTAATCCTCCAGCGCACCAGCCACCAGCTTAAGCTGTGGGTTACTGGACAGCATTTGCGGGGAGAATGCGCCGTAGTAGCGCATGCGCCCTCCCGGTGGCCGGGATTGTAAGCTTCCATCTGCAACCGTAACCCCTTCGGCATCTGTCGTAATTGGTATGCGCGCATCCATCAGGCCACTAGCGGAAAAGTTGGTTGACTCGAGTTCGTTCGTCAGTGCACGGAGGGAAATACCAGTGAACTGAAAGGTGGATTGCCGTTTTTCCCCACCAATGTTCCATTTAACCGTATCTGAAGTGAGGGCACCCTCGAGGAGCTCAGAGGAAAAGTCAGTCAATACAACATCGCCGGATGCGTTTATGGTCAGGCCAAAGTGCAAATTTTTGAGAGCGACACCGGCATCAATGGTGTCGGCGGAGACTCGAGCTGGGGCAGTTGTCGCCCATGATTCACCTTCACGCTCAAGATATATTGTGGAATTAATTCCTACTGCATAGCTGTTGTTGTATTGAACAACAGCATCCGATAAAGAGCCTTGGGCGGTATCCTGTTGGCTGTCTGGCCAATGGAGCTTTGCGGAGCCTTCGAGTTTTCCGCCTACCAGGTTTGCTGGCAGTCCATCTATTCCCAGTGCCAGAGAATTACTGCGGCTGAATTCGGTAGGAGCAAGTGCCAGCTCCAGCCTGCCTTCTTGGTTATTTCGATCGTGTTGCCATTTACTGTCAAATTGCAGCGGACCGCTAGTGATAGTACTGACACCGCTTAGCTGTTTATCATTGAAATCAACTTTTCCGCGGGATGCCAGCTGGATCGTCAGCGCATTTGCGGTTTTGATGGTCAGCTGGTCTGCGCGATAATTCGACAAGCCCGTCGTTACCCAACCGCTTTCTTCTACATTTTGCGATGTTTTATCCTCTGATCTTGTAAGGTGAAGGTCCTCTAGAAAAACGATCCCCTCAATGCTGTGGCCTGCAAGTGCCATAGGTGCGAAGCTGACGGCAATTTGGGGTGACTCACAATGCATTTTCGCCGGGTTAATTTCACAGGATGCCCTCGAGGAAAACAGTTCGGAGTTATCAGTACTTATTTCTCCCGATGTGCTCTTGTCGACGCTCATATTGAGGTCGCTAAGGTCGATAGCGAATGACGCAGGATCCGTGCTATCTCTCACTTCTATTTTTGTCTCTAGAGTAAAGTTGTCTAGGCGTGTATTTTCCTCGGGAAGCGAAAGGTTGGAGGCATGCATGTCGAGTTGAAATACGCAGGCTTTCGCCATAACGTCAGTACAGTTAAGTTCCAGTAGTCTGGTCGTGATTTTTGTGTTGGCTTCGCCTTCTGGTTGATCTGGTGTTTCAAAAAATACCTTGAATAGGGGCGTGCTTGCCTGTAATGAACCCGGTATCTGCGCTGCGCTGAAAGATATGGATTGATCGCCGGAGACAGTGATTTGAGTCTTGCGCCACTCCTGTAAAGTTGCCGGTGTTTTAGATTTCGGCAGCTTTAGCAGGAATCCGGTGTTATCAGAGAATTTCCACTGTGCTGAAAAATCCCTGATGTGTTGCTTCGTTTCAATAATTTTTGTGTCCAGCTTTGGCAGTGCAAATGACACAGAAAATTCTTGTGTACCAGATAGGTCCTCGATCTCGTATCCCGACAAATAGTTTTTAATTCCTGGGTGCTCAAGCACTTCTTGCCAATTAGCTAGGTCAAGATTTCCATCGACTGCTACTTGCGGTAGCCCATCCGTAGACTCGGTGAGCTGGATTTCAGCGTTTAATAGATATACACCATTGCCTTGCGGTTGGCTCTGAACCCCAATTGTGAGCTCACCGCTAACTTCTCTTGCTGACAATGGATTCAGGCTATCCAGCGCGAGTTTGATCGGCGATTTGGTATTTGTCTTGATCGATAGGGGAGTGCCGACCAGTATTTTGGGTAGCGGCACAGTCAAATTGTTGAGCTGAATTTCATTGTGAAGGCTGTCGATGCCCTGAAGACCACGGATATCGTCTTCGATTTTTCCTCTTAGATTCACGGTGGCTGAGCCTCGACTGTCAGCGAGTAGAGTCAGCCAGTTTTGCCAGTTCTCTATGGATGATGGAGGCAGCGGCTTCATTAAATCTGCAATTAATGCGGATAGTGGCTCTGCGGAGAGCTTGGTGTTGGTAGAAATACCCCAGGTTGCGGGAGCACTTTGTGGAATGTTTTGCAGGTTACCTGTGACGCTAGCAATTACATCTTGTTTTCGGGTGAGTTCAAGCTGAAATTGAGGATGGTTCTTATCCGGGTCTATATCCAAAGACAGCAGGCATCCATCGCAGTGTGAGTTGCGTATATCTCCCTCAATAGCCCCTTGGCTGCCAAAAGAAAACTGTGCCGTGGAGTAGCCGGGCAAATAGTCGGGGAGTTGAAGAGTACGAATCTCGACATTCCGTACAGGCAATGTTTGCAGCTGTTGAAGCAGGTGGCTGATTTTTAGTGCTTCGCGCTCTTTGTCTCCGGTTTGCTCTACTCCTGAGGATTGGGAGCGATCAGCATCGGATTCTCGCTTGGTCGTCGCCTTTGACTCATCGTCCTGCCCTGGTTTCCCAGGTGCAGACTGCGCACTGGCATGTCCGGCCTTTTCGACTGTCACTTGGTCGATGGATATTTCGGCTTTAGGAACGGAATCCCTGCTGGCAGCGAAAACGTGAGCGAATAGTTCATTGAGTTGGCGTATCTGGAGGTTGTCCAGCCGAATCTGCTGACCGTGATCCGTTTGTATGACCAAGCGCTGGATATGTGCATGCCAGTCGCCATAGCCTCGAGATATCTGAAGCTGTTCAATGGAGGTTACACGTGCATTATCGAATTGTTGGTTTATTAGCCAGGGTAGCCAAGTGTGTCGAGTGACCCATGCGGCCATTCCAGTAACAGCACCGATAATAAGGATTGCCAGTGTCAACACGGCAAAATAGCGTACCAGCACCTTCGCATTGCGTTGGGAGAGGCGGGATGTCACGCGCGCGAATACCTCAGTTGACCGGTATGGCTATTACAGAGAGACTTGTTCTGAGAATAACGAGAAGGGCAGTTATTGTGAAATTCCAGATGACATTTTTCCTCAAGCGTGACATGGGCGATGGCGCCCAAGTGCCTAAAACTTCGCGCATAGTGCGGGCGACAACCGCGGCGGTTGGTGCATTTCTGAGCACTCTATTGTTTTCCGCCAGTGTTTCAGCCTATGACCGTGTTAACGGTGAGGGGTTCGCAAGCCGCTCACCGGTCCTGGCAACACAGGGCATGGCCGCCACCAGCCACCCCTTGGCGACGCAGGTGGCGCTGGATATTCTGAAAAAGGGGGGCAGCGCCGTGGATGCTGCAATCGCAGCGAATGCGGCTCAAGGACTGATGGAGCCAACAGGTAACGGTATTGGCGGGGATTTGTTCGCCATTGTCTGGAGTGCAAAGGATAAGAAGCTGCATGGACTAAATGCCAGTGGTCGATCGCCAAAGTCTCTGCCATTTAATTACTTTGCCGACAATAATCTGGAAAAAATTCCATCTCATGGTCCTTTGCCCGTTTCTGTGCCGGGCGCGGTAGATGGCTGGTTTGAGCTGCATGAAAAATTTGGCAAGTTGCCCATGCAGGAGCTGCTTGCTCCGACTATTCGATATGCGAATGAAGGGTTTCCGGTTACTCAGCTGGTGGCTTACTACTGGAATCGATCGGTGCCCAAGCTGGAGCAGTTCCCGGGGTTTCAGGAGACTTACATGCCTGGCGGCAAGGCTCCGCAGGAGGGTGACCTGTTTCGAAATCCGCGCCTTGGCGATACCCTGCAGAAAATAGCCGATGGTGGTCGCGATGCCTTTTATAAAGGCGATATTGCGCGCGAGATCGACCGTTATATGAAAGCCAATGGGGGGTTCCTGTCATACGAGGATCTGGCCGGCCACACTTCCGATTGGGTGGAGCCAGTTTCCACCAACTACCGCGGGTACGATGTATGGGAGCTGCCACCGAACGGCCAGGGTATCGCAGCACTGCAAATCCTCAATATCCTGGAAGCCTACGACCTGAAAAAGCTTGGGCGTACGAGCCCCGAGTACATTCATCTTTTTGCCGAGGCCAAAAAGCTCGCGTTTGAGGATCGCGCCAAATACTACGCCGACCCGGATTTCAACCAGCTACCGGTACAGGAGCTGATCTCCAAATCCTACGCCGAGAAACGTCGCGCCCTGATTGACCCCAATAAAGCGGCAAAGCGTTATGAGGCGGGAACCGTCGCGCTGCGCCACGGCGATACCATTTATCTCACTACCGCGGACAAAGACGGCAACATGGTGTCTCTGATCCAGAGTAATTACCGAGGTATGGGATCTGGCATGACCCCTGGCGATCTGGGCTTTATCTTGCAGGATCGCGGGGAAATGTTCAGTTTGCAGGAAGGGCATTTCAACCAATACGCGCCGGGCAAGCGTCCATTCCATACCATTATCCCGGCGTTTGTGACTAAGGATGATAAACCCTGGTTGAGCTTTGGCGTTATGGGTGGTGCTACCCAACCTCAGATGCATGCGCAGATCGTCATCAATATGCTGGACTTCGGTATGAATGTGCAGGAGGCCGGTGATGCCCCCCGGATCTTGCACAGTGGTTCCAGCCAACCCACCGATGAATTGATGGAAGACGGCGGCTATCTGAGCCTCGAAGACGGTTTTCCAATGGAAACCCGGCGCCAGCTTGTCCAGATGGGACACCAAATCCGCTTCGAAAGCGGCCCCTATGGTGGTTACCAGGCAATTCAGAAGACGGAAAACGGCGTGTACCACGGTGCTTCTGAAAGCCGAAAAGATGGCCAGGCTGCCGGTTACTAATCGCCAGTTTATTGAGTGCAATGTGGAGGCGGGTTAATCGCCTGACCACGAGATTTACCAGAGACTGTTTAGAATGCAAGACACACAGCCACAAACAATTTTTCTGAAAGACTATCAGGTTCCAGACTATTTGATTGACCGAACCGATCTGACGTTCGATCTCGATCCGCAAGCCACACTGGTGAAATCGCGGTTGCAGGTTCGCCGTAATCCGGCAGCCGATGCGAGCGGAGACCTTCCGCCGTTATGGCTCGACGGTGTGGATCTCGAGCTTCTCTCCGTTGCGGTAGATGGCGAGCTGCTGCCGGCCCAGCGCTACAGTGAGCAAACGGATGGATTGTTGCTGACTGTGGATAAAGAATCGTTTGTATTGGAAGTGCAGACCCGTATCGCACCGGAAAGCAATACGTCACTGGAGGGCTTATACCTTTCTAATGGTATGTACTGCACTCAGTGTGAGGCGGAAGGGTTTCGCAAGATCACATTTTATCCGGATCGCCCGGATGTTATGAGTGTGTTTACCACCACGATCGTTGCGCCCGCCACTTACCCGGTTCTACTATCTAACGGAAACAAGATTGACAGCGGCACGACCGAAGATGGACGCCTGTGTGTAACTTGGGAAGACCCGTTCGCCAAACCTTCCTATCTATTTGCCCTGGTTGCTGGTGACCTGCAGTTTGTGGAAGATCACTTTACGACCAGCAGTGGCCGCAAAGTGACTTTGCAGCTGTTCACCGAGCCAAAGAATATTGGCAAGACCGCGCACGCCATGGAGTCTCTGAAGAAGTCCATGAAGTGGGATGAAGAAGTCTACGGTCGCGAGTATGACCTGGATATCTTTATGATTGTGGCCGTAGATCATTTCAATATGGGCGCGATGGAAAACAAGGGATTGAACATCTTCAATTCCGCTTGCGTTCTTGCGAGCCCGGAAACCGCGACCGATGCAGCGTTCCAGCGTATCGAAGCGATTGTCGCCCATGAATACTTTCATAATTGGTCCGGCAATCGCGTGACCTGTCGGGACTGGTTCCAGCTTAGCCTGAAAGAGGGGTTTACTGTATTTCGTGATGCGGAGTTTTCCGCAGACATGAACTCCCGTGGAGTGAAGCGGATTGAAGATGTCACATTGCTGCGTACGGCACAATTTGCTGAAGATGCAGGCCCGATGTCACACCCGGTACGTCCGGATTCCTACATGGAAATCTCCAACTTCTATACCCTGACCGTGTATGAAAAGGGTGCGGAGGTTGTGCGTATGATCCACCGCCTCTTGGGTGCCGAAGCATTCCGTCGCGGCAGTGACCTCTACTTTGAACGGCACGATGGCTGCGCGGTTACCTGCGAAGATTTTGTGGCGGCGATGGAAGACGCCAATGGTGCCGACCTGACCCTGTTCCGCCGTTGGTACAGTCAGGGCGGTACGCCGGTACTTGATGTTGAGGACAAGTACGACGCAGAAGCGCAGGAATACCACTTAACCATTCGCCAGCACACGCCGGATACTCCAGGACAAACCGACAAACAGCCCTTACATATGCCAATAGCGGTAAGCCTATTGGGTGCAGACGGCAGAGAGCTGTCGCTGGATCAAGAGGCAAGTATCGAGCGGGTACTACATCTGACGGAAGCGACGCAGACATTCACCTTCGCAGACATTCCAGAGCGGCCGCTGCCATCTTTACTGCGTGGGTTCTCTGCCCCGGTAAAGCTGCGCTATCGCTACACAAGTGACCAGCTTCTATTCTTGATGCAGTACGATACAGACTCCTTTAATCGCTGGGACGCGAGCCAACGGCTTGCATTTGAGGCGCTTGAACAGTTACAGCGTGCGTATCGTGCTGGTGGTGAAATGCAGGCGCCGGAGGCGTTATTGCAAGGACTATCCGCTGTTTTAGAAAATACGCAGTTGGATCCAGCGCTGGTTGCGAAGATGCTGACACTGCCAAGTCCGCAAGAACTGGCTGAACACGGCGACGCCATCGATGCTCAGGCTATCGTCGCCGCCCGTGTATTCGTGCGCGACTCAATCGCCAAAGCCCTGGCATCACGATTCCTGAAACGCTATCAGTCGCTGGATCAGCGTAAGCCCTATCAACCCGTTGCTGAGGACATTGCAGAGCGCAGCCTCAAGAATACGTGCCTGTCATACCTTTGCGCCACGGGTAGTGCGGATGCACTGGCGTTGGCTGAAAGCCAGTTTATGCGCAAGGAAAATATGACGGATGTTGCCGCCGCACTCGCAGCACTGATTGAGTTTGGTCCTGCGGATCAGGCTGAAGAGCACCTTGAATCGTTCTATCAGCAGTGGCAGCAAGATACCCAGGTGGTGGAAACCTGGTTTGGGCTGCAGGCGGGCAGTGCGAATTATGGAACCCTAGGCCGGGTGCGCGAGCTGATGTCCCATCCTGCATTCGAGTTTACCAACCCGAATAAAGTACGCGCGGTAGTTGGTGGCTTTGCCATGCGGAACTTTGCCCAGTTCCATCAGGAGGATGGAACTGGTTATGAGTTTTTAGCCGAGCAGGTGATTGCGCTGGATAAGCTAAATCCACAAATTGCTGCGCGGATTGTTACCCCACTTACTCGCTGGCGAAAGTACCGTACGCTGGAAGCGGAGCAGATTCGCTCCGCATTGCAGCGCGTGTCTGACAGTGGTGAGCTGTCGAGAGACCTCTACGAGGTAGTCAGCAAGGCGCTGGAAAACTAATTTCAGCAAAGAGAAGCCGGCCTGCGCCCCTACTGAATAGGGTGGGGCGCGTGTCGTTCCTGGCCGAGCTCTACGATGGTCAGTACGTCATCGTCCAGAGATAGGCGGGTTTGTGAGGTGTAATCGGGCCGGAATTGTGCGATTCGCATATCCTGGCGAATTTCTGCGATCACCGCATTAATCACCATAAAGTGGCAGAAGACGAGTGTCGTCTCTACTGGACTCGTAGTCTGAGCCGGGCGAGACTCGATCGACTTGAGTGCGCTAATGATCCCATTGCGCCATGCATGTTGTGTTGCCGTCAGGTCGCCCCAGCTACTCATGAGAAATGCCTGAATCCAGTCTCCGCGCTGAGCAAGGGAAATCCCCTCGGGGGATGGAATTTCTATCACATCATTGAGCGGTTCGAGGGGCTTTTGCCAGAGACTGGCTACGGGCTCTGCTGTCTGACGTGCGCGGGATTTGGGACTGCTCATCAACCTTACGCCCTGTCCACCCGGATATCTCGCGTTCAAGTGATCCGCGAGCTGCTCCGCTTGCTGGTGCCCCAGGGCAGTTAATCCTGGGTCGCCATCGGTGGGTGACTTGGCTGCTTCGCCGTGACGGATCAGAACAATTTCGTGCAATTCAGCTACTCCAGTCTGCGCTTTCTGGGGAAATTCTACCGGTATTTTGTGCTGCGTACATTTCCGAGATTTGATGAGACTCTGAATCCACTAGCGCTTGGAATTCAGAGAAACCCACGCAGCTGCTGATCGTCTAGCCCTTGCCAGAGTGCTTGCAATGCGACCGGATCGAGATCGCGCTTGCTGTGCTCACCAAACTGCTGGGTGTGGCCTTCGTCGAATTCAGCCCAGTCACCACCCGGATTCCCGGACTCGGCAAAGTTCAACCATGCGTTTCGCATTGATTCACTGAGGCTGTGTGGTTCGCTTTCCCCTCCATAAAAGTGGGCGAGATCACCAGCGCCATGGGTGCCAAACACATACCCGAGCTCGGCGGCGTGGCAAGCACCGAGTAGCGGTTGTGCACTCAGCGGTTGGGTAAAGTGATAGTGAAAGCGTTTCCCCTTATGGGCGTTGAGCAATCGCAACCCAGGCACGGTAAATACCATGTCTGTCAGCATCATGTTCCATGTGCGACTCCACAGAGGCCAGGGATCTTCAGTTAGAGCTTCTGCGCGGGTTCGATAATGTTCCAGAAGTGTGGAAATCATTGGGTCTGGAATTTGCTGCTGAAGATGATTCCGAATTTGTTGGTCGTCTAGCGAGTAGGTTTCTGGACGCGCAGCGCTAAATAAATTCCACTCATCGCTATTACTGCCAACCATCATAGGCACGCTGGCTGCAGCAGGACTTTCCAGCGCATCCACAGGGGACTGAACCAGAAACTTGCCGTCTTGCACCGGTTTGAATGGCAGGTGCCCCCACTTCGCGCTCATTGCCTGATTACTAATCAACATCGCCTGCGCCTGCAGGAGCTTCTCTATAGAAAGGTTGCTCAAATCAGAGTTACCCTCAGATGCCACGAGGGTGTCCAGATACAACGCCGCCAGGCTGTTTGCATTATCGGTATGGTGGAAGACGCCAGGATTGCCACTTTGCACGATAACTTTGTGGAAGAGCTTGCCACACAGAGGTTTATTGTCTTGCTGGCATGCAGAGAACAGCGAAGAGATACTCATGGCGCCAGCGGACTCACCAAATAGAGTAACGTTCTCAGGGTCGCCTCCAAATGCGGCAATGTTTCTGTTTACCCATTCCAGCGCCGCCAGTTGATCCATCAGTCCTTCGTTGCCGGTAGCCGGTATATCGCTCAAATCACACAGTCGCAAGAAGCCGAGAGCACCCAAGCGATAATTTAAGGTGACAACGATTGCGCGACCGCTCGAGGCCAGGTATTTCCCATCATACAGCGTCTGGCAGCTGGATCCGAGATAGAAGGATCCACCGTGAATCCATACCATAACGGGCAGCTTGTCATGTCGCGGCTTTGTCGGAGCATAAATATTGAGGTAAAGGCAGTCTTCGCTCGTGGGTTCTTCGCCATTTGGACCACGAATTTGAAATAGCTCCGATGGATTCTGTGGTGCGGGCATGCCATAACGCGTTGCTTCCTTGAGGTGGCTCCACGGCTCTACAACTTGCGGCGGCTGCCAGCGTAACTCTCCCAACGGTGGTTTGGCGTAGGGGATTCCCTGGAACTGTTTCACCTGTTGGAGCTGATCATGTTTTCCCTGTATGGCTCCGCAGGGTGCATCAACCAGAAGAGAGGATTTTCCGAAATTGACCATTGCCGCTATGTCCCCAGCAAAGAGTGACGTTGAATAAATACAGCGAATTTATGCGCCCAGACAGGCTATCGCAGGCGAAAGGATTCGGGCGCAGCTGAAATGCAGGGGTAAGTATAGAAGCTGTCATATAGGGAAGGAGTGTGACCAAACTGTTGCCAGGAGAAATCTGACGAAGACGGTTGCAACCAGATCGTATTCGGATATGATTGAGCGCTTACTGTCTAGATATCTGTGAATCAGAATCTACACTCGTAACAAGTTTATGAATTCAGTTCTCACTAGAGTTTTCTCTATGCCGATCAATATGAACGCAAGCAGCATGATGCCTTGGCAAATTCGCGAGATTTTCGCGGGCTTTGCCGTGTGCGCTGTTCTAGTGCGTTCTGTTTGTGCGTGGCCGGCATCAGTGGCGATTGCTGGTGTGCTATGTGCGAAGTCCGTCTATGGCGCCTCCACCCTGATGGTCCGTACCTGGGCCATCAAGGCGTGTAAAGCGCATGGCGGCCGTAAGGTACGCAACTTGTTAACCTGACAGTAATATCGAATTGTGCTGGAGGGTTCTTTCAAGGCCCTCCACGGAAAAACCCGGAAGGCCTTGGCCTCCGGGTTTTTTTTTGCCGTCAATTTGGGAGAAATCGGCATGGACAGGCAGTGGTGGCAATCGCTTTATGGCTTACCGCCTTTGATATGGATCGTACTTGTGGGGAGTTTCTTCGGCCGTGGCACCTACTTTATGGTGTGGCCGTTTCTCGCAGTGATGCTGCATCAAAAGTTTGCGCTGAGTCCGGCAGAAATCGGCGCTTTGCTCAGTGTTTCGGCGATGTGTGCGGCAATCCTGGGCTTTTATACCGGGGCCCTGTCTGATCGCTTCGGCAGGAAGCTCCTGTTGCTCTGTGGCACCTTTATCAACGTTATCGCATTCGCATTTCTTGCCTTTGCGGATAGCGTGATGGCGTTTGCGGTCGCAATCACCTTGAGCGCGGTTGGGCGATCCGTTTGGGAGCCACCGGCGATGGCGATGTTTGGCGACTTGATCCCAGATACGAAAGCGCGTGAGTTGGCGATGCAGTTCCGCTATTTCCTCATTAACGTTGGTAGTGCACTTGGGCCGATCATTGGCGTATGGATAGGATTAAGCGGCCAACAGACGACGTTTGGTATTACTGCGTTCAGTTATCTGAGTCTGTTTGTCGCGTTCATCGTGGCCTTTCGTGTATACGGTTCTGAAAAGCCCTCCAGTCACGGAGCAACTTCGAGTGGAAAGTTTTCGGATACGCTGCGAGTTCTCGCGCAAGACAAAGTGTTTTTGATCACCATTCTGGCGAATGTCATAGCACTCTTTATTTATGCGCATATGGATTCGAGCTTGATTCAGTACTTGACCATAAATGACGCGCCAAAAGTTGTTACGTTGATTTCGAGCATGATCCTGATCAACGCGTCGACCATCGTCTGTTTACAGTTCCCACTTCTTCGTCTTATGCGAGATGTGAATGTAAATCAGCGTATTTTTATTGGAATGATGTTGTTGGCCGCAGGGCAAATTTGGTTTGCGTTGAATCCAATCCACTGGTTTTCAGGCTGGTTGGGAGCGATATTTTTGATCAGCGTTGCAGAGGCAATTCTGTTCCCAAACATGAGTGTCCAGGTAGACCGGATGGCGCCGGCAAATATGCGCGGCAGTTATTTTGGTGCAACGAGTCTGTATGCCTTTGGTTGGTCTAGTGCACCATTAGTCGGTGGCTTGATGATTCAATTTTTTGGTGGCCCCGCCCTTTATCTGGTGACATTTGCTCTCTGCTTGTTGGTTATGTGGATGTACTGGCATACAGGTAACCTGATGGCACAACCTGTATGGCCGAAGCGAGGTGGTGATTCAGAAGGCGTAACACCGAATCTCCCTACATCCGTGTCGTCTGTTGAAAAGGCAGGGGGGAGGGACTCAACGGCCAGTGACAATGGGAGCCCAGAACCGAATCCTGCGTAACAAACAAAACAAGATGATGAAAAAACGTGAAGCGGCCTCTGTACAAGGGAGCCGCTTTTTTTTGCGTTGCTGTTGGGGAGTGCCTCTTGAATGATATGGCGCCAACCTGTGGTTGTTGACACATTGCTCCTCTTACTGACGTTGCTGTTTACGGTGTGACCATTTTTCTCCGGCTAAAATGTGAACTACTTCAAGTTTGCGGAAGCAGAATCATCTAGATCAATTCGTCTAAACGATCGCTGTTTGGCTTAGGTTTTTTTTCGTGAAACCAACACGAACTTGAATTCCACGAATATCTCATCCATACCATTTAATGGGTTGGTCAAAAATTGATCAGTTTGCGCGAGGTGTTACCGCTGCGGTGGTGGCCTACACGGGACATGTGTATTTCTATCGGGAGATAGGGGCAAGGAAAAGGTACGCAGGATGCAGACGCAGGTAGTCGATAAGGCAACTGGTACTCTGAGTTCATTTGAATCAGCGAATGTGGTTCTAGATGCTCCGGGTTTTGTGAAACTCCAACTCGCGCAAGACGAGATACTGTCGACTTTCAAGGTCGGCGACGACCTAATCATTCAGTTAATCTCCGGCGAAATAGTCACGCTTGAGAATTTCTATCTTGTTGATGGGGCTCAGACCCAAAGCGATCTTCTACTGGAAGACCCGGATTCAGGAACAGTGCTCCTCGCGCAAAAAGGCGCTGACGGCTCGATATTTGCGCTCACGCAAGTCACCAGTAGTGCTGACATTGCGGCGGTCGCACCTTCTACTGCTGCGCCGGTATGTCCTGCCGTTTGGGCTGGTCTGGCAGCGCTCGGTGTGATCGCACTGGCGAACGGGTACAGTGACGATAGTCCCAACGAAAGCATTGATCCGTTTGACCCTACAGAACCACCGCCTCCCCCCGGAGCCCCGCCCCCTGGCGGCGGCCCAACCCCTCCACCTGGAGGCGGGCCTACTCCACCTCCTGACGGCGACGCTGACGCCGATTCTGATGCGGACGCGGATGCAGATACCGATGCAGATGCGGACGCCGACGCCGATACGGATGCCGATGCGGACGCTGACGCCGATACGGATGCCGATGCGGACGCCGACGCAGATACGGACGCTGATGCGGACGCCGATGCCGATACGGACGCTGATGCGGACGCTGACGCCGATACGGATGCCGATGCGGACGCCGATGCCGATACGGACGCTGATGCGGATGCCGACGCCGATACGGACGCCGATGCGGACGCTGACGCCGATACGGATGCCGATGCGGATGCCGATGCGGACGCTGACGCAGATACGGATGCCGATGCGGACGCTGACGCAGATACGGACGCCGATGCGGACGCTGACGCAGATACGGATGCCGATGCGGACGCTGACGCAGATACGGATGCCGATGCGGACGCTGACGCAGATACGGATGCCGATGCGGACGCTGACGCAGATACGGATGCCGATGCGGACGCTGACGCAGATACGGATGCCGATGCGGACGCTGACGCAGATACGGATGCAGACGCCGATGCGGATGCCGATGCGGATGCCGATACGGACGCCGATGCCGATGCCGACGCTGATGCCGATGCCGATGCCGATGCCGATGCCGATGCCGATGCCGATGCTGACGCCGATGCCGATGCCGATGCCGATGCTGACGCCGATGCCGATGCTGACGCCGATGCCGATGCCGATGCCGATGCAGATGCAGATGCAGATGCCGATGCCGATGCCGACGCCGACGCCGACGCCGACGCCGACGCCGACGCCGATGCAGATGCAGATGCGGATGCTGACGCCGATGCCGATGCCGACGCCGACGCCGACGCCGACGCCGATGCTGACGCCGATGCCGATGCCGATGCCGATGCTGATACCGATGCTGACGCCGATGCCGATGCAGACGCGGATGCTGATGCCGATGCCGATGCCGATGCCGATGCCGATGCCGATGCCGATGCCGATGCCGACGCCGATGCGGACGCCGATGCGGACGCCGATGCGGACGCCGACGCCGATGCCGACGCCGATGCAGATGCAGACGCGGATGCCGATGCAGACGCGGATGCCGATGCCGACGCAGATGCCGACGCAGATGCCGACGCAGATGCCGACGCAGATGCCGACGCAGATGCAGATGCCGACGCCGATGCGGATGCCGACGCTGACGCCGATGCGGATGCTGACGCCGATGCGGATGCTGACGCCGATGCCGATGCCGATGCCGATGCCGATGCCGATGCCGACGCCGATGCCGATGCCGATGCCGATGCTGACGCCGATGCCGATGCCGATGCTGACGCCGATGCCGATGCCGATGCCGATGCCGATGCCGATGCCGATGCCGATGCCGATGCCGATGCTGACGCCGATGCCGATGCCGATGCCGATGCAGATGCAGATGCCGATGCGGATGCAGACGCAGACGCCGACGCCGATGCAGACGCGGATGCCGACGCGGATGCCGACGCGGACGCCGATGCCGATGCCGACGCAGACTGTGATGCCGATGCCGATGCCGATGCCGATGCCGATGCCGATGCCGATGCCGATGCCGATGCCGATGCCGATGCCGATGCCGATGCAGACGCCGATGCAGACGCCGATGCAGACGCCGATGCCGATGCCGATGCAGACGCCGATGCCGATGCAGATGCCGATGCAGATGCGGATGCCGACGCAGATGCCGACTCCGACTCAGATCTCGACAATGCCATTTCCTATGTCGCCTTTAGGCTGGAAGATGGCAGGGTGGTCAAGGTCGAAGGTTTTGAAGGTGAGTTCGCCGAAATCAAGGATCCGGCGTATCCACAGTCACTCTATGATTGCATCGAGGATGAATACGGGTCTGCGGTAGATCAAGATGGTCCAGGAGATCCGTATATCATCAAGGCAGGCTCTAGTGGCATAGGGAATGGTCACTATGATCCTGATGGCAATGAAACCACCACAGATGGTTGGCCAACGAATATGTCCGGAAACGTCGGTGGATCAGGTGTCTTCGACGAAATCGATGTGGCAGACCTGTGTGACAACAGTGAGTTGTCGATAGCAGATTCAGCGTCGCCACAATTTGACGAGATGTTCGAGCACTGGGATCAGCTACCAAATGGTGTATCGAAAAGTCACGTCAAAGATACGCTGGAAAATATGCTTGGCGACCTTATCGAAATGGTCGAGGAGCTATCAGGTCATGCCGATGATGAACAATATTCGCCATTGTCTGACCCTGAATCTGGATATCCCAGCTTGCAAGATCTATTTAGTGATTATCTCGATAGTGGGTCTATCGCAGGGGCTGTGCCTACTGAGGTTCTTGGAGAAGTGCTTGAAGAGTTTTTCCAAGAACAATTCGGGCAAAATATTTCGTTGACCGATGTAGACGACCCAACGAAAGACATTTGGAATCAGTCAGGGAGCCATGATGTGTAATTTGAAAACCTGACTAAACCTGATTTTTCACTAGCCGGGCTAAGTCCCGGCTTCTTTTTGGTGAAATGGAAGGTGGTGGTACCTCATCGTTTGATATGGCCTTTTGATACTTCACGAGTAACTTGAAAATACTGGATTTTTCATCCATACCAAAATATGGGTACTGATTTTTTATCCGTCCCAAAACAGAATCTCTGATCCAATAGTTAAGGCCGGATGCCTAAAAATTGTTGGCTCGTAGTAAGAGAAGGTATGCAGGATGCAGACGCAAGTCATCGATAAGGCAACGGGTGCTATTAACTCGGTTGATAGCGAAGATCTAATTCTAGAATCTCCCGCTTTTGTAAAGTTGTCTTTGTCGCAAGACGACATCCTTTCCACATTCAAAGTGGACGATGATCTGATTATTCAGCTGGTATCAGGCGAAATCATCACTTTAGAAAGCTTCTACCGGTCTGGCTCAAATGACGAGCAAAGTGACCTGTTTCTTCAAGATCCCGAATCCGGTGAAGTTCTACTCGCGCAAAAAGGGGTTGATGGATCAATTTTCGCGTTGTCGCAGGTCACGAGCGCGGCAGATCTTGCTGGTACTACATCGACTCCAGGCGTCGTTATTTGTCCTTGGGCGAAAGCTGGGCTCGCAGCTGCGGGCGTTCTGGCTGTTGTTGCAGTCCTAGACGACGACAAAGCCGGTTTTAGCCCTGTCCGTTTACCCATTGATAGCGATGCCGATGCGGATAGCGACGCCGATGCTGACGCTGATACCGATGCGGATGCGGACGCGGATGCTGATACGGATGCCGACGCAGACGCGGATGCGGATACAGATGCCGACGCAGACGCCGATGCGGATGCAGACGCCGACGCAGATGCGGATGCGGACGCGGATGCTGATACAGATGCCGACGCAGACGCCGATGCGGATGCCGACGCAGATGCCGATACCGATGCGGACGCAGATGCAGATGCCGATGCAGACGCTGACGCTGACGCTGATGCAGACGCAGACGCAGACGCAGACGCAGACGCAGACGCAGACGCAGACGCAGACGCAGATGCCGATGCGGATACAGACGCTGATGCCGATGCCGATGCCGATGCCGATGCAGATGCAGATGCCGATGCCGATGCAGACGCGGATGCTGACGCTGACGCTGACGCTGACGCTGACGCTGACGCAGACGCCGATGCCGATGCCGATGCAGATGCGGACGCCGATGCGGATGCCGACGCCGATGCAGACGCCGATGCGGATGCCGACGCCGATGCCGATGCCGATGCCGATGCCGATGCAGACGCCGATGCAGACGCCGATGCAGACGCCGATGCCGACGCTGACGCGGATGCCGACGCAGACGCAGACGCAGACGCAGACGCAGACGCAGACGCCGACGCAGATGCCGACGCAGATGCCGACGCAGATGCCGACGCGGATGCTGACGCCGACGCCGACGCCGACGCCGACGCCGATGCCGATGCGGATGCCGATGCGGATGCCGACGCTGACGCCGATGCTGACGCCGATGCTGACGCCGATGCCGATGCCGATGCCGATGCCGATGCCGATGCCGATGCCGATGCCGATGCCGATTCAGATGCGGATGCCGACGCGGACGCCGATGCCGATGCCGATGCCGATGCCGATGCAGATGCGGACGCCGACGCCGACGCCGATGCGGACGCCGATGCCGATGCAGACGCGGATGCTGATGCCGACGCAGATGCCGATGCCGATGCCGACGCGGATGCCGATGCCGATGCCGATGCCGATGCAGATGCCGATGCAGATGCAGATGCAGATGCGGATGCCGACGCGGACGCCGATGCAGACGCGGATGCTGATGCTGATGCTGATGCCGATGCCGACGCGGATGCCGACGCGGATGCCGATGCAGACGCGGATGCTGATGCCGATGCCGATGCCGATGCCGATGCCGATGCCGATGCCGATGCCGATGCAGACGCGGATGCCGATGCCGATGCCGATGCCGATGCCGATGCAGACGCCGATGCCGATGCCGATGCAGACGCCGATGCCGATGCCGATGCAGACGCAGATGCGGACGCCGATGCCGATGCCGATGCCGATGCAGACGCAGATGCCGATGCCGATGCCGATGCAGACGCCGACGCCGACGCCGACGCCGACGCAGATGCCGATGCAGACGCCGATGCAGATGCCGATGCAGATGCCGATGCAGATGCCGATGCAGATGCCGACGCCGATGCAGACGCCGATGCCGATGCCGACTGCGATATCGATGTGAACATCGATATCGATATCAATTACGGCTCTGAATCAGAAGAGAAATCCAAAGAGACTTGGCGATACAGCCGTGAAATCGAAGTTCACGGGTATAACATCGACCTGGATGTCGAGGTCGACATCGAAACAGATCTATCGTATGAACCGCATGATTTAGAAGATGGCTACGACATTGATGTCGATGTGGATATCGAAATTGCGTGCGACCCGCATTGCAGCTCAGTCATATCTGGCGACCTATTCGATGGCGATACGTTTGGCACGAGTGATCTCCCCCTGATTGAGATGCCCAATATCGATCTTCAAGGAACAGATGATCCCGTCCAGCTGGTCGGATTGAGAGCACATATAGAAGACGGGTTGCAAAGCTTGCTTGCTGAGATCATAGAGATACCAGCGCACATTGCCGGCCCGCATGGCGCTCAAGGCGATTCGTATCAGTCTGATGTAGGCTCGCCCCCAGATCTTGAATCATTGCTGAGCGCGCAACTCGTTAATGATCTGCTCTGGGATGCTTCAGACAGGGATCCCGTTCACATGGTTACGAGCGAACTTGCGCTAGGTGACGTTGGTATCGATACCATTCCGTCCGGAATAGAGGAGCCAATGAGCAATCTCTGGTCCAACTCCGGCAATCATGATGTGTGATGATCTTTGGCGCGTATAGGCGTTTGATCTGATGACAGGGGTGCCGGGCAATCGCCCGGTGCTTGTTTATTGAACTAAAATTCTCAGGCGAATATGAATAAATTCTCCGCCTGCGATCTTACGGACAAGGTCACAATAAGGCATAAAAAAGTGGAATACTGTGAAGCAGCAATACGGGCTTATCAGGCTATGGATGGCTGAGCGTCGTAAATTCCGCCATTCTAATATCTCTCTTTGCGTTCACTTCTTGGCTTCTCTCGCGCTCGCATCAATGATCGACGTGAATGCCGCGCTTGCCGATGAACTTGAAGTCATTAGTCCTACGCAACTTCAGGGCGAAGTCGCCAAAGATCACTTCGGGTCAGCGACGCCTGTGAATGCCGCGACCTATTCCACGCATTCGGCTTTTCAATTGGATATAAACGAAGCGGTACACCAGGCCGTTGGTTGGCATCCGGCAGTGGGCCAATCAGTTGGTGAATTGCGCCGCCAGCAACAAAACATCCGCACCGCGCGAGCCGGCTACTTTCCCCAATTAAGCCTCGGGGTGATCGGTGGATACGATTCTGAGACCGACGGCGATGGTGATGGTCACGCTGTGCAGCTGTATGTTTCACAGGTCATATACGACTTTGGAAAGATATCGGGTAGCGTCGATGCTGCAACCGCCAGTGCACACGCATCTCAAGCGCGAGTTCTTCAGCAGATTGATACGGTAGCGCGTGACACCGCACAGGCGGCTTTGGAAGTGTTGCGTTATCAGGCACTGGTGCAGTCCGCCGATGCACAGGTCGAAGGTGTGTCGAGTATCTCTGATCTGGTAAGAATGCGTAACCAGCGCGGAGCAAGCACTCGTTCAGATGTCTTGCAGGCACAGGCACGTATCGAGTCCGCTCGCGCAAACCGTCAACAGACCTTGGCGCAACTTAATCGCTGGCGAAACGTTTTGCAGAATCTTGTTGGCGTTGTTGAGCCTATTCTGCTGAATTCCGGCGTACCAGGATCTGTGGTCAATGGATGTATGGTTGACCCGCTCAAAGTGAATACGGCACCTGAGGTACTTGTTGCAGAAGCGGATCGCACACAGGCCGTGGCAGAGTTAAAAGAGGCGAAAGCACAGTCGTGGCCGACGTTATCTTTGGACGGGAGCGTTAACCGGTATCTAGATCAACAGTATGTTGATTCGAATGCGCTCAATGATCATGAGAGTGCGATTTTCCTGAACCTTTCCATGCCGATCTATCAGGGTGGTCGAATCTTCGCAAACCGCGACGCGGCAAATTTTGCCATGCGCTCCGCAGAGGCAGCAAAAGACGCTGCACGCCTAACGGTATCCAGAGACTTGCGAATCGCGCAAAGCCAGAGTGTAGGGCTTGAGCGCAGCCTCAGTATTCTCGGTACGCGGCTGCAGGCTATTGAGGAGACCCGGGACTTGTATCGCAAACAGTACTCGGCGTTGGGGACCCGAACGCTGGTCGAGCTATTGAACTCAGAAGAGGAGGTTCAGCAAGCGAGAGTAGAGCTTGCGAACACCCAGTATGATCTTTATCGACTGAATGTCGATTGCCTGTTTACCGTGGGAGAAATCCGCGAAGCCTTCGCCTTACAGGGGCGTACTATCCAAGGAGTGGAAATCTTGCCATGAGAGAAAACCAGGAATCACAAAAGCTCCAGGGCCAGGGAAGTAAAACATCACAGGCGAATCACAGTGGAACTGTGGATTACCGTCCCTGGATGAGGGCGATTATCAATGTCGCGAAGTATTATCGGTTGGATTTTTCCACTGAAAATGTGCGTATTGCTTCCCAGTGGGGGAGTGATGAATCGGTAGAAAACATGGTTCGCAGTATGGCTAGGCAAGCTGGGCTGGTTGCCAAGTTTTGTGAATTTGAGCCGGATATGCTGAGCCCCTGGCGCCTGCCGATTATTGCGCAATTGAAAGGAGGGCAGGTCGGTGTCATTAAATCGATCGACAAAGGAAATCTGCTTTCGGTTTCGTTCAGTGGCGACGCTGGAGCCACCTCTCAAGTAAAAGCGGATAAATTGATTCGGTATGTCCGTTCCGTCGTAATCTTAAGGCCGGCAAATAATGTCGCGGATGCACGGGTTGATGAGTATGTGAAACCGCAGAAGAAGCATTGGTTTCGGTCGATTATCCTGCGTGACTTAAAACCTTATGGACATGTAATGCTCGCGACCACGGTTGCCAATGTACTGGCACTTGCGGGTATTCTCTTTGCGAAGCAAGTATATGATCGTGTGATACCGGCAGAGTCTTCAGCAACACTGTATGTGCTCTTCAGCGGGGTGATGCTTGCCGTTGTGTTTGACTTCATTATGCGGATTAATCGGGTACGAGTGACCGATCTACTTGGAAAGAGGGCGGATATCCGTGTTTCGGATTTGGTCTATGGTCACGCGGTACGTTTGCGTAATAGTGCTCGCCCAAAGTCCACTGGGGCGTTTATCTCTCAAATCCGGGAATTAGAACGTGTGCGGGAAATGGTCACCTCGACTACCGTACTCGCGATCGCAGATATGCCATTTTTCTTTTTATTCCTGTTTTTTATGTGGTATTTGGCGGGTCCGCTAGCATTGGTGCCCCTGGCCGCTCTTGTCGCCCTTGTCATTCCTGGACTTCTGGCACAACCCAAGCTGGCACGCTTAGCTGGTGAATCTATCCGTGAGTCGTCCTTGCGCAATGCCATGCTGGTGGAGACCGTACAGGGCATCGAAGATATCAAGGCACTTCAGGCGGAGCAGCGATTTCAGCAACAGTGGAACCACTACAACGCGGTTACCGCGGAGTCCAACCTGCGTCTTCGCGGGTTGGTTGGGAAGCTAGTCACCTGGACACACAATGTTCAATCATCCGTATTTGCTCTGATCGTATTGTTCGGTGCGCCAATGGTGATGGCGGGTGATATGACGACAGGTTCACTCGTAGCCGCCTCGATTCTGGGGTCGAGGATGATGGCGCCGATGTCGCAAATAACCCAGGTGTTGAGCCGATGGCAGCAGGCAAAGTACGCCCTCAAGGGATTGGACCAGATTATGGACCTCCCGGTGGATCAGCCCGAAGGTGCACACTTGGTGCATATGGCCTCTATCTCTGGCAACTATCAATTGCAGGATGCTGAATTTCGATACACATCGGGAGAAGGTGCCGCGGCACTTAAGGTGGAGGCATTAAACATTCGCGCCGGTGAAAAAATTGCAGTACTTGGAAGAAACGGTGCTGGGAAATCGACCTTACTTCAGGCGCTATCGGGGCAATTGGGCGCGAGCTCCGGCGAGGTGGTACTTGAGGGAGCAAGCCTTGCCCATATCGACCCGGCGGATGCTCGCCGTGACATAGGCCTGTTGACTCAGAATGCCCAACTATTCCACGGCACAATACGAGAAAACGTGGTCCTTGGTGCGCCCGATGCTACCGACCGTGAAATCATGGCGGCTTTGGATATGTCTGGGGCATTGGAGTTTGTACGCAAGCTCCCGAAGGGCTTGGATCACCTTATATTGGAGGGAGGCCTCGGTCTCTCCGGCGGACAGCGTCAGTCGCTGTTGTTGACTCGGCTGTTTATTCGGGGACCACAGATAATCCTATTAGATGAACCCACTGCATCACTGGATGACCTGACCGAACGACGCTTTATTGAAAAGCTCGGGCGCTGGTCCAAAGGCCGGACTCTCATCCTCGCGACTCATCGAAGCAGTACCCTGAAACTCGTTGATCGAATTCTGGTGGTCGAGAACGGTCGGATAATCATTGATTCCCCCAAAAATGCCGCCCTGGAAAAGCTAGCCCAGTTTAGTGGGCGGTCGAAACCGGGAGGTGGAGGTCCAGAGGACGAAGCGGAAGCGCGCGATGCGGGCGAAAGGGTGAGCTGATGTCTGAGAGAAAGCAACACAAAGACGAATTGACGTCTGTTTCGCAATCCGTGATCAGCCATCGAGTGGATCATACGGAAAACCGCAACGTGGCGATGCTTGAGGCCGACTTCCATAGCGTTGGTCATCACCACAACGAAGAAGCTGACGATATTCAGTTATCCAAATCGGGCAGGATTATCTGGGTATTCTTTCTACTTTTGATTGCGCTCATTTCCTGGTCATATTTTGCCAAAGTGGATGAGGTGTCCAAGGGGAGCGGAAAAGTAATCCCGACATCCCGGGCACAAGTGATCCAATCACTAGAGGGGGGGATTCTCGCCCGATTGAATGTAGTGGAGGGCGATATTGTAGAGCAGGGGCAGGTGCTTGCGCAGTTAGACCCCACTAAGGTTCGCTCCAACGTACAGGAAAGTGAAGCACGTTTTAGAGCGGCTCTCGCGAGTGAAGCGCGTTTGAGTGCCGAGGTCAATGGCGCCGATCTACGGTTTCCGCAAGTACTCGATGACTACGATGGACTTCTCGCCAAAGAGCGGAAACTCTACGACACCCGCAGAAAAAGTCTAAATGATTCACTCAGTAGCCTGGGAGAGTCTAGAGATCTGGTGAAGCGTGAACTATCAATCACGCGTTCCTTAGTGGATTCGGGGGCTGCAAGTAACGTGGAGGTACTGCGGCTAAGTCGTCAGAAGTCTGATCTTGACCTGAAAATCAAGGATGTGCGTTCAGAATACATGGTACGGGCACGAGAAGAGCTTGCGTCTGTGAGTGCTGAAGTGGAGGCGCTTCGTTCCGTCATTGTGGGACGGGCGGATTCCCTAACACGGCTCACGCTGAAGTCGCCAGTACGTGGAATAGTAAAAGACATCGAGATCACGACTATCGGTGGTGTTTTGCCACCCAATGGCCGGCTGATGGAAATAGTGCCTCTCGATGACAGGCTGCTAGTTGAGGCAAAAATATCCCCGCGGGATATTGCGTTTATTCATCCGGGGCAAGATGCCAAGGTGAAAATTACGGCCTACGATTACTCCATATACGGCGGATTGGATGGAAAGGTGACAACAATTTCACCAGATACGATCCAGGATGAAACACAACCGGGTGAATACTTCTATCGAGTACTCATTCTCACAGATGAAGATGCCCTGGTGCATCGATCGGGGCAGGAATTTCCCATCGTGCCAGGCATGGTGGCGACAGTGGATGTGCGTACCGGGTCAAAAACTATTTTTGATTATCTCGTCAAGCCGTTTAATCAAGCAGGCGAGGCGTTGCGCGAAAGGTGATGTTAAACACCCGTGGCTGGCAGGTTGTGCGGCAAGTCGCAATTTTATTGCTGGGTATTCCATTACTCGTGCTTAGTTCTTCAGCTGAAAACGGTGATTCATCCCCGCCGGAAAAAGTAGTAAACGCGTATACGCTCGTCGCTGAAATTGCGATCGATAATGGTACGGATATCCCGATTGAAGGGTATATCCATCGCGTCGCCATTCCTGTTTCTGGGCATATGCAGCAATATTTAGTGGATATTCGGTCCGATACGGTGTCGCGGCGCGCGCGAAAGGCATTTGATCATGAGGCCGGTGAGTACCTGGAACTGGAATGGGATGTGCCGGCCAACACAAAGTCCGTAAAACACGTTTACTTCGATCTACTGGTGGGTGCCTATCACCTTCCCGAGAATGAAGATGGATGGATTGCATTGTCTCGGCACCCGCTACCCGATGCGAGTTATCTCAAACCGTCCAAGTTTGTTGAATCTGACGCAGAGGAAATCCAGCGCCTCGCGCGGCACATTGAGCGGAGTTATAGCGATCCAGAGGCACAGTTGCGCGCCGCTTATCTGACACCGCAGCAAATCATTCAATACCGCCGGCAACCAACACGCGGTGCCTTATATGCCGTTTCTGCACGGCAAGGGGATTGTACCGAGTTTTCTGCGCTGTTTGTCGCGCTTGCGAGAGCTTTGGGGTATCCCGCACGCATGACGTCTGAATTCCTATTTTCTGAGAAGCGGGAGTTTTCGCAGCCGAATCATCATGCGGCGGAAGTGTATTGGAACGAACGCTGGATTCCTGTAGATGCCAATCTCGCATTGGATCCTGACTTCGGTTATGGATTTGGAGTAGGTGAGAACCGCAAGATTGTGCTAAACCGAAATTCAGTTTGGGTTTGGTCAAATTTATTTCCACGTGGTGTCAGTAAGCGTCGTGGTGAGGTCAGTGTAAGGATGCACTGGCGTATTCTGGAAGGGCAAGGAGAAGGCTAATGGGCGATGCTATCGATAACTCGGAAACCACTGCGATGGATTCTGACACTGATCTGGAGATGCATCCAGATACACTGCCGCGGACGGATCAGGAGGCCAATGATGGATCTTTGGGAATGTGCGATATCGATGTACATGCGCCACTGCCTGTGGATAAGGTGATTGAGGAGAGTGGCCCCAACGATTTCTCTAAATCAAAACTATTGCAAAGCCAGGATGACATTGGAATACAGTTGCTGTGCAACGCGGCAGCTGATCATGACCTGGACGTGCGGTATCACCGCAACCTGATCTTTGAGGTATTCGACGAGCGTCGGAGAGTCGTTTTTCGGCAGAATTCGCCGGAAAATTCGGCGGTATATAGCTATTGCGCGCGAAAGAAGCACATTGCGAAGCAAATGCTCGCTGAGCAGGGAATTCCAGTACCTTCTGGCAATATTTTTCGTGAGTATGAGAGCGCCCTGAGATTTTTCATACAGTCTGGCGCTGTTGTTACCGTAAAACCGGCCGACGGAAATGCCGGTCATGGTGTAACCAGTGGAGTTTCTAGCGAGGCGGAATTCAGTGATGCGTGGGAATTTGCCAAGAAAGAGAGTCGCGACATCATTGTCGAGCAGAATATTTTTGGCGAAGACATACGAATTATCGTAGTAGGAGGGAAAGCAGAAGCGGCTTATGTACGTATTCCTGCCAGTGTGACCGGTGATGGAGTACACAGTGTTCGTGAACTCGTCGCCCAGAAAAATGCGATCCGCCGACTCAATCCAGGTTTACGAATTGATCCTATCAAGCGCTTTGATTTGCTCGAGCGCGATGGAATTTCGCTCGACTATATCCCGGAACCCGGCGATACACTGCAGCTCACCAGTGTTGCCAATGCTTCTGCCGGCGGCGAGACGGTTCAGGTCTTTGATTACCTGGATCAGGAAATATTGGAGTTGGCCGAACGTGGAGCCAAGTGTTTCCCAGGTCTTGTGCAAGTTGGTGTTGATTTAATCTATACGTCACCTGACCAGTGGCAGCCCGGTTTACCGCGAGGCTACATTATCGAGGTAAACTCGAATCCCGGAATATGCGATACAGTGTTCCCAAGCTATGGGCGTTCCATCGACGTACCGGGAAAACTAGTTTCCCATATGTTTTCAGATGCTGGCGCACAGTTTTCGCGCAAGCTCCCCAAATCCACAGTTTCGCTGGCGGAGCCATACCGCTATGAACGTTTCGGCAGGGTTTTCGGCAAAGGCAATACACGGCAAGCCGCGCTGATTAAGCAAGCTGCCTACGCACTCAATCTCGAGGTCAAACAGGTAGCAGGTGAGCTCTTCCGTCTCACTGGGGACAACGGTAGTTGCCTCTTTCATAACGGTATGCCCGACAGGGTTCGTATGATTACGCGGAAGGTCACCCGTAACAGAGAATGGATGAGTACCGTCTTGCCGAAAAACAGTGAGTACGCTGCAGGCCAAGACACGCAGCTCAATCGTTTTCGCTTGTTTGTTGTCGGCGGGAAATTGGTGTCTGCCCTGCATGTATACACGTCAGGTGATCGCGGTGGACTTTTGCGCAGAGAAGTTGGCGATCTGGTTCACCCGAGTATCCAGACCGTTCTTGATAAGACACTTTCCGCGATTTTTGATCCTATGTCAGTAGGTATTGAATTCTGGGTGGGGGACATCAGTAGTGATCTTTCGCAGCAACCATGGGAAGTGAGAGACGCAGTATGTAACCCGAACCTGTTTTGGCACCACTTCCCGTCTGAAGGAGGTGGGCGCGATGTGGCGAAGGCGTTGGTGTCTTCGGTTTTTGACGAGGTGGACTTTACCGATATACCGCGTGTATGTGCGCGTTTTGTGATACGTGGGCATGTGCAGGGGGTTGGATTTCGGCGTTGGCTAAAGTTGATTTCGATCCTGCACTCCACTACGGGCTGGGTACGAAACAATCAGGAAGGCGATGAATCGGTTGTTGAAGCGGTACTGGAGGGAACCCCTTCGGCCATTAACCGTCTTTACACTCTTTGCCACAGCGGACCCAAGTCCGCACAGGTTGACTCCGTAGATCGTTCGGAGCTGCCATGTTCTGGAAAATCCCAATTCTCGGTTATTAGCTAATGTAATTCTAGGTAGCTTTCCTCGGGGTTCCCGGTTATGGATACAATCAGGGCGGTATTCAGTACTCCCATTCTGGTACGTGATATTGAAAATTCCGGCGAGGTCAATAAACGCCTGGAAGAAATAATTCTGGAGTCCGAGTCGACCACGCCGGGCAGAACGCGTTCAAATATCGGGAGTTGGGATTCCCAGAAAGATTTTTTTGAATGGCCATTTGAGGAAATTCAAACCGTAAAGCTCTGGATCGCTCGTGCGGTAAAGGAAATTACCCTCAAGACTACCAAGCAGAAGTTTGAACCCCGGGCTCAGGAGATGCTCGCTCACGCCTGGGCTAATGTCTCCCGTGGGGACAGCTACCGGAAGATTCACAATCACGAGTCGTGTACCTGGTCCGGTGTCTACTATGTGAAATCCGACCTCGTGAAGGAAAAAAGCCGGAGTAGCGGGAATATTGAGTTTTTAGACCCCCGTATGCTTTGTCTCCAGGCGGAGCTGCCGAATAGCAGCTTTGGCAGTCGTCTGCGGGTTGTTCCGCGCGCGGGGCGACTGGTGGTATTTCCACATTGGCTGCAACACTATGTCAATCCTGTGGAAGATGACTCGCTGAGAATCTGTGTGGCCTTCAACGTAAAGATCGAAACACATACGGTCAAGCTCCGCGCGAACAGCATGCGGCCTTTGTTACATTCGGAACGGCAATATTTTTCTAAGGTCTCTACCGCCTCGGCTCACAAGGTGGATTAAACACTGAATCATTAGGCGGTTTCTTTTTGCCCTACGAACTTCTTCATTAAGGTGGCAACGTCGCCAAAGTCCGAGTCCCTGCGTGAACCTTTAAGCAACAGTAAGTCCGATGGTTGAATTTTCTGTGCGAGATATCGGGCCATTTCTTCTGCTGTGATAAAGTGCGGGCCAAGCAGTTCCCCTGGAATTTCGTCCCTCAGATAGTGCATTTCTTCACCGTGCGTCACTAGTAATTGCACACCACTTTCTACGAGTGGTTTGGCGAGGCTGCGATGCAGATCGGCTGCCTGATTGCCGAGGTGCACTATACGTCCCAGTGCCGCTATCTTGCGGCCGCCGCTGGAAACCGGTACCTGTGCCAATACCGAAAAAGCGTTGAGCATGGAGCTTACGGTCGCATTCCAGCTGTCATCAATGACTTTTGCACTGCCACCCGGTAATGCCAGGTCGGTCTGGCTCAGGTGACCGTCGTCCAGCTGGAGCGTTTCCAGTGATCGTGCTGCCTCTTCAATCGAGCGTCCCATCGCATAGACCACACACAGCGCTGCCACTGCATTGTGTACCATGCCCATACTCGGGGCTGGCACAGTTATTGTGTGCTCAGTGCCGTGGACTCGCAGGGTGACATGGCTTCCATTGCTATCGGTGTCGATATCGGTGATCTGCACTTCGGCATTCTTGCTGGTGCCGAACACAATGACGCGTTTCGCATGTTGTTTCGCTTTCGCAAGTACATAGTCAAAGTGCAGTAACTGCTCATTCACAATGGCGATTGAGCGCCCAATAAGCCCATCGAAGATGCGTGACTTCCAGCGTGCAGTGTCCTTGGTACTTTTCACTCGGCTGCTCGTTTGCGATATACCGATCCCTGTGATGAGCGCAATTGTTGGGGATATGCGGCGGGTGATTGGACCTGACCGCATCCACAGTGCACTTTGCGCAACCTCCACAATGGCAACATCGCGATCGCCACTCAGGCTCGCCAGCATGCTTGGTGCTCCTACACGGGAATTGTAATTGCCAAGGCTCGCGAGCACGTTTTCCGGCGTGCCGAGCATGTTTGCAAGCATTTTTAGGGTTGAGGATTTTCCTGCGGTACCAGTAATGGCGACCACATCGCCGCGGAACCGGTTTCTAGCCGCGAGCCCGAGTTCAATAATTGCCTGTAGTGGGTCTTTTACTTGTAAAACTGGCAGGCCCGCCGGCAAGCCACTTACTGGCCGTTCGACGATGACCCCGCCCAGCAGGTTGCCGGCGGCTTTCGCGATTTCGGGTAGCCTGTTATGTAAATCCCAGTTTGTGTACTTGGTCCGCGAGCTACGCTCGTGGTAGGCGCGATCACTGCTCTTGTGTGCGACAAAGAGTACCGGGTCGAGGGACTGCTCTATGAAGCTACGCCCTGAAACAACACTGCGAACAAACCAGCCTGGTGATGGCTGCACCAGCCATTTACCCCCGGTAATTTCGCTTAACTGCTGTGCATTCCACGTTTGTCCTGGGGTTTCACGGTAGATACTTGCGGGGAATGTATTGCGATAGCGTGGCGGCTCCCTGCCATCGACAGACGTCGCTTGTCTGGTGCGGCCCTTGATTTTCAGTGAGATGGTGGTGCCAGGCACCGGTACGGGGCGAATGTGGGTTTCCGGGCCGATCAGGCCGATTTCCAGACGCAGGTCGACATTGCGCAGTTGCTTGGGTGCCGGTGGACGCAAGCCATAGTAATCCCGGTAGATCACGCCCGGTTTCCAGCGGCTGGTCGGGAGTTGCCAGTCGCACGGGTCGTGATCCATGGATTTACCCCAGTAGGGCATATCCGTTTCCTGAACCGGTACCGCGCGGATGTCCAACCGGATGTTCTCAGAGAGCCGGGTTGACCGGGCGGGGTTCAAGGTCCAGAAGGATTCTACATACAGGAGCTGTCTTTGCTCGAAATTCTTTGGTGTGTAACGTAGGCCAACGAGCTGCAGCGGACCGAAGTCCATCGGTGGGGTTATCGCATTGGATGGTACTTCCTTGGCGGTCCACTGCGGGGAGATTGGGCGCTGGATTTGCTCGAGTTTAACCGGGTCTAATGCTGCTTTGCGCGCGGGCGGCAAAGCTGGATAGTCTCGCTGAGGCGGGTTCAGTGCAATTTCGCCGGAGCCATCTTCTAGTGGCTCTAAGTTGGTGCCCATGTTTGTACACAGATCGGCGAATCGGCGGGTTGCCGCCACCGCGTCGGAGCCTGTGCGCTGATGGCTGAATCCGAAACCGGACCCAACCGGGAAAAATCGTACTTTCTCAACCCCTTTATGGCTCAGTGACAATTGGAAGACACCGCTATCCTTCAGGGTTTTACGCACCGCATCGAATAGCAGGTCACCCGCGTCGTGGATGATCGGGCGATCTTTATAGATTTCGATACCTTGCAAGACATGCGCGCTGGTACCGAGAATTCCATCGGCGCCTGCATCAATGATGTGATGGCCGAGCGTATATTCCTCTGCCCCGGGCTCGGCTTCCAGGTTGCCGCCCCAATGCACCGCGACGAGTACCACCTGCGCATGTTGTCGCGCACGAAGGATACGTGGCTCCAGTAGTCTCGCCCAGGCACTTGGGTTATTCGGTGGCAGGTAAGCGCTACCAGGTTGTTTTGGGTCGGCGGCGAAAGACTGCTGAGTAGCGTCCAGTGAGAAAATGGCAACGTTGAGCTCTTCCAGTGGCAGGATAACCGGCCGCAATGCTGCGTCGAGATTAACCCCTGTGCCGGTGTGTGCGATGCCCACATGGTCTAACCAGAATCCCTGTTCAAGTAACGCTTGTACGCCATAATCGCCGCTGTGGTTGTTTGCGGTAGTAACGGCATCGATATTGGCGCGGCACAGTAGCTTCAGCATTTCCGGGCGCGCGCGGTAGTAGTAGGGGGCCCCCTCGGCTTTGTCGATGCCCTGTTCGCCGGTAGTGGCGACGACACATTCCAGATTGATCACACTTAAATCCGCACCGGACAGTGCAGGGATACGTCCAAGTACTTCTTCTTCCCCAAGTGCCTCTGTGCGGTAGTGTTGTCTACGTGAAAGATTGACATCGCCGGCCCAGGCAAGTGTGGGTAGCGTGCTGTCGTCGGGAAGGGCAAGTTTTTGCATTTGCGGCGTCGGGGAAAATTCCTGTGGACAACCGCCATTGAGCAAGTACTTCCTGAATGCGACAAAACCCGAAAGGTAGTGCTCGACATCATCAATACGCACGCGAAATGCGTGGTGACGAATATAAAAGCTGCCGACGATTTTTTCCGGGTTCTGGAAGAACATGGCATATTCCGGCCAGAAATAACCGTTTAACAGGTACATGGCGCGGGTATGCAGTGCAAAGTAAAATTTCTTCAGGTCAAGCTGGTTGAGTAGGTAGGAAAATTCCTTTTCCTGGCGTAAGCGGGTGACCATCCGCTCTGCAGCCATCATTAGTTCCAACAGGGTCGGAAATGTGGTGATGCGCTCAATAATAAAGTCCAGATGCCCGACCACATTTTGTATGCCGAACTGGTAGTAGCGGGCCTCAGGACGATATAGGGTCAATTCATTGACACAATAGCTAAGCCAGTGATCGTGGGCCTGCCAGTGGTTGTTCACGAGGAAGTACTCAAAGGCTTTCTCGACAAGATTTAGCCAGCGTTCGTCCTTGGTTAGGCCATATAGGCGCATGAGACCGAAGGCTGCTTCGCCGTCGTAATAGATGATCCGAAACGGTTCTTTGACAGTGAGATCTGGGTATTGCAGCACGTGCACGAACTTTCCGGATTCCGGATCCTGCATAAAGCGGATACCCTGCGCCAGCTGCTCCATTAGCGCACTGTATTTTGCGCGTGTCTCGCTGCTTCCACTCAGTTCGATGTATTTGACCAGTGCCAGCAGGCATACCGCGTTTCCGCCAAGTTTTATTTCGCCATTGGCCTCCACAAGGAACGCGGCTTCTTCGCCGCTAGGAAGTCGCGCTTTTTTAATCAGTTTTTCCGTCAGGTATTTGAGTACGCGGTTGATGGCTCGTTTGGTCTTTTCATCGCGTGTTACTTCCCAGCCCTCGGTCATTGCGTAGGTAGAGCTGGCATGGCGGAGGGTGTTGTATGTCCCGATGGGACGGTCGAAGCAGCAGTGCCAGCCATACTCGAAACGCCCATTTTTCAGTACCTGTGAGGCCAGGTAGCGACTACTGGTATCGATTACGTGTTCCGCTGTGGGTTGGTCGAGCTCGTCGATGATCCTGCGGCCAGCGTTGCGTCCGGGGCCATACAGAAACTTGGGAGCGGAATGTTTTTCGACGAAGAGGCCTTCCGTATGCAAACGGGTTACGGCGGTGTCGTCATCGAAGTTCAGGGGCGTATTTGGCCCAAAGCGTATGTCTGTATAGGCGCGAAATTTACTGTGGTTGACCACAGCGTGGGCGATTTTGTTGCCGCCGTACAGCATGGCGTTGCCGTTCAGTTCTTGTTCCAGAAAAGCAACTTTCCAGTCAGAGTCGAGCGCCAGTCCAAAGCGGAAATAGCCGCGTTTGGTGTTTTTGAACTTTTTTTGCAGCGTACGCCAATCCATGGGTTCCGCGTCGGTTACCCAGTCGATGCGCAGCCAGCGCCCATCCATTTTTGCGCTGGCAAGTTGTTTGCGAGACTGCGCGGCGAGTTTTAGCCAGAGGCTGTTGAGATCGCCGCCGCGCGCGTGGCAGACTCTGGCGCGCTTGCTGCCATCGCTCACGGAAAAGAACAGTGTGTAGGGCGGTTGCAGATGTTCTAGCGCTTGCTCGACATTTGGCCGCGCACGAGAGAGTAAATTAGAGAGGGTGGACGTCGCCATGAACAGAGCCTTTCCTGTCGTTCGTTATTCTAACGGCAGGGAAGCTCGATTAGCCGATGTGTGGTGTTGCGGTCGCTGCGCTTGTGGATAATGGCGCTAAGCGGAGAGGAATGTCGCGCTTCCCTGGCAGATCAATCCGTACGCTTCAGTATAGTTCTGCGTCGGCGATTTGCCGCCAAACCAGCCTACATCTGCCTGGCTTGATGTATCAGGGGCGCGATCACTGGCGTTACATCTCTGCCGCGAGACGCGCCCCCTGGTCAATCGCTCGTTTGGCATCGAGTTCCACAGCCTCATAGGCCCCGCCAATCAAATGACTGATTTGGCCTTTGGCCTGCAACGCATCGTGCAGGTTGCGCAGGGGCTCCTGGCCCGCGCAGATAATGATGTTATCCACATCCAGAACTTGTTGTTCGTCGCCCAGGCGGATATGCAAACCCTGATCATCGATCTTCTCGTAAGCCACGCCCGCCAGGTTTTTTACCTTTCGATGCTTGAGGCTGGTGCGATGAATCCAACCTGTGGTTTTCCCCAGCCCTGCGCCAACTTTGGTTGTTTTGCGTTGTAACAGATATACCTCGCGGGGGCTGGTGACGGGCTCAATGGGCTTTAAACCCGCGCGATGGTCGAGGGTGATGTCCACACCCCATTCATCGAAGAATTCCTGTTTGCTACTGGCCACCAGTTCACTGATGTGATCTTCGCTGTGGGTGAGGTATTCCGCCACATCAAAGCCGATGCCACCGGCACCAATGATCGCCACACGTTTCCCTACCGGTTTTTTATCCCGCAGCACTTCGAGATAACTGAGTACTTTGGGATGGTCGATACCCTCGATAGGTGGAATTCGCGGGAGAATACCGGTGGAGATGATCACTTCGTCGTAGTCGGCCAGGCCCGCTTCGGTCGCCTTGGTATTGAGTTTTACATCGACCCCCGTGAGCTCCAGCTTGCGCTTGAAGTAGCGCAGGGTTTCTTCAAATTCGGCTTTGCCAGGAATCTGTTTGGCGATATTAAACTGGCCGCCAACCTTGTCGCTGGCTTCGAACAGCGTCACCTGATGCCCACGCTCGGCAGCGACGGTTGAAGCTGCGAGCCCGGCAGGACCGGCTCCCACGACTGCAATTTTCTTGGGCTTTGCCGTTGGCAGGTAATTGAGTTCGGTTTCATGGCAGGCGCGCGGATTGACCAGACATGAGGTGAGCTTTAACTCAAAGGTATGGTCCAGGCATGCCTGATTGCAGCCGATACAGGTATTGATCTCATCCGCACGATCCTCTGCGGCCTTGTTGACGAATTCGGGGTCCGCGAGGAACGGGCGTGCCATGGAGATGATGTCGGCCTCACCTGCAGCGAGTACATCCTCGCCCACATGCGGCATATTGATTCTATTGCTGGTAACCACCGGTAGGCTCAGGTGTTGTCTGACTTTGGCGGTAATGCCGCTGAACGCCGCTCTGGGAACGCTGGTGGCGATGGTTGGGATTCTCGCTTCGTGCCAGCCAATGCCGGTATTGATGATATTGGCGCCGGCTTTCTCAATCGCCTGACCCAGAGTGACTACTTCGTCAAAGCTGCTGCCGCCTTCCACCAGGTCAAGCATGGAAAGGCGATAGATGATGATGAACTCTTCGCCCAAAGCCTCGCGAATGCGGCGCACAATCTCGATCGGCAGGCGCTTGCGGTTTTCATAACTGCCGCCCCAGCGGTCGTCCCGGTGATTGGTGCGGGTAACGATGAACTGGTTGATGAAGTAGCCTTCTGAGCCCATCACTTCGATGCCATCGTAGCCCGCTTGCTGGGCGAGGGTCGCGCAGCGCACATAGTCATCGATTTGCTGTTCGACTTCTGCGTCGCTTAACGCTTTAGGGGGAAATGGATTAATCGGTGCCTGAATGGCGGAAGGGGCGACGAGATTGGGGTTATACGCATAGCGACCTGCGTGCAGTATCTGCATGCAGATCTTGCCGCCTTCATTGTGGACCGCCGCGGTAATGACCTGATGTTCTTCGGCTTCTTCCGGGGTGGTCAATTTGGCGCACCCCTGAAATACCCCACCTTCTTCATTCGGGGCAATACCGCCGGTGACAATCAGGCCCACACCACCGCGCGCACGCTCGGCGTAGAAGGTGGCCAAGCGCTGGTAGCCTCCAGGATGCTCTTCCAGGTTGGTGTGCATTGAGCCCATCAGCACGCGGTTCTTGAGTGTGGTGAAGCCCAGATCCAGCGGAGCGAGCAGGTGCGGGTAGGCTTGGGTCATCTTATGGGGTTCCTTTTATGGAAGCTGGCCAATTACCTTAGAAAGTAGCGAGAAAGCTAGCTGGAAACATAGCTGGAAAAGTAGCACCGGCGCTGGAAGGCCGGGAAAATCGGCAGTAAAAGAGCGCCGATACCGCTGCGGCAGGGGCTATTGGCGCCTGAATCGCCAGGCGGGAACACGATGGTGTGGCTATAGATTTTTTGAATGTGGGGTGATTCACATAATTAATTTGGTTGATTCCGAGGGAGCCGGTAACGTGAAATTAGGACTCGAATGGAAGGCTCCGGTGCACTTTTTATACAGTGCCGCACTGTGAGCTTCGGATGTCAGTAACCGAACAACGTATAAGACGATAACCGTCGGGAGAAATTGATGGCGACCAACCTCTTTGACTTAACGGGAAAGATTGCTCTGGTGACTGGTGCCAGCCGTGGTATTGGCGAGGCGATCGCCAAACTGCTCGCGGAGCAGGGTGCTCACGTGCTGGTGTCCAGCCGCAAGATTGATGGCTGCCAAGCGGTGGCTGATGCCATCAATGACGCCGGTGGCAAGGCGGAAGCACTGCCTTGTCATATCGGTAACATGCAAGATATTGAGCAGGTGTTTCAGCACATCCGCGCGCAATACGGCAAGCTCGATATTCTCGTAAACAATGCAGCTACTAATCCCTATTTTGGCCATATCCTCGATACTGATCTTGGTGCGTTTCAAAAAACCGTGGATGTAAATATCCGCGGTTATTTTTATATGTCCGTAGAGGCCGGAAAATTGATGCGGGAAAACGGTGGCGGTTGCATCGTAAATACGGCTTCGATCAACGCATTACAGCCAGGGGTGGGGCAGGGTATTTATTCCATCACCAAGGCTGCGGTAGTGAACATGACCAAGGCTTTCGCCAAAGAATGTGCGCAGTTCAATATCCGCGTAAATGCGTTGTTGCCTGGGCTCACCAAGACCAAATTCGCCGGTGCCCTGTTTTCTCACGACGAGATCTACCAAACAGCCATTGGCCATATCCCGATGCACCGACATGCAGAGCCCGAAGAAATGGCGGGTACGGTTTTGTATCTGGTATCCGACGCAGGCAGTTATACCAATGGTGAATGTGTCGTTGTTGATGGCGGCCTCACCGCCTGCGGAGGGCTGTGATCATGGCAGAATTTCAGCGAGACCCATTACTGGATTTCACCGGCAAGGTAGCGTTGATTACCGGAGCCGCCAGTGGGTTTGGGGCACTCCTCGCCGAGGCGCTCGGTCGCCGCGGGGCCCGTTTGGTCCTTGGGGATATCAATGAAGATGGCTTGCATGCAGTGGTTGATAAGCTGACCGCTCAGGATATTGAAGTCCAGGCCGTTACCTGCGATGTATCGTCAGAGACGGATTGTGCGGCGATGGTCGCGCTGGCGCGGGAGAACTTCGGCGGATTGGATATCGCGGTGAACAATGCCGGCATCGCGCCGCCACAAGTCCATTTTGAAGAAGTCGATGAAGAGACCTTCGATCGGCAACATAGCGTCAATGTCAAAGGAGTCTTCTTTGGCATGAAGCATCAGCTCAAGCTTATGCGCGGACAGAAACACGGCATTATTTTGAATGTCAGCTCCATGGCAGGCATTGGCGGAGCGCCGAAGGCGGCGGCCTATGCCGGAGCCAAACATTCGGTGGTGGGGCTCACGCGCACCGCTGCAGTGGAATACGCACGGCACAATGTGCGGGTGAATGCGATTTGCCCATTCTTTACGCTAACTCCCATGGTGGCCGGGCTGACGCCCCCACCGGGTGCCAGCGTTGAACAGCTCCACGGGTTACTCTCAGCGGGTTGCCCAATGAAACGTTTGGGCGAGCCGGAAGAAGTGGTAAATGCAATGGTGATGCTGTGTTCGCCAGCACTCACCTATGTAACTGGGCAAACACTGGCGGTCGATGGGGGCGTTTCAGCATACTGATTGGCAGGTGCAGTGTTCAAGGAAGTAGGCGGCAGTGTTGTTTTGCTTTGGTTGCCAAATCCTTGGGCAGCAGGGTGTTATTGTCGCCACCCTGTTGCCGGCGCCATTGTGCACACAGTGACATAAAGTTACCCGCCTGCACTTCTTCCCGTATGTGGTACCACTCGTCCAGCACTGGTTGGACGGTCGCGGCCGCGGCCGCTTTCTGTGCTAGTTGGCCCTCCGCGGGTTTTACTCGCTCTGCCTGTCCCGGTGTCACCTGCCCGGGTTCCGCGCCGATGTACTGTGCGGGGTGCAGCAATACAATGGCGACAGCCAAAACGCCCAACCCCGAGCCGACCTTGGACAGCAGGCTTGCCTTACCCTGTGGGCGCCGGTTTTTCTGCGCAGGTTTTATGTTGCGCAGACCGTCCATTACTTTTTCATCGAGATGAGACGGTACATGAATGGCCTCAATGGCTTGCTGGTAGGACGATTCCCATTGATTCGTATTCATGCCTGTGCAATCTCAACAGAGGGTTTACTGGTGTCGGAGCTGGATGGTTTAAGGCTTTTGGCTGCCCAGCGTGTTCCCCAGGTGAAGCGTGGCTTGGCAGTTTGTGTCTGCTCGCGCGCTTTCTCCTGAGCGAGGGCTTCTGCCTCTGCTGCTTGCTGAGCGAGCGTGACACTGGAAACCCAGGGTTTGCGCGCGCTGCCGTGTAAATTGAACTCCAGAGATTTTCCACCGTCTGCCAGCTCCTGGCGACACACGGCCAGGGAAATTCTCTCGATGTCTGCGACCGTCGCAAGGGAAAGCCCGCACTGGTTGTACAGCAGGAAAATGTTGCGTTGGCGGCGCGGTAGCTGTTGTAGGGCTTTGAGCATGTCCGACTGCTCAAAGGCGTCGTGTAATGTCGTCTCCTGCGGGTCGGATTCGCTGGCTACGTCACTACAAGCGGATTTGAGTACTCGGTTCAGGCGGATGTACAGCCAGTTTTTCAGCTGTTGACGCTCGAGCAGGGGAGGCTCTGAAAGCAGGGAAAGCCAGAAGTTTTCCATCAGTAGGGTGCAGCGTGCCAAATCCATCTGCGCACAGTAACGAAACAGCGGTTCCTTGTAGCGACGAAAAATCTCGCGAAAGGCCCGACGGTTTCGTGTGTGGTAGTACTGTTGGATTAAGTCTTCGTCACTGAGACTAAACAACTTGTCCGCAAACATGGGATCTGCCTCCTTGGCCTCAATTCCCATAGTTACTTGCTGGTACGCGCACTCTCGGGATTCCTTCCCAGGGCGACATTATCTCACCAGCAAGTAGTCTGTTAACGTTATTTCGCTGAAAAATTGCTTCGAGCGAATACCACTCTTGACTCAGTGTTAACCGTTTCGGGTTCGCAACTGCGTCGTCTCATGTGCGACGCTTAACGCGTTGGGGGCTGTTTTTCTGGAGCCACCTTTTCTGCAGTACCGTGCACCACCTTTTCGTTACGTTCCGGAGGATCTCGCAGATCATCACGACTCTTTCGCCAGGAGGCGAGGAATATCGTTGCGAGTCCTAGCAGAATTTCGTCCACAAAGGGCACCAGATCCGGAATGATCAGATCAATGATAAAAAGGGCACATATCCACTTGAATAGCTGCGGGTGCTTCAACTTGCGGGCGTAATTGAGAAACCAGCCCACAAATGCGCTGGGAAGTACACGCTTCATAGATTCAATGGAGCAGCTTTTAGAACCGTGTTGGGAGTATAGTCGGCAGACGCTCGACAGGTATTCCGGGCAAAGGTTCCGCGACGCGAAAATCTGCCTAAAGTGGCGTGAAAGTCGTTTGTGATTTGAGCGCCTGAATCGGGCACGGCACGGTAGGGGACCTAAAGTTGAGCAAAATCAAGTATTGGATGAGAGCCGGTAACGCAGCGGAAGTGGCAATTGCTCCGGCCCCAATTCGGCGCGCAAGTCTTTAAGTTTGATGCCGACACCAAGCAGGCGAATCGGATCGCTGCGCTTCTCCCAACATTGCTCCAGCAGTTGCTTGAACTCGCTGATGCGTCCGGCCTTACTGGCGCGCTCGTGGGTAGACTGAGTAAAGTCGGCATACTTCACTTTTACGATTGCGCCGCTGATTTCATAGCGGTCGCCTAGCTTCTCCATACGCTCTTGCAGTCGACCGTACAGATGAATCATTTCTTCCTGCCAGGATTCCAAATTAATCAAGTCGTCGCGAAAGGTGCGCTCCACACTTACACTTTTTCGTGAGCCATCACTGCTGACTTTTCTGTCGTCGATGCCGCGACACAATTGGTACAGGCGGTTGCCAAATTTTCCGTATTTTTGTGCCAGCTCAATTTGGCTGTAGCGTCGTAAATCGCTGCAGGTACGGATTCCCTGCCGTTGCATTTTTTCTGCGGTGACTCGCCCTACACCGTGAATCTTTTTGATCGGTAAACGCAGCACAAAATCTTCCACGGCATTTGGGTGGATGACTGTCAATCCATCGGGCTTTTGCCAGTCACTGGCGATTTTGGCGAGGAATTTATTCGGCGCTACGCCTGCGGAAATCGTAATGCCCAGGTCCTTCTGGACCCGTGCGCGAATTTCCTGGGCGATTAAAGTTGCGCTGCCGTTGCAGTGCGGGCTATCCGTGACATCCAGGTACGCTTCATCTAGGGATAACGGCTCAATAAAGTCGGTATAAGATAGAAAAATTTCCCGTATCTGTGCGCTGACTTCCCGATATTTTTTCATGTTGCCCGGCACTACAATCAGATCAGGACACAGCTTTTTAGCCTGTGCAGTAGGCATGGCCGAGCGCACTCCGAAGCTGCGTGCTTCGTAGTTGCAGGTTGAGATAACACCCCTGCGGTCGCTTGACCCGCCCACAGCGATAGGACGCCCCCGTAAATTGGGGTCGTCACGCATCTCTACCGAGGCATAGAAGCAATCACAGTCACAATGGATGATTTTGCGCATGCTGGAATTATATCCAGTATTTTGGCGCAGCCAACCATAATCTGTGCTGGTAATGGCACAGAGGGAGGAGACATGAACTCAATGCCATTGGTACATGCAGCAACGGATGCTCCCCAAGACGCGGGCGTAAAAGCGGTACTGGATGATGTACGTATTCAACTGGGTGGAGTGCCCAATTTATTCCGGGCCTATGCGAATAATCCGACCCTGCTGTCTCAATTGTGGGATCGGTATCAGCACGTGATGCTCACCGGCCATCTGTCGCCCAAATTGAAAGAGGCAATGGCGTTGATGATTGCTGCGGACGAGCACTGCGACTACGGCATTGCCCAGCATGTAGCATGGTTGGAAAAGCTGGGCGTGGCGCCGCGTGAGATCCTGCGTATCCGTACCAACCCAGATCACGCGCATTTTGATCGTAAAGAGCACGCCCTGCTGGAGCTTGCCCGGCATATGAATTCCGCACCACACGACCATGGCGATCTCGCGGTGAAGGCTGCGCGCAAGGCGGGTGCGAGTGATGCGGAAATTCTTGAGGCGGTGGCAGTGGCCGGCTTGTCTGCAGAACTGAGCCACGCGGCATCGTTTTTAGGGGTGCCGGTCGACTAGCGATTGGGTCGATTAGTGATTGATAGAAGGGTCAATCACGCGGGCAAATGACAGGCACAAAAAAGCCGTCTACAAAGACGGCTTTTTATTGGCAGGGCTGTGGGCGGCTTACCGCTCCAGATACTGCAGCTTGTCAGTCTTGCCATCCCACTCTGCGGCGTCAGGCAGAGGGTCTTTTTTCTCGGTAATGTTGGGCCACACTTCGGCGAGCTCGGCGTTCAGCTCGGTGTATTCCTGCTGGTCGTCTGGCACTTCGTCTTCGGAGAAGATGGCATTGGCCGGGCACTCTGGTTCACACAGGGCGCAGTCGATGCACTCGTCCGGGTGGATCACCAGGAAGTTGGGGCCTTCATAAAAGCAGTCTACCGGGCAAACTTCCACACAGTCGGTGTATTTGCACTTGATGCAGTTTTCCCCAATTACGAATGTCATGCTAATCCCTCGATAATACTGTGGCGTTGCCACTGCTCGGCCAGTAGCTGTTGAAACCGCGCTTTATTCTGAAAGCAGCGGATTTTAGCAATTACTGGCGCGAATTGTAGTGGCTTTTGAGTCAAATTGGTTGGGTGCTTATAACAATTTGCGCAGAGCGTAGAGCTGCTCCAGCGCTTGGCGCGGGGTCAACTCATCTGGATCCAACCCTTCCAGTGCCTCCACAGCCGGGTGCGGGGCGCTGCCGAACAGGTCTACCTGTGCGGGTGCGGCGGGCTTCGCTTTGGCCTTGGGGACAACAGGGGCAGGCTCGGGAACTACGGGCTCGGTCGGCTCCGCTTCAATCGCGGCCTTGGGGCCGGGGCCCGAATCGCGCGTGGTGTGTCCGGCTTCCAGGGCGGCCAGGCGCGCCTTGGCTTCATCCAGCACTTCCTGAGGAATGCCGGCCAGTTTCGCCACCTGCAAGCCGTAACTCTTGGAGGCCGGGCCTTCCTGAATGCGGTGCAGGAACACGATGGAATCCCCGTGCTCGGTAGCGTTCAGGTGAATATTGGCCACTTCGCCGCACTGTGCGGGGAGTTCGGTCAGTTCGAAATAGTGGGTGGCGAACAGGGTAAAGGCACGCACGCGGTCGGCAAGGAAGTGCGCACAGGCCCAGGCCAGAGACAGGCCATCGTAAGTGCTGGTACCGCGGCCAATTTCATCCATCAGGATCAGGCTGTGCTCGCTGGCATTGCGCAGGATGTTCGCGGTCTCGGTCATTTCCACCATAAAGGTGGAGCGGCCACCGGCCAGGTCGTCGGCGCTGCCAATGCGGGTAAAGATACGGTCCAGCAAGCCGATGCGCGCGCTGTCTGCAGGTACAAAGCTGCCACAGTGCGCCAGCAGGGCGATCAGCGCGGTCTGACGCATATAGGTCGATTTACCGCCCATGTTGGGGCCGGTAATGACCAGCATACGGCGGGACGTGTGCAGGTCGATATCGTTGGCCACAAAGGGATCTTCGAGGACTTGCTCCACCACCGGGTGGCGGCCACCTTCCACATGGATACCCGGCTCCTCGGAGAGCTCTGGTTTGGTCAGGCGCAGCTGGTCAGCGCGCTCGGCCATATTCCCTAGTACGTCCAGTTCGGAAACAGCCGCCGCAGCGGTTTGCAGCTCCGCGAGGGATTCGTTCAGGGTGGTGATCAGTTCCTCGTACAGGAACTTCTCGCGGGCAAGGGCACGGCTCTTGGCTGACAGTGCCTTGTCTTCAAACTCCTTCAGTTCCGGGGTGATGAAGCGCTCGGCATTCTTCAGGGTCTGGCGGCGGATATAGTCGGCCGGTGCCTTGTCGCTCTGGCCGCGGCTGATCTCGATAAAGTAGCCGTGCACTCGGTTGTAGCCGACTTTCAGGGTGGGAATGCCGGTGCGCTCTTTCTCGCGCACCTCCAGCTGGACCAGGTAATCACCGGCGTTTTCACTGATACCACGCAGCTCATCCAGCTCCTCATCGAAGCCGTCTGCGATCACACCGCCTTCACGGATAACCACGGGTGGGTTTTCCACCAGCGCGCGCTGCAGCAGTTCCACGGTTTGTGGCCACTCACCCATTTCACGATTCAACTGCCCAAGCAGGGCTGCGTCGGTCTCGCTCAGTTGGCTTTGCAGTTCCGGGAATTGGGCCAGGGACATACCCAGGCGGGACAGGTCGCGGGGGCGTGCAGAACGCAGGGCTAGGCGGCCAAGAATTCGCTCCATATCGCCGATGGGCTTTAGCGCTTCGCGCAGTGGCTCAAACCGGTAATCACTAATCAGTGCAGAAATCGCGTTCTGGCGCTGCTGCAAGGTGTTCAGGTTGCGCAGCGGGTTGTTCAGCCAGCGGCGCAACAGGCGGCTACCCATGGCCGTCTTGCAGGCATCGAATACCGACAGCAGGGTGTTGTCGTCGCCACCGTTCAGGTTGGTGTCGATTTCCAGGTTGCGGCGGCTGGCTGGGTCCAGGGCGACGGTGTCTTCGCTGCGCTCGGTACGCAGGGTGCGAATATGGGGTAGTTCGGTGCGCTGGGTATCGCGGGCGTATTGCAGCAGGCAACCGGCCGCGCAGAGGGCTGCATGCATATGGCTGCAGCCGAAGGCTTCCAGGTCCATGGTGCCAAACTGACGGTTCAGCAGGCGCAGGGCGCTTTCCAAATCGAATTCCCAGGGCGCGCGGCGGCGTACGCCGGGGCGGCGCTCGATTTCCACTGGCAGGGTGAGGTCTTCGGATACCAGCAATTCGGTGGGACTGAAACGCTGGATCTGCTCTGCCAGGGCTTCTTCACTGTCGACTTCCTGCACCGCGAAATGCCCGGTGCCCACATCCAGTAGCGCCAAGCCAAACTGGTCGCCCACAAGAACGGTGGATGCCAGCAGGTTGTCACGGCGCTCGTTCAGCAGTGCTTCGTCGGTCACGGTACCGGGCGTGACGATTCGCACAACCTTGCGCTCAACCGGGCCCTTGGACGTGGCCGGGTCACCGATCTGCTCGGCAATGGCTACAGAAACGCCGGCCTTGATCAGTCGCGCCAGGTAGCCTTCCGCCGCATGGTAGGGAATACCGGCCATGGGAATTGGCTGGCCACCGGATTTACCGCGGGCAGTCAGGGTCACATCCAGCAGCTCGGCGGCTCGCTTGGCGTCGTCGTAGAACAGCTCGTAGAAATCACCCATGCGGTAAAACACCAGCTCGTGGGTGTGTTCCGCCTTGATTCGCAGGTACTGCTGCATCATGGGGGTGTGTTCGGGCTTTTCGGCCTTGGGCTTTGCGGCGGTCTTGGGCATTATTTTGTAAAAACTTCTTAAAATTCAATAGGTTGAGGCGTTTTTAGTCTGTCCCGCGTACTCAAGGGGCCTCAATGTTGCGCTTTCAATCGCGGAATCTAGCGTCGGTACTCGTTCGCGTACTACTTTTTCCACTTCCGGCGGCAAACAGCCTACATCTCTCACGGAAATATCTGTCTACGTTACGGTCTGTTGACGTGAACTGGCGTCATTGACAGCGGGGCTAGTTGAGAACCGCGCAGAATAACAAACCGCTACAAAAACCACTAATTGACCCACTGGTCGAGTAGGGCCTCAGTAAGTGGCATACCTCGGCCAATTTCAGAGATTGCTCCTTCCCAAGCGGGGGGTGTTTGCACTTAGTTGAATGCGGTTCGTCAACTTGGGCGATGAAATGCTTCGTATGAACGTAAATGGGTCCTTCCGAGTGTATTGGCAGTGATATCTAGAAATACTACCTGCAAATAAATTCTAATTTTTAGCTTTTATTCGGAATAAATTTCCATTGAGAAAGCTTGTCTTATAGCATTCTTGTACAGATAGCCGAACGTCGAACAACGGCGGGTTGATGTCGACGAGAAGTTAGGGCTGGAGCGAATCCGAATCGAGCCCTTCCAGCGCGAGCTCCGGGGGAGCTATAGACCTATAGCAATCGGGCACTGCTCATTCTGTACGACAATCTCAACCAGAAGGAAGTGAGCTGCAATATCGCTGCACGGGAAACAGAGTATGAAAATCATAACTAAGAAGTCTCCAGCAGATCACGGCGCCCCATCGCCGGTACCTTCTCAGGAACGGTCACCAATATTTCCGAAGGCGCTGCTATGGATGAGGATAAGGGGTATCACTATCTGTCTAGTGTCCGTTTAAATGCGCAGGGCTTGAAACTGGCGGATCGTGAGTCGCTTGGTAATAGTTTTGGGGAGAGATAGAGATGGTTGCCATGAAGCGAATTTTTGGGGCATTTAGCCTTATTATTTTTATACCAATTTTGTTAGTTATTTTGGGTGTGATCGGAACGGAACTTAACAAGGCGTATTGGGATAAGCAGGTCAGTAGAATGTGCGAAGAAGAAGGCGGTGTAGTGATATTTGAGCGAGTAGTTTTGTCAGACTCTGAATATCAAAGAAACGATGGGAATGATGGTTCTATTCGCGTAATGCCTGAAGAGACTTCAAAAGAAAAACATGAATACGCCTGGCGAAGTAATACAGTTGTGATAAATGCTTCTAAGCCGTACGTTCGACGTACAGAATACACGGTGTATAGAAAGGATGGTGGTGAGGAACTAGGAAAAAAAGTTACGTTTTCTCGGAGAGGAGGGGACTTCCCTACGGGGATTATGCATGAGTCGAGTTTTAGTTGTAGTGATAAGTTTGGGTTCGACATCAATATAGTTAATGAAATATTTAAGATTGAGGAAGTGTAGGGTGGCATTTTTTGATGTCAATTGCAGTGCAGAGCTAAGGACGTGAGCTGCAATATCGCTGCACTGGAAACAGAGTGCGAACCTTATAGTTAGAAATTCTCCAGCAGATCACCGTGCCCGTTCGCCGGCACCGTTTCAGGAGCGGTCGTCAACCTTTCTGAAGACGCTGTTATGGATGAGGGTGAAGGGTATCTCTATCTTTCCAATACCCGAATGAATGCACAGAGCCTGAAGCTGCTGGATCGAGAGTTATCTCTACGGGTGGGGGTGCATGTGGTTGCCGATGTGAAAACGGGAAAAAATATCTACGAGTATTTTATCAAGCCGGTTCGCCAATCGCTGATGAGCAGTTTTGGGGGAGATAGTGATGAATGCGAAAGGAAATAAGGGTGTTGCATTCAAGGTAAATACTCTAGCTTTTATCAGGAATCTTCTAGTGAATTCACTGCATCATTATGGCGTTATCTTGTTTGTTATTCTGGGTTTGTTTATGTCTGCTTGCGAAAGGAGGTATAGACCAAATGCAAATACAGAAGAGCATAAGCTGGCTCATGGTCACGTAGACGGGAAAACAAACCAAATTTTGGTGGGCCGGACACTTCTGAGAATTCCGCCCAGCATTAAATATAAACCGGTGACTGCAGGGAAAATTCATCCCGGGCAAGCCGATCAGGTTTTTCTTGGTATTAGCTTTCCGCAATATGTAAAAAACGACAACATTAATTCAGTCTTAATAATGTTGCGGAAAGGGTATGAAGATCCAAAAATATGGAATAAATATTTTGATGATAAGGTGTGGAAAAAAATTGACGAAAATATCGAGCTAGGTCTTACTGAGTACCATCAAGATGTGAATCATATGGCTTGGGGTTACATTGTGTATGCGCCAATTGAAAAAGAATTTAAAACTCCGAAAGGAAGTATCGTGAAATATAGCTGCTCTGGGAATGGCCGAGGTGTAACTTACTGCCTCAGCGGATTTGTTCTTGGTGATGACTTGTATGTTCAATACAAAATTTCAAGGCAGCTATTGCCGTATTGGAAGGAAGTTCACTTAAGTGTTATTAGCTACGTTAACAATTTGATATCTGATCAGGGAGAGTGAAATGGGTTCTGTTTATATTAAAGAGGCGCAGAGATAGATTTTTCAAGAGTTTCTCGATAGGCGGCAAATGAGGACGGAAAATATCTATAGGCGATATCGTATATCTTTTTATGTTAAAGCATTCACATGTTTTTCTATTATTTTTTTGGTTCTTCAGTCGTGTTTGAGTGAGAAGAAACCCTTGACGAATACACGGGAAAGCAAGATTGCTCATGGATATGTTGAGGGGTATGCAAGTGAGATTTTAGTGGGTGATGTGCTGCTTAAAATTCCTCCAGATGTAAATTATACGCCTGAAAGTAACGGAAGGGTTGTTCCTGGAAAGGCAGATCAAATTACTTTTGGTTTGAGGTACCCGGATATCGAGCCTGAGGATTCAGTCAATCTAGTTGTGATTAAAGTTCGGAGAGGATTTGAGGATCCAGGTTTCTCACGAAATAGAATTGATAGAGAAACTTGGGTGGATATAAAGGATCTAAATGATTTGGGTTTGACGGAGTATCGAAAAAATACGAAGAGTACCGCTCATGGTTACGTAATGTATACACCAGTAGAAGGTGTAGTCAGAACGCCGAAGGGTGGGCCTATAATTTATTCATGTCAAGGTAATTATCTTCGGGTCGTTTCCTGCTACACAGGCTTTGAATTACAAGATGGTTTATATGTGGAATATATTTTCCCATATGCCTTAATTGAAAATTGGCGAAAGATACAGGTTGATGTACAAAAATTCGTTGCAGAGATGGGGGGTATGTGATTAAGCCCCCCAAATTTCGGAAAACTTAAGAGATTCATATGCTCAAAAATAAGTTTTTGTTAGTAAAGCGATTTTCTATTTTGGCTGCCTTGCTTGGGCCGTTTGCAATATTTTTAATATTAAACAGTGTGTCGGTTGATTCGACTATGTCGACTTTTTCGGGTGACACGGAAATGAGAAATACGAAGGTCCTAGAGCTTGGTGGCGTGGTTGTTTCCATTCCAGAAGGATATCGAAATTTTCTTTCATTTAAAGAAAGAATCGAAGGCTCAGAGGGTAATGGTGATGAGTTAGCAAGGAAGTCGTATCCACAAGTAAGCTCCTTTGGCTTTGTTGTTGTTTACCCTGACATGCAAGATCCTCAGCCAGTTTCTGGTATTAAAGTAGATATATTTACAACTAAAAGGATGAGGGTTCTTGTAAATGCGGGAAGCAAAAGTGGTTTGGATGGATCGCTCGGCCTAAGGAAAAAGCGACTTTTGGATCCCAAAAAGCCCTGTTATATGAAATGTTTTTTGTATGACCCGATGGAGGAGGGTATTTATGGCCTGACCGGGTATGCATCAAGGATTGTGGGTGAAAAGGTTGATGGGTATCGCGCTGGTTCTGATATGAGGGATTTCAACATATATCTTGATGAGGGTTCTGAGTCCGCTCCAAAAACTTTTATACAATGCAGCAATAATACACATGCTGCAGCAAGATGTTCGCACATGTTTACTCTCACTCCAAAAATGAACGTTAGTGTGAAAGTCGGTTATAGAAAGAGCCTTCTGCCATACTGGCGAGAAATTCAAGAAGGAATATCTGATCTTATCTATGGGTTTGAAATCTAGGGTGTATCAAAATAAGTACCATTGATATGCCTGCCAGCATTACCTATGTACACTCCTGGCGATTTTTTCATTGGAGGTAGCGGTTTTGAAGATTCTTTTTACTGTTTTACTGGTCCCAATTTTTGTGATCTTTCTGGGGGTTGGTGTTGCTGAATTGAATAAAGCATATTGGGATGGACAGGTTAGGAAGCTATGTCGAGCTTATGGCGGAATAACTATATATGAATCAGTCGCACTGTCGGAGGATGAATTTACAGCGCTTGGCGGTGTTTTAGGTAAGCCGCTTGTAGTTCCAGTAAAGGGGGCATCCTGGGCCAATCGGGAGCCAAACTTTCCTTATGAAATGGAGCGGATCACCGAGAGTATTAAGAAGCGTAACCCTTTAGTTTGGAAGCATGAGGCAGCAATATATAGAAAGTCAGATAAAAAGGTATTGGGTAAGAGGGTTTCCTTTGTTCGTCGGGGTGGGGATTTTCGACCGGAATACTTCATGACTCTAGCTACAGTTGTCGGGATATAGATGGTTTTGATGGAAGCTTCGAGGGGGGGCAAAGTTGAAGGGTGGTAATAATGGTGTTCTTGAATTCTAAGATAATACAGAGTTTGGTGGCCCAAAAGAGTTGATCACTATGATCATGGATTTGGATTTATGTTAACTCGAAGCTCAGTGTTTTTAACTGTCATTTTTATTATTACTTTCTTGCTGAATGTATCTACATCATTCGCTAATTCCGGGCCCAGTTATGACTGTAAGAATGCTTCGACTGAAGTTGAAGAAACTATATGTGGTGATAGCCATTTATCTGCATTGGATCGGCGTCTGAGTAAGGTCTATCGAGGAAAAATCGCTATTCCTGCAATTCGGGAAAAGGTTATAAGTTCGCAACGTATATGGCTTCGTACCGAAAGATCTAAATGTGAAAATATTGAAGAGGGAACTTCTGATAATGGGGGCCCTGCAAGCAGAAAGTCATGCTTGGCTTTAGTCTACAACAACAGGATTGAATGGCTGAATTTATTAAAGGTTAGTGAATCCGAAGCCGTTGGGAAAGGTTCGCTAAAGTTTAAATTAATGGTCGGAGGGCAATATGCTTTGTGCAGAGACTATGTGGAGATGATTAACATGGTTGGTTATAGCGATATCCCTATTTGCAAGAGGGAGGTATTGCCAACATTTCCTGGTTTTAGATCTGTAAAGTGGGTGCAGATAGAGGATAAGCAAGAGATACAAAGAGTCAAAGAAGATCAAGTTCGCATGGATCGTAAATGGTCTTCGAGTAAAAAGGAAAAAGTGGATAAGTTTTGGTTGTCAGAGAAAAACAAAATGGACCAAGGTGATTGGCCGGTTCTACATATGTCACGTATTGATATGGATCATGATGGTCAGCAGGAAACGGTTTATCGATTTACCGTGTCGCAGCCGCATCGTGAAAAATATGACGTTTGTACTCAGGCGGAATCCTACTTCGTTAAATTTGATGACGAAGAAAAAAATGAGTTTATTTACTCGAAAGGTAGAGGCTATGCAAACCGTTTAGGTAATTTAAGTGGGCAAAATCGCCTATTTTTTTATGATAATCGTATTTTTCAGGATTACTGGCGTGGTTTCGGAGCAAGATACCATCTTATAGTGAACGAAGTTTCTGGGATTCCAAATCAAGTTTGTGGCATAAATTTAGTTCAATATGGCGCAGAAGAATAATGATTTTGGTAAATGGTCGGTTAACGATAGAGTGCTTTGGGCTCCTTCATTTGAATGTTATCCGTGAATTTATAGGATCTGGGAGCGGTAATATCATCTAGCTCGAAAGTCGAGATTAAGTGTGCATTCGATGACTCGGAAATAATTTTTGGTTAATGATTTACATACCTGTTTGTATGCAAAATATTCGAATAGCTATTTTTAGGTTTTCGATATATATGGATCTACCTATGATTAATGCGCTAGAAACGCTTCATAAAAATACACGAAAAATGAGGTTTTGGATGTGGTTAACACCCGCCATGTTTTCAAGCATGGCTCTAGCATCTGAACCTAATATCGGGCCGAGTTTCGACTGTAGAAAGTCTTCAAATATCATTGAAGAAGCTATTTGTAATGATGAACATCTGTCATTCCTTGACCGGCAAATGAATACACTATACAAAAAAAATATGGAGTTCGAAGATCGGCGAGAGAGTGTTAGCGCTGCTCAGAAAGAGTGGTTGCGGAGTGAGCGCGCGATGTGTGTGCGCCGTACAACTAAATCAAGAATTCGTGCTTGTTTAGCCTCTTCTTATCGTGAACGATCGAAAGAGCTTTTCATGCTAGGCAGACTCCCACCAGGTGTTGTTGAGTACACTCTATCAAAGGGAAGAATGTATGAATTGTGTGGTCAGTATGTTGAGTTAATGAATAGAGTTGATTTTAATCCTAATGCTTCGTGCGGACTTTCATATCCCTTCGATGAAACTGCTAATGCGAATGGATTATCTGAAATTCAATGGGAAGTGATGCGCAAGGAAGAAAGTATCGAGGTTCTAAGGTTCTACTGGGAAAGGATTGGTAAAAGATCGCCTGATAGCTTGATCACAGAAGAGTCGCAAAGAGAATATCGTGAATTTATAGAAAATGTCGAGCAGCTTTCTCGTTCCGAATTGGATTTAAACTTCGATGGAGTTAAAGAGTCGGTTTACCGATTTCCGAAAGGTGGAGCGTGTAAAAGTAATCAATTCGTACATTTTATTTTTGATCGTAGTATTCCTGCTGATCACTTTGAACGTAGCAAAATTTATGGAGAACTGTTTCGTTACAAGGGTAGGATGTACTCCTTCTACGGTTCTCCGGCTACAAATTTTTTGGGCGTGAACGAGATATATGGAGATGAATATTTTTTAAATGAAAGATATCTATGTGATTTCAAAGTTAATATCAGGGGATAATTGAAATTGGTTACGAAAACTTTAGGTCGATTGTTTTTACTTTCGTAAATAGAAGTGGAAAACGCGCACATACGCCAATATACCAATACGGGAAGACTTTGGTGTCTTAGTACACTTATTTTAAGGCGTATAAACAGTGCGCGCCTGTACTGAAAGATAATCTGTAGCTGCGAACACCATGGTCGGTACGATATTGAACTTTGTCGTTATCGTTAGAGATTAATTTCGTTGAAGTCGACTCAGAGATTGTTTAGAGGTAGCTGGCTCGTCTGCTTCATCGTTTCCATCACAAAGCTGGAGCTCACATCAAACAGGTCTGCCTTGATGAGCTCCTTGTACAGACGGTCGTACCCAGGCATGTCGGTCACCACAGCCTTGACTAGATAATCCAGGTCACCACTCATCCGGTGCACTTCCAATATCTCGGGAATCCCAGCGACGACTTCGCGAAAGCGGTTGGACCATGCATCGTTGTGCCGGTTGGTGCGCACAGAGATGTACACGGTGAGGGGCAGGTTGACTTTCTCCGGGTTCAGCAGGGTCACCCGTTCGCGAATCACCTGTTCCTTCTCGAGCCTTTGGATACGTCGCCAGCAGGCGGACTTGGAGATGCCGACTTGCTCGGCGATGTCACCGACGGACCGTCCAGCATCCCTTTGCAGCAGTTCGAGGATCGAACGGTCCTGCTTGTCGAGTTTCAGCTCAGCCATGTTGCTTCCTTTACCTGCCCGTGCCTGTCCGACGGATCTCTTGAGGGGGGTATGAGCCACTTTAGCGAATTTTTAATCAAGTGTGAAACATAGTGCCGAAAAATGTCAATATATGGTACTTTGTGCCGATATTGTGATATTTGGTCGAACATTTAGAAGCAATGTTTCAGGCGCTGAACCCTACAATTTGCCCCGATTCACACCGTTTAGGAAAAGAATAATGGGCGCAGTGCACAACGTATTACTTGAGAAGATTCGTCAGTCCGTCATTGGCGAAGGCTCACAGATCACCACCTGTTTTGGTCAAAAGCCGCTTGTTTACGCGGATTACACGGCGTCTGGCCGCGCGCTCGATTTCATCGAGGACTTTATTCGAGAACAGGTTTTGCCCTATTACGCGAATACGCACACCGAAACCTCGTATACCGGTGCGCAAACCACGCGGCTGCGGGAGGAGGCCAGGCAGCAGATTCGGTCTGCAGTGAATGGCAGTGCGGATGATCAGGTCATTTTTTGCGGGTCTGGCGCGACGGCAGCAATCAACAAGCTCATTGATATTCTGGGGTTTAGAAACGTTCAGGCTGCATCCGGTGTGCAGCGCCCCGTCGTTTTTATTGGCCCCTATGAACATCACTCCAATGAATTGCCGTGGCGAGAGTGCGATGTGGACCTGGTCACGATTCCTTTAACCGAAGGGGGTGTTCTTGACCTTGTAGCACTGGAATCGGCGCTGATTCGGTATCAGGACAGAGCAGTGAAAGTGGGCAGCTTTTCAGCAGCCTCCAACGTAACGGGATTAAAAACGAATACGGTTGCGGTATCGCGTTTGCTACACCGATATGGCGCTATCTCTTGCTGGGACTATGCTGCCGCGGCGCCCTATGTGGGTATCGATATGGCCGGCGAGCAGAACGAAAGCGGGGACTCGAGCCTGGATGCCGTGTTTATTTCCACCCATAAATTTGCGGGTGGGCCGGGTACCCCGGGCATTCTGGTAGTGAAAAAGCACCTATTGCAAAACCCTATTCCGGCTGTCCCCGGCGGAGGCACGGTGCTTTACGTTACGCCAGAAGATCACCGTTACCTGACCAATTGCGAGCGCCGCGAGGAAGGTGGAACACCGGCAATTGTTGAATCAATTCGTGCCGGCTTGGTGTTCAAGTTGCAACAGGATGTCGGTACGAAAGAGATCGAACGTCGTGAAGCGGACTTTGTTGCGCGTGCTTTGGCGCGCTGGAACGAACACGAAAATATTGAAATCCTGGGCAGTACCGAGGCTCCGCGTCTATCCATTGTTTCACTCAGGGTGAAGTATCAACAGCAAGATTTGCACTACAGCTTTGTGGTTGCATTGCTAAACGACCTGTTTGGTATTCAGGTCCGCGGCGGCTGTTCCTGCGCTGGGCCCTATGGTCATAGCCTGCTTGGTATGAGCATGCAGCAGAGTAAAGCGATTGAAGCGCAATTACTCGAGGGAAATATGGTGCTACGCCCCGGTTGGGTGCGACTGAACTTTAATTATTTTATTGATGAAGAAACCTTCGAGTACCTGTTGCGCGCGGTTGAACTGGTGGCGGAACACGGTTGGAAGCTGCTGCCGTACTATCATTTTGATTCCTCGAATGGCACCTGGCGCTATCAGAAACAGGCACTTGCCCCTGAGGTAAGCCTGAAATCCTTCGACTTCACCGAGAAGTTGGGCGCTACTGGTGCAAAAGTTAAAACATCGTTCGAGCGGTTAATAGCGGAGGGGGAAGAGGAATTACTGCGCGCACATCGCGAGGCGAAAACCTATCGTCTCAATCTTTCCAGTTCGGCGGAATCATTGCGCTGGTTTGTATTGCCCCAGGAAGTTTCAGCGCGTTTGCTGGATAGCCAAGCAGCCTGACGTTGCCGGAGACTCTGCGTATGGCTCGCGTAAATAACGGTCGTTTTTCTAAGTTAAACGGAGCTTGAAGGACCAGGCTCTGGTTGCACTAGGGGCGATGCTGGGGGCGGTATTGCGCTGGAACAGGGTACTTAGGCTGTCTGCGTTGCCGATGGCAGGTTCCAGCACCAGGTTGAAGTAGGGTATTCCTCCGTCGCCGGCCCAGCCATGGTAATTCAACCAGAGGGCTATCTGCGGAATCTCACTTGGTGGGAGTTCAAAACACAACGTCTCCCCTGTGCTGGGGTTCTCCAGCCCGATAACTGCCATTTCGTTTTGTTGCCGGCAATCGAAGAAGTCTCTGTGAGACAGGAGTTTTGCGGCAAACCCTTGTGAGGGATGTTGGTCGGGAATAGTCGATAGGTCAAAGCCAGAAGCTGTTGTCGGCCACGGAAAAATATCGCCCGTGCTAAGCGGTGCATCATCCGAGGCAAAGGAGCAATGCAGTTGGTGATTTACTGGCAGTCGCAAACGCATACCGGGCTCGATGCGCAACGCTGGGTGCATACACCAGCTGAATGGAACATGGGAATCGCTGTGGTTACGTATCCGGTACTGAAATTCAATCAAACCCTCTCTGGGCGCGACCAAAAGAGTGCGTTCAAACTCGCAGGGTAGGGTGGTGCAATGGCGCTTTAAGGTCAGTGTTGCCCAGTGGTCCTGCCCAACCGCACAAGTAGTTACTTCCCACGGGCGGCCATAAAGTTCGCCATGGTCTGGCAGAGATAGACCGGCATAAGCTCCAGCGCTTTTGGGTAGTTGGCAGGCATCCACACTGGGAAAGCACTCATCGATACCACCGGTGTCATGCTGCTGTGTATAACTGTGATCCAGCTCCGCCTTTTGATATGGGGTGCGGTCACTTTTCCACAACCATTCCGTTTGTAGCGCATTTGATTGCAGGCTGACAATTTTACCGCCCAATTCCGGGATGACAGCCAATGACAACTTGGGGTTTTCGATCCGGTAGGCAGGGATTCCCTCAATGTGACAAGGGGTGATCGATGTGGTGCTGTTGCCGGGGGACATGGGTGCTTTGTGTCAGCTGGATTATGGAAGGGTTGAGTTTACCAAACTCCACTCAAAAAAATGGCAGCCAATTGGCTGCCATTTTTTGCATTCCTTGTGAGGAACTGCGAAAGGGTATGTAAGCCCGTTATGGGGTAACGGTTACCGCGAAGGTGGCCGTTTTGCCCATATTCTTGGTCTTTACGGTAATCACCGCATTACCGGCCTTTTTACCGGTAACCGTGCCGGAAGAGTTCACCTGTGCAACCAGCGCGTTACTGCTTGAGTACACAACGTTTTTGTTGGAGGCACAGAATGGAGTCACTTCCGGGGCCAGGGAAATACTCTGTCCCTTTGCGATGGTCCCGGAGGTTGGGCTCACGCTTACCCCGGTAACCGACACCCAGCTACCATCACAGGTCTGGCTGCCACCAGAACTGGACGAGCTGCTGGACGAACTGCTACTAGACGATCCGCCAGAGGAGCTACTGCTGGAAGAACTGCTGCTCGAGGAGCCGCCAGAAGAGCTACCACTTGGCGCGAATACGGTGAGGTTGGAAGAGGCCTGGTGGTTGCCGTCTTCGGTAGTCACGGTAATGGTGGCATTGCCGGCGGCATTCGCTTGTGCCAGACCCTGCTGGTTAACGCTGGCAATTCCATTGTTGCTGGAGCCCCAGGAAACAGTGGTGTTGTCGGCGTTAGCCGGGTAAACAGTGGCGGTGAACTGCGTCGTTTCACCTACGGTCAACTGGCTGGTGGCCGCAGAGACAGAAACGCCGGTTACCGCGACCGGTCCATTGTTGCCGTCGGATACAACGTTGATCGGCTGTAGGCCGCCCTGCAGGAATACATCGCTGCCGTTGGAGGAGCGGAAGACCGGAGCCAGAGCGTAGTAGTGGCCTGCCGGTAGGTCCGCAACCGGGGTGACACCGGTAAGGTCAAGGCGCAGGGTGGTTTGTCCACCGTAGCGCTTGTCTTCGGTGGTGACGGAAGCATCGTTTGCGCTTGCGGCAATTTTCACAAAACCGTTCGCGTTTTTCTCCACCAGGTTCACGGTAATCCCGTTGTATTGATCACCGCTGACATGGTGGTTACTGCCACCGTGGTAGTTCACAACTACATCCAGGGTTTCGCCACTTTGGTAGTTGGTGCCCAGGTATTTGCTTTTGTCATCTACCCAAACAGACGGCAGGACTTCCCAAGTTTTAACGTAGTCCACCTGCATGGTGGCGTCTTCCGGGAAGCCAACGGATGTGACCGTATCCGGGTTGGGATCTGCACGGTTACATTCGGTGTTGTAGCGGATGAACTGGCGGCGCAGACCCATTGAGAAAATGACGTGCATTGGGCGATGCCAGAACAGATTGGGCTTTTCACCAATCAATTCGCCATCCACGTACCAGCGGATAACGTCCTTACGATTTTCCACGGCGTAGGTATGGAAATCTTCAGATGGATCAAACGGGGCGTCGAACTTAAGCAGCTGCGCTTCAGGATAGGGCTTGGGGCGGCGCCAGTAGGTGTTACCGTTTTCACCCACGATACGAGCGTGCAGGTTGTGGTCCATCACGTTGATGGGATCAGCATCATCGGGGCCCGGGCCATACCAGTCGGCCTGCTGCAGCTCGACGATATCGATCTCACTGTAATCCACACTGCCTGGTACGTTGCGGTCGGTGTAGGGGTGACCATCGCTATAGAGCCAGAAAGCCGGGCTCAAACCGGGGAATACTTTTACCCCTTTCAGGCTGGCTTCGTAGTAGCCGTAAACGCCGTCGTTGGTGGACTTCACTGCGCCTGACTTGTAGTAGAGCACACGCTGTACCGTAGCGCCGCCTTGGCACACATCACGGAAGGGGCGGGTGTGCGTGTCCTGGGTGACTTCAATATTCAGCTTGCCGTCTTTCAAGTAGGCATTGTTGCTATCAAAGGTCCAGGCACCGATCACCAGGTCGTCGGGATCATTGATCCATTTGGTGCTATCCAGGCTGTTGCCATTGAAGTCGTCGGTGCGATTGCCGAGCTCTTGCCAGCGCATTTCACCTTCCACCGCGCCCATAGGGCGGATGTCCTGCGCGTGCACGGTCGAAATACCGGCGAGCACGAGGGCTGCCAGTAGTGGACTGGTTTTCATGTGGGTTCTCTTCACTATCAGAATTATTGTTGTGTCCCGCTACCCCTGAGACATTCTCTCGATCATCAAAATCCAATCTATGTAAACATATGATGTTAAGTGTTTTCAAGATGTCGCTGTCGGTGGCACAGCTGACATCGCCGTTTTGCGAAATGGTTCCAGAATCGTGCTATCCGCCTTCAAGCCCTTGTTTTATCTGATTTTTCCTATTGCGAAGCGGTGTTCCGGACGAGCGCGCTGGTCCTCAGCGTGAACCGGTGAGCAGTCACTAGATGAGGCAATGTGAGCCTGGCGCTGGATTCTTTCCAGAGAATTAGGCAGGCAAAACATATTGTCTTGCTAAACATCATATGTTTGAATGACTGCTATGAATGGTTGATGATGATTCCGAGCGAGGGCTCAGGTAGTGTTGAGGTGTCTAACCATTCATTCGTCCATATATGTAGGGCGTGGTGCGCTTTTGAGGTACCAGCCTGATCCGGAACCGGCGGCACAGCTATTTCGGTGAAGGTGGAAGCGCGATGAAGATAACGCAATATAAAAATGAGAGGGAAGACGTGAAATCTCAGAGTCAAAAATCCATGCACAGCTTGCTGCTGCTCGGTTGCTGCTCCGTAGCTACGCTTTTCAATGTCGCCATCGCTGAAGAGCTGGAGACCAAGAAGAAGTCCATCGATACAAGTGCTCTAGAGGAAGTGGTAGTTACCGCTCAGAAACGTGAGCAGTCTGTGCAGGACGTTCCGGTTTCCATGGAGGTTCTGTCCGGTGATCTGATCGAGGAGCTGGGTGCTGATACTGGCTTCGATATCGTTAAATACTTGCCGGGTTTCGGCGTTGACGAAAGCAACGAAATCCGTACCACTACCCTGAAGACCCGCGGTATTGGTACTTTTACCAACTCCATCGGCCTGCAGTCTTCTAACCTGATCGTGGTTGACGGCGAAGTTCTGCCGCGCCAGTCCATGATGAACCTGGCCATTGCAGACGTGGAGCGTGTAGAAGCTTTGCGCGGCCCGCAGGGCACCCTGTTTGGTCAAAACACTTCCACAGGTGTGATCCACTACGTTACCAAACGTCCGGAGATCGGTGAGTTCTATGGCCGTGCCAAGGCGGAGGTCACCGACTATAACGGTCGTGAGGTTAGCAGTGCAGTAAACCTGCCGATCAACGAAAACTGGGCGGCACGTATTAATGTGCAGCACAGCGAGCAGGACGGCTGGATTCGCAACGAATACCCCGGCGGTGAAGACGTTGGTGCGGAAGAGAAAAAAGGCCTACGCACACAGCTTCTGTACGACAACGGCTCCAACCTGAATGCACTGGTTCGCCTGGACTACTCCGAGCGCGATACCAACTGTTGTGCGATGGTGAAAGAAGAAGCAAATCCGAACTATGGGCCCAAGCCTGTGGTGCGTATCGATGATGGTGTGGTTTCTGCATCCGCGTATAACCTGATCGATTCCGAGCCTGGCTTCAATGATTTTAATGAGCCGGTTACCGCCCGTAACCCGGTATCCAACTACGGTAGCGTAGAGAATGCCGGCCTGTCTGCGGAAGTAAATTACGAGCTCGATAACGGTATGTCCCTGAGCTACCTGGCGAGCTACCGTGACTTTGAGCTGAACAACAGCTCTGGCTTCTTTACCTTTAAGTTCCCGGTGCACCGCGAGCACTTTGGTGGAAACGAATCGGTTGAGGTGGTTCAGCAGGAGCTGCGCCTGAGTGATTTCGATAACGAAACATTCAACTGGGTTGTGGGTGCTTTCTTCCACGATACCGCAGGTCAGCGTAGTGAAATCACCGATGGCTGTGTGGGTGGCGCTGGTGCCAGCTCGCGCGGTGTAATTGAAGATGGCGTAATGACCGGTTGTGTCAGCAATGCATCTGCATTGGCATTCATCAACAATTACAACCAGACCGGTATGCAGGATCGCTCCCTGCTGGAAGCGGATCGCAACCTGTCTGCGGGTGACTTTACTGCGGACTTCACCAACACCGCGTTGTTTGGTCAGCTCGAATATCAGATCACCGATCGTCTGGATGCTACCCTCGGCTTCCGTGCCCTGCACGAAAAAGGCTCTGCCTCTTTCGACGCACTGTGGCTGCGTCCGCCGACCGACGGCACTGGCATGGAAACTTTTGCCGAAGTTCTGGCATTGTCCGAGACCGATCCGTCGCTTGTTCGTAACGATCCGGAAGGTGCAAAGTTCTCTGACTCTAATACTGACTTTATCTACAAGGCAGTACTGGGTTACGACTTCACCGATGGTATTCGTGGCTACGTGAACTACTCCACTGGCTACAAAGGTCCATCTTACTTTGTAACCAGTAACACCAACCCGGCGGATGCGGAGTACTTCCCGACCCGTCCGGAGCAGTCCACCAACTTTGAAGTTGGCCTGCGTTCCCGTCTGTTCGACGACAAGCTGCAATTCAACCTGACTTACTTCGATATGACAGTTGAAGACTATCAGGTACGCGCGCAACGCCTGGTGGACGAGGCTTCCAATACTTACTTCGCCGGTTACGTCAACGCAGACGAAGTACGCTCTACCGGTATCGAAGCCGATATGGTGTACAAGTTGACTTCCGACCTTAAATTCATTGCCAGCTACGCAAACTTCGAAGCTACCTACGAAGACTTTGCGAATACACCAGTGAATTGTCCGAACGGTACCCTGGCGGAGCGTTGCAGCATCGTTGGTGGTCGCAACGTGTTTGACCAGACTGGACTGCCGGTTGCGAACAATGCTCAGGAACAGGCACTGCTGACCCTGAACTACAACCGCGAACTGGGCAACACCGGCTGGGACGCGAATGTACGCACCGTGTGGCGCTACGAGGGTGACTTCTCTCCCTCCGCCAACATGATTGCGCAAGAAATCGATCCGAACGAAGATTACGATGTACTGGATCTTTACATTGGTATCGGCAACGACAAGCTGCGTGGCAACCTGTTCGTGAAGAACGTTACGAACGAAAGCTACAACACCTTCAAGTACGCAGACCAGTGGGGCGGACAGGCACTGTTCTACCCGCGTGACTACGAGCGTTACTTCGGTGCCAGCGTAACCTACATGTTCTAATCTCACAGGTTGGTTTGATGTAGTTTGCCCCTGATCCCCGTCCGAGCAAGACCCAGAAATTGCTCGGGCGGCGCTTCGGGGGCATTTGTGTTTATACGGTGTTTTAACTGTTGAAATACCAACAACGAATTGTCTATCTGAGTGCGGTGATGAGAATGAAAAGAATCCTAATGCTGCTGTTGGCTGTGGTGCTTGCACCGACCGCGTGTGCCGACGCAAAAAAGACCACCGAGCAAAGTGAGCGCGCGCCGAACATCGTGCTGCTATTTGCCGATGATGCGGGTTTTGAAGACTTTGGTTTCCAGGGTAGTCCGGTGATGAAAACGCCGCGCTTGGATGAGATTGCTGAAGGCGGTGTACGTTTCACACAAGGCTATGTGTCCGATGCAACCTGCGGTCCTTCCCGCGCAGGGCTCATGACCGGCAAGTATCAGCAGCGCTTCGGTTACGAAGAAATTAACGTGCCTGGCTTTATGAGTGAAAACTCCGGTATCAAGGGTGCCGAAATGGGCCTGCCGCTAGATCAGAAAACCATGGCGGACTACCTGAAAGATCGTGGCTACAAGACCGCCATCTACGGTAAGTGGCACCTGGGTGATGCGGATCGTTTTCACCCCACAAAGCGTGGCTTTGACGAATTTTACGGTTTCCGTGGCGGCGACCGCAGTTATTTCAAATACGACGGTGAAAACCCGTTGGATAATGTGGTGGCCGCGTTTGATAAAAAGTTGGAGCGCGGTTTCGGTAACTACGAAGAGCACGAGGGTTATCTGACCGACGTACTGGCCGATGAAGCGGCGCAGTTTATTGAGCAGAATCAGGACAGCCCTTTCTTTATCTACCTGGCGTTCAATGCGGTGCACACACCGATGGAAGCGCTGGAAGAAGATATGCAGCAGTTCCCGCAGCTCTCCGGTAAGCGTCGCGAGCTGGCGGCAATGACACTCGCAATGGACCGCGCCACTGGTCGGGTGATGGATAAGTTGGAAGAGTTGGGTCTCTCGGACAACACGATCGTGGTGTTCACCAATGACAATGGCGGTCCCTCGGATAAAAACGGTTCCAGCAATTATCCGCTTGCAGGCACCAAATCCAATCACCTCGAAGGTGGTTTGCGCGTGCCATTCATTATGCGCTGGCCAGCGAAGATACCAGCAGGTCAGGACTACGATTACCCGGTGTCCACTCTCGACCTGTTGCCCACCTTCTATGAGGCGGCCGGTGGTAGTGAATATGCCTCGGACCTGGATGGCGTGAACCTGGTGCCTTACCTCACTGGTCAGGACGATGAGCGCCCTCACCAGAAAATGTTCTGGAAAAAAGAGTCCCGCGCAGTAATTCGTGATGGCGATTGGAAGCTGATCCGCTTCCCGGACCGCCCTGCGGAGTTGTACAACCTGGCGGAGGATATCGGCGAGCAGAATGATCTGGCATCGGCTCAGCCGGAGCGCGTGCGCAGCATGTTCAAAGATCTGTTCGAATGGGAGCTTACCCTGGAGCGCCCCCTGTGGCTGCTCAAGCGGAAATACGAGAAATACGACATTGACCGTATGGATCAGTATCGGGTGCCAAAGCAGCCCGACGCATGATCATGACCGTTTCTCTCGATGGTTGATGTATGCGGGTGCTTATTGCGCCCGCGATGATGACCTGTGGCCGCCAGTCCTTGGTGGCCACCTCTCAAAATTCCTTCCTAAATAACATCCTACCTATAGATGTCTTCGGCAAAAGCGGGTTGAACGTGTTGCCGCCCGTGACCAGTATTACAAGCTATTGATGAATCTCACGACGCGCGTGCATTGAATCGATGCATATGACGTTAAAAATGTTGCTCTGTACGTATTGCCTATTCAAACATCATATGTTCGAATAGGTCGCATGGGATTGTGGTGCCGTTCAATGAATCGGGTAACTCAATAATAAGTAGGCCTAGTCCCAAACTGGCAATACACGCTGTTTCAACGGGCATTTAAAAAAACTATAAGATTAATGCAGTTCATAGTCGCGGATTTTTCTGGCCGTGCACCCCGCCCCTTGAGTGAGGGTCAAGGTCACTACGGGGGCGACAATGTGATCTTTCAAAGTTTTTCCAATAAGTGCAGTTGCAAAGCAGCGTGGTGCGTCGTCAGGTGCGTTGGGGAGCCTGTGAGCGGTATGCAGGGTGTCAGCGTTAGCGATTAGTACAACAATAGATACGGTGGAGAGATCAAATGAAACAAAGGTTTAAGCCACATGCACTCTCGGTTGCGATCGTGGGGGTAATGTTCGCAGCTCCGGTTTTTGCTCAGGAAGAGGAGGCTGAAAATCTCAAGCTGCCTGCCGAGCAGAGTGAAAGCGTTGAGGAGGTTGCGGTTACTGGCTTTCGGCAAACGGTTGAGCGCGCTGTAGACGCGAAACGTCTGACTGACGAAGTTTCCGACTCAATTTTCGCTGAAGACATCGGTAAGTCGACCGATCAGAATATTGCCGATGCCCTTAACCGTATTACCGGTGTGAGCGTTACCGAAGAAGGGGGCGAAGGCGCGAGGATTTCAATCCGCGGTACCTCCTCTTACCAAAACCAGATTCAAATGAACGGCGTGGCATTGACAAGTGGTCTGAGCTCGCTGGGTGCCGGTGATACCACTGATACCGCTGAAGCCGACCAGAGCGTTGACCTCAGCGCTTTCTCATCTGACATTCTCTCTGCTATTCGCGTGATTAAAACAGCCACCGCTGACCAGGATGAGGGCTCACTCGGCGGCACGGTAATTCTGGAAACCGTTGCTCCGTTGAGTCGTAATGAGCGCGTGTTGAATGGCTCGGTAGAGAGCCGTTTTAACGAATTTTCCGGTGAAGATGATTATCGATATAACGCGAGCTACCTCGATCAGTTCTTCGATGACAAGCTTGGTGTGGTATTCACGGTATCGGAAGATAATCAGATTTATCGTGAAGATCGCATGACTCACGACTGGGGTGATTCCTTAGCGGAGGTTGCGGACGCAGGCCAGGCAAGCGGTCTTCGTGCAATTGATAAGGCAACCGGAAAAGCGATTCGCTATCTCAATGAAGACGGCAGCCTTCCCGAAGGTTTTGATCCGGAAACCGAGGTCGCGTTTGCAGACCCGGTAGAAGTGCTTCGCCGCGACTCTATACATCTAGCGCTGAGTCGCAATGAGCGCAAACGTCAGACCGGTAACTTTGGCATCCAGTTCCGCCCCTCTGATTACACGGATATTCGCCTGGATACCTCCTATACCAAGCAAACGGTAACAACTGATTACAACTCCATGCGTTACAACATGGGTGCCCAAGCCCCGCTGTCCATAGATAAAACTGAGTGGGCGGTAGTGAATACTGAAAACGACACGCTCGAGAGCATGCGTGGCGTTGGGCGCAGTGGTTGGATGAATCGTTCTCAAGGCGACACCATTTCCGAAACCTTGGTTTCTTCCTTGAAGCTGGACCAGCAGCTCACCGACTCCTTAACGATGAACATCACTGCCGGGTACTCCAGGACCGATGATAACACCGATGACTTCGTCAACATGGGTACGGAGACCTGGGGAACCATTGGTGTTGGGGCGATTGAAAACAATGACCCTGACTTGAGTGAACCGACGGGCTATGACTGTTCGACTGACGTATGTACTTTCTATAACGGCACGACCAATGCAATCTTTAATCCGGTTACCGGTAATGTCGTAGCGGCAACCGGGCGTTTCAACCCGACCGATCTCTACGCGAACCATCTGGGTAATACCAATATTCGGGATAACTACCAGACCGATACCAATACCTCGGTATTTGTTGATTTTGACTGGGATGTTGATCAATTCGGGATTACCACCGTTGAGTTTGGTGCGAAATATGCCAATCGTGTGAAAGATGTGCATACGCAAAATACGACCATTGGTTTGGGGTCCACCTTTAGAGATGGTGACGGCACCGACTATGCCTACGATGGACTTTCTTCTGTTCGCCTGCTTGATATGAGTGCATCAGAAGCATTCCTGTATAACAACTTTGGCGAAAAACTGGGAATTGATCGGTCTAACCCCGTCTTCAATGGCTGGCCAATGATTGATCACAATAAAGCCTTTGATGCCCTGCTCGGAAGGAAGCCGGGTTCCATCAAGGTCGATATTGATAACCGGGGCACCCGGAATATCGACACCGATACGTTTGCTGCGTATATCAAATCCAGTTTTGAAGCGATGGATGGCCGCCTGCGCGGTAATGTTGGTCTCCGTTACGCCGAGGATAAAACCGACGCGCGAGGTTATGCGGGTATGCAGTTCTATGCGAACCCTCATGTTATCGACGTTCACGACCTGGCTCAGCGCGGCTTGTTTAATGACAAAAACCCTGTCTGCCAAGAGCCGGATTGGACCGGTGGCCCGCAAGATGGTGATCACCGTTACGTGCCGCAAAATGCCGGCCAAGACGGCGTGGATCAGAATTGTTTCTCCTGGCGTCTGAACTACGCATACAACGTAAATAATCCAGACTCTCTGCCATACGATACCGAGAATCGTGAGTGGGTGAGTGACGAGGGTATGGATTTCAACCGCATTGTTAATATTGAATACAACGATGACGGAACCATCGTTGGCGGCGTTGAAGGGTTTAACGAAGCCATGGCGCGGTTCGAGGGCGGGGAATTCGAGACTCCAAATGGCGAAGGTACTTTCCAGACCAATACGCAAAGCCATTGGTACTTCAACCAAAATGGCGGTATGGAGCGTTGGCTGGATAGAAGCACAACGATTTACCGCTCTAATACCGATGCGAATCTGAATTCGCAACAGAACTATATCCGTGCAGCTGAAGTCTCTGATAAAGGCTTGTTCGATGTACTTTTGCCGAGCCTGAACTTGAGTTATCAAATTAATGATGAGCTGATTGGTCGTTTTGCGGCGTCCAAGACCATGACCCGTCCAAGATTTGACAGTTTGAGCCCCAGCCTGCAGGTCAATGAGAACAACTGGAACGAGCACGCCACCGGAACAGCGGGCAATACCCAGTTACAGAACCTTGAGTCGATCAACCTGGACCTGTCACTCGAGTGGTACTTTGGTGAGGGCAATAACGTGTCTGCCACTGTTTTCCATAAGGATATGAAAAACATTGAGGCAACGGTCGAAACGCCCTATTTCATTAAAGACGCCCGTGGTGATTACGAACTCGCAGACGCGAATATCCTAATCAATCCGGTTGGTGTTCCTGGAGAAGGTGCTGCTGGCGGGGAAACCTGTTTGCCCCGACGTTATGTGGCTGGCTGGCAAACCCAGCAGATGCAAATTGAGTGTCGCTCTGCTCGAATCCAGCAGGTCCAGAACGGTGCTGGCGCTTCCATTACTGGTCTGGAGTTGGGCTACACGCAGATGTACGACTTCCTTCCGGGGATCTGGTCCAACCTGGGGGTTCAGGCGAACTATACCTTCCAGGATGCTCTACAGGACGAAATAGTTATCCAGACCACTGGACGCGTCATTACGCCTAAATCCCTTGAGGATACGCCGCGCCACTCCGGTAACCTTACGGTTTTCTGGGAAGACGATCGTCTTAGCCTGCGGCTTGCCAATAGCTATGTTGGCGTTCAGGCCGTGGATCACGGGCAAACCGGTACCTCCATCTGGCAGGAAGGTTACAACCGCCTCGACTTCAGTTCTAGCTACTACGTCAACGATAATTTCACCGTAACCTTCCAGGCGACAAACTTGGGTGATGAAGGTCGCCGAACTTTCGTTACTGCCCGTGACATGCTTCTGGCAGATGGAACCTATTGGGACGAGGGTGATGCCGTTACCGGAAACGTAAACACGAGTCGTACGATTAACGAGTGGCACTTCGGTCGAGTATTCCGCTTAGGCGCGCGAATGAACTTCTAATTAATACAAATAATAAATGTAATGCTGATTTCACCACTTTCTCTGTGTGACATAGAGAAAGTTGGTGGAATGGAGAGAAAATATGAAACCTAGAATTCTGAAAAGTGTAGCCCTTATTGCTCCGGTTGTTGCTCTAATGGCAGGCTGTAAAGTCGATAAAGGGCAGGACTTTATTGATAATGGCGATCAACCCATCGTATTCAGTGAAGATGCACTGAATATCGTTGTAGATGAAGATCAGGGCTTGATTAACATTGATCTTCTTCAAGGGGGAACGGTTGGCGGTGACCCGCTTTCTTCCCTGAGTGGCGTTGGTGTGAGCCAGGTAAGCTTCGCGCAGGACACCATCATCTGGGATCCGAATGCCGAGAACAATGAGCAGCCCATGTACGGTCTTCCAGTGCCCACTATTGTGGAAGATGGCAAGCAAGTAACGCCGTTTTTCCTCGACGGTAATCAAATGATCGTAGATCTGGACGGATTCGATGAAAGGCTGATTTCATGTTCAGAGTTTACGGCGGGTGAAAGCGCTAACCCCTGGCCGCGTCCCGTCCACACTTACACGATTACCTACAATGTTATCAATGGCGGTGATCCGGTAACCAGAACCCTGAATCTTACAATTAATGGTGTGAAAGCCCAGATTGAAGAGATTGATGTGCAGAATCTGTCTGTTCGATTGGGTGAATCGGTTAATGCCTCTGCCAGCTTTTCGCCTCAAACCGTATGTGACCAGGAATTGCGTTATGAGGTTAACGACGAATCTGTAGCAACTGTGGACGAGGCCGGCACCGTTACAGGCGTAAGCGTAGGTGAGGCCGAGCTTACGGTCTGGAATCCGGACAGCAATGTTTCTTCCACCGTTACGGTAGCTGTGGATTCCAACTTCCGAATTGGTGTCACCAATGCAGAAGGCCCCCGTGATGCCTTGGTGAAAGAGATTGCTGCTTGTACCTATGGTGGTTTGCATGTGGAGTCTGAACCGACGCTTGGCGAGATGTTGAGTGGTGTCTATCAATATAGCTGGAGCACTGAAGAGGAGAGTCTTCTCACTCTGCTTGATTTGGTTCCGGATGCCGACTCTGAAAATGGCGAGTGGGCGATCCTTCAGGTTGGCGATGGTGATAAGAGCCCGGCTAGCAATGTCGCTCAGGATGCTGAGGCTGTTAGTGTTGCCTATGAATCCGGTGAAACCACTGCAGCAAAAGAAGACATCGATTCACTGTCTGTTGCGGTAAGTGTTGTGCCGAACAAGGCCTGCCTCAAAGCCAATAATGCCGGTAATGCCTCCAACTGGGATCATACCTTTGAGCACAGTTTCCCAGGTAATGGATACAACAAATATATAACGGGGGCTTTCGATCAGGCTGTGGGGGATCCCATTTTTGGTAGTTCCCTGCGTGTGACAGCAGAGGAAGACAATACCATCGCCGGTGTTGTTAAGACCAACTGGACCAATGGCGATGCTGCCTTCGATATGTGGGGCTCCTACTATGGCGTGGGTACCCGCGGTCATGGCGTTGAGTTCGGCGTTTCCATGTGGGTTAAGCTTGCGCAGCCGCGCGAAGGCGTGAAGGTGCACTTTAATCTGGCGCCCTGGCATGACAGTCGTAACTCTCTAGATAACAAGGCTGCAGGTAGCTTCCCCAACGCTGCGAAAACTGGGTCTGACTTTGCTGCGGAGCTGGCGCCAACTACCGCTTGGCAGCTTGTGAACCTGGTGAACCGTAATCATACAGAAGATGAAGCTGACGATTCTGCTACCTATACAATCCCTACTACTTGGGCGATTGATGGAACCGCGAATACGACGGTTATGCCCTTCGTTTATGCAACTGGGTTAACTGCAGGCGATCAAATTTTGTTTGATGACATTGCGGTTATCGAGAAATAACTGGGTGACGGGTTAGTACCCTGTACTAAGAATGGCCGCCGTACACTATGTGCGGTGGCTATTTTTTGAATTCTTGAATAGGGGGATATTTCAATGAAACGTTTTATATTCTCATTTCTCGTGTGGGTCTCGGCTACTTCCTGTGGTGCACTAGCGGAGTCAGGCGATTTCATTAACCGTATCGATGTTCCGAATTTTGTGGGTGGGAACGAACCGCTGCGGGTGGATGTTGATCTGAAGGTTGCCAAAACCAGGGATGTATATTTTGTTTTGCAGTACTTTGACACCTGGAAAAAAATTAAGGAAAAAACGGCAAGGGTGACGAGTAGCGGCAAGTACCACGTCAATTTCGAAACCGATGATATTGATCCCGGTAAATATCGCGTTGTTGTTTACGTTACCCCTCGTGATCAAAACTGGAATCACCGAGTGGGAAATGAAGTCAATGCGAATTTTTCTGTTTTGACTGAAAGCGCGTGGAATGAACATCTTTCTACGGAAGAGATTTCTGAGGTTCGCTGGCCCCGTCGAGTTAGCACTGAGAAAGAAGTGCTTGGTGTCAGATATCGAATAAACACGCCAAAAGTTTTAAGCCTTGATTTGGTGAATGGGAACGGTGATCTGGTCTCCAATATCCGGTACCCGGTGGCTGAATCGGGAGATTTTGCTTTGCCAATTGATGACCTTTTCGGCAAAGTTGGACCGGGCAGATTTACTTGGAAAGTTCTGCTGCTAGCAGAGGATGGAGAGAGCGCGGTTGGCGATGAGGTTGTTTACCATTTTACCGTGTATGGCGGGTAACACCGTTACCTCGAGTAAGGGTGCGTTAGTAAGTTGTGCCAAGTAGGTAGTTTCCGTTGAAAATTGAATCCGTTGAAACGTTATTGGGTGCCGTCGGTACTCGCAATCAGTTGCTGGTAAAAGTGGTTACCGAGTGTGGTCTGGTGGGCTGGGGTGAATCCGGGTTATCCAACCGGGAACATGCGGTCATAGGGGCCGTGGCGCACTTCGCTGAGTTCTTGCGCGGCCGCGATCCTCGTCAGATTGGTAGTATTTGGCAGGAGATTTATCGCAGCCAATATTTTGAAGGGGGCAGGGTACTGACTGCGGCCATGTCCGCAATCGATATCGCCCTGCACGACATCCTCGGCAAAGCATTGCAGGTGCCGGTGTATCAATTGCTGGGCGGCAAACAGCGAGACAATATTCCCTGCTTTGCCTGTTGTTATACCGAAGCGGATCCAGATCGTCTGGACGAACTGGTCAATGAAGTCACCGCACTGATCAATCTCGGTTGGACCACCATTCGTGTGATTCCCGCCGGTTTCGATGACCCGAAACTCTTCGATCCGCGGGACTCCATTGCGCGTACCGCGCGCTGTCTTAACGAGTTACGCAAAATTATTGGCCCTGATATCACCCTGGGTATCGATTATCACCATCGCCTGAGCGTGGCCGAGGCCGCCTCTTTCTGTCAGCGCATGGCCCCGGGTACGTTAGATTTTCTCGAAGAACCGATCCGCAATGAATCGCCGGATGCCTACGCCACACTGCGCACAATGACCACCGTGCCTTTCGCCATCGGCGAGGAGTTCAGCTCCAAATGGGCGGCAATGCCTTTTGTAGAAAAAGGCCTCACCCAATATCTGCGGGTGGACGTGTGTAATATCGGTGGATTTAGCGAGGCTATGAAAGCCGCGGCTATGGCCGAAGCACACTACATCGATGTAATGCCGCACAACCCGCTGGGTCCGGTGTGCACAGCTGCGTCCAATCACTTTGCCGCAGCGCTGCCCAATTTTGCCCTGATGGAGACCCATCAAGGGCCTTTCTGCACCTTCGGCTTCCACGACCCGATGCTTTTCCCGGTGCAGCACAAACTTGATGGCACCGCATTCGTATTACCGGATACCCCCGGACTGGGAGTAGAGGTGAATGAAGAGGCTTTCCGTCAATCGCCTCCAGTCGCTGCAGAGGCGCCACACTTGCGCAGGGTCGATGGTTCGGTGACTAACTGGTAATTAAGATGAGCACCATGTCTGAAACTCCTTTTATTGATGTCGCCGCGGAAGTTTTCGATCCTCGCCCTTGCCAATTGGGTGAGGGCCCGCTGTGGCATCCGCAGCGCCAGACGCTTTACTGGGTGGACCTGCTCAATTGTCGCCTTATGGCTAAAACCCAAGACGGTGTCGAGCAGGCCTGGGACCTGGGGGAAATGCCCTCCGCGATAGGCTGGATTGATACCGAGCAATTGCTAGTAGCCTGCGAAAGTGGGCTCAACCTGTTCAATGTGGAGTCTGCTGAGAAGACCCTGTTGTGCGCGCTGGAGCCGGAACTCCCAGGCAACCGCAGCAACGATGGCCGTGCGGATCCCTGGGGTGGATTTTGGATTGGTACCATGGGCAAAAACGGCGAAGAGGGCGTTGGCAATCTCTATCGCTGGTATCGCGGCGAGTTGCGCAAGCTCGATAGTGGATTGACGGTACTCAATGGTCTCTGTTTTGATCGCGAGCGCCGCCTGGCTTATTACGCGGACTCCGCGGCCAGTATCGTTTACAGCGTATCGCTGGATGCGCAAACGGGCTGGCCGGATTCTTCCCGCGGAGTTCATCTGGACCTGACCGCCGACAGCTTGATCCCCGATGGCGCGGTGACGGATGTTGCAGGAAATATGTGGACCTCGCTGTGGGACGGGGAGCGTACCCAATGTTACAGCCCGGAAGGTGTCGAGCTGGGTGCCTTAAAGGCACCGGTGATTCGCACCACCTGCCCGGCTTTTGGCGGGCGGGATTTTACGGATCTGTACGTGACGACGGCAGCGGTAGGCCTTGAGGATGGGCCCGAGGCCCCGATAGCCAATGGTGTGACCCTTGTATATCGCAATGCCGTGAAGGGGCAGCCCGAGCCTGCGGTAATTCTGTAAAGGTTTTCTGACGGATGCGGGCTTTAATTCGTTGCCGCCACAAACATCATATGTTTAAATAGGTCTTATAGGTCGCAGGGCTCCTGTCGGCGATCAGCGATGAAGAATTCAACAAGGTGCCAACAATGAATAACAATAGTGCCGCCAGTAATGTCACCAAGTATGCCCTGATTGCCGCCTTTGGCGGTTTTGTGTTTGGTCTGGATGCTGCAAATATTTCCGGGGCTGTGCGTTTTGTCAGCTCCCAGTTTGAGTTGAGCAGTATGCAGGTAGGCACCCTGGTGGGTTGCGCTATTGTCGGTGTGATTATTGCGCTGTTTTTCACTGGTACTCTGTGTGAGCGTTTTGGCCGCAAAAAGGTTCTGCTTGCCATTGCAGGAACTTATTCTCTCTCAACTCTCGTTTCGGCCTTCGCCGTGGACTACAACATGTTGGTCCTCGGTCGTTTTATTGGTGGTGTCGCCTTTGCCTCGATCACGGTTTCGGCCATGTACATCGGTGAAGTGGCTCCGGCGGACAAACGCGGCAAGTTTGTTTCGGTTAATCAGCTATTGATTACCCTGGGTAGTTTGCTCGCGTTTATCGTCAATTATTTCCTCGTAAAGTCCATGGCGGATATTAGCTGGATCCACAATGAAAACGTGTGGCGGCTGATGCTGGGCTTTGAATTGATCCCGAACATTATTTGGATTTCCCTACTGCTGACGATTCCAGAGTCGCCGCGCTGGCTGGTGACCCAGGGGCGCGATCAGGAAGCGCGTGCAGTATTTGCCCGCGTAGCCCCGGAATCTCAAGTCAGCAGTCTTGTGAATGAAGTGCGCGGTAGTATCGACGAAGAGGGCAAAACTAAAACCCTGGACCAGCTCAAAACCCTGTTCAGCAAGCCCATGCGCCTAGTGGTACTGATTGCGGTTTGCTATGCCGTGGTACAGGGTGCGACCGGCATGAACGCGGTGCTCTTTTACGCACCGACCGTGTTTGAGCAGGTGGGCATGAGCGTGGAAGACAGCTTTATGCAGACCATCGTGCTGGGCCTGGTTGCGGTTGTATTCACGCTGGTGGCGATCACCACTGTGGAGAAGCTTGGCCGTCGAGTCCTGACCCTCGCTGGGCTTACGCTGATTGTGGTGGCCCACGCCTCCACCTGGTACGGATTCGAGTCTGCCCGCTATACCCTGGATGAAAGTGCAGTTGCGACCCTTGAAGCGCAGCAGGTCGACACGGCGCCGCTAGCTCCGTACATCGGTAAAACCTACGAAAACGATGTTGCACTGAAAAGCGATATCGCTGCGGCCTACTCGAAAAAGGATGTGCCGCTGGTCAGTGGCCCGATCATCAACTCTACTATTGAGATCAGTGCGGGCTTTGTACTCTTCGGTATCTTCGCTTTCCTGGCCGCATTCAATATGTCCATCGGGCCGGTAATGTGGGTTATTTTTTCGGAGATCTTCTCCAATCGCGTGCGCAGTGTGGCCCTGCCGTTTGCGGCACTGGTGCAGAGTATTTCCAGCTACCTGATTCAGCAGTTCTTTCCGTGGCAGCTGGAGCATCTGGGTGCAGCGAATACCTTCTTGAATTACGGAGTGGTCGCCTTCGTGGGGATGCTGGTAATGCTGATGATTCTGCCGGAGACCAAAAACAAGTCCATCGAGCAGATCGAAAAAGATCTGGTGCGTCCGGATCCGGCCGGCAAAGCGGAGCTGGCGACCTGATTCCCGTAGGAATCGGTTGGGAGATATACCATGACGAAGCGTTTGCAGGATCAGGTCGCTATCGTAACCGGTGCCGCGGATGGTATCGGCAGTGCAATCGCCCGGTTGTTTGCCAGTGAAGGTGCCAAAGTCTGTGTGGCGGATGTAAATGTTGAGCGCGGTCTGGCACTGGTAGAAGAGCTGAAAGAAACAGGTCAGCAAGCCATTTTCGCCGAGACAGATATCGCCGATGAAGATTCGGTGAATACCATGGTACAGGCTACCTGCGAGCAGCTCGGCGAACCGAATATTCTGGTCAACAATGCCGCGCTTACCCCGATGGGGAAGAGCGTGCTGGACGTATCTCGAGAGCAGTGGCAGCGCAGCTTCTCCGTTAACGTTGATGGTATGTGGCACTGTTGCCGCGCGGTACTGCCGATGATGAAAGCCACCGGTGGTGGCAGCATCATCAATGTGGGCTCGGTGCACTCCTTCAAAATCGTACCGGACAGTTTCCCCTACGCGGTTACCAAGCACGCGGTGATCGGATTGACCCGCAACCTGGCGGTGGAATTCGGGCCGGACAATGTGCGTGTGAATGCGTTGTGCCCGGGCATGGTGGAAACCCCTAACGCCTTCAAAGCCTGGGAGCAGACCGAAGATCCAGCCGCAGCGCGTAAGGCGATTGCTGATGTACACCCGCTGCGCCGCAATGCCAGTGTCGAGGAAATTGCGCGTCCCGCATTGTTCCTGGCCAGCAGCGAATCAAGTTTCATGACTGGGCACAGTCTTGTTGTCGACGGTGGGCGCTCGGTGCTTTACCACGACTGAGTGTGGTTCTCATCTCACCACGCTCACTCACTTTGGTTATGCAAGTCGCGTTCAAAGTGTTGCCTTGCCGGCGCCCCTATGGGCGCCGGCTTTTTTTTGCTTGCGATATCTTCCTGCATTCATTGCTTACGTTTTCCCCCTGCCTGTTCCTTCCCTTTTTTGTCTGCAGCCGGCCTAAGCAATTTTGGCTAAATGTCCGTTAATACTCATAAACGTATTGTTAGTGTAAACATCATATGTTTAAATTGTTTATAACTGGAATGAATCAATAAGCTTCAGGTGGGCGGTTGCTAGCTTCTTATGCGTGGCAACCCGCAAGGCAAGCAACAGGGGACTGAAGATGGCACCGACCAAACGCATGTACATTGGGGGCGAGCTGTGTGGTGACGGCTACCTGCAGGTGGTCAACCCGGCCACGCAAGAGGTTGTTGGCAGTTTTGCTGAAGCGACTGCGGCGGATGCCCACCGGGCTCTGGAAGCTGCTCAGGCCGCTATCCCTAGCTGGTCTACCACGAGTGCTGCCGAGCGCGTCAGCTGGATGCACAAGCTGCGCGATGCGGTGCTGGCTAATGAAGCCCACCTGCGCGAATGCATCCATCTGGAAATGGCCAAGCCCTGGGCGGCCACCAAAGACGATTTCCAGATGCTGGTGCACAGCCTGGAGTTCTACGCGGAAGAAATTACCCGTATGAACGGCGAGTCCCTGGTGGACCGCGAAGGCACCCACGTGCACACCTTGTCTCGCCAGCCCGTTGGCGTGGCGGCGGCCTTCCTGGCCTGGAACTTCCCGCTGCTGAACCTGGCCTACAAACTTGGCCCGGCCCTGGCCGCCGGCTGTCCGATTGTGATCAAACCGTCTTCTAAAACGCCGCTGTCCGCCTACGCGGTAGGCGAGCTCTGCGCCGAGATCGGCCTGCCGGCAGGTGTCGTCAATATCATTGCGGGCGTGGACCACGAAATAGGCGATGCCATTTCTGCCTCTACGATTCCCGCGCTGCTGACCCTGATCGGTTCCACCCAAACCGGTAAGCATGTCATGCGCACCGGTGCCACTTCCATCAAACGCTACTCCATGGAGCTCGGCGGTAACGCGCCGGCACTGGTGTTTGCCGATGCGGACCTGGATCTCGCCGCTGATGTTATCTGTGGTGTGAAGTACGCCAACTCCGGCCAGATCTGTGTAACGCCTAACCGGGTGTTCGTGGAAGCGGGTGTCGCAGATGCGTTCCGTGAAAAAGTGCTGGCCCGCGCCGCAGCGGTGAAGGTTGGCTACGACCGCGAAGGTGATATTGATATGGGACCGGTGATCGATCACGGCTCCCTGCAGCGCATCGATGCACTGGTTAGAGATGCGGTAGAGAAGGGCGCAACCCTGATACACGGTGGCAAAAAGCCGGAGGGGCTGGATAAGAGTCTTGAGAGCGGAGCCTTCTATGCGCCAACGGTACTGGACGGTGTCAACAACAGTATGCGCCTGTACAGCGAAGAAGTGTTTGGGCCGGTGATCAGCTTGCTCACCTTTACTGACAAAGATGAAGTACTGGCACAGGCAAACGATACAGATGCGGGCTTGTCCTCGTTTATTTTTACCGCGGACATCGAGAAAGCAGAGCACTGTGCGGCGCAGCTACAGTTCGGTGAAGTGCAGATTAATGGCATCAAGTATGCCATCGACCTGCCGCACTGCGGGGTTAAACAATCCGGTATAGGGGTGGATTGTTCACACTTGGCGCTGGACGATTACCTGGCGCCGAAGCGCGTAACGCGCGCGATTCAAAAATAAAACTGAAGTCATATTCGAAACAGTTTCGGAACAATTTTCCAGAAACGGATTTGGGGATTGGGTTAGGGGTTAACTCCATGAAAATAACAAAAATCATCAGCCATGTACTGCAGTACGACCTCGAAGAAGAGCTCGGCTATTCACAGCAGTACTACCTGAAGCGCACCACACACCTGGTGGAAGTTCAGACCGATGTGGGCATTACCGGTTGGGGTGAATGCTTCGGCGGCGGTAACGTCGCCTTTGCCAATAAGGCAATTGTGGAAAAAGTCATCCAGCCGATGATTCTGGGAATGAACCCTCTCAATCGCGAAGTCATCTGGCACACAGTATACAACCTGCTTCGGGATCACGGCCAAAAGGGCATGCCCATGCAGTCCCTGTCTGGTGTGGACATCGCCCTGTGGGATATTGCCGGTAAAGCCCTGAACCAGCCTGTGTATCAATTGCTGGGCGGCGCCTTCCGCGAACGCATTCCCGCATACGGTTACGGCATGATGTTGCAGCGAGTGCCGGATCTGAAAGAACGCTTTGCTGATGAAGCCGTCGCTATCCGCGAGAAAGGCTTCCGTGCAATGAAAATGAAAACCGGCCTCGGGCACAAGAAAGATGTCGAGTTGGTGGAAGCTGTGCGCAACGCCATTGGTGACGATGTGGGGCTGATGGTGGACGCCAACCACGCCTATACCACTCGCGAAGCCATCCCCATGGGACGCGAATTCGAAAAGTTGGGCGTTGACTGGTTTGAAGAACCGGTAGCGCCGGAAGACTATCGTGGCTATCGCGATCTATGCGAAGCCCTGGATCTGAATATTTCTGGCGGTGAGTGCGAGTTCACCCGCTGGGGCCACCGTGAATTAATCCAAAACCGCTGCGTGGATATTTTGCAGCCGGAAGTCTGCGCTCTGGGCGGTATTACCGAATATCAGAAAGTATTGGCACTGGCCACTGCGAACTTTATTCCGGTGATTAACCACGTTTGGGGCTCTGCGGTTGCGGTGGGCACTAACCTGCACCTGTTGGCAGCGCTGCCAGACCTGCCCGGTGCCGCGCACCCGGTACAGCCGATGCTTGAGTACGACACGACACCAAACCGATTCCGCGAAGAGCTGCTCACCGAGCCGCTGCGCATTCAGGAACAGGTTGCAGAGAACGGCGGTACCGTTGCGCTGCCAAAAGGCCCTGGTCTCGGCATCGAGCCCGACCGCGATTTTATCAAGCATTTTGAAGTTGACGCCTGACGGCTAAACACCGGCCGCATCACGGCACAAAACTGCAAACCCCGGCGGTCTATCTGGCATTTACCCAGTAGTCGACCGGGTTTTTTACTTTCTGATGGATCAATCCATGACTGAACACGTAAACACCTCGCCCGTATTGATCGGCGTCGACTGGGGCAGTTCAAACTTTCGCGCGTTTCTGATGGACCGCAACGGCGCCCTGTTACAGGAAATCATCAGCCCAAAGGGCATGCTGACGCTCAGCCAGGAGGAGTTTGAATCATTTTTAGTGGAGCAAATTTCACCTTGGGTCAAAGATGCCAAGCTGCCGATCCTGATGACCGGCATGGTCGGCAGCGCGCAGGGTTGGAAAGATGCCGGATATGTTGATTGCCCTCTTGCGCTGTCGGCGATGGGGCAGACTCTGTGCGCGGTGGAAAACCGCCAGGGGCTTTCGATGGCGATTGTGCCCGGTGTCCGCGGCCGCTCTTTCAGCGGCTTTGCCGATGTAATGCGCGGTGAAGAGGTGCAGATTCTCGGCGCTGAATTACTGCAGGGGAGTGGTGAAAGTAAAAGTGAGGTCAAAGACGGGTTACGCCTGTTGTGCTTGCCGGGCACTCATGCCAAGTGGGCGAGGGTGGATCTATGTTCCGCTGCTGGTGGTGTGGCTGAGCCGGCGATAATGGATTTCGCCACTTGCATGACCGGTGAACTGTTTAACGTGCTGTGCCAGCACAGCATCCTTGGCCGCTTAATTCCTGTAGATGGTGCGGGCAAGGTTGCAAGCTCGTTCAGCCCTGCTGCATTTGATCGCGGCGTCAGTGTGGCCGCAGAGCATCCGAATCTTTTGCACACGCTATTCAGTGCGCGCAGTGCGGTGGTAGCGGGCGCCGTTGCAGATACGTTCCAGTTAAGCGCGGACGAAGTGCATAGCTATTTGTCGGGCCTGTTAATCGGTGCGGAAATGCACACAGTCACCGTAGAAATCGGCCGTCCAACCCATGTGACCCTGGTGGGCGGTGGCAACCTCACCGCCCTGTACCAGCGCGCGCTCGAGTTACGTGACATTCCTTCCACAAGCATCGACGGCGACAGCGCCGTGCGCCGCGGGTTGGTGGCGATTGCCAGCAACGCAGGCTGGCTGTAATACATAAGAATTTTTGGAGAACAACATGACCACAAATGTACTGAATCCCTATCTTGAAGCACTGCCCCTGGTGGCCATTTTGCGCGGTGTTCAGCCCTCAGAGGTTGTGGCAATTGCCGAGACTATCCGCGAAGCCGGGTTTCGCATTATTGAAGTACCGCTGAATTCCCCGGAGCCCTGTGCCAGCATCCAGGCACTGTCGGAAGTGATGGGCGATGATGTACTGGTCGGCGCGGGAACTGTGTTGACCGTGGAACAGGTGCAAGCGGTGGCAGAAGCCGGCGGCAAGGTGATTATTTCACCGAATACCAATGTCGATGTGATTCGCGAGACCAAGCGATTGGGCCTGATATCCATGCCCGGTTTCTGCACGCCTACCGAAGCGTTGGCCGCCGCGGATGCCGGCGCAGACGCGCTCAAACTGTTCCCGGCAACTGCGCTCGGCCCGCAAGGGTTCAAAGTGGCCTCGGCGGTATTCCCGGACCTGCCGGTGCTGGCAGTGGGTGGCGTATCACCGGGGGATATGCCGGACTATCTGGCCGCAGGTTTTTCCGGATTTGGCTTGGGTTCCGGGCTTTATCGCGCGGGTATGACCGTGGCGCAGGTGCGGGAAAATGCGGTGGCCTATGCCTCTGGCTATCGCGCCCTGTCTGCCTAAGCGCAGGAAGAGCACGCGATGATGCCCGGTGTATCATTTTCCGCTAATTATTCCCGGAGATTGACTCCCATGAAAACCATACTTGCGGCCTACGCAACAGCGCCTGTGGCCGACGATTGGCAGCCAGAGTTGCAATCCCAGTACCTGGATGGTGTAAAACAGTTGAGCAGTATCCGTGGCATTGAGCACCCGTTTACCGGTCAGTTGCACCCGCACGATGACGATTGGTTTTTGCGGAACATCGACCCGGCTTGGGATTTCGTGTTCACCGGTGTGCCCGGGATTATGGGCCGCTTGGGGAAAAACCCGCATTTCGGTATCGCCTCCGATAACCCGGAAGGTCGTGCAGAAGGTGTCGCTTTCTATCAGCAAATGCGTGCTGCGGTGCATAAACTGAATGCGTATCTCGGGCGCAAGGCCGTGGATTTTATCCAGTTGCATACCAGCCCAAACCGTACCGGAAGCGTGTCTTCAGTGGCGTCGCTGGTCGAGTCTCTGAAAGAGATCCAGTCCTGGGACTGGGACGGTGCTGAGTTAGTGATCGAGCACTGTGATGCCTTTGTAGAGGGCGCGCAACCAGAGAAGGGCTTCCTGACTCTCGAGGAAGAAATTCAGGCGGTTGTTGAGGTCAATCGCGCTTGTGGTTGTGAAATAGGACTGTCAATCAACTGGGGACGCTCTGCTTTGGAAACCCGCAGTGTACAGGGGCCGCTACAGCACCTGCAGGCGGCGCGCGAGGCCGGGCTTTTGCGCGGCTTTATGTTCTCTGGTATTTCTGATCAGGATACGCCTTATGGGGTATGGCGAGATACACATATGCCACCGGCAGAAATCTTCGAAGGCGGAAATTTTGCGGAAGGGTCTCTGTTGACCGCTGAACAAATGAAGGCAAGTCTTGAGGTGGCAGATTGGTCCAGCCTGGATTTTCTGGGCATCAAGATTGGTGTGCGCCCGCAGGATTTGGGGGCGGATGCCAGAGTTGCCTATAACCGCGATGCACTGGCAGCATTGGATTCATTCACGAAGGCTTGATGTCCGACGATATCTGTTTGGAAGTCTATCAAAAAAGGGGGATCAATTTGCTCCCCTTTTTCGTTGTTTGACTCAGAATAATGCTCAATGCTCAATGCTCAATGGTTTTGATTTCATGCAATGAGACCTCGTCAACATAAACTAGACCACCCTGGGGTTGGTTGGTAAAGAAGATAGTTGCTTCGGTGGTGTTTGGGCCGGTAGTAAACTGCAGGCTTTTTTCATGCCAGCGGTTGAAGAAATAGCGGACGTTGGAGGTGGCGTTGCCGTGGTCTCTTACACCCAGGTAGGCGTTGAACCATTGGTCCGCCTGATTGGTGTCGGCGCTATTGGCCCAGGCACTGACGATGTACGAGGTATTGGGTTTTACTGCTACGGTCTGTTCGATGGTGCCGCCACTGGTCAATGATGCCGCCTTGTTGCCATCCGATGTTTCGCCGGTCGTGATGGTGGCGGGGCCGCTCCAGCCCTGCATGTCATTTTCGAAGCTCGGATTGGTCAGCAGGTTTTCCCGGTTCGGGCAGACACCGCCGGATTGTCCATTGGTGCGCTGGTAGACGCGGCTGTAGTCAACCACAAAATCGATACCTTCAGCGTCATTAAAGTGTTCTGGCCTCAGGTCCCAGGCGCTGATTTCCCAGTCGAAGGTTTCCATATCGATCCACGGGCGCTGAGGATTGGTGGCAACCCATGCATTTCCCATTTCTTCGCGAGTGACACAGTTCACCAGTGCGCCGTCGATATAAATGGCGACATAGTTGGGATCCCACTCAAAGCCGTATACATGGAAATCGTTGGCTACACCAAAATCAAAGATGTGGTCGTTTTCCCAGATACGTTTGCCGTAGGTGGAAGAGCCATTGCGCCAATCGTGAAAGCTGGTGTGAAAGCGTTTGCCGGACCAGGGGTTGTTCGGGTTCCAGCCAAAACTTTCGAAGGCATCGGTTTCTCCGCCCACGCCGGTGGTCCAGTAAGAACTGGATATGGGGCCCGGTGCGGCCTTGGAACGCATTTCCATATAGCCGTACAGGAAGGTGTTTTTGCCCAGCAGTGCCGCGGTGGTGATGGGGACGTCACCATATTGCCAGTTGCCCTGGGAGTTACCGCCGCCATTGCCATCTGAGAAATTGTGGGCAGGGTCCCAGCGGGATGTCATATACAGATAGCCGTTTTCTACCCGCACGTTATCCGGGTCATATTCGGATGGGGCCCGTCCTCGCCACTGCCCATTCCATTGGCCGTTCTCGCCCTGATTGAACCACACGTCCCTATCAAAGCTCGAGCCATTAAATTCGTCGGACACACTGGGGTTTATGACCCAGCCAGCGTTGTTGTCTGGATCCGATAGTGGCGGGGGTATTTCCTGCGCTGTGGCCTGTTGCCATGCCGCGGCTAACACTGTGAGCGCAATTGAGGCCCTTAGTTGCTGGTTCATTGATTTATACACGTTTAGGTTCTTTATTTTCGCGGTTTGCATCGATGCTGGCCCGGTGTCTCGCCGTTACATATTCCGGGCCAGCATTTCGTCATAGAGGTCTGTGAAATGACGCTATGGGGACACGATGATGGTAATGGTGTCCGTTATGGATGAGTCCGCCTTGGAGACAACAGTAATAGTGGCTTGCCCTTCGCCTTGGGCAGTTATCAAGCCCGAAGTACTTGGGCTGGCAATTTGCCAGCTGGACGATTGGTAAGTCACGTTTTGTTGGCTCGCACAGCTCGGTGTAACGGTTGTATCCAGAGACAGCGTTTCGCCAATATTCAGGTAAACGGTGCCTTCTACATTGAGCTGGACACTATCGACGGGCACCCAGTTGGGTTGATCCGGGCCGCAAATGCTGTTGTCGGGCTCGGGCTCGGGCTCGGGCTCGGGCTCGGGCTCGGGCTCTGGCTCTGGTTCTGGTTCTGGTTCTGGTTCTGGTTCTGGTTCTGGTTCTGGCTCCGGCGCAGGTTCCGGTGTGCCCCCTACAGGAGTAAGGGTGAATTCGTCGCCGTAGTAATCGCCACCAGCGTCATTCCACATCCAGATTCGATACTCGTGGCTTGCATTGGGGCCAGTCGTAAAGTTGAAGCTGTTCAGTGTGTAGCTTGTCGAGGTAATGCTGGTGTTGCGGATGAATTGACCGGTGGTTACGTTGGTTGCACCAATAAAATATGACTGACCCGCAGCGCCCACTCTTCCTTGAATGCTAACGGTGTATTCCGTATTTGCCTGTAGGGTGAGTATCTGATTGAAGCCACCAGTACCATTGATATGCGCGGCACTACTTCCAGAATGACTGTTGCCGGTAACGATGTTGACGGAGCCATTGGTGATCCATCCGGTGATACCTTGCTCAAAACCACTGTTTGCAAGAAGCGATGTTGGATTCGGGTCCGGAGTGGGTTCGGGCTCGGGCTCAGGCTCGGGCTCGGGCTCGGGCTCGGGCTCGGGCTCGGGTTCAGGTTCGGGCTCAGGTTCGGGCTCAGGTTCGGGCTCAGGTTCGGGCTCAGGTTCGGGCTCAGGTTCGGGCTCAGGTTCGGGCTCGGGTTCAGGTTCAGGCTCAGGCTCGGGTTCGGGTGCAGTACCGCCAGCTAATGCCAGGAGGTAGTGATCCACGTTGAAGGCATTTTGCCGGTTGGATACCTGGCGCGCGTTGGGCCGGCTATTGCCGAGCCAGCTTGCAGGAATGTTGCCGTAAATATACGGGTCCGGCTGCATCGGTTGGCGGCGATCGTCGTACGGCGCCATCACACCGGGACGTAGTGCCAGTGCATCGAGGTCAAGCCCGCCGCGCCCATCGGTGGTGTGACAGCTCAGGCAAAAGGTATTTCCACGGGACTCCGGGCGAGGGCGATCTGAGAGCAGTGGGCCTTCAGGAAAGTTGATCGCTTCGCGAACGCCGACCATTCCGGCGGGGATATTCTGCAAGTGTGCGGCGTAGTCGTCACTGTAGTCGTGATAGCACGCATATTGCGAATAGGTGTTCTCCCCGAACTGTTGCAAGACGTCACTGATTTCACTGTGTGAGTCTGTTGGAAACGCGTTTGCACGAGTACGCCAGTAGGATGGTGCGCTACCGGTAATACCGGCCAGAGTACCTTTTGCATGGTTACAAGCGACTTCCTGATTGACGGTTTCTGAAAATACTTTGAAATCATCAATCCAACCGCGGAAGGAGGGGGTTCCATGGGCGCCGGCGCCGATCGTTAAGGTACCGGGCACAAGTACGAACAGAGGCTGGCCGCTGGTAAAGGTATCGACCTTGTATCCGTTAATGTAAGTCTCGATTGTGCGGTTACCGGTGTTCAGCTGAAAGCCCAGGTGCGCCCAGCCGGATAGTGGTATGGCGTCCACCGTATTCAGGGTATGTACTTGCGCGCCGTCGCTATCGATAAAGGCGATACGATCGCTGTTTTGCAGGCGGATCTGGGAACCGTCGGGAAATTCAAATAACGTGCGCTCTCCAGAATTGTCGCGGCTGTCAATAAAAATGCTGTAATACCACGGGGATTCCAAAACACTCTGCGGCTGTTCCGGAATTTCGTACTGCAGACCGGTGTTTACACCGTCTATCCAATAGCCTTTACCGGTAACCCCGCCATTGGCGATGATTTCTGCACGGCCGTCACCAGTCATTTCCGCACTTAATGGTTTATTCCAATACAGCGATGTCGCGGAGTTCTGAATACGGCCATCCAGCACGGCTTTCACGTTGTATTGCGTGTTGATTCTCAGCTGCTGCACCATATGCGACACAATAAAGCCGTTCGCATTCACGTAATCGTCAAACACCACTTCATCTGAAGATCGACCTGTACTCATCAGCCATGTGACATCTGCGGGGCTGACTGGGCGCATGTTGTCGAAGTAATTGAAGCGGTGCTCGTTCGAGTCAAAAAAACTACTGTTTGGCACATTCCCGTTGGGCATCACATCGATTTGTCGGCTGCGTGTGTCGCCCACACGCTTGTAGCCATCATCGGCACCAATGGACTCATACAGCAATACATCGCGATGTGCGGTTTCGCGCACATCTTCCATGTTGTCCATATGATTGATCATGTTGTCCAGCAACACCATTTTGCCACGTGTCCATAGGCCCAGAAGTGTGCGCCCATTGAGTGGTGAATTTTCTGCGCCGCCTGAGCAGCCACCATAGGTTGCTTGGACTTCTGGGGGGCAGCGGGTTGGGTAGCCAGCGCCTGACAAGCGCCCCCCAATGGATGTAAAAGAGATATTTGCACCGCTTTTATCAATCCAGGGGTAGGTGCCAAAACCGAAGCCATCGGGAAGTATCAGGCGCTCTCCGCGATGATCCAATGTCTCAAAGGGGTGCATGGCAAAACCGTAACGGGTGTTAATGGTTTCATCGTAGGGCGCGTGGCCAATGGGATAGCGGTCGGTGAACTGGCGCACGTCACAGGCGTCAAAATTGTCCGGGTTGTCGTTAACGTAGTAGACAATGTCGGACGTGACTGAGCGGTTGCCGCCGTCAGGATGGCGCCAGGAAATTCGCGCGTTATCGGTACGGGAAACAAGCAGGTGGCCATCACCGGTTATGCTGGGTTCGAAAAACGACCCTCCGGGAAAGCTCACATTCCCTTCCACCGTATCGCCGGCGGTGATTTCGGCAATACGTGCGTCGGTGGTTTTGGGGTTTTCAACCCGGATGTGCACGTCGGTACCGGCCAGGTGCCGGTTCTCCAACTGCGTGATGACAACCAGGTCATAGCAATCATCTGCACCGTCTACGCCACAGGCATAGGGGTTCGCGTTCTCCCGGTGTGGGGCGGCAGATGGGTCATCCGACAGGTCGCCCGACGGGTCACACAAGGTCATATGACCGGAGGTGCCCCTTGTGGGAATATCCCCGTTCGGTTGCATTTCAAAGGAATACTCCTGGCGGCTCATGATCTCCATGCCGGCAGGGGACTCGAGAAAGGGCTCTTCGATGTTTTCCGGCTTCAACAGACGGAAATAGATCCCTCGGTAGGGGCGGTGGGTTAATCCTATCCTGCTGTCCTTGCTGGTGGTGAGCGGGGGGACGTAAGGGTTTAGCCAGTGCCGATTGGTACCGCCGGCCACGTGGCCCTCAGCCATATGGATTGTGCGGTCGATACTGGGTCTTTCAGGGACTGCGTGGCCAAAGCTTGCTGTAAACGCGAGCAATATGGCGGGCAAGTGAAGTTTCATCGCTAGATGCCTCCGGTCGTTATTTTTATGTATTTGCTCAAATAGCCTCGAAAATGGAGGCTTACCGCATTTTGAGGAGGGCTCTCGTCAGAGAACTGACGTAATGTAGCATTTTGTTAAACATCATACCAATGGGGTTTTGGTGTGCAGCGAATAGTTTTTCAGTAGAGTTGTTAGTAGGAGGCGGTCTGCGCGCTATTTGCGCATATTGCGACCCAAAACATATGATGTTTAAATAGGTGGCATGATGCAATACCGGTATCCGTATATGTACCTTGGTGGGCAGTCAAAAGGAAACCGGTGAACCAATAACAGTCATGAATACCGCCTGGATCGAGAGAAAAATGAAAAAGACATTGTTGTGCACTGCCATTGCTGCGCTGTTGCCGTTTGGCCTCGGGGGCTGCTTCGAACAAAAATCGGAAGCCGTCGCGCTGGAGAAGCCGGCTAATGAAAGTGTTTCCGGCGTAAACCCGCTGGAAACTGCGGCACTGGACAAGATCAGCACTCTCGAGGCGCAGGTAAAGAAAGCGCAGGTCAAAGATTTGGATGTTACCCGGGAAGAAACCACGCTCTGGTTTGCCCGGGAGTTTCTGAAGTTTGCCAACTGGGATGAGCAAAACCGCGATGCGGTGGCTTACATGTTCGGCGCCTACGCGCCCTACGAAGATAGAAAAGAGCAGCTAGCGGAAGAGCTGCCGGACTTCGAACGCAGCAAGGTCATCGAGATTCTCGATGCCAGTATTGAAGAGCTGGGCAAGGTCATTGATGGAAGCATCAAGCGGCGCCCGGTGCCCAAGATTGATTGGGAAAATATCGAAGTCAGCGACAATATGCTGCTGAGCAACGGCAAACCCGCATTCCTCTACGACTACTTCTCCAAATCCGTCGGCCGCCCGCTGACCGATACCGCGGTGTACAACGATCATCTCGGTGCCATTTACCATGGTGGTGAAAACCTCTACCCGGTGGATCACGACCGCGCGATCAACTCCTTCCTGCTGAAAGAAGACGGCACCTTTGATGACGCGTTGATGAAAGAAGTTACCGATATCGACCCGAGCAATGTCGGCTTCCTGATTTACTGGAACATGGGCATCCCCGAATGGGTGGAAAAGAAAGAGCCGGAAGTGCGCCTCGGCCGCTCCTTGTTTACCGGCTATGACATCGACAACCCACTGGTACGCGATGTCTGGGGCAAGATTGCCAGTCATACCGGCGAGCTGACCCGGGGTAAAAAAGTGACCCAGCTGGGTTATATCCTCGCGAATGAACCCCACTGGTTCAGTGAAAAAGGCCACTGGAGCCAGAATTTCCAGGAAATGAACGCAATTAGTTCCTATACCCTGAATGCCTTCCGCAACTGGCTCGATGGGAAATACCAGGGCGACATCAAGCGTCTAAATGCCAACTGGGATAGCGACTATTCTGGCTTCGACAGTGTGCAGATCGAGATCCCCATCGATCCGGCCATCCGCGGTACCGCCCAGTGGTATGACTGGTCTCGCTACAACATGGACCGCGCGATCAACTGGTTTACCTTCCTTCAGGGCGAGCTGCGCAAGGGCAACCCCGAAGCGGATACCAGTATCAAAATCATGCCCGACATGTTCACTGAAAATGGCCGCTCCCACGGTATTGATGTGGAAGCGCTCACCGATCTGACCTCAATGATCGGTAACGATGCCAAAACTCGCGAGACACGCGCCCTGAACCGCAACCAGGCTGAACACTGGGAAGCCCATTACAGCTGGTTCTGGGAAGAGATGAGTATGAGCTATGACTTTATGGAGTCGGTCTCACCGGGAAAAATTCATGTAAACAGCGAGAGTCATTTTCTTTCCGCGTCGTGGTGGCGTGATCTGAATACCAGTGTGGATTACGTGCATAGCGTTTACTGGCTGGCGACCCTGCAGGGGATGGACGCCAATATGGCCTGGTTTTGGGCGCGTGACCCGGACGGCTCTCCAGAGGATCGTCTCGAAGGTGAGATGAACTTCTTTGACCCGGCGCTGGCTGGCTCCTTTGCCGGTTCGGTCAATCAGCAGCCGCATGTTGCCAATGCTTATACCCAGGTGATGTACGACCTGAACAGTTTCTCTGAAGAAATCGTTGCGCTGCGTGAACAGCGTCGCCCCATTCGCCTGTTTTACTCGGAAACCTCGGCCATCAATAAGCCGAAGCATATGAGCGAGCAGTGGAAAGCCTACGAGGGCTTGTTCTTTGAGGGTTTCCCGGTGGGTTTCGCCACTGAAAATATCATCAACAAGCAAGATCACAGCCAGTGGGATGTGATTGTGGTGCACAGTACGGAGTATGTGAGCGCTTCGGAATTGGCCGCCTTGCAGTCTTACCTCAATTCGGGTGGTGCCGTGATCGTGGACAACGCGGAAAGCCTGAGCATGGATGAATACGGCAAGCCGCATAAAAAAGTACTGGAGCAGGGTAAAGGCAAACTCATTGTTTTGAATAAAAAGAATGACGTTGCCGCAATGCGTGAAGCCGCGCTTAAACTGGCTGCTGCGAGCCTGTCGGCCATCAAGCTGGTCGAAGAGAATGGCACCAATCACAAAGGTACCACCTGGCGTGTTGTGCAGCAGGATGACGGCTCCTATCTGGTCAGTATCCTGAATATTGGTAAACACAAGGCCAAACTCGACCTTAGCCTGGAGGGCTCCGACAACATCGCGGTAACCGACCTGTTTACCGAAAACGAGATGGGCACCCAATTCGAACTTGAGCCGAAGGGCGTGCTGTTGCTCAAGGTGAGCGCCGGCTAAGTTTTTCTGGTTGTTTTTCAAGGCCGCTCACGAGCGGCCTTTTTCGTAGGTACTTCTAGTTGGTGCTTCTAGTAGGCACTTCGTCAATTGCGCGCGAGGGGTAGCACGTAGAGAGGCGTTGCCCGGCGATGGGTAAGAGGAACAGGTTTGCTTTGAACGTCGGTCAGTGTGAATGAAATTCTCATTATTTTAAGGAACCTGCGAGGAATGGGAATTTTGTGTTGTTCGCCAAAAGGTATAATGTTTAAATAGGTTGTATGAGTGAGCTAATCTATTACGATCTGAAACGTGCCCCGACCATGTCTCCCAGCCTGTCTGTGCAGGTGGCGAGAGAACTGGGGCGGCGCATTGTGTCCGGAGCTTTTGAGCCGGGAAGCCTGATTGACGATGAGGCCGCTCTGGCAGAGCGTTACCAGGTCAGCCGAGTGGTGGTACGCGATGCGGTAAAAATTCTAGTGGGTAAAGGCCTACTAGATGTGCGGCGCGGCATCGGTACCAAGGTGCGTCCGCGCAACCAGTGGATTTTACTGGATGACGACGTATTGGCCTGGCACCTCTCGGCGCCACCAAATCCCGAGTTTTTGAAGCAGCTGATGGAAATCCGCCTGGCTTTCGAGCCCAAGGCATCCCGCTGGGCAGCTGAACGGGCCACGCCGGAAGATCTCGCCGAAATTGAAGCGGCCTGCGATCGCATGGCAGAGGAACGAGGCTCCGCGGAGGACTTCGTGATTGCCGACTCCATGTTTCACCGCGCTATCATCAAGGCCGCGCGCAACTCAATTCTTACTGCCATGGAAGGGGTGATCTACTCCGCACTACTGGTAAGTATTCGCGTGACCAACAAAGACCCGCGAGAAAATGGTGCGTCGGTGCCTTTTCATAGAGAAGTGTATGAGGCCATCGCCGCCGGTGACGGGGACAAGGCTGAGGCGCTGACTGAAAATCTGTTGAGCGATACTAGTCGACGTTTGCGTCTGGAAAGCGCCGACGCGTGATTTGCTTGTAGCATGCCGGGATTAAATTCTTGGCAAGCGTCAGATGCTATGTTTATATGCATCCCATGAGTGAACTAGTCTATTACGATCTGAAACGCTCGGTGTCTATGTCGCCGAGCCTCTCTGTACAGGTTGCCCGCGAATTGGGTCGGCGCATCGTGGCCGGTGCCATCGACTCAGAAACCTTGCTGGACGAAGAAAACACCCTCGCTGAGCGCTTTAAGGTCAGCCGGGTGGTGATTCGCGATGCGGTAAAAATCCTGGTCAGTAAAGGCATGTTGGATGTGCGTAGGGGCATTGGTACCCGTGTGCGTCCACGTAACGACTGGAATCTGCTGGACGACGATGTGCTGGCGTGGCATTTGTCTGCGCCGCCGAGTCGTGAGTTTCTGATGCAGTTGCTGGAAATTCGCCTGGCATTCGAACCGAAAGCTGCGCGTTGGGCCGCCGAGCGGGGTACCGAGCAGGATATTGCCAATATCCGCGCGGCCTGTGACCAGATGGAAGCCTCGGTAGGCTCATCAGAAGGGTTCGTGGTTGCCGATGCTTTGTTCCACAAGGCCGTTCTCAGCGCAGCGCGCAACGATATTCTCACCGCCATTGAAGGGGTTATTTACTCCGCGCTACTGGTGAGCATCAAAATCACTAACCAGACTCGCGAGAGCAACCTGAAGTCGATTCCTTTCCACCGGGAAGTGCTGGAAGCTATTGCTGCTGGCGATGGGGAGAAAGCGGAAAAGCTCACCAGCAAGTTGTTAGAAGACGCCGCGGAGCGACTGCGCAAGGAAATGGCCGGCTAGCAGTAGCCCTGTTTAGCGGTCTTATCAAAAAGCCCGGTCACCCTACCAAAATAGGGCGCCGGGCTTTTTTGTGCCTGCTCGAATCAGGCTTGGGCTCAAGCCAGGGTCAGGTGCTTGTTAACCGGTAGATCGCGAATTCGCTGACCGCAGGCAGCAAAGATGGCATTGGTGATGCTCGGTGCCACCGGCGGCACACCCGGTTCACCGACCCCCGCAGGCGGCTCGTCGGAGGCGAGCAGGTGAACGTGTAACTCCGGGCACTGTTGCATACGCAGTAACGGGTAATCGTGGAAGTTGCTGTTTTCGACTGCGCCATTCTGAATGGTGACTTCGCCCATCAGCGCCAGGCTCAGGCCGAAGATCATCGCTCCTTCCATCTGAGCATTCACGCGATCAGGATTGACTGCCAGCCCCACATCGGCAACGCAGTGCATTTCGACAATTTTCAGCTTGTTGTCCTGCACCTGCACCCGGGTCGCAATACCCACGTAGGAAACGAAGCTGCGGTGCACCGCGATACCCCAGCCCTCACCGTTATGTTTGTCTTCACTCAGGGAGAAATCGGCCTTTGCCGCGGTTTCTTTCAGTACCCGTTTCAGGCGCGCGCTGTCAAACGGGTAGTCTTTTAGCTTCTCGCCATAGTTTCCGTACTTGAATCCACCCTGGTTGGGGTTGATCGCGCGGTCCTTGCCAATCAGTTCCTGCAGAAATGCGTCAGGTGATTGCCCGTTCAGGTGTGCCAACTCATCGGCAAAGCTGCAAATACCGAAGGCGTTCTGGATATTGCTGACCGAGCGCATCCAGCCGATGCGGGTATGGTATTCGGCAACGGCGGTTTCGCAGGTGCGGTTGGGGATATCGAAAGGAAGATCCGCAAAGCCCATGCTCAGTTCTCCCCCGGAAGGGCGATTGGCGCTGGTGGAAAAAGTGCCGCTGATGGACGGGAAAGCTGTGCGCTGGCGCCAGGCGGTCACTAGTCCATCGCTGTTCAGCCCAGCTTCAAAGTAGGCGGCGCTGGCGGCGTGGTAGTAGCTGTGGCGAATATCGTCTTCGCGACTCCACACAACCTTGACCGGGCGCTGCATTTTGCGGGCAAGCACGGCGGCTTCAACTGCAAAGTCCGGTTTGGATTTGCGCCCGAAGCCACCGCCGAGCAGGGTCACGTTTACCTTGACCTGTTCCGGTTTGAGCTTGAGTGCCTTGGCCACATTTTGCTGTACGGATTGCGGCGTTTGCGTACAGGCCCATACCTCGCAGCTATTCTCGCTGACTACGGCGGTGGCACTGGGGGGCTCCATAGCTGCGTGGGTCAGGTAGGGGACTGAATAGGTCGCACTGTGGCGTCGTTGGGATTTCGCCAGCTCCGTATCAGTGTTGCCGTAGGCAGTAACGGTTTTGCCCGGTTCGGCCACCCGCTGCTTGAGGGTCTCGATGTATTCTGGGCTGTTGTGGTTGTCGTGTGCACTGTCGCTCCAGGTGATTTCCAGTGCTTTGCGGCCTTTCAGCGCTGCCCAGGTGTTGGTTGCTAGAACCGCAACACCGGCGAGCGGATGAAACAGCGGTGGAAGCTGTCCGCCATCCATGGTCTCAATCGCGACCACACCTTTCACTTTGCGCGCTTTATCCTGTTTCACGCCGGCAACGGTACTGCCCAAAACGGGAGCCCGCTCGATACTGGCAACCAGCATATTTTCCAGCTGTACGTCCTGCCCGTACTGGCCCTTGCCGACAACCATATCCGGCGTGTCATAAGTAGCGACCGGTTTGCCGATGTAGTTGAAGGCGTCGCTGCTTTTCAGCTTCAGCGCGCTAGATTCCGGCACTGGTTGTGCGGCGGCCAGTTCCGCCAGTTCACCAAAACTGATGGAGCGCCCGCTGTCTTTGTGGTGCACCTTGTGCTGCAATGCCTGGCAACTTGCGGCGGGGACTGACCACAACTGTGCGGCGGCAGCCTCCAGCATATGGCGGGCGCTGGCGCCCATGGTGCGCATAGTCTTGTAAAAACTGCGAATGCTGCGGGAGCCATCGGTGTTCTGGCTGCCGTAACGTTTATCGGCGAGGCCCTGAACTACGTTTATCTTTTCCCAGTCCGCTTCCATTTCGTCCGCCACAATCTGTGGCAGGCCGGTGCGGATGCCCTGGCCCATTTCCGAGCGGTGGCAGACGATCGACACGGTATTGTCCGGGGCGACGCTGACGAACAGGTTGAGTGTGTGTTCGCTGTCACTTGCGGTGGCAGCATCGGCCCACACCGGTTGGCTTGCAGCAAGCCTGCTCCCCAGAATTAGGCCGCCGCTGCCAATGCCCGCCAGTTGCAGGAACTTACGGCGACTGACCACAGAAATGCGAGTGTCCTGTTTACCCATTGGTGCTACTCCCTTTTGTCTCGGTTCCTTCTGTGTAAGTCCCGTTCGCCGGGTACGCCAGTGCGGCGTCTTTTATTGCAGTTTTTATTCTCGGGTAGGTACCGCAGCGGCACAGGTTGCCGCTCATGGCGTTGTCAATTTCCTGTTCAGTTGGGTTCGGGTTATTGGCGAGCAGTGCGGCAGCAGACATGAGCTGGCCACTCTGGCAATAGCCGCATTGGGGCACATTGTGTTTGATCCACGCCTGTTGTAGTGGGTGGTCTCCGCTTTCGCTCAGCCCTTCAATGGTGGTAATCGTCGCACCCTTGGCGACGGATACCGGTGTCAGGCAGGCGCGCGCGGGGTTGCCATTAATATGAATGGTACAGGCACCGCACAGTCCCGCACCGCAGCCGAACTTGGTTCCGGTCAACTTCAGTTCATCGCGCAGAGCCCAGAGCAGAGGTGTATCCTCGTCCACATCCACTTGGTGGACTTCACCGTTGATGGTCATTTCCATTGTGCGTCTCCACTATTTTGGGGTTCCGGGTGGGACCCTGTCCGAGGTCCCGTAAATCTTTTATTGGTGTTTTGCCTGTCTTCAGGGGCATTAATATCGATGGTGGCACCGATCATGATCATTCCGGCAATGCTGCGTTTGAGCAAACTTCAGGATGAGCTTGCGATGATTGGACGGTGAGTGCTGCGGCGGATTTTCTGTGTAACACACTGTGAATCTCTGCACAGGTTGCCAGGGCAATGCTTTCCGGTAACTCGCCGCCCAAGTCCAACCCAATGGGAGCGCGCAACACGCCGTGAATAAGCTTTTCCTGGTCGCTAGTGGGGAGTCCGCTCAGTGTCAGTACTTGGTTTCGGCGGCTGACTGGTCCAAGTAGTCCCAGGTAGCGCAGCGGGCGCTGGTGTAGCAGGCGAATTGCGGCCGCATCCAGGGTCAGGTTGTGACTCATGGCGACGGCTGCATCGATGCTGTTGAGATCCAGTTTTCCTGGCAGTGCATCAGGGTGGCAGCGGTAGCTGGTGCAATTGGGAAAGTAGGCCGGCCGTGCGTTGGCCGGGCGTGGGTCGCACAGGCTGACCAGCCAGCCCTGGGCGTTGAACTGCTGCGCCATGGGGCGCGCGTCAATGCCGCCGCCCACGATTAACACGTGCGGCGCGGGGAGTAGGGGGGTGTTCAGCCATAGGGCGCCGTCGTTTTCCGCGAGAACCGGCCGTTGCAGCGGAATATCTACTCCCAGCGCGCTGGCACAGAGTGGTCGCAGCTCGGCACGGGCTTCACCGCTTGTGGCGACCTGTTGGCGGAAAACCACCGGTTGCCTTTGCCGGAGTCGGCTTCTCAGTTCCGCTAGCTGCAGGTAATTGTTCTCCGGGGTAATGGGTTGCAGCAGTATCTCCACTTCGCCCCCGCAGCCGATACCTAGCTGGAATGCGACATCGTCCTCGTCGCTACCGTCGTAGCGGATGGTGGCCGCCTTTCCGGTGCGCAGGGTCTTCAGCGCATGTCTTTGAATGTCAGATTCCAGGCAGCCGCCACTGAGCAGGCCGTAATGCCGGCCAAGGTCGTCGCACAGCATCATTGAGCCTGCCTTGCGGTAGCTGGGCCCTTGGGTGCGGTATACCGTGCCGAGTACCCAGCCCCGGGAGTCCCGATTCTGGAACCACAGGTCCAGCAGTGTGCCCAAGTGATTTGTAGGTGCCCCATGGAGGTCTTGCATGGTGATTATTCCGCAATTTTTATATTGAAATCAGCGGCTTAAGGCTGAACGCCTGTCGAAGACGACCATATCAACAGGGTTGCCCAGCTCGATCACTGGATACCACGTTTACCTGCCCAACTCCCTTAGGGTGAAGGGGGAGGTCGACCGTCTTCGGGGTTCTAACTACTTGCAGTAAAACATCATATGTTTATATTATTTCTATCTTGTTGATTCAAGCGCGATCGCAGGTGTATTCCTTGATATGCCACCGTAATCACGTTTTGTATAAAAATAATGTCGGGTGGAGCGAATGAATAAACGGCTAGCAAAGGTGTTTGCCTGCGTAGTTTTGGGGGGAGTTGCGAGCTGTGTTTCCGTAACGGCCGCTGCAGCAGTTCTTCCTGATTCGGAGTATGCGATCAGTGAGCGTGAAAATGTCCTGATCCTGATGTTCGACGATATGCGGTTCGATACCTTTTCCTACCGCGACGGCCCGGTACCTACGCCGAATATCGACTTCCTGGCCGAGGAAAGTGTGCGCTTCGACAACGCCATGACTACCACCGGCCTGTGCTCGCCGTCCCGCGCCGCCCTGTTTACCGGCCGCTGGGGACACAGAACCGGGCTGGACGATAACGTCGGCCTGTATCACTCCCGCCTTTCTGAACTTGACCTGTCCGAAGGTGGCTTGATTGCCCGTGCCAAGAATGCGGGCTACTTCGTTGGCTATGTGGGGAAATGGCACCTGGGACCGCAAGGTGTTCGTCTGCGTGGTGCGGACTATACCGCTGAGATCAAAGAGGCGGAGTGGTCCCGCGGTATGCGCCAGTTCACGCCTTATGGGATTGCCAAAAATATCGCGAAATACAAGGCTGCGGCCGGTGTACCGGAAGGGAATAAATCGGAGTACTTCAACGGTGAAAAAGTTGAATACTTCCAGACGTTGCCAGGCACCTACGAAGACACTGGCACCTACAAAAAAGTAACAGCCGGCCAGGCGCTGCTGCGCAAAGCGGCGCGAGAAAAACGCCCATTCTTCGGCATTATCAGTTTTGACCAGCCGCACCCGCCGTATCGGGTACCCGAGCCTTACGCCAGCATGTTTGATCCTGAAACCCTGGCGCTACCGGCAAATCATCTGAGCAAACGGGTGAACAAACCCATGTCGCAGGATGAACCTTTTTGGCCTTGGCACGACGTGAGTCACCTGAGTGATGCGGAGTGGCTGAAAATGCGCGCTTACTACTACGGCGCCATGGCAATGATTGACCGCGCAGTGGGCGAAATACTCGAAACCGCGCAAGAAACTGGCCTCTATGAAAACCTGCACATCGTTTTTGTCGGCGACCAGGGCAGCATGCTCGGCGAGCATAGTCTGTACGACAAAGGCCCCTATGCCTACGACGAACTGATGCGCATGCCGCTGATGATTCGCAGCCCCAAAATGCAACCCAAAGCCATCACCCGTCAAGTCTCCATGCTGGATATTACCCCGACGCTGGCAGAGATCATGCGGTTGCCGGAAGACGGTGTGCAAGACGGCCGTTCTCTGCGTGGATTGATGGAAAAAGGCGATGCTGCAGACATGGGGCGTAAAGACACCGCGCTCTACGCATACGAGTGGTACAACGGGGGCTGGTTTGGTATCCGCGCGCTGCGTACCCCGGATATGAAGTTCGTGTGGAACCCCGGTGATGCCCGCGATGAACTTTACGATCTGCGCAAAGACCCGATTGAAATAAACAACCTATTCGACAAGCCGGAGTATCGCGAACGGATGATGTCTATGGTGCTCCTGATGCGTGAAGAGCTGGAGAGAACACAAGACCCGTTGCTGCGCCGGTTTGATTTACAGATGAAAGATTTCCTCAAATAAAACGCAGGAATTAGAAGCGAGACAAGTATGAATGTGTTGAGAACACTGGCGGCAACGCTGTTGAGCCTGGCGGCAGGTGGTGCTTTTGCGGCAACTGCAGAGAAAATCGACAAACCCAATATTGTAGTGATTCTTGCAGATGACCTGGGTTACGCAGACGTCGGCTTTAATGGCTCGAAAGATATTGTCACGCCGAATTTGGACAAACTTGCCAACGAGGGCATGACCTTCAGTGAGGCCTATACCGCACACCCATTTTGCGGGCCAAGCCGGGCGGCACTGATGACAGGCCGCTACCCCCACAAAATTGGTTCCCAGTTCAACCTGCCAGTACGTGGCTCTTTTGTGGGGGTGCCGACGGAAGAAAAGTTTGTCAGCAAAATGCTGCAGGAGAATGGGTACTTTACCGGCGCAGTAGGTAAATGGCATCTGGGCGAGGCGCCGGAGTACCATCCCAATCGACGCGGCTTTGACGAGTTCTACGGCTTTCTGGGCGGCGGCCACAACTACTTCCCGGAGCAGTTCAATAAGTTCTACGCCAAGCAGAAAGCGCAGGGGCTTACCAATATCGACCCCTACGCCAGACCGTTGGAGCACAACGGCAAGGAAGTGGAGGTGAACGAATACATCACCGATGCCCTGTCCCGTGAGGGCGTTGCCTTTGTGCAAAAGGCCGCGGGCACTGGTAAGCCATTCTTTCTGTATTTGGCCTACAACGCGCCCCATTCTCCGCTGCAGGCCAAGCAGGAAGATATGGCGAAGTTTCCCAATATCGAGAACAAAGACCGCAAGACCTATGCCGGTATGGTGTACGCCATGGACCGAGGTATTGGTGAATTGGTGGAAGCGCTCAAGAGTACCGGGCAACTGGATAACACCCTAATTGTGTTCTTTAGCGATAACGGCGGTGATAAAAGATATGGTGCCAATAACGACCCGCTGAGAGCGGGAAAGGGCAGCGTGTTTGAGGGTGGCTTCCGTACGCCGATGGTGATGCACTGGCCGAAACAGATCAATGCACGGTCGCGCTTTGATCATCCGGTCAAAGCATTGGACCTGTTCCCGACCTTTGCAAGTCTTGCCGGGGCAGAGCTCGAACCAGATAACAAGCTCGATGGCAAAAATCTACTCCCATTCCTGCAATCTGGCGAGCCTCCCCACAAGGATGAGCTGATCTTCGCACTGCGCCACCGCGGCAGCTACAGCGATGCCTCGGTCCGTCGAAATCAATGGAAGGCGGTAAAAGTTGGCGAACATTCTTCGTGGAAACTGTTCGACATCGAACGGGATAAAGAAGAAAAGCATGATCTTGCTGAAGAGTACCCGCTGATGCTTCGTGACATGGTACGTGAGATGGAGGTGTGGTCCTGGGATAACGCACAGCCAGGCTGGTTCCATATCCATAAGGAAGGTGTGCTGTGGCGTCAAAACGGAATGCCGCGATTCGATAAAACCTTTGCAACGGATTGAGTGCAGGACCTTGCGGTCTTAATCACCAATTAAGAATCTTTCGTTTGGCCACCGTGGCGTTGCTGCGGTGGCCATTTTTTAAGGTAAGTGGAAAATGTTCATTCGTAAAAGCTTCTTGTGCGGGTTTCTCGCATTACCGGCGCTGGGCATAGTTGGATTTGCCGGTTGCAATGCCGGCTCTCCTGATACAGGAGTAGGCATTCATGCAGGCCCGGTGCATTTTTCGCCGGTGAGTACGGGTTTCTTCAAGCAGCAAAAGAATCTGCGTAAGTGGGGTGCGCCGACTGTCGCGGACCTTGACCAGGATGGCTGGCCAGATGTGTTGTTGAATGAACACGGTTTCGGGGTACGTGTTATCTGGAATAACGCCGGTACTTATAGTGATGCGCAGGATCTCCTGATGGGTGATTCTCACGGGACTAGTGTTGCCGACTTCGATCGGGATGGGTTGTTGGAAGTGATCGTCGCCCGTGGTGGTGGCTCGGGGAAAAACGCGCGTAATTCCATCATCTATCGAGTGGGCAAAGACCGTACTTTTACTCGGATCGAGGACTTCCCAGAACCACTGTTAAAAATGCGCGGGCGCACCGTACAGTTTGCGGATTTGGATCATGACGGCACTGCAGACCTTTTAAACTTCGCGTTTCCTTCACTGGGTACCCGTGGTGACAGCGAAAATTATTTATACCGCAATGCCGGAGACGGCACCCTGGCATTGGCAGGGCGGTTGCAGGCGAAAGTGCGTGGTGATGGCCAGAGAACTCTGATTACCGATATTGATCAAGATGGGCGGCAGGACCTCTTACTCTATGGTCATGGCCCGATTTCTTTGCACCGTGGAAATGGTGATTTCCAGTTCTCTGAGGTTACAGCGCAGCGGCTGCCTGAGGCTTATACACATGTCACAAGCGCACTAGAACTGGATTTCGACAATGATGGGGATTTCGATATTGTACTGAGCCGCGCCCATGGGTTTGAAAGCGGCGATACTTTTTATGATGCAGAAACACAAGTCTTCGGCTTTTACGCTCGCCGTGGAGGGTTTGCATTCGACCTGGAGTCCGGTGACCTATTGCAGCTGGTAAATTACCAAAGCCCCTGGCCGCACAAGCAGCTCTATCTGGGAGAATCGGCGTACAAGTTACCGCTTCCAGGGGAAACCCACAGTGGCAAAACTTTGAACTTGGTGAATAGCGATTCCCTCGGTTGGCCAGATATGCGCGAGCGCCAGGGGTTGCATGCTGGCTATATCGGAAATCGAACCTGGCGGATTGGTGGCGACATCTGGTCGCCAACATCCGGCGTCGTGAAGGGCATTACTAAAAAACCAGGGCTCGGTGACGCGACTTCCAAAGAGCCACCTGCAAATGTATTGTTGGAAAATCGCGATGGCGTTTTTGTGGATGTCTCTGCAGAAAAGGGACTTGGGGCGGGGTTAAACAGTACCGGAGTAGTCGTGGCTGATTTCGATAACGACGGCTACCAGGATTTGGTTTTCATCCAGAGAGGTAATTTGATCTCAGCCATACACGGCGAAGTATTTTTAAACCAGGGAGGCGAGCGGTTTGCACGTGCGGAATCCCACAACGTTGCTTCCGGGGATTTGGGTGCCTGGGGTTTGGGTGGCATAGCGCTGGATTTCAACAAGGACGGTAAACAGGATGTGCTGTTTGGCAACGAGCGGGGCAAGTGGCATTTGCATGAAAATGCCACGGACAATGGCAACCGCTCACTGACGATTGATGTGGCAGGCCCTGTTTTAGGTGATGTTTCAAGTGATGTTTCAGGCGGCACTGTTTTGGATGGACTGGTAAAAGTGACAGCGTGTGGCAATCGCCAAATACGCCGTGTCGGGGAAAGCGGGGCAGGGTATGAGCGGGGTTTTAACCGCTATCTGCATTTTGGCCTGGGTGACTGTGTAGGCCCGGTACAGGTAGATGCTTCCTGGACCAATGGAAGGGGGAATTCACGGGTGATAGACGGTGAAAATTTACAAGGGAACTTCACTTACGTTTTACAAGAGCAATCCGCAAACTAGTTGTTTTGCCTGTGTGTAGTTCCTGCGGCAGCGAATGCTGCCGCAGGGTGCTTACTTAAGCCAGCTGCAAGTGCTTGTTTACCGGCAGGTCGCGGATACGCTCACCACAAGCGGCAAAAATGGCATTGGTAATACTGGGCGCAACCGGCGGTACCCCGGGTTCACCCACACCCGCAGGTGCGTGCTCGGTACCCATTAAGGTCACGCTCATCTTGGGGCTCTGCTGCATGCGCAGCAAGGGGTAGTCATGGAAGTTGCTGTTGGTTACCGCACCCTTCTCCATGTTAATCCCGCCCATCAGGGCCAGGCTCAAGCCAAAGATCATGGAACCCTCCATCTGTGATTCCACTCGATCCGGGTTCACCGCCAAGCCTACGTCCGCAACACAGTGCATTTCCTTGATTGCGACCCGGCCATTTTCCACCGCTACTTTGGTGGCAATGCCCACGTAGGATAGGAAGCTGCGGTGCACGGCAATACCCCAGCCTTCCCCCGCTTTTTGTACGTGGTCACCTTTTTGCGAGAGGTCTGCTTTCGCGGCGGTGGCTGCCAGTACCTGCTTCAGGCGCGCGGTATCCAGTGGGAAATCTTTCAGGCTGGCCCCGTGGTTGCCGTACTCGAAGTCACCCTGATTCGGGTCGATGTGCCGGTCCTCACCAATCAACTCCA